>DAKD01000026.1:0-5571 GCA_002499085.1 Methanomassiliicoccales archaeon UBA280
GGAATTGCATAAAAACGCCCTTATCCGCAGACTTAAAAGTCGCGGTATGCGGGCGAGACCGCAGGTGAGGAACTCACCGAGGAAATAGACGAGTCCGCGAAGCGGATTCGGCGAGAACATGTTCAATCACCCAATCCTCGCCCTTATCACCATGTACCCCTCCGCCTCGCAGGCCTTCGCGGCTTTTTCCTGGCAGTTCGGGCAGGTGAAAACCGCAACCATGTACCCGCCCATACCGCCGCCCGTCATCTTGGCGCCCAGGGCATGGTTCTTCCTGCACAGGTCGACCAAGTAGTCGAGTTTCTCGTGGCTCACGCCTATCCTCTGGAGCAGCCTGTGGTTCTCGTCCATGAGCTTTCCCACTGCCTCGGCATCGCCGTTGGCCAGCGCGTCCTTTGCCTTGGCCACTATCTGCTCTGCCTCGCCGAATATCCTGCCGTATTCCTCGGGGTTCTGCTTCAGCCTCTCTCTCACTCCGGCGACCGCTTCCTCGGTCCTGGTGGTTATGCCCGTTGACACCATGATTATGTCGAGGGGCTTGCCCAGCTGTATCCTCTCAATGGTATTGGCGCCGCCCTGCATGTTCTTTCTGAAGTAGATTAATCCTCCGTAAGTGGAGCATGTGTTGTCTATGCCGCTCGGCGTGCCCGCGTAAGCCTTGTCCCCTTCCAGCCCGCACAGGTTTATCTGCTCGGCGCTGAGATCGAGCCCAAAATGTTCGTTGACCGCTCTGGCCATTGCAACGCAACTCGCTGCCGACGCGCCGACGCCGGAAGCGCAGTACAGGTCGCCGCCCAGGATGACCTCCACCGGATTCCTGTCGAAGTCCACGTGCCACACCGCTTTGTTCATCAAATCGACCGATTTCCTCTGGGCTTCCTCGTATTTCTTTATGTAGCCCTCCGCGGCAGGCCTTTTGTCGATTATGTGGAAACCCATTTCCCTGCCGGGCCTTTTGTCGACAATGTTGAACCCCAGTTCGGGGGCAGGCCTGAGCTCGGCCACTGTTTTTCTGGATATCCCCGATGCGATGCTCGGCTTGCCATGGACCACGAAATGCTCGCCGAACAGGATCACCTTTCCGTAACCGTAGCCTGTAGCCATTCAGATCACCTTATCCGGTTTGTACTCCTGCGTGAGCCAGTCCTTCCAGCCTATGTACTTTCCGAGCTCGCTGAGCCAGTCATTCGCGTCATAGAAGCTGAGCTCCCACATGTCCTCTGTCTTGTGCTCCTTCATTATGTCCTTCACGGATTTGAGCCAAACAGGGAAGTCCGAGGGTATCGCGCCGAAAATGAGCGTGACCAGGAGCCCGTCCTCGAAGCCCAGCTTCCTGTCGCCGGGCCTGGTGATCGGCTGTGGCTTGAGGTTGGCGGAATGGCTGATGACCCCAACCTTGCGGCCGTCCGCGCCGCCGACGAATTTCAGGCTGCCCGATAATTTGGGAAACCACTCGTCCGATATCAGGTCCCCGAACTCGTCGAAGTACCTGCTGCCCTCCGGATACACTGGGATGCAGTAAATGCTGGTTGCCCGGAACTCGAACATGCCTGACGGCGTGCCCGTGAACGTGAACGAATCCGGCAACCCCTCCTTCAAGTCGCCCTCGGCCTTCTCCATCCTGATGACGCCCTGCCTCATGTCCTGTATCACCGCCTCGGGCCCTCCCTTGCCCCAGCCCTCGGGGTCTATCCATAGATGCGGGGTTACGACGGGCCTGTCGGCCTGGACGCCGGCCATTATGTCCGGGATGTCGATGGGGCCCATGGGCCAGTACTTCTGCATCCACTGCTGCTCCTTCTCTGTCGAGACAACGTACTTCAGGAACGGGTACAGGGCCTGCGAGAGTAATTCCATGGGGAAGGGGTTGAGGATCTCCTCGCGTATCTCCACGCGGTCCTGGCCTCCCTTGTAGCATTGGGCGAAATGGTCGTTGCTCATGGGAAAGAGCGCCACCCTGGAGTGGACGAACTCGTAGGACCTGTCGACGCGCTGCTCCGGCACCGTGGCCCTTATCGCCTCGCGGCACTCGAACGGTATCTCGTGATAGTCCTTCTCGGCTATGCGCCTGACAACCTTCAGCAGCTTTCCAAGGTTCGGCGCGACAGTCCTGGGGCCGTTCAGCGAGATGCTGGTAATTGTGGGCATCACCGTGAACACCCAGAAGACTGTCGACTGCGGCAGAACATAAGCCATCTGCTGTATGAGCTCCGGAGTCAGCCCGCCGCCTGTCCCGCCGTCGGCCGTGTGCATGAAGACCACTATCGCGGGCCCTATGTCCGCGACAGGCTTGTACAGTTCCTTGGCCAGTGTGCTCGAAACCTCCTCGTTCAACACTGCCTTGAGAGCCCGGCCCGGCTTGCCGCCCGCGCCGCGGGACATGCCCTTGATGCTGCCCGAGAGAGAGATCTTGCGGTCCTCGGGTATGTTCGTGTAAAAGCCTTTTGTCTTGGGGTCCGAACTGGTATCCACGATGAAAACATGGGGTTTCTGCTCACCGGCGCCTATCGCCTTCAGCAGGCAAGCATACCTGTCGAGCTGCGCATGCTTCGTGAGCTTGTCCAGTCCCTCCGAGAGTATCCTGGAGCCGCCGCCTCCGACGCCGATAAGCACTATCGGCGGGAGCCTGCGGGTCTTTTCCTGGGTCAATTCCATACCTCAAGCCTTGATGGTGGCACAGCATAAAAGCGATTGGGTGGACATCCCGGGGAACCCCTATTTTTTCGCGGGCGGGGCATAGCCCCTGAGAAGCAGCGAGAGCGAGATGACAGTTACGGAGCTCAGGGCCATGGCCAGGCCTGCGAGCTCGGGCTTGAATTCCCAGCCCCACAGCGGGTAGAGGGCGCCTGCGGCGACAGGTATGAGCGCGGCATTGTATGCGAAGGCCCAGAACACGTTCTGCTTTATCCTGGACATGACCTTTCTGCTCAGCTGGATTGCGGCAGCGGCATCCAACAGGTCCCCCTTCACCAGGACGATGTCGCCGCTCTCGATGGCTATGTCTGTGCCCGTGCCGACTGCGATTCCCACATCTGCTCTCGCCAGCGCCGGCGCGTCGTTTATCCCGTCCCCGACGAAGGCCACAACTTTTCCGGCCCTCTGCAGCTTCATGACCTCCGTGGCCTTGCGGCCCGGCAGGATGCCTGCCCGTATCTTGCGGATGCCGAGCCTGGCTCCTACAGCTTTTGCTGTCCTGGGGTTGTCGCCCGTGACCATGATTATCTCCATGCCCATCCTCTTCAGGACCCTGACAGCCTTCGGTGTGCTTTTCTTGACCCTGTCCGCTATGCCGATGACGCCTGCGAGCCTGCCGCCTACAGCCACAAGAACTGCGGTCTTGCCCTCGCCCTCCAGCCTCTCGAGCGCCCCGTGTCCGGTCTGTATGCTGTGGCTTGCCATGAACTCCCTGTTGCCCACCAGCACAGCCCTGCCATTCACGTTTGCGGTTATGCCAAGGCCCGGCTCGGTTATGAAATCCGAGGCTTGGGGAACCATGATCCCGACTCGGTCGGCTTCCCTGACAATGGCCTCGGCGAGCGGATGCCGCGAGCCCCTTTCCGCGGCAGCAGCCAGAGCGAGTATTTCCTGTACCGTCATGCCCGCCGGCACTACGTCTGTGACATCAGGCCTTCCCGCAGTCAGCGTGCCTGTCTTGTCCAGCATCACGGCCGTCACCCGGGAGGCGGTTTCCAGGGACTCGCCGTTCCTTATCAGTATGCCCAGCTCCGCACCCCGGCCGATGCCCACTGTAACGGCAGTCGGTGTCGCCAGCCCGAGAGCGCACGGGCATGCGACAACCAGCACGGAAATCAGTACGGTGAGCGAGAACATGAGTGTGTCAGCAACTCCGTAAACGCTGGCCAGCACGAAGTACCAGGCCAATGATGAAATTATCGCGACCGCGAGCACGAAGGGAATGAACCATGAAACCGCTCTGTCGGCAATCCTCTGGACAGGCGGCTTGGAGCCCTGCGCCTCCCCGACCATGCGGATTATCCTGGCCAGGACAGTGTCGCTGCCCACCTTGGTCGCCTTGACCCAGAGCATACCGTTCGTGTTGAGCGTCCCGCCTATCACCCTGTCACCGGGTTTCCGGAGCACCGGGATCGGCTCGCCCGTGAGCATCGATTCATCGACATGGCTCTGCCCTTCCGCAACCTGGCCGTCAGCGGGTATGCTGTCGCCCGGCTTGACGAGCATCATGTCCCCGACAATGACCTGGCCTATCGGGATTCTGACCTCCTTCCCGTCCCTGATCACTGTGGCATCGCCGGCCTGGAGCTTCATCAGCGCCTTTATTGCGTCCGTGGTATGGCCCTTGGCCCTTGCCTCCAGATACCTGCCAAGCATGAGGAACGCAGCCAGAAAGACTGCTGACTCGTAGAACATGAAATGATGGGTGAGCACGATCCCGAAGGTCCCCATGACGCTTGACGCGAAAGCCACGCCGATGCCCATCGAGTACATCACGTCCATGTTCAGGCTGCGGTTCCTCAGCGCCCTGTATCCGGCGCCGAATATAGGATAGCTCACGTAGACGAACACCGGAGCGGCAATTATCAGAGAGCAGTAAGCCAGTTCGGGCTGCGGCATGCCCGAGTACATCAGGGCCATGAGGATGCTGCCGACCGCCATGCCTATGACGGCTTTTGCCAGCCTGGAACCGAGCTCTTTCTGCCTGGCCTCATCCGAGCCGGGCACTGAATCCAGGTCCGAGCCCAGATATTGATAGCCTGCGCCTTCGATGGCTTTCTTCATGTCGGAGGGATTCGCCCTCTTCGGGTCAAATGTTACCCTGGCCTTCTCGGAAGCGAGGTTGACCTCTGCGGAGCTGACGCCGTCCAGCTTCCCGAGGGACTCCTCCACGGCCTTGGAGCACATGGCGCAGGTCATGCCGCCTATTCTGATGTCTGTTTTCTCTTCCATGCGGTTCAATCATTCTCCCCGGGGTTAAAATAGATTGCACCGGAATACTGAAATCATGGGCATTTAATTGCTGCATGCCCCGCCTGTGCAACGAATTGCGGGCGAAATCGAATACTGGCAATTCGTCTCACTCGCATTGATGCTGGAATCTGCTATTGGCTACAATGCTCGTAAGGGTGGGGTTTCGATGTCTTGGCATTTCAGTGCGCTGGATAAGCATTCTGGGGCAAACACGAGATCTGTTTTGGAAAACCTCGGGGCTGCGAGCATTGGATACAATGCGAGCGAGACCAATGCAGAGCATTGGTTGCGGCCCCGGGGATGTCGGGTACTTGAGCTTTGTAGCTCAATGGCAATTAATTTCATCAAAGCGAAAGAGACGAATCGTTTACGATTCGTTGCTCGCCTGGCGCAGATAAGCCAGGTGAAAAAAAAGCGCCGAGGAGGAGAATCTCACTGCCCGGGTTGGCTGAACCCGGGCATTTTGAACTCCCGAGGTGAGACACCACCGGTTTTCGAGACCGGCGCCATACCGGGCTTGGCTACCTCGGCAACAAATTGCGAATGATTTCGTTGGAAGCGGAAAGCCCGGTATAGGTCGAATTGATATGGCGTTTTCCCGCCAATTCGACCGTATATCCGGGC
>DAKD01000026.1:5665-18585 GCA_002499085.1 Methanomassiliicoccales archaeon UBA280
AGACCGGTATAGGTCGAATTGATATCACTTTATCTGGCCAATTCGACCGTATACCCGGGCTGGGCTACCTCGGCTTTGCTGCCATGATTGGCAGCGGACACAATTGCTCGTATTTTATTAATCTTGCCCAAGTGCCCTCTGAGGCAAACCTTATAAGTCCAGAGCATTATTGCCCTTCGGGGTACGACCATGAACAGCGAGATCGACGACGAAGACGTGTTCTACGGCAACAAGAAGAAGGCCAGGAAAGAGGCTGAGGCGCAGCCCGAGAAGAAGACTGCCTACGGGGAGCCCGTATACCAGCCCAGGTACAACGAGCAGGCCGCGCCTGCCCGGGCCGAGCCTGAGCCCGTCGGCGTGACGCCGGAACAGGAGAGCAATATCGACGAGGAGATAACCCAGGCCAGGCACGAGAAGCATCAGGCCGCCGAACTTCATGACATCACAAAGCTGAGGCAGCAGGCCGCCAAGCACAGCGCCGATGCCGCGAAGTTCTACAAGAAGTACAGGGCCGAGGAGGCTGCCATGGTCAAATACACGGAAAACTCGAACAAGGCCAGGCGAACCGCGGAGAAATACCTGCAGAAGTCAAAGGAGGCCACCGCGAAAGCCAATGACAAGCAAACCGACCTCGAGTACCTGCAGGACAGGAAGGCCGAGCGCGCCCGCATAAAGATTGCCAAGCTGCATGCGAAATCCGCCAAGATGAAGAGCAAATCAAGTTCCTATCTGGCAAAGGCGGCCAAGCTCTCGCAGAAGGCCGCTGCCAAGCGCGAGAAGGCAAAGACGCTTCTCGAGAAGAGCAAGATGCATGAGGCGGAGTCCATCAGCCTGACCAAGAGGGCCGACAGACTCTCAAAAGCCTGAAAAAAGCCATTGCCTGAGGCCGGGCGCAAACAATTCCGATTCAGGTGTATCTGTTGCACGAAGCGCAGAACCATCTGCCGTTCTGGTGAATGTAAGTCATAGGCCTGCCGCAGTACGGACAGGGGTATTGGGGAGGGCCGTACGGTTGGGGCGGCGGAGGTTGCTGGTAATATCCTGTGGGCTGTTGGGTGTAGACGGGATGCTGCGGGTAATAGCCGGGCTGTTGCTGGTAATAACCGGCCTGCTGCATTATCGGCGGAGGCTGAGGGTCGCTGGCAACCAGACCGTACACGAAAAGGATGATGCCGATGATTATCAGGATCCAGCCGCAGAAGAAAACTGTCAGCAGCCCGATGACTCCCAGAATGATCCCCAGAATGACATATCCCTCTTTCATGAGTAAGTAATCGGTGCATGCCTATATAAATCTGATTGGGTTCGGTGCATTGGCCTGTTCCGGGCTACGCCCCGTTCCCGGGCATTTAAGGAATATTCTTATACTATCAATCAATATGGGCATCAAATCAAAAATGAGAACAATGACGGAAGAAAACTGGAGGAAAAAACATGGGACAATACTATCAGCCCCCGCCGCCGGGATATGCCGCTCCGCCGATGGAGCCGCCCGAGGCAGGGTCTATAAAGACAATGGCCAGGATAGCGAGCATATTCGGGATAATAGTCTGTGTGATTGCGCTCCTGGGCGCGATTCTCGAATTGTACTGGTATGCCGTTTGGGAATCGTATGATTATTATTGGGGCTATGCAGACGATATGGTCAGGACTTGGTACATCATATATGCAGTAATTCTGATATTGATGTTCATCTTCGGACTGATATTCTTCATGCAGTGCAACAAGATTAGCCAGATGGTGGACCAGCGCCAGTACGTGCAGGCCAAGTCCAAGACCCTGATATGGACCATAATCGGGTTCCTGTTCGTGGGCGTCATACCCGGAATACTCCTGCTCATCGCCTATCTGAAGTTCGACACTCTGATAAGGTCGACACAGACCCAGGGATACGGACCCGCGCCCCAGCCCTACGCCCCGGCGCCCCCGCCGCCCGCATACCCGCCCCAGCAGCAGTACCAGCAGCAGGGGTACAGAGTATGCCAGGGCTGCGGAGCCCAGATACCCGCAAACAGCTATGCCTGCCCCAACTGCGGCAGACAGGGCTGAATGAATTGAATGCGGGGGACCCGCGTCCCCCGCAAACTTTCTCTTTTTCTGGAAAACAATTAATATCGGCATGTGCATTCTGAGTTCAGTAGACCCTAGGAGGCAGAACTATGGGACAGTATTACCAACCACCGCCGCCCGGATACGGAACGCAGCCGCAGTACGCGCCGGAGCCCCCCGAGGCTGGCTCGATAAAGAGCCTGCTGAACATAGCCGGAATAATATCCCTAATCTTCGGGATACTTTTCATCCTGGGGGCGGTCGCCTTCCTGCTGTTCACTTTCTTCTTCGGATTCATAATCTCGGTCATCTATCTCGTTTTCGGGGTCGTGGACCTGCTGATATTCATGAACTGCAGGTCAATCTCGGACATGGTCGGCGCTCGCCAGTACGAGCAGGCCAAGTCCAAGACCCTGGTATGGATGATAATCGGGTTCATATTCGGCGGGCTTCTGCCCGGGATAATCATCCTCATCGCTTACCTGAAGTTCGACCCGCTCATCAACGCGGCCAGGGCCCCCCAGGGCTACGGGTACATGCCCCCGCCGCCCCCGCCCCAACAGGGTTACAGGCAGTGCATGGGATGCGGCCAGCAGATTCCGGCCAACAGCTACGGCTGCCCGTACTGCGGAAGGCAGGGCTGAACAATCCTGAATGCGGGGAAGGCGCGCAGAGTTGAGTATGTCAACTTCTTGGTGAATGCTTGGGTCTAGGGGCATAGGGGCTAGGGTGCTTCCAAATCGCATTTGCTGGCTTGTCCAAACCAAGCCAGCCTCCCTAGACCCCAGACCCTTTATCCCATTTTGAAAACGCAGACCCTAGACCCTGGCAATAATCTCAATATCACTAAATTCTTGACAATCTCCACGATTTCATTCAATCCCTGCTCTCCAGCGTCAGCACGGCTGCGGCAAAGGCCCCGTCCGCCGCCTTCTGCGGGTCCGGGGAGCAGCCGATTATCAGTACATCGCCCCTGCGAAGACCGAAATCCTGTCTCAGTACCCTCGCCGCTTTTTTGTCAGCCTTCTCGGCGTCGAAGCCGTCCGAGAACTCCAGCCTCTCGGAAAAAACAAGGGTTGTGGCGCCTGACGCGCCGACCTTGATTGCCTCGTCCCTCTGTTCTATGCCGTTTTTTATCTTTGGAGCCAGGCCCCTCAGCATGACTGCGAAATCCACGTCCGCGACAGTGATGTTCCCGGCATGGACCTCCTTGGCCTTTATCCCGATTTTATCCAGGATCGAATTGCCCGGCCCGGAAAGGGATATGCCCTGCCTGGCAGTGGCAATCCAGCCTTTCGATTCCATGTGGGCAAGAAGCTTCCTGGCACTGCCCTCCCCCACGCCCAGTAGCCCGGCCAGCTCGGCCCGGCCCATCGGACCTTCCTCCCGAAGTATCCAGAGGGCTTTCAGCAGATGGTATGGCTGGAAGAGAGGGGCGCCGCCCCTGCTTGCCAATTCGACCTCGAACATCAGAACGTCGCTACCTTTCCGTTGACTATCAGGTTCGTGATCTCGGAGATGTTCTCCAGGCTGTTGTCCACTATGCCGGTTATGTCCTTCTTGATCTTGTCCATCTTGACGCCGTCGGCCATCACGACCTGTACGCTTGCAGTCTGGGGCCTGTCTATGGGCGCGCCTATCTGCGAAAGTATGCGCACATGGACCTCGAGGACGTTGCCCTTCATCTCGTTGTAAATGTCATTGGCCATCTTGTGGGAGAGTATGTTGTACATCTTTCCGACATGCGTCACAGGGTTCTTTCCGGCCGTGGCCTCCATGCTCATGGGCCTGTAGGGAGTTATGAGTCCGTTGGCCCTGTTTCCCCTTCCGACCGAGCCGTCGTCGCCGTTCTCCATCGAGAGGCCCGTGACAGTGAGGTAGTATATGCCCTTCTTGTAGTCGTCTGCGGTGTTGACGTCGACAGTAAGCTCCCTGTCAGTGAAATTGCAGGCCCTGTCGAGGGCCTTCTCCTTCAGCTCCTTCACGACATTGGCATAATGGCTCTTGTCAGGTATCTCGGAACTTACCATGGCTGCGGCTATTGTCAGGCGTATCTTGTCCTTCATCCTGCAGGCCATGACCTTGACGTCCTCGCCGACCTCGGGCATGCTCTTCTTCAGGCGGCCGTTTATGTACTGCTCGGTTTCGAGGACTATCTTCTCGGTCTCGCTGAACGGGCCGAATCCCACTCCGAATGAGGTGTCGTTTGACAGAAGCTGGCCTGTCTCGTAGACCCCTCTCAGGTCCACAGAGCCCTGGCCTATGCGGCATTCCATGGTGACGTCCGTGTCAACGTCCAGATGGGAGCAGTGCTTCTTCAGGTAATCCCTTGCCGCCTTGATGGCCACGGACCGGTAGGGCAGCCTCTCTCCCTCGACCTCGGTCGTTGCCCTGCCCACGAGAATTATCTGGGCCGGCTCGAGAACCACGCCGGCGCCGAACTTCGGGGCTGACTGGCCTCCAACAATCTGGCATTCGTCGGTATTGTGGTGCAGTATCCTGCCGTACTTTGAAATATACATCTTGCACAGGGCCCTTGACACCGACTCGGAAAGCCCGTCTGCAATGCTGTCGGGGTGGCCTATGCCCTTGCGTTCGACAATCTCGACATCCTGCTTCTCGATGTGCAGTGTGCTCAGCGGCTCTACAACTATGTTCCTCATCATCACAATCAACTCCGTTGATATCTGAGCTTGAATCCCGGGAATGGATATATAACTTCTGCATGAAAAACAAAGGGATATATACATAAAACTAATATGGTATTAATGTGGAATTATGGTTAAGGCAATAATCGACATAGACCAGCATACAAATCAGATTCTCAACATCGTGAAGGCGCAGTACGGCCTCAGGGACAAGTCCGAGGCGATACAGGCCGTGGTCAAGCTCTACGAGGAGGAGCTGCTCGGCATCAAGCTGAGGCCGGGGTACTTCAGCAATATTGGCAGGGGCAGGTGAAAACGCATTCGAGTCTGTCAACTTCTTGGTGAATATTGGATTCAGGGACTAGGGGCTAGGGGCTAGGAGCGACAATGTGTCGCGACTAAGCCGAATCTCTGATTCGGCGATAGGGACTAGGGTGCATAGTAATGCATTCGACTGGCTTGGTCCGGACAAGCCAGCAACCTAGACCCTAGACCCTTTATCCGATTATGAAAACGCAGACCCTAGACCCTAGCAATATTTTCAATATCACTGAATTCTTGACATGCTCCGCGCTCGAAAATCATATGTAGTATTATCTGTTACAGGGCAATGGGAAGAGTTTGAATCTGAGTGCCGATTCTGCCGGTATAGCCGGGGCGTTCGAGGAGCTGCCAGTCCTGTTGGTCGTGCTTGTAGCGGTGTCGCTGTTCTCTGTCAGCGTGGCCAATTATGCATCCTCGTGGAATGACTCTGATGAGTACACTGCGCTTCAGGAGGACTGCCTGGCATTTGCCGCGATGGTGAAGAATTCCCGGACATTGTGCGAACCGGATCATGGGGGAATATTCAGTTTCGGGAATCTGGAAAACTTTACAGCGGAGAAATTTCTTGATGAGTTCAATGCAACATCCCTCGGAATCGGCTATTGCGTGACTGTTCAATGTCTTGATGCTCAAACAGGGGAAATCACCCTGAACAGGACAGTGCAGACAGCGGACCTTCCTACAGACAGGGACCGGGCAAGCTTCAACAGTTGCGTGAGCGTGGACAACAATGGGTACAGAGGGGCTGCCAGGCTGAGCGTGACTGTTTGGAGGGATGGGCCGTGAAGTTGCCGATTGCCGATTCACGGGCGCAGGCATCCATGGTGGATTCGATACTTTTCATGACCATCATGCTCGTGGCCTCTGCCGTTGTGCTGGGGTCTTCAGGCCATCAGCGCGGCACGGACACGGGATTCCCGGTGATTCGGCAGTACGCGGATGACTTCGGGGATACATTCATGGCGCTCGACCTGCCCGTGGAAAACGGAAGTTGGACATCTGTGTCCCGAATGCTTTGCGATGAATGCCTCGCCCTGCGCCGGGGTGCTGAGCCTTCACAGTATGATGAAATCAATATTCATATAATGAATGCGGGGCGAAACATAATCCGCCCGGGCCTGGATTTTGCAGTCTCCTGCGACAACGGCTCGATATTCATGTCGAGCCTGGTGCCGGATGCGGGCTCTCTGCCTCCCGACAGATGCGCAAGCGAGATGACAGTCTATCCCGGAGGCGGCCTGGGCGGGCCCATAGCCATCACGGTTTATGTGTGGGTGATCTGATGGGATGCCGACGCCTGAATCGGGATGAAAGGGGAAGGGTCCCTTTTGCAATGGTCGCGGTTCTGATCCTGATGCTGTCGGTATTCAGCATCTCATATCTTGAAGGGATACAGAGGCAGGACTCGGCCGCCAGAGTCTTGAATGCCGAGACCTCGCGCCAGATTTGCATAGTTCACGGGTTGGAGGATAAAATGGCACTGGAGGGCTACTATATCGCTTCATTGGCCGTGGCTGCATCCACTCAGTATTTCTGCAACCAATCACTTCTGGATTCCGGTTTCCAGGAGAATTACTCGAAGTACCTGGATGATGCGTTTCCCCTCTACCAGGACCCATATCTCGTGGAAGTGAGGGATTTCCGTGCCTCTGTTTTCCTGGAGGAGCGTAACCTGGAGGACCTTGTCCCTTCGAACAGAAGTTCGGAAGCCAACATCACGCTGGAAGATGACTCGGGGAATGTGGCGAATGCCGCCGTCGAGGTGCTGGACACCGTCACAACCGAAACAGCGGGCGAGACTTCCGCACTTGCTCGGTACATTGTCACCGGATGCGGGAACTGCACCGTGAGAAACACGAGATCAGGCTCAGCTATGGAAAGACCGATATCGTTCCAGAAGGGCATTGACTCGCCTTTCCCGCTGATGAACTCCAAGGCAGAGATACTGGAGAGCTCTGTCGACAGCAATGCCATGGGCATTGTCAGGGCTGTCAAGTACATACTGACGACACTCGCCCAATTCAGGGTCCTCGAGGGGTACGGGTCCGGGCTCGATTCCGCTCCCGGCGGGACTTCGGACATCATCACGCTGCCGGATGTGGAACTGGCAGTGAACTTGGCAGTGATGCTCGAGACAGTCAGGCTGTTCAGGGACTATGACGAGTCTGTCATCTTGGATATGGATGGCGGGGGCTCGGGAAGCCAAGCCATGCAATCCCTGATATGTGATCACCTGAGCAACAGGACACTTGACCCGGCCGACATCGTGGCCCTGTATTCCGGCCTCGGGGAGAAGGAGATTCCGGCGGACATAATCCTCGCCCAGGCATTCAATGCCGTGATTGATCAGTTCATACTCAAATACCTGGATTATTTCGGCATCGCCGACATTGCCAACGGAATATACAAGACCGGCCAGGTCCTGAGCCAGTGGGTCGATGATGTCGGGAAGAGCCTCAGCGGGTTCATCTGGGGCGATGACGGAGAGAACAGGAAGGAGTTTGACCAGGTCACCAATTGGATAGCGAAGAACTCTGCGGGCATATCCTGGCCTCCGACATACATTTCAAGGCCGGGATTGGTCATTGGCAGCGACATCGCGTTCGGCACCGACCTTGCGGTGTTGGATGTGAATCAGCCTGTCAATGCCTCATTTCAATACTCGGCACAATGCGGGCGGCTCATGGGAGAGCATTCCGAGCCTTTGCTTGACTCGGACGGGGCAGTCATCGGGGAGACCAGGCATGCGACCGTTCAGACCTACAACATCAGCGCCATTACAAAGCCCAGCGCATCAAGTATGTATCCGGGGGGCTACCTGGCGGATTTCAGCCCGGTAAGTCTCCTGCGCCGGACCCCTGAAACCGAGGCTCTCTGGACAGAGTTCTATGACCTGCATTATGCTGACCAGGAGGATGTCATATACGACACGATAAGGGACGCGGTGAAGAATGTCACGTACGAGCTTTCCGGGCTGATAACGTCTTTCATGGGACAGACAGAACTCAGCCTGTCGGAATATGGCGGGGGAATTTACGCCGTTGATCCGCTGGACAGGACCTCAGTGCTTCAGGGGCTCAGGGACATGGTTTGCGATGCCGTGACAGGTGCCACAGAGTACCTGATTGATAACCCCGGAACAGTTACTGACTTGCTCTCCGTGCTCACAAACCGCCAGGCACAGTTGACTTTGAAATTCATCGGATTCGTCTCGGATAATTACGATGCTGTCGTGGGAAATGAAACCTGCAAGCTATCCGGACTGGACACTTTGGTAAATTCCATGCTCCTGAACTCCACAATGACTGTTCAAACCGCAGGCACAGTCTCCTCGGATTACCTTGTGTACAACGATTTGGGACATTCCAGAGGTTTTTCCGATTCCGCGCTGCCATACGATTGCACGGCAGTTCCGGACACGGGGACATGCGCTTTCGCGTTGCGGCGGAATTGCGCATCCAATATATCGGTAGACCTGGATGCTTTTATTGAGGCGGCATATCAAACCTTGAAGGACGCTGAATCCACCTGGATACACAGCGGGAACACGCAGAACGGACTTTACATACAGGCATTGGAAGGAGGCATGGGGAGCCTCAGCGGAAGCATACTGAGCAGGTTCTTGGGTCCGAGCGCCTCTTCGCTGATTTCCCTTGCCAAGGACATGGTGATCGGCGTACTGGACGGGATAATATGGAGCGGAGAAGTTTCCAACACCCAGTATGCCCCGGAACTGATTCTCTCGGATGCTGCCGGCGGCTTTCAGATGTACGAGGGCGAAAGGGACAGAGCCTTTGCCAACGGCACAGTCTGGGAGGAAAGATTCGCAGTGAGCCAGCCGGATGGATGGATGAAGGCTGCTGCGACCGACAGCGGACTGGCTGCGGGATTCATGTTCGTGAACATCTCCGAACCCGCAGGCGTACATTACACGAATGCCCTGACCTTCAATGAAAAGCCTTTCGAGAACAGATGGAACGTCACGATTGCAGGCAATTTCACGGTGCGTGCGGAAAGCAGCACACTGTGCTACACGGGAAACGGGACTTACAGCCCTGTGATTCTGGAAAAAACTTTTAGGCTGAACATCACAGTCCCAGTTCTGGCTTATTCCGGTTGGGATCTTAAGGGAGTTGAGTATGCGGGCACCGCAAGCCTTGCCGGAGATATTGAAAAGCTTGTGGACATCGTCGCGGATTTCTTTGACTGGGTTTGGGACACGATATCCGCTCCGATAAACTGGGTGATCGACCAGGTCATGAAAGTTGTGGATTTCTTCGCGGACCTTGTGGGAAAGCTCCTGGCCTATGCGGAGGAGATAATGAACAAGGTCACGGAGATGCTGAGCTTCCTGGTGGAGAAAGTTCAGGATTTCATCAAGGATGTGGCCAACCTGATTCTGAATTCAATCGTGGACTGGATAATCGACATGCTCCCTGACGGTTCAGAGTTCGGATTCAGCGTCTTCGGATTTGACTTCCTGCTGTCTTTCGCCACAGACGAGGAGATGGACCTTATTGACTCGGGATACGGGGGCAAGCTCCTTTGGCTCCGCACCCAGGGAAAACTTCTGGGCATGGGATTCGATGTCGGCCTTGAGCTGTGGTCGCTCTCGGACAATGTATCGGCCGACGCAGGTTTGGAATACGATGTTTTACTGGACGCAAAAATCGACATGTTCGGTTTCAGCCTGGATATAGGCGTGGACCCGTTCATGCTCCTTCAGGAAAGGATAATAGAGATCAGAGGCCACGGAGCAGGCTGGAACATGGCCGTGGAGGCGCCGGTTGCCGAGCATGCCTACGGATCTGTTCAGTACTCGCTGCATGACATTGCAGGCGTCGGGGCCGCTCTCTCAAACATACCCATACCGTTCCTCGGGCTGAAGGCCTCGGTAAATGCCGGCCTGGAAATCAAGTACACGCTCAGGGGGCTGGAAGAAGACAATCTTGTGATCAACGAGGTCGAACTGAACCCGAGGGGGCTGGACTGGGGCGCGCAGTGGGTAGAGCTTTACAACCCCCTGAACCGTAACATCAGCCTGGGCAACTGGACGCTGAGCCGCGGCAACGCACCCGAACACAATATCACATTCAACGGAACTTTCACGATGGAGCCTTTCGGATACTGGATTGTGCAGTTCGACAACACAACGCTGCCCACAGACTCAGTATCGTTTGAGCTGATAGACCCCGGAGGGACTGTCATCGATTGCACACCTCTCCTTTCCGAATCGGACAACGACATAATCAACAATATCTCGATCGGTTCGTCGGGTTGCGGGGCTACGTGGCAGAGGAATCCCAACGGCGCCAACCTCACGCTGGCCGGGAGTTGGAACTTCACCCAAGGCACGAACGGTGAGGAAAATGCGGCCATCGACATCGAATTCAAGCCTTTGGTCTGGGCACTGCTCAAGGGGGCTTTCAACACGACCTGGCAGGACCTGAAGGACGAGCTTGCCCTGTCGCTCGACTTCATAGTCAAACTGGTAACGCAGTTCATACAGCGCTTCATCGAGGACGTGCTCAGTGTTGTGGAGAGGTCCGTGGTTGAGACCATTCTATTCCTGGATGTCATGCTCACAGACATGACCGGCTCCGGCGGGGGCGGGATCACCTTGAGTTTCGTGATAGAGGGCGGCGGAACCCTCGCTGCCATACTCAGATGGATAATTGGGTCTGTTACAGCCTTCCTTGCGAAGTTCGGCAAGCCAACCCAGCCCTCCCAGTACCCGAAGCTCGCTGACGACGTCCCCGAGCACCTTTTCGTCAGGCTGGAGTTCTACGCCCTGGTCCAGATGCCCCGGATGCTGAAGAAGGCCGTTGGAACGGAGGAGGAAATGAGCGAAATTAAATTGGCAGGCCGAATCGAAGCAAACATACCAGCGCTGGCAGCACTCGTCGGCAAGGATATGGGCCGCTGGCGCATAAACTTCGGGGTGTTCGTCGAGAATGTACCCTCCAGCATCGCGGACCCGCTTTTCCACACCGGGGAAGAATCTGTCAATGTCTGGCTGTTCAAGGGCAGCGTGTGGGAGAGTTAGCGGAAAAGTTAAATAGTTATAACGTTATAACATCACCCATGTCAGAAATGTTCGAGGCCAAGCTCCGGCGCGTCGGAAATTCCCTGGGCATAATCGTCCCTGGCGATCTTATCCAGCAGCTGGGGTTCGGTGACGGCGACACAATTCAGGTTGCCATACCAAGTTCAGGCATCAAAGCCAGGAACAGGAAGCTGCTGGCCTTCATCGGGACCGAGAGAGGCAAGAAGCCTTTCAAGCGGGACAAAGGGGACAGGTTCTGATGTTTCTGGATACGTCCGTGATTATCGAGATGATGCTGGGCGACGATGATGAACGAATGGAACGAATACTGAACCACATCAGGAGTGAACTGCTGTTCATCTCAATGGCACAGATAAGTGAGGTCAGTGACTGGTGTTGGGCCAATTCATGCAATGTGGAGAGACGGATCGAGCAGCTCAAGGAGATTGTCCATCTCATTCCGCTGAACGAGGATATTTGCGTAGAGGCCTCGAAAATCAAGGCTGCAATGAGGAAACAGAGAATTGCAAAATTCAGCCTGATGGACGGCCTCATTCTGGCCAGTTCTAGGTACATTGGCCAGACACTACTCACGTTGGACACCGATTTCAGGAAAGCCGAGGATGTAATAATAATAAAATAAGCGGACCTGTCGGGATCGNNAGACGACGGTCCGCGAATATTTGCTATAATAAAAATTAGCGGGCCTGTCGGGATTGAGGATGTATCCCCAAGCAATCTCACCACAATCATCCGAGAGACGACGGTCCGCGAATATTTGCTTTAATAAAAATAAGCGGACCTGTCGGGATTTGAACCCGAGACATCTGACTTAGAAGGCCAGCGCTATATCCGAGCTAAGCCACAGGTCCGCTGTGTTTGCGAATGACATCTGGGCGCTGGCCAAGGCCGGCGCAAAGATGGACAATGGTTGTTCCAGATATCCCGTGGTATTACAGCGATTATATTAAAACTTCGTTTGCCAAACCTTTTTATCGGGTTCTCTCTTTCCCGGACAAGCAACCCCACCCAAATGTTGCGACGTGGATGCCTGTCATCCACCCGATGGGCAGATAGATTGCAGCGGATTTCTACGGAAATCCGCCGCATCTACTGCCCATCAATGCAATCAGTAGATGGGCAGATAGATCAGCCCGGATATACGGGCTAATTCTAGAAGACAATTGCTCTCTGACGAATTGGCCCTATACCGGGCTTAACGCTGACAAAGGTTTATATCCATATTGCTTTTCCTTGCTTCAGAAGTCATGGGCAGATAGATTGCAGCGAATCCTTCGGATTGCGCCGCATCTACAGCCCATCAATGCAATCTGTGTATGGGCAGATAGATCAGCCCGGTAGATCGCCTCCTTGGCATGGAGGAGGCCGCGAGTTCGAATCTCGCTCTGTCCATTTTTCTTTTTTAATCGTTATTATGGCAAAGAAAAATGGTAAGCCGGATCGCCAATGCATTTTAACACGCGATTCGGCGCTACCTTCAGACGCACGGAGTGCGGCTGAACTTATAGCTCTTGCACAGATTCGTCTCTTTCAATCTTCTCGTTGACGAATTCTGAATTATAAAATATGAGCAGATAATGGTAGGAAAAACGTAGATATCGCACACAATTGGTATGAACCGACGAACTAGCTATTATTAACTTAATCCTGGCGAAGTCTGTTCGTCATTTTCATTCATTCGTCTCTCTCATCCTTATTGCCCTCCGCAACCCTTTTATCCTCCCTGCCCCATATTCCTACCGAGGGAGGCAAATGCTTACAGACGACGAATTGGAAAACGTAGCGCCGGAGATTGCCATGTACATCAAGCGGATAGGCGACATGCGCGATGC
>DAKD01000032.1 GCA_002499085.1 Methanomassiliicoccales archaeon UBA280
GGCCTGTACTTCGTCATTCCCCCGGATATAATCCTGGACCTGGTCCTGCTCTCCATGCTGGCCACCCTGGTCGGCTTCACCTATGCCGTGCTGAGCGGCCTTTCAAGCTGGCCCAGGAAGCTGGCGGCCGGGGCCGGGTTCAGCCCTGTCATGTCGCTCATGTACATCGTGATGGGCCAAATGAGGCTGGGCGGCTGGGAGCTCACGCAGACGCTGGGCGCGCTACTGGTCCTCGCCCTGATCGGGATACCGGTCTCGGCCCTCTTTCTCCTGGAGTCCTGGAACACCATGACCACCTCAAGGTCTCCGCTTCACCCGGCAAGAAGGAACGGCGCGAAGGGCAGGACAGCTGAACTCGTTAATCGGAGGTTCGGCAGGGCTGTGGCAACCGTGTACGACAGCGAGGTGCGCACCCTGATGCGCAAGCGCGAGGGCATAGGCAACGCGATAACGCTGGCAGGCCTGCTGGTTTTCGCGATCTACTTCTACCGCGAGTTCAGGGACTTCCTGGGCTTCAGCGGTTTCCTGCTTGACATCGTACCGATACTCGTGGTCGGGCTGGCCCTCTACCTTTCCGTGGTGTCGCTGGGCCTGGTGCCCGCGCTGGGCGCCTTCAGCCATGACGGGAAGGCGGCCTGGGTCTACAGGTCGGTGCCGGTGCTGGAAACAGACATCGTGAAAGGCAAGGCGCTGGCAGTGCTCCTGATGCTGCCGTTCGTGATAGCCTGCGTGGCAGTGCCGATACCCCTGGTCTCGGGCCTGGGCTGGGTTGCGATCCTGTTCTCCTCGGTCGGGGGCGCGGCCATCTTCCTCTCGGCGACCGGCATAGGCCTCTGGTATGGGGCGAAGAACCCGAACTTCGACGAGTCCGCGGGCAACGCACCAGATGTCATGACCATGTACACGTTCATGCTGGTCATCCTGTTTCTGGGCTCCTTCCTGCTGCTGCCGCCGCTTGTGCTGGCGTTCTCGGACAAGGTGCTGGGGTTCCTGATGCTGCTGCTCGCGCTGGACCTCTCGGCCCTGATACTGTGGCTGGGGATACGGGGGGCTTCCCGGGGCCTGGCCAGGCTGGAGATAACCCAATGAGGCAAAAACACGGGTTTGAACCAAAAAGGGGATGGGCCTAAAGAGACACTGGACGAGAAATGAAGAAATCTGAAGACAACCATTTCTCGTCCGTGCCTTGACCATCCGTTCAGATTATGGAATAAACTGGTCTGCGGTTTGAACAAATCTCTTTATGGCCTCAATAATAAAATCATATGGGCCTAAAGAGATTTGAACTCTTGACCTCCCGGTTTCGGAAGGGATTTTCGCGCACGAAAATCCCCTATCAGCCGGGCGCTCCAGCCAGTCTAAGCTATAGGCCCATGTTTGCGAATGATTTCTTGCCTATAGCTCGCTTGGCTGGAGCTTGCTCCGAGACGGCGAAGCCGTCGAGGGACAGCCGAGCCCCGAAGGGGTTCGGCTAGGACCAGCCAGTCTAAGCTATAGGCCCATTAGAGCAGTTGGCATACAGCTTATTCAATTTAAACATTGCCATAAGGCACATTCATCGGGAGTTGGATCGGCATTCTCAATCCATCAGCAGAGATCCGACGATGGCCCGTCTCCCGTTCTGACGGTTAAATCAGGGCCATGAATTGCCATCGATTTGATAGCAAGAGGTGAATGCGAGGACTGAATCCCATCAGCCAATAGCATTCGCCATGAATCAGCAACCCGATTCAAAATGATTCAACCAGTGTTCGATAATTCCACCATGTTCGAAACAAAGAATTACCGAAAAAAAGAGGGTGGTGTTATATGGCATAATTGCCTAGGTTGGACGAGAAAGATTTCCCTGGCATATTAATCCACAATCTTTCGAGCAAGCCGAATTTTCGAATGTAAATATATAAGGACTAAGAAAACTCGGCGATGTCCCCAAACTAGCGGCTTTCTTCGATGTAAAGACGGAGTCTGTTTGGGGAGTTTAACAGCAACAACAGAACCACCCTCGCCTGGAAGCAAATGATAAAAAAGAGGGTGGTGTTATTTGGCATAATTGCCTAGGTTGGAGAGAGTACACCACCCAAGTGGGGAAGAGTTTTCATCGTGATTTGCGAATGTCCTTGGCTGGAGGTCACGTGTCCAGTGCACGGGAGGGAGGGTTCAGGCGTACATGGCGCTGAGCCAGGTTCTCAGGGATTCGTGGCCTGTCTCGCCGCGGAGCCAGCATCTTAGGAGCTCGTGGTTCTGGCTTGTTTTCCCGTATTCCCTGAAGTTCCTGTACATCATTTTCTTTCCTTCCTATTGCCTGATAGGGGTTTCACAGTATATGTACATTAAGAAAAAGATTGTGAAAAGTTGTGAAATGTGCGGTTGAGGCCTACCTCTGAACCTCGACCTCGACCTTTCCTGTTCCGCCGCAGCCAGCGCACATATGCCCGTTCAGGGCATGACCCGAGCCCCCGCATGATCTGCAGGCTTGGATCTCTATCACGGTTACCAGTTTTACCATGATGATGGAATTGGGTTTCAGTGTATATGAGGCTATTGAAAAGGGATGTGAAAGAATATGAAAAAAACCTATGGATGCCTTGACATTTTCACATGCTCTATGCCGGCCTCCATGAACCTATCCCCCTCCGGAACGAAGCCCAGCCTGCGGTAGAAGGCCTCCGCCGATGTCTGGACATTGGCGTATACTGGCATGCCTTCGCCTGCCCTGCGCAACAGCCATTTCACAATCTCCCGCCCCAGGCCCTTCCCCCTGTAATCCCGGAGCACGGCCACTCTGCCCAGCTTCATGCCGTCGGGCATTTTCACCAGCCGCCCTGTTCCGACAGGCTGGCCGTTCACCAGACAGAGCACATGTATTGCCTTGGAATCATATTCGTCCATCTCTATATCACTGGGCACGTTCTGTTCCCTGACGAAAACCTCGAGCCTGATGTGCTTGGCGGCTTCCAGGTCGAAACGGTCCTTTGCCTCCCTCAGGGCATGGTCCATGCTCCCTTGACATGTGAGCGCGCATAAGAAAGTTGCTGTACTTTCGGCCATCCCCAAAACCTTCTTTATAAGATGCCTATTTACCGGCGTGTTTGTCAGTCATCAGATGATTGTGCCGGATTCCCTGGAAGAGAGGCATTACCAGGTCGCCATAGCCGAGACCGCGTCCGGCATGTCCACGCTGGTTGTCCTGCCCACAGGGCTCGGGAAGACCATCATCGCGGCGCTGGTCGTGGCCGAGACGCTGAGGACGAAGAAGGGCAAGATCCTGTTCCTCGCGCCCACCAAGCCGCTTGTGGAGCAGCATGCCAGGTTCCTCAGGAAGCATCTCATTGCCGAACCGCCTGCGGTCTTCACGGGGGAAACTGCCCCTGCGAAGCGCAGGCAGATGTGGGAGTCCAGCCAGATCGTTGCGGCCACCCCGCAGGTGATTTCCAATGACATTGTTTCCGGCCAGATTGACCTGAACGACGTGTCCCTCGTTGTGTTCGACGAGGCGCACAGGGCCGTGGGCGATTACGCCTACGTATTCATCGGCGAGAGGTTCAGCAAGGTGAAAGGCGGCCTGGCCATGGGCATGACCGCGTCCCCAGGCAACGACCCGAACCACATTTTGGAAGTCTGCGGCAACCTGCGCATCCAGGCTGTGGAAATAAGGCATGAGTTCGACCCTGACGTCGTCAGATATGTCCATGACATCTACATCAAGTGGGTTGAGATTGACGTTCCGCCTGAGATGATGGCTGTGATCCAGCACCTGAAGAAGGCCCTGGACGAACAGGTGGTGAAGCTCAGGAAGGCCGGGTACCTGAAAAGGACCGGGTTCGTCAGCATGAAGGACCTTCTCGCTGCCCAGCGCCAGGTCAGCGGGCAACTGCAGGCCTCAGGCAACCAGCCGTCGGCATTCCAGGCCGCGACCTCGGTCGCGATTGCGATGAAGATAAACCATGCGCTGGAGCTTGCCGAGACCCAGGGAGTCGCGGCCCTGAAGGCCTATTTCGAGAGGCTGATCAAGGATGCGGTGTCGAGGGGAGCCAGCCGGGCCTCGAAGGAGGCTATAGCCCTTCCCAAGGTCCAGCTTGCCATGAAGGCCGTTAACCTGCTTGAAGCCATATCTGTGGAATCGCCGAAGCTTGCCAGGGTGAAGAAGCTGGTGGTCGCGCAGCTGAACCAGAAGCCGGATGCCAGGATAATCGTGTTCACGCATTACAGGGACACTGCGGAGCTTGTCTCGGGCGAACTGGCCAAGATAAGCATAGTCAAGCCTGCGAGATTCGTCGGCCAGGCGACCAAGGGCGCGGACAAGGGCATGAACCAGAAGAAGCAAGTGGATATCATCGACAGGTTCCAGGCAGGCGAGTTCAATGTGCTGGTGGCGACGAGCGTGGCCGAGGAGGGGCTTGACATCCCATCCACCGACCTTGTGATATTCTACGAGCCTGTTCCCTCGGAGATAAGGAGCATCCAGCGCCGGGGCAGGACAGGCAGGCACAGGACCGGGAAAGTATTCATCCTGGTTTCCAAGGGCACACGGGATGTGGCTTACCGATGGTCCGCGCATCACAAGGAACACAAGATGCACAGTGAGCTGGAGAAACTGAGAAAGGAGCTCCAGAATGACCTGAAGGTGGGCGGCCCCACAGCCCCGAGCTTCGAGAGCGCGGCCGCCAGGATACTGGGGGCGGGACATCCCGCCGAACCGGAGGCCCAGGACAGGAGCCAGCGCACACTCGGGGAGTTTGCGCCCGGACCGAAGAAAGAGGATAGGCTGAAAATCATCGCAGACACCAGGGAGTTCAAGTCATCGGTAGTGAGGCATCTCGCTGTCAGGGACATCATAGTGGAATCCAGGCAGCTGGACATAGGCGACTACCTTGTCTCGGAGCGCGTCGGCGTGGAGAGGAAGGAGGCTGTCGATTTTGTGGCTTCTGTCATGGACGGGCGTCTGTTCCAGCAGGTCAAGGCCCTGAAGCGGGCTTACCAGTCGCCGCTGATCATCATCGAGGGGGACATCAGGTCCGGAAGGCTCTCGGCCGAATCAGTCCGCGGAACCCTGGCTTCGATCGCCGTGGACTTCGGGGTGCCGATAATGTTCACGGCCGACGATTCCGAGACTGCGGAGTTCCTCATAACGCTCGTCAAGAGGGAGGCACAGGAGGGCCGCACCCCGGGAATCAGGGGCGAGAAGGGCACGATGCTGGTCCAGGAAAGGCAGCAGTTCATACTAGAGGGGCTGCCCAATGTCTCGGGCGTGCTGGCCCAGAGGCTCCTGTCCCATTTCGGCAGCGTTCGCGCCGTCATGGAGGCCTCGGTGGAGCAGCTCCAGGAGGTCAAGGGCGTGGGCAAGGGCATAGCCAAGGGCATCAGGGAGACCATTGATGCGAAGTATTACTCCAAGGAGTCGGAGGAGAGTCCGAAGGAAAGAAAAGCAGCATCTCCGAATGAGATGGGGAGATAAAAAATGTTGGCACTGAGCGTGCCCAGCAGGAATGCAGAGGCTGTGCGCCTGCTCATGACAGAGCACGGCATGCTTGACAAGCATCACAGGATATTCAGTTCCGGAGGCATCACAGAGATTCCGGCGCTGGCCATGCCCCTTCCCCCGCTGATGGACGAACTGGGGAAGCTCGGCGCGGGCATCATCGACTCGCGGGATTACGAGTGGCGCGAGACATTCAAGGACCCATTCAGGGACATACTGGCAGACATCGGGATCCCCGAAGCCCTGAAGAAGAAACTTCCGAAGAGATGGGAGCAGCTGGGCCGTGTCCTTGTGCTGAAGCTCCCCAAGGAGCTGGAGCCCAGGAAAGGGGAAGTGGCGAGGGCCTATGCCAAGGTCCTGGAGGCAGACACAGTCCTGCGGGACACCGGAGGCATCAGGGGAAAGTACAGGGAGCCGGTCATGGAGCTGCTCCTGGGCAGGAACACGGAAACCATCCACGTGGAGAACCAAGTGAGATTCTCGCTTGACGCTGCCAGGCTCATGTTCTCATCCGGGAATGTGGACGAGCGCATAAGGATGGCCTCTGTGCCGAAGCCCGGGGAGATTGTCGTCGACATGTTCGCCGGAATCGGTTACTTCTCGGTCCCGATGGCGGTGCATTCCAAGCCAGCGAGGATAATTTCACATGAATTGAATCCGCTGGCTTTCGAATACCTGAAGAAGAACATCGCCCTGAACAATGTGGGGGATAGGATAACACCTGTCCTTGGGAATTGCCTGGACGCCGAGGAAAATATCGCGGACCGGGTGGTGATGGGATATGTCCACACGACACACGAGTACCTGCCCAAGGCCATGAGAATTCTCCGGGGAAAGGGAATCATCCATTACCATGAGACATGCCCGAACAGGCTCCTCCCCAAAAGGCCGCGGGAGAGGGTGAGGGAGGCAGCGAGGGATGCGGGGAAGGAAGCCGAGATACTGGGGATGGTGAGGGTGAAGTCTTATGCGCCGGGAGTGGAGCATGTGGTGGTGGACGCAGAGATTTATTAATACTTCACTCAGGATTACCGCTCAGCAATAGAATATGGAGGAAGAATGCGTAGAATACTCTATTCAACATTATACTTGTGCGCAATTTTCGTTCTGTTGACAAGCCAGTCCGGAACACCTCTGGGCTTAGAAACCAAAGGTGTGCCCTGTTATCGATTGAACCCGCAGCATACTGGCCAGAGCCCATATGATACAACCCATACGAATGGGGATGTATTATGGTCATATACCACCCCCAATGGCAATATTTATTCGCATCCAGTAATCACCACGGAAGGAAATCTTCTTTTCTTTTCATCCGACGGATGGCTATACTCCATCAATAAAAATGGCCAACAAAACTGGCAATATTTCACTGGGAGCGGTTCTGAACTTTGTGGTCCCGCAATTGGGGACGACGGGACAATATACTGTGGTGGTTCAAATAACACATTCTATGCATTGAATTCAAACGGTACTTTAAAGTGGAGTTATTCAGTGAATCTAACTTTAGCCACCACATTCCTGGCACCAATCCTTGATGAGAATAACATTCTCTATACGGTATCTATATCAGATCATCTTCTCTATGCATTAGATTCCAATGGTAGTTTTTTATGGTCCCACAATATTGGAAATTTACCAAAAATACCGTTCCCTCCCGTATTAAGTAATAATGGTGTGATATATGCAAGTGGAGGAGACGGTTTATTCGCCTTCTCTCCAAACGGTACTCAATTATGGAATATATATCTTGGATTTTATGGGGGAAAGCAAGTATCCATCAGCTCAAGTGGGAACATATATTTAACCGCAGGCAATTTCCATTTGTATTCAATATATCCAAATGGGACAATAGCTTGGTCATATATTATTCATGATTTAGCCAATGGTTCTCCCGCCATTAGTGACGATGGACTTGTATATACCGTCGCACAAGATTATGGGCGGATATACATCTCGAATCTTGACGGTTCAAATTTAATTAATTGGACAATCAATGATTATATTTTGTCGCCAATTACAATTAGTAAAGAAGGTACACTCTACTTTTCCTCTCGAGATTATTGGGGAAATTGCACAATTCACGCATTGAATCAGGATGGGACGGTAAAATGGGAATATCAGGTTGATGGAATCAGGTTGACATCATCCCCTGCTGTAATAGGAGAGGATGGTACGGTTTATATCACGATTGAGGATACAATGTACGCATTTAGCAATGAAGATTCCAATAGCCTTATCCCATTGGTTGTCACTTGCATATTTGTAATGACTGTCGTTTATTTTATAATCTTCCACGTTATTCGCAAAATGAAAAAAGAGATTTGATTGTCGAGCAGACTGAGATGAGGTTTCTTTTTAAGGCCACATTATTCTTTGCTGAAACGAAACATGCGGAGAAAATTTCCTCAAAGAAAAAAAACGGGGGTGGAGCATGTCGTCATTGACGCCCGGATATCCTAGGCCTTTGAAGCCATCATCACAATCGACTCCCTCGGATATATCTGGCCTTCATGTCTCACTTTCCTCTCGATAATCTGGAAATGCCTGACAGAAAGTCCGGCGCCCTTGACCAACGAGTCAAGTTCCTGCCCGAGATAGAACCTCCAGACAAGGCCTTCTTCCCTGAGATAGGTGCGCGGGAATATCTCGGAGCCCTTGCCCGACCGCATGTCCGCCGGGGAAAAGACCTCGATGAGGACCATGCCCCTGGGCGCAAGAACCCTGGCCGTCTCCTTCAGAATGGCTTGGTCGTCGCCCGGGATAGCATGTGTGAGCACGTGCCTGGAGACGACAGCCGAGAACGAGTTGTCCCTGAAGGGAAGGTTCCTGGCATCGCCGACCACCCGATTGAACTTCGGATCCTTCATGAGGAAAGTCCGGAATGATTCGCGGGAGATGTCCAGGCAGACAAGGTTCCTGCAGTGCCGTTCGATTTCCGAGGCAGTGTTTCCGTCCCCCGAACCGAGTTCCAGGACATTTCCTGCGAGGTCAAGGAATTCGGAGTAGGCTGATAGATCAAATCCTCCGCGCCACTGAGTTCCTTTTCGGGCATAGGATGTATCCCAGGCCAGAGGATAGGTCTTTCGGTCGAGTTCAGCGTTCATCGTTCACCGCCGTTCCCGGTTCCGAAGTATGTCCAAATGTCCCGAAGGGACTTTGGATGCAGGAAAAACCGCGCCACTGGGTGCCCTTCCTGGCGTAGGACTCGTTCCAGGCCAAGGGATACCGTTTCATGTCCAACTTTTCCGGGGAACCGCCCATGCACCCAATAAGCTGCTCATACGATATATCAGTTCCTCCGGGAACAACCGACCTTCAACATCTCATCGAACTCATGAGAAACGAAAAAAGATAGAGAGAGTCGTTCCCATGCCAGAGCCTTCAAATTCGTACCCCGGCCTCACGGCCGAGGCTTTTTGTGTTGAGCTGCCCTCATGAACGCTTTGCGAAGGGGCACTAGCTCACAAAATGATGTGAAACCCTGGCCTTACAGCCAGGGCATGCCGCTCAAAGTCGACGAACATGGCGCCAGGTAAGGCGGGGCAGGGTTGCCCCTTCACATTATATCTGAATCAGAAGTTTGGATACTGGATTAATCCAACCAAGCCCCGTCTTCCTTGTATTCCTGGTACAGGCGCACGCCAGTGAGGCAGAGCAGGAGGACGAACAGTATCAGCAGGAGTACAGGCCCTGCGGACCAGTCGCCCCTGAGAACAAGCAGTACTATTGAAACAGTCCAGAGGGCTGCGGCGGACACGCTGGCGATGCGCCCCTTCGGGTTCAGGAGTATGACTGTCATGGGGCCTCCTTCTCCAGCACCATCGCATATATCCCGTCCTTGCCGTTGAAGTATTTCCTCACCTTCCAGCCCGTACCGGAAAGGATGGCCTCCAGCTCCTGCTTGGACACCATCAGGTAATCGAACCAGGGCGTGCAGTACCTCTGGTAGCGGACGCGTATCCTGACCTGGCCCGACATCCTGCCCCTAGCGCGGTTCCTTGCCTGGTACTCCAGATGGTAGTCCCTGTCAGTCTGGTAGACATCGATGGTCTCGGCGATTATGTAGGCGTCCGGCGATGTCATCCCGTGGAAACGGCGCAGCAGCGTCTTGGCCCTCCTGGGGTTGGCGAACAGCCCGAAGTTGTTGCCCAGCATCAGAATGGTGTCGAAAGTGCCCAGGCCCGGTTTAATCTCGAGAATGTCCATGAGCATTGTCTTCTTCAGGCCCTGCTCACGGCAGCATTTCAGGGCCATGGGCGAGTTGTCGATGCCCAGGATGTCCAGGCCTTTCGACTGGAGGTACAGCGAGTGCCTGCCCCCGCCGCAGCCTATGTCGAGGACACGGCCTTTCGCATGGCGGACAGCCCTCTGCAGGTGCACTGGCCAGTCCCCGAATTTTGCGAGATATGACTTGGGGCCCTCGGACACGTCGATGTAGCCGTCGTCCCTCTCGACCACTTCCTCCACGTCGATTCCGTGGAAATAGTCGTACATGCCGTACCCGAACGCGTCCTGGTGATCCTTCAGGGGCATCTTACACCGGGAGTGAATTCCCTTTGCATTATTTAAACACGACCCTGAGGCTTCGGACCCTGGCTTCCGAGGGAGTGTCTCTCAACCGGTCCCGGTTTCTTTGCGGCATCTCGACGCCCAAAAAGACTTGCCAAGGGCCTCGAAGCATTCGGCGGCCTTGAGGAAACTAGCTGCAGCCTTCGTGTCCTCTCCCATGGCTTTCCTCAGCATGCCAATCTCGAAATATACCAGGCCGGTTTGATCTCTGTCCGAGGCGGAGAGGACCAAATTTAAGGCCCTATCCAGCTCGCTTGCGGCACTGTCCCATTCGCCCTTCGCCCTGTGAATGGCGCCGAGGATTCTGCGCCCTGCCGCTTCCCCGCTGGTCGAGTTCAACTCAGAGGAGATTTCTATAGACTCCCTGGCGCATGACAGGGCTTCGGCTAGGTTGCCCAGCCCCAGATACGTTTCGGCCATTCCAATATTGAAAAACGCAAGCCCGTGCCTGCTTCCCAAATCTTTTTCGATGTCGAGGCCCCGCTTGTAGCGCTCAAGGGCTTCGAGCCATTCATGCCTGAGCCTGTGTGCCTCGCCCAGATCCCTGAGGGATTCGGACACCCCCGAAAGCTGGCCCAATTTCTCACGTATGGCCAGGCTGCGGCTGTGAAACTCGAGGGCCTTATCCAGTTCCCCGAGGTCCACATGTATATTTCCCATGTTGTGCAAGGACAGGGCTATTGCTTGCTGGTTCCCCAGCGCTTCGTGCATCCTGAGGCCGTTCATTGTGTGTTCCAACGCGCTGTCAAGGTTGCCGAGTCTGTGATATATATCGCCGATATTGGTCAGGGATGTAGCTATGCCTGATTTATCCCCTATTGACTCGAGTATGGCAAGGCCCTGTTTGTGGAACTCGAGCGCTTTCACGATATCGCATTTGGCAGTGTAGACATTGGCTATATTGCTCAGCGATGTAGCTATACCCTGCTTGTCACCGAGCTTTCTCCTGATCGCAAGACTGCGCTCGTAGCATTGTATGGACTCATCCAGCTCACATTTGTCCGAATACACGACACCGATATTATTTAGCGATGCTGAGATGCCTAGCTTATCCCCAATCTTTTCCCTGATCGCCAGACTCTCTTTATAATTCTGGAGGGCTTTGTCCAGCTCCCCTCTGCTATGATGCACTATCCCTATGATGTTGTGGGAATTTGCAACTGCCAATTGGTCATTGGCCAGTTTCATCATTTTAAGGCTTTGCTCGGCGAACTGGAGTGCCGAGTTGAAATCGCCTCTGGCGATATATATCGGGCTCAAAGCCCGGAGTGCCTCACCCAAGTCGGCCTGGGAGTCCAGTTCCTTGAAAAGGTTTATCGCATCGTGGAATAATGGCATGGCCTTATCATAGTTCCCCTTCTTCCATTGGACCGAGCCCTCGGCGAGCATTATGCGCCCCATCTCAAGGCACTTGACGCCGCCAAGGGAGTCCCTGGCAATCGCCAACGTCTGAAGGGCTTCTTCGAATTCACCCCGCTTATCCAGAACAGTCCCTGTTTTTCGAAGGGACCTGGCCCGGGTTTCGGCTTCTGCCGAGGACTCCATCTCCCTCGAATAATATCGAATGGCATTCTCGTAATCGCCTTCTATAGTATAGATGTCGGCAATTTTTTCAAATATTACAGGTTGTTCGTCCGGCCGTAGAAAGTCCAATGCATTCTCGTACGATTGTATCGCGTCCTGGTTGACGAAAGCCTGTGCAGCCTTATCCCCGGCGAGAACAAGATATTGCCCTGCACGCTGGTCCCGGGCGCGTGAATAATGATGGGCGATCTCTTCGATACGGTCCATCTCCCCGGCTTCCTGCAAGCCGACAAGTATATCGCCGACTTGCCTATGGTATTCGCTCCTCAACTCATCAGAAATCTCCTGGTACAGCACCTCGCGGACCTTTGCATGGTCGAACCTATATTTGGATTTCATGGCATGTATCAGCCTATGGGTTCGCTCGATCTCACCCAGATGCTTCAGCAAAGGAATTTTCTTGACCTCGGAGATTCTTTCCAGCAGGTCGGCGGAGAACTCTTCGCCGATTACTGAGGCTAATCCGAGGAGGTCCCTCTGGTCGCCCGTGATCCTGTCCAGCCGCCGCTGCACGACGTCAACAATCTTAGTCGGCAGCGCCAAGCTGCCTGGGTCCTTTGCGACAATCCATCTGCCGGACCCGTCGCGCACGATCGCCCCCTCATCCGCCAGAACCTTCAGCACCTCGATGATGAAGAAGGGTGTGCCTCCCGTCTGCTTATGTATCCCATGAAGGAAATTCTCGTCGAACCCGTTCGGGCCCAAGGTGAAGGTGATGAGATTTCCAGTCTCATTCTCATTGAACCTCTCAAGTTCAATTCTGTGGAATAGCCCTTCCCTACCCATGTTCTGCATTGCAGCTTCCAGGGGATTCGGTTTTCCGTCCCGGGCTCGTACTAAGTCCTCGGGGCGATAGGCCCCAAGAATTAATACCCTGTTTTCCCTCGTATTGCGGGCAATGTAATGCAACAGCCGCAGGCTTGTGGGGTCACACCATTGGAGATCATCCACAAAAATGATCAGAGGCCATTCTGATGAAAACCTTTGCAGACCGATGAGGACGTTGTCGAACAGGTTCTCCTGCTTCAGGCGGGGTTTGTCCAGAATATTCGAACCATTGTACTTGCCTGAATCGATGAACCAGGCCAGCTTCGGGATTACGAACTCAGATTCGGAGGTATCACCGCGCCAGCCGTCCAGCTTTCCGTCCAATTTTATGAGCAGCTGTTTCATGTCATCGATGAGGAATTCATTCTCCGTCCCCTCGAGCACCAGACTCAACGAGAGGGTGCCGCGCTTGCTGAGCATTATCTTGTACTGCCCGTAACCGATGGAGTTCAGGCTACCTTCCCGGGAGTGTGTCATTTTTGAGAGTGAGTCCCTCATGAAAGTGCCAACTGCGGACAGCATTGAGGCGAAAATCTCAGAGTCGAGGTCTGTATCCCCCCTCTCGGCTTTCGCGAGCAGTATGCCGGCCTCGTTCATCAGGTAGACGGACAGTACCCTTGGTGTAGATACCTTGGAGATGAGATGGGCAAGACCTGCTGTCCGTAGCATTTCACTGAAGGGCATCAGGGGTTCGAGACTTTCGGCAAGACACCATCCTTTAAGGACCTTAAAGCTTGAGCACTTGGGATTGTTCTCCAGTTCAGACACAAGTCTGGTCTTTCCTATGCCAGCTTCGCCCGCAAGCAATATCATTGACCCATGCGACTCTATTGCGCTGTCCAGGGCAGCCTCAAGTCTAGAAATCTCTGATTTTCTCCCGATAAAATTCAGATTATCGCGAATCTCATCACTTTGCAGGAATCCCACCGAGGGAGAATACCATTTTTCCTTATTATGCTTATGCAAAGTAAGTTGTCGGGGGTGCCAGGCTATGACCGTTAATTCTTTACCAGTGTCTTATAACCTCTAAAATTGGCCCAACCATTTATTAAATAGAGATATTTATATATCTATAACACTATTAAGGGTCAGGTGTCAAAATGACCGAAGAAAACACGGAAATGCTGGCAGAGCTGAAGAGGATAAGGAGGCTGCTCACGCCGGCCCCGGAGCCGAAAGGGCGCAAGGGGCTGATGGGCGAATTCCTTGACTTCGTTGGAAAGTACAAGATACTGGGACTTGCGGTAGCGTTTGTCATAGGCATGTACCTGGGCGAGGTCGTGAAAGGGCTGGTGCAGGGGCTGCTGATGCCTCTGATACAGCAAATCTTGGATCCAATGGTCCAAGGAGACCTTGTGGGAAGCTTCGATCCCTACAAACCCGGCCTGTTCATCATGGCTCTCATAACCTTCATCATCGTCTGCATCGTGGTCTTCATTGTGATGAAGATGGCCAAGAAATGGAAGATCGAATAAACGTATATTCGATCCAAGGCAATGCGGTTTCACAGCGATGAAACTGCAAACGACATGCCCCGCCTGTGAGGGCGGGGTTTCATTTTAATAGCTGTATATGTGACAGGGCATTCTCAAGCATTTTGTTGCTCTGTATTTGGGGGCCTCGCCTGTAAGGGCGAGGGGGTCGGGTACTCACCTGACAGGCCTGAGTCAGGTGATATTTGAAGCTCTAACAAGACTTCGTCTCCCTCATCCTTCGAATTGCGCATTATAAACGAAGTTTGAAAAATCGTCCCCATGCCAGAGCTGAGAAAATTCCTCCCCGGCCTTACAGATGAGGTTTCCTGTTAAAAACGCCCGAAAATGCACTCAACAAGCGCACTCAAAATGGGGTAAATTTGAAACCCCGCCCTCCGTTCCAAATGTCCCGCAGGACTTTGGATGCCGCAAAAATGAGTGCTCCCCAAGCTAAAGCATGGGGTATCCATTAATTGTCTTCACCCTGAATTTCGTGATTATTTACCGCCAGTTACTCATTCAGGCAGATTCGAAAATGTTTGGAGCATACTGACATCGTGGGGAGCACTTTAATTGAACAATTTCTCGCATTGGAATTGCATAAAAACGCCCTTATCCGCAGACTTAAAAGTCGCGGTATGCGGGCGAGAACATGTTCAATCATCCGGGGCATGCCGCATTAGTATGTCCGAAAACGCCTATTTCTTCTGCATCTCGTAGAGCGCCAGCATCTCCTCGGAGTTGGTAGCGTCCTCCGGAGCCTTGTCCTTCCGTATGATGCCAGTGAATCGGGGAAACCTGATGGCCAGGCCCGAACCTTTCCTCACGGCTTCCCACGCGCAGGTGTGTATGGGCGAGAGCGTTATCTCTGCGCCTTTGACTTCCATCACCAGGCTGGGCTCGAACCAGAAGTCGGCCTTCATGGTGCTTCTGACCAGCCTGTGGGGCTTGCCTCCCTTCAGCGGCTCCAGCATCCCGGGCAGCGCTGCAAGCATTTCATCGTCGAAGCCGGTTCCGAGTTTTGTGACTGTCTCGAATCGCCCGTCTTCCCGGTTATACACTGCCATGAGCAGGGCCCCGTAAGCCCCGGCCCGCTTTCCCCTTCCGGAGAATCCTCCGACCGCGACAAGGTCGACAGTGTCGTTCATCTCCGATTTGTAGTCGCGCTTGAACTTTATCCAGTTCCAGCCCCTGGAGCCGGCGCGGTAGAACGAATCCTTGGCCAGGGATTTGGCCATCACACCCTCGCCGCCCTTGGCCACCACCTTGCTGAAGTACTCCTCGGCCTCTTCCGGGTCATCGGTGACAAGAACCTCGGCCAGCTTCACACGTTCCGACTCCCGGATACAGGACTCCAGTTTCTTCCGCCGGTTCGTGTACGGGGTCTGCGTGAGGTCCTTTCCGTTGAGGTAAAGGCAGTCGAACAGGAACAGCATCACCGGAAAATCCTCCACAGCCGAAGTAAGTTCGTACTTGCGGCCCCTGCGGCGGCTGACAGTCTGGAAAGGCAGCATCTCCCCGGTGTTAACATCCACTGGCACGCATTCCCCTTCCAGGACCGCGGCCTTGCCTTTGAAGGCCTTGGCCAGAAGCCCGACCAGGTCCGGGAACTGGTCTGTCGTATTTTCCAGCTGCCTCGTGAACAATTCCACCTTCCCGCCCTTGATGTGGGCCTGTATCCTGAGGCCGTCGTACTTGTACTCGAATGCGCATTTTCCGCCGAGCTTCTCCAATATCTCGGGTATGCCCGGAAGCCTTTCCGCCAGCATGGCCCTGAGAGGTATGCCGACCTCCAGCTCTATCTCATCCAGCCCGACGAGTCCCTTGGAGGCTAGAAGCTTCGCCACCCTGGCCAGGTCCGAGCAGGTGTTGTAGGCATGCTCGACCCTGTCCCTGTCGTCCTTGGTGGCATAGGTCACGGCCAATGCGTCGATGAGCGTCATGTCGGCAATGCCGAGCCTCAGCTTTCCCGCAAGAGTCCGGGCTATGAATTTGGCTTCTACGGGTGAGGAATCGTGCATCAGCTTGGCCAGGAGCTTCAGCTTCAAATCCTGCGAGCCCGCGCCCGAGGCAGAGGAAATATGAACCAAGCTGTCGAAGACATTGTCAACGCTCAGAGTGTCCGTGAAAAGGGAGGTCTGCTTCCTCCTGGACACTGCCTCGAAGGCCACTGTGCCCAGGTCGCCCTCCTTCTGCCATAATCTCTGGATTTCAGCTTCGCTGACGCGGGTGGCCTCGTAGATGGCCCTGAGGGCCAGCTTCTCGGCGATTCCGAGCTCCTGGCCTGCAAAATCGGGCGCGAGCTTGCCCTGGGTGAGGAGCACGACCTTCTCGATGTCGCCAGGCGGGATTTTCCTGAAAAGCTCCGCCAGCAGGTCGGTCATATCCAGGCGCTTGCTTGTGGCCTCGATTCTTGAGTAGGCTTGGGCAAGCGTGAGGTAGTCCATGCTAAGCAGAAGGAAATGAGAATATTTAATCTATGGCGTCAGAGCATTCCCGCCAACCTAGCCATGTCCGTCTCCGCGACATGTGTGTATATCTGGGTTGTCTTGAGGTCTTTGTGGCCGAGCAGTTTCTTGATATGGACTGCACCCCTTTTCACGGACACCTATAATAGTGAATAACGCATGAAACGTGAAGATATACAAAACAGACACTTGAACGTCGAACCCCCCACGACGGACGAACTGGACGACGAACCCCGTAAGAAAAAACTACGGCAACAACGGAATTTACGGCAGGGTTTCAAACTTCTTCGGCACTTCGTGCCTCGACCCCGCTGCGCTCTCGCTTCGCTCGGGAAAGATAACATGCGGCTATCTGGCTTCGGGGGTTGCACCCCCTACGACCCAAATTCCCCTTCGGGGAACTTCAGATAGCCCCACCCGTTATACGAAACCGTGGATGGGTGTTTATTAGCAACAATATATTAGGCGATACCGTGCATCCCATCCAATCAAAAGGATCACAATGCATTAATGACAAACTCGCACACGGTCCTGAATGATGGCGTTTCTCCCACCAGTTGAGCCATCTCGCTGTCCCATTTCCTTTCCAGTAACTTGCATTGTTTCATGAAATTCTCACGATTGAATTCCAGGTCATAATATTGAAGCTTCTGGTTAACGGTGTCGAGATCGGGTTTCTTTCCTCCGAGCATGAGCATGTAGAGGTCATACATGTCCCTGGCCTTGCTCCTCGTCAGTATGGCGCGCACTTTCTCTGAGGCGATTTCTTCCGGATTCATGACCTCGATAATGTAAGGAAGTATGTCCGCGTAAGGCGGCGCGATTTCCTTCCGCTCGGGCTCTTCAAAGACTGATTCTCTCTTGCTTATTTCTATCCGCACCGAAGAAAGGCTCTCCGGCCCCTTGTAAAGCGGGCCTTGTATCAGCAGCCTGAAACCTATGGTTCTTTCATCATCCATAGTTCTGTCTGATTCAGATGGGTAGTTGTAGGCATCAAGTGCGCTTGTAACCGCCCTGCTCAGCCGCTCCATGGTCTGCGGTTTTCTTGCGGTGAAATCCAGGTCTTCGCTGAATCTTGTAACTATCCCTGTTTTTTGAAGAGCCGTACCTCCTTTGAATGTGATCTCGCCGCCCATGTTTCTGGAAATGGCCCCCAAAATAATATGCTGCAAATAGTCTTTCTCCACCTGGCCAAGCGAATGTCCGGTTATTCCGATGTATTTTTTCAGTTCTTCCCTGTTCATTCAATCACCGTGTTCACGATTATTCGCCACTTCGGGTCATACTTGCCTTGCTTCGGGTTTTTCGGGTCTAACGGAACATAAGTTTGAGATAATCCACCGAAGTCATACGGCTGGCAAGAGTATCCGGCTTTTTCCAGAAGGTACCCTGCCCGTTTCATCACCGATTGTTTCTCGCTTCTCTTTGCATATTCAATAATTTTTTCCGGTTCTATCGTGCTGGACATGGAAAAATAGACCTCGTCCAGCGAGATATAGTCCATGTATTGCAGGCTATCGATTATGGCCCGTTCTTTCTCAGCTATAAAGGCAATTTTGCCTTCTATTTTGACTTTCTTGATGCCATATATTTTTGAGGACGCGGTATTGATGAACCTAATCTGGAAATTACCGGTTTCCAATTCGATCTTCAGAACACACGGCCTTTTAGTGCAGACCACATCCACCATTCTTGGCATCTGGGTTGTGGCTCCATAATATTCGAAAGCTTTCCATAGTGAAACATAAGACGGAAAGTAAATACTGGACGCTATGCAAAGAATATCAGTATCGGGCAGAGCGAATCTTCCCCGCATGATTCTGGTCAGTTCGTTCGCGCCAATCATCCGATTCAACAGGACGGCGGCATACGCACTATCTTTGCCCAATATCGCAGAGAATTGTTGCACTGTAAACACCGGTATTTGCATGTTTTCTAGCATTTTTACGACCGAAAGCCTGTTCATCGAGTAGGATAGCACAATTATCATATATATGTCTTTTGATGTCACCAGATTATCATAAATGTAATTTAGCGACAATAAAGTACATATATTATCATGCAATTATCTCGTCCAGAACGATCCTGACCATCTCGACTTCGACTGCGAGTACCTGTTTGATTAATTCAACAAGAAGGTCAGTCATCTCCAGGCGCTTGCTGGTCGCCTCGATTCCCTCGTAGGTTCGGGCAAGGGTGAGGTAGTCCATGGCAGGGAGATTGGGCTGAGAATATTTAATTGTGAGGAATGCCATGCGCCCGCTATGCTCAAGAAACTCGCAGACTCGGATGAGGGAAAAGCCGTTGCGGCCGCGCTGGAGAGGCTGAATCAGAGAGATCAGGCCCTCTGGGCTGCAGATTGCGCCGAGCATGTTCTCCCGTTTTTCGAGGCAAAGTGCCCCGGAGAGGTGAGGCCCCGGGAGGCAATCGAGGCGGCAAGAGCCTGGGCCCGGGGTGAAATTAGATGCGGCGCGGCCAGGAAGGCTGCCCTGGCTGCCCATGCTGCGGCCAGGGAGGCGGGGGATGGGGCTGCTGTCGCGGCAGCCAGGGCCGCCGGGCATGCTGCGGCAACCACCCATGTGGCCAGGCATTCTGCCGGCGCCGGGCTCTATGCGGCGAAGGCGGCGTTCATTTCAGGCGGCCATGAGGGCCTCGACAGGGAAAGGAAATGGCAGCTGGAGAGGCTGGCGGACGGTTAGGTGCTCACCAGATGATTGCACGCGCGCGCAGGCAGTTGCGGCAACCTGGCTCGCAAAAATCCACCCATGCCATTAAATACCCACCCGGTATGGGATTGGTAAAGAAGGAATGAATAATGGGATGCGAAAATTTCTCAGAATTTAAACTCCTGGAGCCGCTCAACCGCGCCATCCGGGACGTAGGATACTCTGTGCCCACCCCGGTTCAGGTCCAATCGATTCCGCCGCTGATGGCGGGAAGGGACCTGCTCGGATGCGCGCAGACAGGAACAGGAAAGACGGCAGCATTCGCGCTGCCCATACTGCAGCACATGGCTACGGTGAGGGGACAGAGGCGGAAGGGTTATGTCAGGGCGTTGATAGTCACTCCGACCCGCGAGCTTGCCGCCCAGATAGACCAGAGCATGAAGGATTACTCCAGGTACACGAATGTCACGGGCGCCGTGATATTCGGCGGAGTGGGCCAGAACCCGCAGGTCAGGGCTTTGGAGAGGGGAGTCGACATACTTGTGGCGACGCCCGGACGCCTTCTGGACCTCATGAACCAGGGCCATTTACGTCTCGACAGCGTGGAGATATTCGTCCTGGACGAGGCGGACCGCATGCTGGACATGGGCTTCCTCCCGGACATAAAGAGGATACTGGCCAAGCTGCCGGCGAAGCGCCAGACCATGTTCTTCTCTGCGACGATGCCTCCGGACATAGTCAGACTGGCAAGGACCATGGTCAGGGACCCGGTCAGCGTCGACGTGACGCCCGATATCCCGGTTGTGGAACTCATAGACCAGCGCCTGATGTTCGTCGAGCGCAAGGACAAGGTCGCGCTGCTGGAGCGCCTGCTCCGCGAGAACGGTGTGAACCGTTCGCTGGTGTTCACCAGGACCAAGCACGGCGCCAACAAGATTGTCAGGATACTTGACCGCGCAGGAATACGCGCGCTTGCCATACACGGGAACAAGGCCCAGAGTGCCAGGACGAAGGCGCTCGAGGACTTCCGGACCGGAAGGGTGAGAGTGCTCGTGGCAACGGACATCGCAGCCAGGGGCATAGATGTTGAGGGCATAAGCCATGTCGTGAATTTCGACATACCGAATGTGCCTGAAACGTACGTTCACCGCATAGGCAGGACTGCCAGGGCGGGAAACGCAGGCATCTCTGTATCGTTCTGCGACTCCGAGGAGAGGTCCTATGTCAGGGACATCGAGAAGCTTCTCAGACATCCGATACCGGTGGTCAGTGACCATCCGTACCATTCCGAGGCTGCCGCAAAATCGACGCAGCTGGCGCCCCCGCAGGGACAGAGAGGACATGGCCGACCCCAGGGAGAGCGCAGGGCCAGACCGCAGAATCAACAGGGCAACAGGCGGCCCGGAAACCCGAGACGCAGCGAACGTTCCGGAGCCAGGCGGGGAAACTCGGACTTCAGGCAATCTCGTCCAGGTCAATCCCAGCCGACTCGCTGAGCTCACGGTGGAGTTTTTCCATCCTGGCGGCCTGTTTCTCGTGGCCTTTCCCGCGCTCCCGGGCGACAGCGTCAGCGACCTTCCAGCGCTTAGGGCCGCGCCCATCGTGGGTGAACAGGTTGTCCGCATGCGCCACTATCTTCTCGGCAGGTGTCTCGGGCATGTAGTTTCCAGGAGGAAGGCCGAGCTTCTCCGCTTCCTCAGTGTCTATCCCGGCTCCGATATGGCGCTCCACGATCCTGATTATGGCCCCGTCCAGGTTTCTTTTCCTGAGAATGTCGGCCCCGGCAACGGCATGGCCGATGCCATGGGTCTTGGCACGGCCGATGTCATGGAGGAGGGCTGCGCGGCTGATCATGTCCATCGCCTCTTGGCCGAGGTTCATCCTCCTGGCAATTTTCAGGGCCAGGTGCTCGACTGCCATGCAGTGGTCGATAACCGTGTTGGGGCAGTTCTCCTCCGCGAGGTAGGAAAGGCAGGTTTCTACCGAAGGGACTCTTCCGCGACAGGAGCATGAGTGAGCAGAGGCATCGGATGCATCATTCATTTTCCAGCACCGTCTTTCCCCTGGGGTCCGGGACTATCTTCATCCGGCCGTCCGCGAAATCGGGCATCTTCTCCCCGCGGTACTTGTATAGGAACAGGGCCAGGGCCGCGACCTCGGAATGGGGCTGGTTTCCCACGGATATGTTGATCGTGGCCAGTTCATAGACCTCGCGCGGAACCTTCTCCGCCCCGACGACTATCATGAGGTCTTTCTGCGGGTCCAGTGCCCCGAGTCCCTTTTCCAACTCCTCTCCGTACATTGTGAGATGCACAATCTGGCCCTTGAAGCCCTTCATCTGCTCGCGGTGCTTCACCCCGGTCTTTATCGAGACCTTCCCGCCCCATCTTTCGCAGGTCGAGACGAAATTCCTCTCGAGATCCGGGTCCCTGGTGTCCACGAGAATCCGGTCGGCGCCGAAGGCCCTAGCGACGAGCGCGACATGGGTGGTTATCCGCTTGTCCCTCTCTGGCCTGTGGCCTATCCTCAGAACCGTTATCAAAAAATCACTCTTCGTCGTGCAGCTCTATCCTGTGCCCGCGGTAATCGAACTTCGCGGACCGCTTCACAAGGCTCTTGAGCATGGTCTGGCTCAGCTTCAGCTCCTCTGCGACGTCGCCCGCGAACCTGCCCTCCTTGCCAATCGACTTGAGAATTTTGGCCTCCAGTTTCTTGAAGTCCTTGTCAGGCATGCCTGCGGCGGCGATCACGTCGCTTATCTCGAACACCGAGCAGGATGTATTGATGTGGAACGCCGAGTAATACGTATGATAAGCTTTGACAGGCTTCTGCTGGCTTCCCTCCGGAGGCTGCTGCCACCTTGTCTCGACCAGCTTCATCTTGTTGAAGAGCCTGAGCACGACCGGGCCTTCCTCCCCGTACTTCTCCTCTATTTCCTGGGCAGTCTTCCAGCCCGCGGAGACTTCCTTGAATATCTCCCGCTTCATCTCCGTGTCCACGGCCCTGAATGTCGAAACCAGTTCGGAAGGGTCGTTCACAACCTTTATCCTGTTCATATGACCGCACCTATATGCTGATTTAAAGATATAAAGATGACACATTATTTGGATTGGCCTGAAACGACAAGGTTTTATAGGGTGTCCCAGATGCCCGGCATGTGCCGAGATGGCCCAGCCCGGTAAGGCGCAAGACTGGAAATCTTGTGTCCGCAAGGATGCGGGAGTTCAAAAGGGGCTCGGAGTCATTTCATTATCTCCGAGCTGGCGAATCAGGTTGATTGGATTCGTGCCCCGTGGATATCTCCCTCTCGGCGCTTAGCTTTTTTATTGTTGGGATTCGCGCCTCGAGGTGCGGCGATGCTAAAAATTGTCACATGGATACGCCGCACCCTGCGCCGAATTGGACTGCAAAGTGATTTCACAATTCGGCTTGCTCGCGCTGACGCTTCCAAATTGCCAAGGAGCTACAGCGCTCGTCTCGGCGCTTTCCATGCAAGAGCATAGATAAGTAATAGAAGTGCGGCGATGCTAAAAATTGTCACATGGGTACGCCGCACCCTGCGCCGACTACCGTAATGTGTTGAATGCATCTGTTATCAGTTGATGGCTATGCATTCGACCATGGCCGGCTCCCGGGTTGACGGCTGAATCAGGGCCATGAAACATAAGCACTTGAAAGCAAGAGGTGAATGCGGGAACTGAATCCCGCAAAAAAAAAGCATTCGCCATGAATTGCCTATGAGATTGTTGCGCAATTCAAAAAAATTCGGTAATCAGCAATCTGGCAGCGCCATGATTACCGATAGATAGCTTTTAATACCGGCGCTGTCTAGATGCATTGTCCAGAAGATGAGAGATTCATCATCGTGGACAACAGGAGAAAAAACAATGTATAACAGCGACAGAGAGATGCACAAGGCCACTTGTGCGGATTGCAAGCAGGAATGCGAAGTGCCGTTCAAGCCTTCGGAAGACAGACCAGTATATTGCAGGGATTGCTTCCAGAAGCACAGGCCGCCGCGAAGGGACAGATATTGAGTTCGCCGAATTCGATTTTATTCTTTCACAGAATTCGAAATAATGAGGGGGCCAAAAGGCTCCCTTCCCTTTAACATCGCGGTTGTGAACTTGGCACCCGATACCAAACGTTTTTAGATTTCCACCCGTTACCTTATCACATGTCCCCGGACAGAAACGCTCTGGAGAGCCTTTTCAATCCGAAATCAGTCGCGGTCATAGGCGCGTCAGCAAAGGAGGGCAGCATAGGCCACAGCCTTATCCAGAATCTGCTGGCTTCCGGCTACATGGGGAAGATCCTTCCTGTCAACCCGAAGTACACCGATATCCTGGGCGTGAAGTGCTGGCCCGGGATAGAGGCTCTTCCGCAGGCCCCTGATCTCACAGTTGTGGCGGTTCCGGCAGAGGCTGTCTCCCAGGTCGTCGAGAAGGCTTGCCAAGCCGGCGGCAGGATGTTCATCATCATTTCCAGCGGCTTCGACGAGGTGGGCAGGCATGACCTCACCCACGACCTCACGGCGGTGCTGAAGAGGCATCGGGCCAGGGCGCTCGGGCCGAATGTTTTCGGCGTGTTCTCGGCCAAGGCCGGGATGAACGCGACCTTCGGGCCCCGGGAGATTCGGGCGGGAAATGTTGGCCTGATATCGCAGAGCGGGGCTTTGGGAGTCGCCCTCATGGGCAAATCCGTCACTGACAGCATAGGCCTGTCCGCGGTCGTGAGCGTCGGCAACGAGGCAGATATCACGGAGGCCGAGGCCCTCGAATACCTGGGTGACGACGAATCCACTTGTGTAATCCTGATGTACATGGAGGGATGCAGGAACGGCAGGCATTTCCTTGATGTCGCGACCAGGGTATCGCGCAAGAAGCCGATAGTCATCATCAAGTCGGGGAGCTCGGCCAGGGGAGCGCTTGCAGCCGCCTCGCACACAGGCTCCCTCGCGGGCTCCGACATGGTGTTCAGCGCCGCAATTAGGCAGGCCGGGGTGATAAGGGCCGACGACCTCACTGACGCTTTCAACTGGACAAGGGCGCTGGCCAACCTGCCCCTGCCCAAGGCGCCCGGCACGGTGATTGTCACGAACGGCGGCGGAGTCGGGGTCATGGCCTCGGACTCGGCAGAGAGGCACAATGTCACGCTGAACTCGGACCTGGAGATGCTTGAAAGGGTGTTCCGCCCGACAATGCCCAAGTTCGGCAGCTCGAAGAACCCGATAGACGTAACTGGCCAGGCGAGGAACGAGGAGTATGGCATGGCGCTCAGGGCGTCGCTTGAGGAGGGAACCATACCTTCGGTCGTGGGCCTCTACTGCACGCCGGCCACGATGGATGTCACCAAATTCGCAAAAACCGCCGTGCAATCCGCAGGCGAGCTCACGGGCATCAAGCCCATGGTGTTCTCCATAATAGGCGGGCAGGGAGTGGCCGAGGCCATTGCCATGCTCAACGCCAGCGGCATACCCTGTTACGGGACCCCGGACGAGGCCATGTCGGCAATGGGCGTGCTGTACCGAAGGATGAACTGGCTGGCCAAGAAGCAGGGCGCTCCCGAGGAATTCGACATGGACCTGGATGCGATCAGGGCCATTATTGACAGGGCCCTATCGAGGAATCAGACCCAGCTGCTGGAGAGCGACTGTGCCGAGATACTGAGGCTCGCCGGCCTGGAATTCCCCAAGACAGCGGTGGCCAGGACTATGGAAGAGGCAGTGAAGGCGGCCGAGTCAATCGGCTACCCGGTTGTGATGAAGATCCTATCGGAGGAGATAGTTCACAAGACCGAGTACGGGTGCGTGAAGCTTGACCTGGAGGATGAGAGAGAGGTGAGAGTGGCCTACGAATCCATAATGGCCGAGGCAAGGCGCCATTTCCCCAAGGCAAGGATTGAGGGCGTCACAGTGACCGAGATGGTGATGGGCGCAACCGAGATGATACTGGGATTCTCGGAGGACCGGTCGTTCGGGCCGGTCGTCATGTTCGGGATGGGGGGCATCTATGTCGAGGTCATGAAGGATGTGAGCTTCAGGGTGGCTCCAGTTTCCAGGCAGGAATGCGAATCCATGGTGAAGGCCATTAACTCATACCCAATCCTGATGGGTGCCAGGGGAAAGGCCGTGAGAGACATACCCAAGGCGGTCGACGCCATATCGAGAGTGTCATACCTGGCCACGCACACCAGGGACATACTGGAGCTGGACATCAACCCGCTCATGGTTCTGGCCAGGGGCAAGGGCTGCAAGGTCGTGGATTCAAGGATGACCATTAGAAAAGCTATTAATAGGGAAGAGATTACCGAGGAATTCCCATGAAATCCTTAACCATCACGTCCACAAGGACTGCGGCAGGAAAGACGACAGTCGGTTTGGGCATTGCCCTGAACACCAAGCTGAAATGCGGCTTCTACAAGCCCTACGGTGACCATCTGGTCTACAGCAAGAAGAACCTCCATGACCTCGACGCCATGGTCTTCCATAACTGGCTGGGCATGGACAATATAGTTCTGGAAAGCACGCTCGGCTTCGACGCTGACAAGATAATATCCCACTGGAACCACAAGGAGCTGGACAGCGTTCTGAAGCGGAATTACGAGGCTGTTCGGGCCAAGCACGATCTCACCATAGTGGAGACTGCCAGGAATTACTCTTTCGGCGGGCACATGGACATGGATTCCATTTCCCTGGCGCAGAAATTCGACTCCGAGATACTCCTGGTCGCGGAGGGGGACGTGTCCCTCATCCTGGACAAGGTCCTGGCCATAGCCAAGTGCGCCGAGAACATCGCCAAGTTCAAGGGCATCGTCATAAACAAGGTCAGCGAGGAGGACTGGGACAAGGTGAAGATCGAGGTCCCGCCGGTGCTGGAGAGGAAGGGCATAAAGCTCCTCGGCATGCTTCCCAAGCATCCCGAGCTTGAATGGGGCCACATGCGCCTGGTCCTGGAGAAGCTCAACGCCAAACTGATTGCGGGGGGCGACGGCATCGGCAAGGTCGTCAAGACTGTGCAGGTGGGTGCGCTGAGCGCCGAGCAGGCAATGAAGATGCCTAACTTCTTCCGGGAGAACAAGGTCCTCATCACGGGCGGCGACAGGATCGACCTGATCTACGCATGCCTGGCTCCCGAGACCGCTGGCATCGTTCTCACCAACAACATACTGCCGCATCCCAAGGTAATAGCGAAGGCCGACGACATGGACATTCCGATCCTCTCGGTGCACATGGACACCTACTCGACAGCCAAGGCAGTCGAGAAGATCATCGCCGAGATTTCCCCGGATGAGGTTGACAAGAGAGAGCTGATCAAGAACATGGCTAAAAAGGAACTTGACCTGGATGCCATTCTGGCATAATGTCTCACAATTCTTTGTTCACGTCATCCAGAAGCCGCTTCGCGCCTATCTCTTCGAAAAGGGCCTTCGCGTCAGCGAACATCTGTTTGGCCTTCTTCCTGTCGCCCTTGGCCTTGTACATCTTTCCCAAATCGAAAAGCAGCTGGCCCTTGTGATACTTGGATGAGAGGCCTTCGGTTATCTCCATGGCCTTTGCAAAGAGTTCCTCTGCCTTGGCCCAGTCCTTCTTCTTCGAATGTCCCATGGCCTGGAGCCTGATGGAGCCCTGTATGCCCATGGTGTCGTTCAGCGGCTCCAGCATCTTGAGGGCCTTATCGCCGCGGGTTATGGCCTCGTCCACCTCGTCAATGTTGAGAAGCGCCTCGCCCGAGTTGAACAGGCTCCAGCCTATGAACTGCTGGTTGTTGATCATCCTGGCGAATTCCTCGGATTTCTCGAAATGCGATATGGCCTTCTTCCATTCCTTCTGCTGCATGTAGGAATCGCCGATGTTGTTGTAGACCCTGGAAAGCTGGCGGTGGTCCCTCACGCCCTCGAGCAGTGGTATGCTCCGGTCGAACCAGTCTATGGCCTTCACAAGGTCGCCCAGGTCGCTGTACACGAGCCCGAACTCGATCATGATCTGGCCAAGCAGTCCCTCGTCACCTGTTCTCTCTGCATTGGAATGGCCTTTCTCGAGCCATTCCAGGGCGCGGCTGTAGTTGTTCCTGTGCCATTCGAGATGACCGAGCCACCTGGAGGCGTCCGCAATGCCCAGGGGATAATCGGCCGACTGCGATATGGAGAGGCCTTTGTTGAGGTACTCTATGGCTTCGTCCCACTTGTCATTTCTCTCGAATATCAGCCCTATGCCGATGTTGGCCTCGGCTTCCTTGAGCGGGTAGTCGGCCTTCTTCGCGTACCTGATGGCATTCCTGAAAGCCCTGTCGCCCTCGTCGAAATCACCTATGACCTGGCAGGCGGTGCCCAATGAAACATAGATGTCAGCGAAGCGCCTTGCCATGTTGGGGTCGCCTTCCTTGCCCTTGAGCGTGTCCAGCTCCATCTGGACCTTGAGCTTGCGAATCTGGTTGCCCACCTTCTGGGCTGTCTCGTCGCCCTTGGAGGGCCTGATGGCCCTGATGAGGGCCGGCGTGAGCCGGATAAGGTCGCTGACCTTTATCTCCTCGGGCCTGATGCTGAGCTCGGAGCACTGCGTGATGAAAACCGTCTGGCCAAACTCCGGCCCCAGCTCCGCATTGAGAATCCGCCTAATCTCGGATACGAGCTTGTAGCCAGGTTGTTCTATCATGCCGTCTTTCCCGGTACATAAATAACGGGGACTCTTAAAAAGGTATTGATACCGGGAACTTGTCAAGAATTCAGGGATATTGGGACAAGTTGCTAGGGTCTAGGGTCTGCGCCAATAATATGGGATAAAGGGTCTAGGGTCTAGGGGAGCTGGCTTGGTTTGGACAAGCCAGCAAATGCGATTTGGAGGCACCCTATGACCCTATCGCTGAATCAGAGATTCGGCTCAGTCGCGACACTTTGTCGCTCCTAGCCCCTAGCCCCTAGACCCTATGACCCTGAACCAAAATATTCACCAAGAATTAGACAGACCCATACCAGCCCAAGTACGACGAATCGCGGCGCTCAGACAACATCCAGGCTGATTTCCCGGCCGTCCCGGGAATATGCCCGCCAGGAACCCATGTCATATGGATATCCGATGATTATGTGGACTGGCCCGGTCTGGGCGAAAAGCCTCAGGTCCTCGTCCGACGGATGGTTGTCTCCGGACGGGTGCGAGTGTGCGGTGCCCACCCGCCTGAAATCTATGGGAAGATCATGAAGCCTGAGTATGGCATAGCGCTCGCTTGCTATCGTGCCCGGGCCAAGCCAGAACTCGAATATTATCCCGTCCTCCGCGATAAGGAAACAGGAGAATTCATGCGGTTGGGGCGATTCATAGGCCGATCTCGAGGCTGCGAGCAGGTCCGCGAGAAGCTTCCTGTTGATGGCAGTGACCTTCTTCCTGGGCAATGCCTCACATCCTCAGTTTCTTCCAGGCCCGGTCGTAGAAATCCTCCTGGAACCTCACGAACCTTGCCGGGTTCTCGGAACGGCTCAGCCTGAGCACATCCTCCGGGTCTATCCGTATCTCGTCCTGACCGTCCAGCACCATCATGCACCTCTTCTTGTCCGCGTGCCTGACCTCGACCGTGCTGTTCGCCGGAATGACCAGCGGGCGAATCGCCAGGTTGAAGGGGGCTATGGGCGCCAGAACGAATGCATCGACCCGGGGGTCGATTATTGGGCCGCCTACGCTCATGGCATAGCTTGTCGAGCCTGTGGGCGTGGAGATTATGAGGCCGTCCGCTCTTACATTGAGGGCGGGCTTGCCGTCAACCAGGACGTCGAAATGGTGCATCTTGGAGACATGGCTGGTGTGCAGCACAGCCTCGTTGATGCAGTCGGGAAGCCTTGTCTCGTTGCGCATGACCTTGAGACGCATCCTCTCCTCGACCGTGTACTGGCCGGAAAGTATCCTTTTCACCCGGGCAGTTATCTCGTCCCTCGGTATCTCGGTGAGGAAGCCAAGCTGGCCCGCGTTTATCCCGGCAATGACGTGATTGCATCTCTGGAGCGCATAGAGGATGGTGCCGTCCCCGCCTATGGTTATGAGCACGTCGATTTCCATGGCTTCGAGGGGTTGGCCCTTCTTCCCGAGTTTCTTCGCAAGCTCGAATTCGTACACGATCTCGGCCCTGTCCTCCAGGACCGGGCACAGTTCTGCGAGGACATTGTCCACATCCCTCAGCTTCGGATTTGCCAGTATCCCGATTCTCATGTCAGCAGCCTCCTGGCCTCTTCGGAGCCGGCCGCGCACATGTTCCTTCTCTCATCGAGGGACAATGGCATGTCCAGTATTTCATTATTTTCGTCCCAAGCCTGGCCGCCCGCCTCGCGCAGGACCAGGACTGCCGCGGCAATGTCGATGATCCTCGGGCTCTTGCTGATATCCGGGTACCTCACTAGGAATGCGTCGGCCTGGCCGCTTGCCACGGAGCACAGCTCGAGCGCAGTGGAGCCAAGGCATCTCACCCTCTTGAACCTTGAAGCCACTGTGTGAACCAGTGGGTCGGCCGCGCCGCCCAGGTATGCCATCAGCAGCTTCTCGGCTCCCGGCTCTTTCACCCTTATCGACGCACCGTTCAGCGTGGCGCCCTTCCCCTTGGAAGCGTGGAATGCATCCCCGGTGACCAGGTTCATCACAAGGCCCTCGCGCATTCCTGAAAGCGAGTCCTTTCCCACTGCCAGCGATACGCTGTAGAACGGTATGCCTGCGCAGGCATTGTGCGTGCCGTCGATCGGGTCCGCGACCAGCACGTCCCCGAATCCGCGGTCGATGATCCCGGCTTCCTCGCTCAGAACATTGAGGCGGACATCCTTATCATCCAGGTACCGGAGGATGGCGTCCTCCGCGACCTTGTCGATGTAACTTGTCGGCGTGCCGTCCGCGCCCATTCCGACGGACTTTGCCCTCTCTTCCAATGACAACGCTGAAACAGCTTGCCTGACTGCCCCGGCCATACCGAGGAGCTTTTCCCTCATGATATGGCCCAGGCCGACTCATCATAAAAAACTATCTGCCGAAAGGGAAAACAGAGGAGAGGCCATCCCCGGTTGCCCGGCTGATCAGCTTCCGGATGCTGAAGCTCTCCTCGAATTGACTGGCCAGCTTTTCGGCCAGCTTCCTGTCCATCCCGCCCCTGATCATGCCCTTCCTGAGCTTCCTGGCAGCCTTCTTTGCCCTGCGCTTGAACCTGAGGGCGGAGAAAACCAGCCTGATCGTCAGTCCGGGCACCCTGGCCAGGGCGGCCAGCGGGAGTTCACTCATCTTCAAACTTCCTTGCGATCTTGGCCTTGACTTTCTTCTCTATCTCGTCGCCCAGGTCATCATGGTTCCCGTGGCCGTGATTGCCTATGTTGATGCCGCCGCTCTCGCCCAGCACCTTGGATATCATGCCTCCGGGGCTGGAGCTGTCCATGAACTTCTGCGTGAGCTGGAAGGCCTTGTCCTCGTCCATTCCCGCGTCTATCATCGACTTGTAGAACTTCGCGACCGCCATGCCGAAAGCCTCAGACTTCTCCGCGCTGAACAGCGCCTCGGTTATCTCGTTCAGCAGCTTGGGCACTGTCGAGCTTACTGCCTCCAGTATCTCTTTCACTTCCTGGGCGTCATTCTTGGAGCCCAGCACATCCTTCTCTATGTCGTCTTTTGCCATATTTCATACCTCCTGCGAGCGGTTTTCCCGCTTCTGATACTCAATAGTTTGGGCAGAGTATTTAAATGAGGTGGAAAAATGTGAGCAGTTTGGGTGCAGTTGACTCGGGCAGTTCGGAGCCGTTGAAACGCATATTCGTGGCAGCATGCCCCGGCTGATGGCGGCAATTTCCGGATTGAAGGCCGGGGTCGTATATTCTCATCTGTATGGGTGACAGAGCATTTTAGGGCAGTTTGTTGCTCTATTCTCGGGGGCCTCGCCTGTACGAGCATCGTAGCTCCTAGGCAAATCCCAACATCGATGCGAGTGAGACGAATGGCCCATGCGCTTGTAAACGCCATTCGTTGCAAGGGCGGATGGGTCAGGTACTCGCCCAGCCTGTGCGAGCTGGGTGAAATTACGGGCTCCTGCAGGGATTCGTCTCTCTCATCCTTCGCATTGTACATAAAAGTAAAGTTTGAAAGAAACGCATCTGTGCCAGAGCTTGGTTTATGCGCGACCGCCCTCCGTTCCAAATGTCCCGCAGGACTTTGGATGCTGCCTAAAACAGGCGGGGCATGCTGCTTGACTTTTTTCGAACCATTGGATATACGAAACTCTTGAAAGTTTGAAAGAGACGATTCTGTGCAAGAGTTGATAAATGTATACCCCGCCCTGACAGGCGGGGCTTCCTGGGCAGAAAATACATTTGCGCAGAGATGCCGCTCAAGCGCACCCGATGAGAAAATGCATTTAAACCCCACCCTGGCAGGTGGGGCATGCTGCTTGGTAAATGCCTCTGGGTGATGATTTATTTCATCACCCCCAGCAATTTGAGCCATTTCTCTACAAGTTCGTCCGAGACCTTGTATTTCTTAACCTTCCTGTCCCCCACGACCTCGATGGCCCTGGCATCCTCCAGCTCCTTGAGCTTGTCCCGGACTGTTTTCCTGGACGATGTCCCGCGCTTCTCCTTCAGGATGTCGGCTATCTGGGAGATGTTCAGCTCCTTCTTCTCGAACAGTATGACCAGTATCTCCTGGGCGATAGGGTCCTTGACCGACGGGACCAGCATCTCCGGCGAGACTTTGCCGTGCTGCTGGTACAGGTTGATGATCTTCAGGTAGCCGGAGGCCATCTCGTTGAACTTGGCCATCAGGGACATCGCTTCCTGGTAGGGCTTCGCCATGTCGGATATCATGCCCTCGAGGTTGTCGATTTTATTGGATAGTCTCTCGATTTCCTTGTCCTTGTCCTTCTCCCTGCTGGTCACGGGAGAAGGTATCTATAATCGAATATTAGATAGTTATGAATGGTTCAACAGAGGTGGATGTTCTCGTCCCTTCCCGGCCCGTAGGACAGGATTTCGACGGGGATGCCGAGATTGGCCTCTATGAATATGACATATGCGGCAAGGTTGGGATGGAGCCCTGCCCTGCCATCGGCCGCCGCCTTCTTCCACTCCTTTTGCGTGAGCTTGGGCCAGCCCCTGAGCGCGTGGTACACGGGTTTGCATCTCTCCAGCTTTCTCATGCTGGCCGGAAAGTCGTGAACGTCGCTGCCCTCGAACGAATAATGCGTGCAGACACTGACCTCGGGAAGGCCGCAGAGCACGTCCGCCTTGGTCAGGATGACAGAGTCGATGCCGCACAGGCGTATCGAGTATCTGAGCATCACGAGGTCCAGCCAGCCGACCCTTCGTTTGCGGCCGGTCGTGGTGCCGAACTCCTTTCCCACCGTGCCGATATGCTCTCCCGTGGAATCGCTGAGCTCGGTCGGGAAAGGGCCGGTGCCCACCCTGCTGGTATAGGCCTTGACAACGCCGATAACCTTGTTTATCCTGGAAGGGGCCACGCCCGCGCCGGTGCAGCAGCCGCCCGTTACAGTCGCAGAGGACGTGCAATGCGGGTATATGCCGTGGTCTATGTCCAGGTGAACTCCCTGGGCTCCCTCGAACAGGACGTTCTTTCCGCTGTCCAGGGCTTCGTTTATCAGTACGGATGTGTCGCAGACATGCGGCGCAAGGGCCTTTCCGTGTCCCGAGTAGGCTTCCAGGATCTGCTCCATGCTGTATTCCATCTTCCCGCCCAGCGCCTCGATGTAGGCCTTCTTGGCAGGATAGGCGGCCGCGAGTTTCCTCTCCAGCTCCGCAGGGTCGATGAGGTCGCAGAACCTCATGCCGAACCGCGATGCCTTGTCCGCATAGCAGGGACCTATGCCCCGCCTTGTTGTTCCGGCAGCAAGCGAGCCCTTCGACTCTTCCTCCAGGCCGTCGATTGTTTTGTGGTAGGGCATTATGACATGGGCGCGGTCGCTGATTGCCAGCTTGCCCATTTTGATGCCGAGCTTCTTCAGGCCTCCGAGTTCCCCGAGCAGGACCTCAGGGTCAATGACCAGGCCGTTGCCTATGACCGAGACCACGTTCTCCCTGAGGATGCCGGACGGCACCAGGTGGAGCTTGAATGTCTTCTCGCCTATGACTATGGTGTGGCCCGCATTGTTGCCGCCCTGGAACCTCACGACCAGATCCGCATCCTGAGCCAGCATATCAGTTATCTTGCCCTTGCCCTCGTCGCCCCATTGAGTGCCGATGATGAGTCTGGATGGCATTTCGTCACCTGTGCGGGATGAGAAGGGCGGTCGATAGATAAAGGCTTTCTCCGCTGCGGAAGATGTATAACGTGATGGACGCATCCGGGTGTGAGGCACAGGACATGGACACGGAGCTCCTGAAATGGGTATCGTTCTTCCTTGCGGTGGCATTCATACCCTCGGCGCTTTGGATTATCTGGCTCGTCAGGAGGGCGCATGCAGGCCCGGGCGCGGCAAGCATAATTGCGATGTTCATATGGGGCGCGGTTTTCGCGGTGATCATCGCAGTGGCGCTCTCCATACTGGCCCCGGAATTCAGCCCCTGGAGGTACGGTAGCTCCCTGTTCTTCATGGCAGTGATAGTGGCGCCTCTGGCGGAGGAGTTCGCCAAGCCGCTGGGCCTCGGCATCGTGAGAGGCGAGATAGATATGGCCAGGGACGGCGTGATACTGGGCGCGACAGCCGGCCTGGGATTCGCGGCCACGGAGAACCTGCTTTACGGCCAGGCAGCGCTGGGCGAGGGCGGCTGGACCGCGTTCTGGGCCACGGTGGTCCTCAGGGGGATTGCCGCGTGCGCGCTCCATGCCAGCGCCACGGCCGTGACAGGCAGGGGATACGGCTGGGCCAGGGAGAACATGCATCATGTCGCCGTTGTGATACCGTTCTTCCTCCTTGCCGCGCTCATGCACGGGTTCTACAACTACCTGGCAATCCAGGGTACCGTGATGGCTTTGGCCGGGGCGATCGCGTTCTCGCTGCTCGCGATAGGGCTGACTGGGTATTCGGTGAGATGACCCGATATTTTTAAATATGCTGTTACTTATACATCATAGGTACATCAAAAGTACGTTTAAACGGATTAAAGGTGGAACTATGGCGGAAGTCAGAGTGATAATCCCGGACGAGGTGGACAGGTACCTGGACAGCGTCATCAAGTCCGGAATGTTCGGAAACAAGGCCGAGCTGGCCAGGGCCGCGATAGTGCATTTTCTCAACACATTGGGGCCGGTATCGAAGGGCTATGACACAGAGACATCGTTCTCCCCGGACGGCAGGATCTTCCAGCTGGAGTATGCGAGGGAATCCGTGCAGAGGGGCAGGCCGGTCGTCGGGATCGTGTGCTCGGACGGCGCCGTGCTGGCAACCGAGAACCTGTCTAAGGGCCCAGACTCGCTGCTGGTCTCCAACCCGGGCATCAGGAGGATATCCGAGAACATAGCCATCGGATACTCGGGCCTGGCAGTGGACGCGATGATGGTGATGGACCACCTCAAGCCCCTGGACCTCAAGACTGAAGAGAAGGTCTTGACCGCCATAAGGGAGATGTACTGGAACCAGACCCTGAAAAGGGACACGAGGCCGCTCGGGGCGAGCCTGCTTGTGGCGACTTGCTTCTCGAGGCCGCGGCTGTTCGAGGTCGAGCCGGGCGGGATGATAAACGAGTGCTTGGCCGGGATAATAGGGGCCGGGAGCGAAGCCTCGAGGGCTTCCCTGGCTGCGGAATACAGGAAGACAGCGATAAAGAACACGGGAAAGCTCATCGCCTCGATGCTGGGCGAGGGCAGGGAATACACGGTCGAGACATTGCTGGCAGGAGCGTGATTGCATGGAGGACGACATCAGGATAACGGACAGGAAGGACGTGAGCGTGAAAGGCGCGGTGCTGATCGAGGGATTTCCCAGCATCGGAATGGTGAGCTCGATTGTGGCCAATTACCTGATAAAGACACTCAACATGGAGTATATAGGCTCTGTCAGGTCCAAGAACTTCCAGCCTCTCTCCGTCATCTCCGGGGGCGTGCCGATGCCGCCTGTGAGAATATACGCGGGCCAGCCAGTCGAGAAGAAGGACTGCATATGCGAAAGATTGGTCGTGGTCACCTCCGAGTTCGCGCCACCGGCCGAGCTGATGCAGCCGCTTGCAGAGAGATTGCTGGAATGGTCCAAGGACAAGGGCATCAAGACCATCATTTCGATAGAAGGCATAATCAGCGAGAGCAAGGAACATGAGCAGCACAGCACCTATGCCATTGCCAGCTCGCCTGCGGCCAGGAAGCTCCTTGAGAACAGGAACATCAAGCCGATGCAGAACGGCATAATCACCGGAATTTCCGGAGTGCTGCTCCACGAGGCCGAAGCCAAGGGCCAGGATGTCATATGCCTGCTCTCGGACGCGAATCCCCAGATACCGGACGCGCGTGCGGCCGCAAGGCTCATCGAGCTTCTGGACGGATTCCTGCCCAAGATAAAGCTTGACCCGCAGCCCCTCATCAAGGAGGCGGAGAGATTGGAAGGATTGCTGAAGCAGTCCCTGGCCCATGCAGGCGCGATGAACGTTCCCGTGGGCAAGGAACAGCAGGTCATGTACGGCTGAGTGCTTTCTGTTACGGATTGCCCTGTTTTGCATCGGTGCATTCCATGGGCGGTTACAAACCTTAAAATCCGACCTTGCATTCCGGGCAGAAAACGAGGTGTCTGAATGCCAAAGAAGCTTATTTACCTCTTTTCCGAGGGAAAGGGGGACATGAAGGACCTGCTGGGCGGCAAAGGGGCGAATCTTGCGGAGATGACCAGGATAGGGCTCACTGTCCCGCCAGGGTTCGTGATCACGACAGAAGCATGCAACGCGTACAATGCCCAAGGAAAGAAACTGCCAGCCGGACTGATGCAGGATGCCAGGAAGGCGATGGCCTCCGTGGAAAAGGCCGCGGGCAAGAGGTTCGGGGACATGAAGAGGCCGCTACTGGTCTCGGTCCGCTCCGGCGCCAGGGTATCCATGCCGGGCATGATGGACACCATACTGAATCTGGGGCTGAATGACGGGACTGTCCGGGCCCTGGCCGCGGCCACGAGGAACGAGCGCTTTGCCTGGGACTGCTACCGCAGGTTCGTCCAGATGTACGGCGACGTCGTGATGGGCGTGCAGAAGCGCGCCGGCGAGGACCATGAGCCTTTCGAGGTTGCCATACACGATCTCAAGATCAAACGTTACGGGAAGGACATCGGCGACACCGAGCTTAAGGCCGATGACCTGAAGGCCCTGGTGGAGCAGTTCAAGGCACTCATCAAGGCCAGGACTGGAAAGGCGTTCCCGACAGACCCATGGAAGCAGCTGGAGGGCGCGATAGGGGCTGTCTTCGACTCGTGGATGAACGACCGGGCCGTCGTGTACCGCAGGAAGTACGGCTACCCTGCAGACTGGGGCACGGCCGTGAATGTCCAGGCCATGGTCTTCGGCAACACTGGCAACAAGTCAGGCTCCGGGGTCGGGTTCACCAGGAACCCGGCGAGCGGCGAGAAAGAATTTTACGGCGAATTCCTCATGAACGCGCAGGGCGAGGACGTGGTCGCGGGAGTGCGCACCCCCCAGCCCGTGTCGGAGCTTGCAAGGGTCATGCCCCCGGCATTCAGGGAGCTGGAGAGGGTCCGTGGCATCCTGGAGAAACACTTCAGGGACGTCCAGGACTTCGAGTTCACGATCGAGGACGGAAAACTGTACATGCTCCAGACAAGGAACGGCAAGCGCACAGCGCAGGCCGCCCTCAGGATCTCCATGGACCTGTTCGACGAGAAGCTGATAGACTGGAAAAGGGCGGTGATGCTCAACCCGGCCAACCAGTTCCATCATCTCCTTGCTCCGGTGTTCGACCCGGACGAGGTCAGGAAGACCAAGTCCATATGCTCCGGGCTGCCGGCCGGCCCGGGCGCGGCTTCGGGCCAGATCTATCTGAACGCTGACAGAGCCGCTGCGGCCGCGGGAAAGGGAAACAAGGTTCTGCTCGTGAGGTCGGAGACATCGCCCGAGGACCTCAGGGGCATGATCGCAGCCGAGGGGATACTGACTGCAACAGGCGGGGTATCGTCCCATGCCGCGCTCGTAGCCAGGCAGATGGGCAAGGTATGCGTGTGCGGCGCCAGCGCATTGGCGATCGATTATTCGAAGAAGACCGTCAAGGTCGCGGGAAGGACATTCTCGGAAGGGGATTACCTGTCCATCGACGGTACCGCTGGGACAGTTTACCCGGCAAGGCTGAAGACCGTGCCCTCGGACATTGTCAGGGCGATTGTGAACCGGGACAAGAGCGCCGCGAAGACGGAGCAGTTCAGGAACTACTGCAGGCTCATGGACTGGTGCTCCAAGGCCTCCAGGATGAAAGTCAGGACGAACGCGGACAACCCGGAACAGACAGGCAACGCAGTGAGATTCGGCGCGCAGGGAATCGGCCTTTGCAGAACTGAACATATGTTCTTCGAGGGCGACCGCATCGACGCCATGAGGGAGATGATACTGGCAGAGAACGTCGCGGACAGGAAAAAAGCCCTGGCCAAGATCCTCCCCTACCAGAGGAAGGACTTCATCGGCATATTCACCGAACTCAACGGCTACCCGGCGACGATTCGCCTGCTTGACCCGCCGCTGCACGAGTTCCTGCCCCATACCGAGGACCAGCAGAGGGATCTGTCAAGGAAGACAGGCATCTCCGTGGAAAGGATAAAGCACCGTGTGGAAGAACTTCACGAGTTCAACCCGATGCTCGGGCACAGGGGCTGCAGGCTCGGGATAGCCTATCCCGAGATAACCGAGATGCAGGCCAGGGCGATTTTCGAGGCCGCGGCCGCGGTCCTGAAGAAGAAGATACCCGTGAAGCCCGAGGTCATGATACCGCTCGTGGGATTCGCGAAGGAATTGGCTCTCCAGGAGGAGATTGTCAGGAAGGTCGCTGCGGAGGTCATGAAGGAGCAGAAAGTCAAATTCGACTACCTGGTCGGAACCATGATAGAGGTCCCGAGAGGGGCGCTGACCGCGGACGAGATTGCCGGGGTCGCGGAATTCTTCAGCTTCGGCACGAACGACCTCACTCAGATGGGCATGGGCATCAGCCGCGACGACATGGGCCATTTCAAGGACTCGTACACGGAACTGGGAGTGTTCTCGAGGAACCCGTTCGAATCCCTGGATATCTCGGGCATAGGCCAGCTAATGCAGATTGCCGTGGAGAAAGGCCGCAAAACAAGGCCGAAGATAAAGCTCGGGATCTGCGGGGAGCACGGCGGCGACCCGGACTCGGTGAGGTTCTGCCATCAACTCGGCCTGGACTACGTGTCATGCTCGCCCTTCAGGGTGCCCGTCGCAAGACTGGCAGCGGCGCAGGCGGCGATAGAGGACGGGCCCAAGGCCGGAAAATCGAAAAAACGCTGATTTGCCATCCGGGAATATCATGCCCCTAGGTCGCCGTCCAACTGCCTTCTGGCGTCCTTAGACATGGCCAGCTCCTCCTCCCAATGCTCCAGCGTGTCGAGGGTCTCCTTGAGCTGTCTGAGGCAGTCTATGCAGACCCACCTTTTTCCGACCATCTTGCCCGGAGTCTTCCGGTAGCAGATGGAGCCGCACATCCAGCAGGTGTTCATCTCCTTGGTGCGGTGCTCCGCGTAGGCCTCCATCTTGCGGCCCTCGACTATTGACTCGATGACCATCCTGCGCCTGTCGGAATCCGGTTTTATCTCTGCTTTAGGCATTTACGTTCCCTATGTTTATGTGTATAGGGTTGAGATATTTAGTGTTTTGGTGTTTGTGAGATTGTTATAATTTATTTGATATTGAGATTATTGCTAGGGTCTAGGGTCTGCGTTTTCAAATTGGGATAAAGGGTCTAGGGTCTAGGGGAGCTGACTTGGTCTGGACAAGCCAGCAAATGCGATTTGGAAGCACCCTATGACCCTATCGCCGAATCGGAGATTCGGCTTAGTCGCGACACATGTGTCGCTCCTAGCCCCTAGACCCTAGATCCTGTGCCTTATCCGCACTGCCTCGCCCCTGTCGGACTGGGCCATCTCCTCGCCTGGCATCCTGGCTGTTCCGGAGGCTGCCAGCTTCCCTGACCTGAGAATTGCGACCTCGTCGCCGACGCGTATCTGAGGGTCGGCCGACTCGACGCCGACCGCGAACAGGTTGCCCGTGAGCTCGAACTCTGACATGTGCACCGTGTGGATGCCGGCTCCGGCCAGGAGCTCCGCGCCTGCCAGGGTCGGAACCAGCATGCCATTGGCCTGGGATATGCTGGCCACCTGCTTCCTGTCCCTCAGAATCTTCACATTGGGATACCGCCCGGCAAGGGCGCAGCCCGAGAATATTTCCCCGGCCGGAAGCCCGAACTGGAACCCGGCCATGGAGGCTATTTCCTCGGATGAGCGGGATTTCCAGTCCTGGCGGTCCGGGGCCAATTCAGTAAGGGCTCGGGTCAGCGCTGCCAGGGACTCGTCCGATGTGGGGTTGGTGCCGCCGGTGACCCGGGCGTCGATGCCCTCCAGGAGCCTTGGGTCTCCGAGATGGTTTATTATGTGTGAATAATTATTAATTTTCAAATATTCTTTTAAGAGGATATTAATCATTCGCTTCTCGTCCTCGAACCAGTGGCCTGTTACGGGAATATCGTAATGCTGGGCCGGGAAGAACAGCTCCAGCTCCCTGGGCACCAGGCCAAGGGGGGAGGTGACTATGACCTCGTGGATTCGGGGGCCTGCGCGGCTCTGCTCGATTGCCCGCGCGAAGAAACCGTGGCTCTTGGACTGGGAATATGGCTTCCTGGCCGAGCACGGCAGAAGGACCAGGATATCGGGCGTCGGCGGCTTCCTGTACCTCTCCAGGACACGGTCCCTGAACCGGACTATGTCGGGCCTGCCCAGGGAAAGCCTGGTCGTGGCTGCAAATTTTCCGGAAACCAGGGGGAACCTGGATTCCTGATAATGGTAGTGCTGCATGTCCAGGTGCCGGAGCATCTCAACCAGCTTGGGGGATGTCTTCGACCTGTATTCCACGAACTCGCGGATCGTGCCGTTGGCAATCCTGGCCCGGGTGCGCAGGAGCTCGGAATGGAGGGCGGCAGTGTTGTGCGCATACAGGTTTCCCCCGGAACAGGCCTCGCAGGGGCACGGCTCCCTCTCCCCGCCCGCACTGAGCCATGCACCGTCCTGGGTCATGAACCAGCCCTCCGAGGAGAGAATCGCGACTCTGGCCGTGTCCAGGATATCCGCGCCCATATAGGCCAGGAGCGAGACGTTATTGGGCAATGCCACGGCCGGAAGGTACAGTGCGGCCTGGTAGCCGATGGCGTCCCTCACCCTCGCGACCGTGTCGATAAATAACTTTGCATTATTATATAATTCAATTGAATTTTCCAAGATGAATAAATCTGCCTGGCCCCGCAGGGCTTTCAATGCCTCGGGATGGGCATTGAGCCTGAGAAGGCATGTGCGCTCGTGGAGAATAGGTTCGGCTCCAGCGTCCGAAGAATGCGGGTATCCGGAAAAATCCGGCAGGGAGATCTCCGTGCCCCCGGCCGAGACGGCATTGGCATCATTCCTCCTGGCCAGTGTAACCCCCGCACCGGGGAACCTCTCCGTGTCCAGCAACAGAACTGCGGGCGTGTCGATTCTCAGATCGCCCTCGGAATACCGCCCGATGCGGCCGCAGCCCGCCCTGGATATGACTTCGAACATCGCTTGCCAATGGCCCCGGGGAATATTAAGGTTTCACATAGCCATTCGAAAATATTATATACCGAACCCCTATGCTAGGCTTGGTTTGACGGTCAGAGCGGTGGGGCCACACCCGGTCTCATTCCGAACCCGGAAGTTAAGCCCACCTGCGTTCTGCGCAGTACTGTGGTGCGAGAGCCCACGGAAAACGCAGAACGCTGTCAGCCACTTTTTTCTTTGGTTTCGAGCTGCGCTGGATTGCCCTCGGCAAAGAAAAAAGTGTATAAAAAAGCCATTAAAATTCTAACATAGAAACCTCGGGCAACCCTGCTCGCTCGAAAGACGACGGCGCAATCGCCGGGGCGATTGCTCTTGGCCTTTGGTTGCAGGTCTCCCGCACTCTTTCCTCTGCATAACATTGAAATACATATATGGCATATTAGCCCCAAGGATGTGATGCATTGGTCTCGGCACTGAACATTATAGGCAGCGACAAGAGCCTCCAGGATCACTGGGTGAAGCGATTCGTCGCCATTCTGATTGATTACATAATATTCTGGGTCATCAGCACCATCGCGTTCTGGCTCATAATCATCCCCAGGGCTGCGGACCTGCCGTTTGTCTGGACAGTGTTCCAGCCGGGTCTTGCCGGCCTTTTCATGTTCCTGTACTCCACCATAATGGAGTCCATGGAGGGCGGCGCCACAATAGGCAAGCGCGTGATGAGCCTGAGGGTCATGGCCCTGGACGGAAATCTGGACATGGGGAAGGCCCTCATCCGCAATGTCTCCAAGGTTTACAGCCTCTTCCTGCTGCTTGACTGGCTTGTGGGCTTCGTCTCTGAGGGCGACCCGAAGCAGAAGTGGCTCGACAGGGTGGGCGGGACAACGGTCATCATAACGACGGCGCTCACGGACCAGGAGCAGCATATCTACCAGTCCCAGCAGTCCAAGTACGCGCCCCCGCCGCAGGAGCAGTACACGACCAGGCACGATTCTGCCTACCAGTACCCTCCGCCGCCACCGCCGAGCTCGGCCCCGCAGCAGCCCGCCGCCCAGGCAGCCCCGGCCCCGGACAATCAGCCGAAGTGCATAAGCTGCGGCGCCAGGGTGACCGAGACAGGCGCCGGCAGGCTGAAATGCATCAGGTGCGGCAAGATCCAGTAGGACTTACAATGATTGACGATGTCGAGGTGACCAGGAAGATTTTCGAGCGCTATTCCAGGGAGTTCCTGGGCCTCACCCGAACGGATGTGGTTGTGGCCGGCGCGGGTCCTGCAGGCCTCACAGCCGCAAGGATACTTGCCCGGGCGGGAAAGAGAGTGCTGATAATAGAGAGAAAACTTGCCCCAGGCGGAGGCATGTGGGGCGGCGGGATGAACTACCCGGTCATTGTCATCCAGCCCGAGTCAAAGCACCTTCTCGAGGACGTGAATGTGAAGGTCGAGGATGCGGGAAACGGGTATTACACTGCCGATTCCGTGGAATGCGTCGCCAAGCTACTGGCTGCGGCAATCGACGCAGGCGCCAAGGTCTGGAACGCCGTCACCGTGGAGGACGTGATGCTGCGCCGGGGAAGGATCTGCGGCGTGGTCATGAACTGGACCGGCGTGAGCCTGGCCAAGATGCACGTGGACCCTCTGAGCATAGGCGCGGAATATGTCATCGATGGCACGGGCCATGATGCCAGCGTCTGCACGGTCGCGCGCAGGAAGGCAGGAAAGCTGGACACGCCCAACGGCGATGTGATGGGCGAGCGTTCCATGTGGGCCGAGGTCGGGGAGCAGACTGTGGTCGAGAACACGAAAGAGGTGTTCCCCGGGCTGATAGTGGTGGGAATGGCCGCGAACGCTGTCATGGGCGCGCCCAGGATGGGGCCGATTTTCGGGGGCATGCTCCTGTCGGGCGAGAAGGCTGCCAACCTGATACTTTCCAGGCTCGGATGACCAAAGTTTTATAGTGAGGGCGGCTATTCGCGGGACAGAGTGCATACATGACTGACGACATAGAGATGCTTGCAAGGCGCCTTCGCGAGACACCGGACAGGCCCATTTCAGTGCCTGACCTGGCAGCAGAGTTCGGGCTTTCAGAGCCCAGGATGGCCATGGGGGTCGGGGACCTGATGAAGCGCAAGGGCTTTTACGACCTGGGTGAGGGCAGGGTCATGTTCACGGGAAATGCAGACCTTGCGGCATTCGAGATCTTCAGGACCGCGGCAATGCACATCACATTCGACGAGTATATCCGGTACAGGGACCAGCCCCATGTGCTGATGAGGATGTCCAGGGACAGGGAAGTGGCCCACGGCTCGGAACCCGAGCAGCTTCTCAAGGATGCTGTCAGGGAGAAGGAAAGACCAAGGGGGAGTAAGTTTAGCTAACCACCGGTCCCCCAGGCCGAGGCAGGCGCCGGACAGGCGGCCCAGGAGGGTGCAGACCCCCAAGAAGAAGCGCCTGAACCTGAGGCGCATGATCGAATTCAAGTATGAGCTGAGCAAGATACTTGCCCCTCTTCCGGAGAACATCACGGGCACCATGAAGGGCTCGATAATCGCCAAGGCAGACAAGATGGACATGGACGCGGCCATGGACTTCATCGACCAGAAGACTGACGACAAGACCATATCGGAAGAGACGCGCGAGGAACTTTACAAGCTTCTGAAATATTTCTGCGTCTACCGCTAATTTTTAATTCTCTCAGGAGATACAGTACTCAAAGGGAGGCATCAGAATGCTGATAAGGTGGCACGGGCATTCCTGTTTCGAGATAGGGAGCGACAGCGGGATCACCCTGGTGACAGACCCGCATGACGGCAAGTCCATAGGCATCAAGCAGCCGGTCGTGGCTGCCAACATTGTCCTGATGAGCCATGACCATTTCGACCACAACTGCGAGCGGATAGTTCAGGGCCTGGACAAGAAGCTGGTCACCAAGGCCGGCTCCCACACAGCCAGGGAAATCCCAATTTTGGGAGTGGCCACATGGCATGACGAGGAGGAGGGGAAGAAGCGCGGCCAGAACATCGCGTTCAGGTTCGAGGTCGACGGGATGAGGCTCTGCCACCTCGGGGACCTGGGCCAGGTCCTGGACGATGCCCAGTCGGAGAAAATCGGCCCCGTTGACATTCTGTTCATACCGGTCGGCGGTACCTTCACGCTGGACGCGGAAATGGCATGGAAGGTCGTGAGGAAGCTGAAGCCCAGAATCGTGATACCGATGCATTTCAGAATCGGCGGGCTCTCCCTTTCCATTGCACCGGTCGACGGGTTCCTGGCGAAGGCCAGGAAGGACTCGGTCGTGAAGGTGGGAAACGAGATAGAGATGACAACGGAAGATTTGCCTCAGGAACAAGAGATATGGGTTTTCAGCCTGTAATTCCATAACCATTCCGCTTTCAAATCGCCGGTTACGGAATTACAGAAATTGTTGAATGAATTTGTTGCGAGATTGCTCATTCAAGGCGAACGCCTTTATTTTCCATCCGAAGTCCTTTCCCTCCATCCGAGGCCTTCGGCACTCGGAACGATTCAGCTCCGGCGTTCACCGATTGCTCATAGGATGTTGCGAGCCGCATGGCCGCTCGAATCCGCTAAAATTCAATGCCGCGCCATGGTCGAACCTCTGCGCAGATGTGTCGGTGGGCGGTTCAACTTTCGTAAGGTGTTCATGATAACATATGAACACTTTCGGCAACCCCCCGTCAATGTTTAAATACCCTCCAACCGATTAGGGTGTATGCACGTCACGGTGCAGTTGAATAGAGTAGGGGGGAAAGACGCGTCCTACGACCACAACTTCCATCTCGGAAGCGCGGTCTACACATTATTGAAAGAAAACGGGGACGGCGCAGCGGAAGCACTCCATGAGTCACATTATCGTTCAGCTTATGTTTTATCGGAAATTCACAGGGTCGGCGGAAAGCCAGGCGAGGCCTGGTTCCGGGTAGGGACAGAAAATGATGCGGTCCTCAAGATAATATCTAGGGCACTGCCTTCCAGCCAGAAACTCCATGTAGGCGGAGCTGAGTTCGTGGTCACAGGCCAAAATTTGGATGACCCGGTCGTCCGCCCAGGGGAGTTCATCACCCTCAGCCCCATCCTCCTGCGGGACAGGGAAACGGGCAAGAGCATCGTGCATGACACCCCGGGTTACAAAGAAACCCTGGAAGCGGCAATCAACGCCCAGATAAAGAATTACATGAAAGTCGATGGAACCGTAAAGCTCATACACTTCGAGCCCCAGGCTGTCAGGAAGCGCACAATCAAGGAGAAAACGGTTCTGGCGCAGAAGGGCCGGTTGCTGCTGGACGGGGAGGAGGAGCAGTTGCGGTTCTTGGTGAACCATGGCGTGGGGTTGAGCCCGGCGTTGGGGTTCGGGATGGTGGTGGGAGCCAATGATAGGTGTACTTACAACGATGAGGAAGATATATATCATTATCACAGGGGTGAATGATGTCCCAAGTGAGTTCACCTAACAATACACAAAAATGGATTGCTGGTGCATTAGGATTGAAAAATAATGATTCCCCGTTTTCATGGCAAATGAGGCTCTTTGAAAACTTCAAGAAAGGTGAAATTCCTCGCTTACTCGATATCCCCACAGGACTTGGCAAAACTGGTGTTATGGCCATATGGCTCGTAGCACGGGCTATCGGCGCACCAATGCCTCGTCGACTTGTCTACATCGTGGATAGGCGAGCCGTTGTAGATCAGGCAACGGAAGTGGCGCTTAACATTCGGACCTTCGTGGAAAATACGCCAGAATTGAAAAAAAATCTCGATTTGGAGGCACATGCACTTCCAATCTCCACCCTCCGCGGTAAATTTGTAGATAACAAGGAATGGCTAGAAAATCCAGTTTCACCCGCAATTATCGTTGGGACCATTGACATGATTGGTTCTCGACTTTTATTTGAGGGATATAATGTTTCACGCAGGATGCGACCGTTTCATGCAGCCCTCCTCGGAACAGATTCACTCATTGTCCTTGACGAGGCTCATTTAGTACCGCCTTTCGAGAAACTTCTTGAAACTATTGATGATGGCAAGAATGTTTTTGGCCCATACAAAGAGGAACAGAAAATAATTATACCCACATTCAAACTTATTGCATTGTCTGCCACAGGCCAGTCAGATTCGGGAACTATTTTCAATATCGATAATGCAGATTTGAAAGTTGGCACTGTCACTTCTCAACGTCTTAATGCTAAAAAACAAATTGTTATTGAGGACATCGAAGATGGAAAGGAATTATCAGAGGCCCTAGCAAAGAATGCCTGGAAACTCTCTGAAAATGGCAAACTCGCTGTTAAAATTGTTGTATTCTGCGATAAACGCGAAGATGCTGAGAAAGTTAAGAAAGCCATTGAGAAGCACTCGATGGGCGTTAATAAGAAAGAAAAACCACCCATTGAACTCCTTGTTGGTAGTCGTCGTGTATACGAAAGGGAGAAAGTTGCACAATGGCTAAAAATTCATGGTTTCGCAGATAAAGATATAAATGTGGAGGAGCCCACATTTTTAGTTGCGACTTCTGCTGGTGAGGTTGGAGTTGATCTTGATGCGGACCATATGGTTTCCGACCTTGTCGCTTGGGAGCGCATGGTACAACGCCTTGGACGGGTGAATCGATTTGGCAATGGTGCTGCTCGCGTGAATATAATAGTGTCATACGACAAAAAGGCACCAGACGCATATAAGAAAACACCAGAAATTCGTAATGAAAATGAACAAGAATTAGCAGAAAAATACGAGAGGTTAATAGCGACACGTGAACTACTCGCCAAATTGCCTAAAATTAATGGAGGTTATGATGGCAGTCCAATAGCATTATGCAACCTAAAGAATATGGCAAATAACAATGATGAATTAAAATCCCTTTTCGATAAAGCTATTACGCCATCGCCCCTAAGGCCAGCCCTTACACGGCCTTTAGTGGATGCTTGGTCTATGACATCCCTCAAGGAACATACAGGGCGACCAGAGATTGGTCCCTGGTTGCGCGGATGGGTAGATGATAAACCGCGAGTGTCGGTTATCTGGCGAAAGTACCTACCTGTTCGTTGGTCAGGGGACAGACGGGTTAGTGTTTCAGCAAGCGAGACAGAAGCTTTTTTTGAAGCCGCACCACCTCATATGAGTGAAATGCTCGAAACAGAATCATATCGAGTCGTTGAATGGCTCAAGAAACGTGCAAAAATTATTGAACCACCCCAGTTTGTCGGTTCTTCTGCAGACACCGACAATGAAGATCAAGATATTCATTATCTCATTCAAGAAGATGATATAGTGGCTAATGTTTTGTCACCAGCTCATGAAATTAAAAAACTCCTCACATTGAGCAATCTTCTGCAAGAAAAAGAGGAACTGGATGATTTATCATCGGGTTGCATTATTGTCCTTGACGCACGTATTGGAGGGCTGAGTGATGGACTTCTCGATAAAGATAAAAAATCAACTCCGCGAACAGCCGACGATGGTCAACTGTGGACGCAAGTAGGTTCAGAAAATGCGCAGTCCACACCAGTTGTTCATTTTCGTATCAGAAAAATGAATGAAGAATTGGACGAAGATGTTAATGAAGAGTGGCACGAAAGCCTTAGATTTCCCACGAAAGTCATGGAAGATGGGGAGTCATCTGAGTGGCTTATTATCGAAAAATGGCATGGCTCCTCCGAAACAGAAGAAAGTCGCTCAACTGGATATCTCCAACTTCTGGACAATCACAAAGAAGAGGTGGAGAAAAAGGTGCAATTCATCGCGGACAAACTGAGCTTTCCTGAGGAATATGCAAACATGCTTCGCATCACGGCGAGACTACATGATGAAGGTAAAAGGGTCAATTGTTGGCAGCAGGCATTTAACGCACCCAAAGATGGAAGAACCTATGCCAAGACGAAAGGACCCATAGATCAGGACATTCTAAACAAATACCGACATGAACTTGGTTCTCTATTATTTGCAGAGAAAGACCCTGAACTTTTGGCTCTTCCAGAAGATAAGCGCGAGTTAGCACTTCATATGATTACAGCCCATCATGGATTCGCCCGTCCAGTCATAACCACACATGGCTGTGAGGAAGCACCGCCATCGTTGTTGAATGAAAAATCAAAGGAGATTGCCTTACGCTTTGCACGATTACAGAAACAATGGGGACCGTGGGGTCTCGCCTGGTGGGAAACAGTACTCAGGGCAGCAGATCAACAGGCATCACGTGTTGATGAAGAAACTATTAACACGAATGGAGGAAAACGCGATGGCTGAATATTCAATTCCTGTTGATATTTTCAACCCTGGCCAAGTATTCGCGTCGCTGGGGTTTCTGGAAGCGGCAGATGTACTTCTTGGTGATGTAGAAGGTGGCTTTGATTGGACTGATTATACAAATGTACGCTTCATACTTCGTACGGGGAATGATAGAAATCCATTCAAAGAAGTACTTGAATTTATTGCGAATGCAAATATGGTTTGTTTAGCTCCACCAAATTATAAAACATCTAAATCCAGGTCAATTCGAATATCTGAATGTTTTCCATCAAAACATATTAAGGATAAGGAATTTCCATGCAGATTCGAGAAAAATGGTTTTGCAATCAACATCAGTCATTGGGCTGACAGTTCAAGTCGAGATAATTTCAAGCAATTTGCTGGAAACCAAAATCCAAGTGAAACCATTCTACCTCAATTGCAGAGCGGTATTAAGGAATTGTTGAAATGTGATACTTATTTTATCGAGAATCCGTTCGAGAGTATGCTGCCAATTGGGCGCATAAGCTGGAAACTAGATGCACGTTCGGCGTGGACCGCTAGAGATGTGGGGTACTCTCTTGAAGACCAGAAGTATGCTTTAATGTCATCTCCTGTAGTGGAACTTTATGCAGCTATCGGTTTCGAAAACGCTAGGCCTTTCGTCGATTTGAATAACAAATTAAAGGTTAGTTATGGTGTTTGGAGCACTGTTGTTGCTCCACTATTATGTCGTCCTGTTATAGGCGGCATCAATACGGGTATACCAACACGTATCTTCGAGTTTATTCGAAATAAATCTGGAAAAAACGGAGAATATAAACAAACGACATATGCAAACGAAGTAACCATAGAAAATAATGGAGTTGATGAAAAATGAATAAAGAAAAAGATAGCGAAGAACTTGTGGTGGACGAGGCGATGTTGAATGATTGGGCAACGAACCCAAAGGGGCCCGTCGCCCTTGTTTTAAAGGAGAAATTAATGCCAGTCGAGGGCGAAAGGGGAATTATTTTCCCTCCAACGTATGCAGATATCGGTTACAACATTGACGAGTTGTCAGATGGGAAAAAGATCGCAACAATAGATAGTGTAGGGTCTCAGGCCAACCGAATGGAACCTTTGTTCAAAGAGGAATCACTTAAAGACCTTGTGCCACAGATTGATATAAAAATTAACGAAGAAAAAATAATATCCATTTTTGATATTGGGCATCGACTGGGGGATGCACTTATACGTTGTAGTGATTTTTCAGCCGAAGCTAAAGAGGCATTCGAGAATTGGCGGGAAGGGGACGCTTTCAAACTAGCCAAACTTGCGCCTACTTCGATAGTGTTCGGTGCTTGGGATTCTCGGGATACAGCAGCCAAATTACCTCGTATAGTTCAATCAGTAATCCGTGCATGGGATGTTACAGAACTAAAACGTTCTGCAACATATGTTCCACCAGTGGATTACTCAAAACTCGACATATTTTCTGAAGAAGATAAGGCAAAAGCCGAAGGAGATACGAAAAATCCTTTAGCAAAGCGTGGCTTCGTGCATGTCCCTGCAGGAAAAGTACCTGGTGGTGTGATAGCTAATGGCCCTATTTACCGCGATGTCACGGTGAATCTGGTTGCTCTGCGTCAGATTAAATCCAAAGAAAAGAGAGATGAGCTTCGTAAGTATATTCTTGGCTTGTCGTTAACTGTTGCAATCCAGCCACTCGATGGATTCCTGCGGCAGGGTTGCCTTCTTACGCTAGATCCAACGGTGAAAGAGTCTTGGATTGTAGTTAATCGTGATGGCACCCGTCAATCCGTAACAATCAAAGAACAAACAGTACTCGATTACGCAAAGAAATCATCTAATAATTTTGGTGTTGGTAAGTCAAAAAAAGCAGAGTTTGACAAAAAGAAGGCTAAGGAAGATTCACAGAAAGATAAGAAGAAAAAGAAGGGAAAAGATAAGGAAAATGAGGAAAAAAAAGACCAATAATCGGTGTTCACAATGTTGAGAAACCTTCTTATCAAAGTCAATTTTCACGATGGACGATTCCATGGATCGAATGACTGGCCACCGTCCCCAGCTAGGCTGTTTCAAGCATTGGTTGCTGGTGAGGGTGTTGGTGGACCGATTTCGGATATGAAAAAAGCGACTTATCAATGGTTAGAATCCCTCGTTGCTCCAATTATATTGGCACCAATAGCTAAGAAAGGAAGCAAAGTGACTTTTTTCGTCCCGAGAAACGACTTTGATTTTGTCAAAGGAGATTTCAATAAAGTGAATGAAATCCGATACCCAAAGACAATCACACCCTGGTTGTTCGATGCTGCGCATCCAACTATCTATATCTGGGAATTCCAAGATGAAGATGTGGAACAAGCAAAAAATGTATGCCAATTCGCCGAGAGTTTATATCAACTCGGCCACGGGGTTGATATGGCATGGGCCACCGGGGAAATCATTGAACCTGAAAAGGTGGATGAAATATTGAGAAACTACCCAGGACAAGTTTATCGCCCAACAGCCAGAACGGGTTCCACCGAAAGATGGGCGTGCCCTTGTCTCGGTACATTCGAAAGCCTTGAGAAACGTTACAATACTGTACGATTCCGAAATGAGAATGGTGGGCAAGTGTTACGCCCCCCCTCAGCTAAATTTGCGATGATTGCCTACAACGCCCCTCCCAATCGTTGTTTGTTTGAGCTTCGAAAAGTCACCGATAACAGGCAGTTTAACTCTATACCACTTTATAAATCTGCGAACCTTGTCATTAAAATACGCGACGCTGCAATCCAGAAACTGCTTAGTGTATTTCCCCAAGAAGAAAATCATGTGAAAAATGCATTGAACAGTAAAGTACATAATAGCAATCGTGGAATGAAAGATAATTCTCAAGTGAATATCATCCCACTTCCCTCTATTGGCCACCGTTACGTTGATTGTGATATCAGGCGCATTCTCGTCGAGGTTCCTCTCAATTGTCAGTTAAATGCCGAAGATGCATTTTGGGCATTTTCAGGGCTCACCCTTGCAGCAACTGATATGAAAGGAGAACTGGAAACGATTCTCACGCGAATCAGGGTGGGTGGCAAACAGAATATGCTTGCCCATTACGGTGTAATTGATAAATCAAAATTCAAGATATGGCACACAGTGACCCCCGCTGCATTGCCAGATGAAGCAAAAAGGCGGCGCATTGACCCCACACGAGGTCATGAGGAATCAAAGTCTGGGTCGGAACGTGCTGGTGAAGAGATGCAAGCAGCTGTCGCAATTTTCCATGAATTGCGTAATGTCCGTATGCTACCACAAATCGAATCAATCCATGTGCAACGCGAACCGTTTCAGAGCAGGGGAATGCGTGCGGAGGCATTCAGTATCGGTACGGAATTTGCGAAAGAACAACTTTGGCACGTTGAAATTGCGTTTAAAGAACCTGTTGATGGCCCACTTCTGATTGGCAATGGCCGTTTCCTCGGCCTTGGAGTTATGGCACCTGTAAGGAATGCATGATAATGAACAAAGAATCCACGACCATAACACATGATGCTATAACCCCCTCCGGCAAAGCCGCCTTCTACCTCCATTCCTGCCCGGTCCTGACCTGGCTATACCTCCACGGACAACTCGTCGTCAGCCCGAGCCATGTATACATCCAGAGCGGAAAAGAACTCGACGCCCAGCGCTTCTCCAACAAGCGCTCCATCGACCTCTCCCCCTATGGGAAAGCGGACTGGGTCACCGGCACCCAAACAAGTCCAGTAATCCACGAGGGCTCGCGCGGCAAGCGGCACAATGAGCCGAAGCGCGCCCAGCTCCGCCATTACCTGTGGGCCGCCAAGCAACTCTACAACATCGACGCGGTCGGCGAACTTCACCTGAAACAGGGCAACGTGGAGAGAGTCGAACCTGACCACGAATCGGTGGAAAAAGACCATGCCAGGCTGCTGGAGATAATGAACGGCCCGATGCCTGAGCCGAAGAAAATCCCGATATGCAAGGGTTGCACGAACAGGGACTGGTGCTGGGGTTGATGCTTAAGGGGGCTTCGCATGTCAAGTGACAAAAAACACAATTAGTGTCTTATAGCGAGCGAAGCCTTTATATAGAATACTTTTCATACAGGTGATTATGACGGAAGAGATACTGAGACAATTCAATCCCTGGTGGGAGAGGGAATACGAATCGCCCGGCATTCCGAGGCCGGATTACATCAGAAAGATTCGGGACGCCCTCGCCCGGCAGAATGTGGCGATTCTGTATGGCCTGCGCCGTGTCGGTAAGACCACCATAATGAGGCAGTTCGTCGCCCAAACGCTTGGAACCTTGCCGCCCGACAGGATATATTTCGCTTCCATGGACCACCCGGACCTCGGGAGAACGTCCATCATCGAAATCCTGAGGGAGTTCAGAAGGATCACCTCCGCCAGGACTGACGAGAAAGTGTTATTACTGTTGGATGAAGTTCAGCACAGGAAAGGGTTTGAGAAGGAGATCAAGGCCATCGTCGATATGGACGAGAAGGTCCAGATTATTGCGTCAGGGTCTTCAAGCCTTGCCCTGGCTCACGCAAGCCCTTATCTGACAGGCAGATATAGCCGTGTTCCGGCCCGGCCTTTGAGTTTCCTAGAATTTATCTCCTTCAGGGCACAGAAGTACTTGGAACATGAGCCGCAACTCATGGAAGCGCTGATGGATGAGTACCTAGTCACCGGGGGAATGCCGAAATACGTCATGACTGGCGACCCGTTGATTATCACAGAAATAATCGAAGATGTCATTTATAAGGACATATACGGCCAGTATGAAATACAGGATCCACAACTGCTCAAGGAACTCTACTACCTACTCATGGTGCGGGTGGGAAAACCGCTTAGTTTCCGCAAGATGGGAAGGCTAATAGATATGAGTGTTGACACGGCCAGAAGGTATGTAGGGTATTTCCAAGAGGCATTCCTAATAGATGTGGTGGAGAGGGAAGGGTCGCCCAACGTTCGCAAGGCTTCGCCCAGGAAATGCTATGCTCCAGATACTGGAATTCGTGCAGTCATTGCGGGTGAAAGCAACATTGGCTCCCTCGCTGAAAATGCGGCTTATCTCAAGCTCAAAGAGGAGGGGCCCGTGAGATACCTGTCTGAGAAGAACGGGGAGATAGATTTCCTAATCGGCGGAAAGGCCGTAGAGGTCAAATACTGGGACCGGGTGGAAAAGGAACAAATTCCGTATCTTGTCAAGTTCAAAGGAAGGCAGGTGAAGGATAAAATTGTCGTGTCCAGGAGGGTCAGTCCGGACATCGGGAGAATCAAGAACGTACCTTTATGGCGCTTCCTGGTCGACGAGAGGGAACGATGAAGGACTACTACATATTCCAGAACTGCAAGCTGGACGCGGACGAACACGTTCTCCACATCGAAGGCGATAAAAGCCGCAGATTGCCGGTGGAGGAGATCGCCGGGCTGCATCTTCTCTCCGGGTACTCAATCACCAGCGGCGTCATCGACCTGGCCGCGAAGCACAACATACCGATACACGCCTATAATTTTCATGGAATCTATCATGGAACATTCTTCCCGCCGCCTGTGGAGCCGACCGGCTCCATTCTCATTGGCCAGGTGAAGAGCAGGTTGGACGAGGGCAGGAGATTGGAACTGGCAAGGTGCATCCTGGAAGCATCCAACCGTTCGACAAATGCCCTGTTGAAACCTTTCGAACTGGAATTGTCCTGCGCAATCGAGGGAGACAATGTTGAGATGTTCATGCTCTCGGAAGCGCGGGTCCGAAAGGAATACTATGCCCTGCTGGACACCATACTTCCGGCATTCTGGAGCATTGTCAAGAGGGAGCGCCAGCCCCCGAGAAGGCCTGCCGATGCGGTGCTGGGGTTCGCCAACGGTATTCTGTATGCGAAAATGGCAGGCTGGATTCATCGGGCGGGACTTGATCCCAGGATAAGCTACATCCACGGGGAAAGCCGCGCTAGAAACCCTCTCGCGCTAGACCTAGCCGAGGTTATGAAGGCGCCTCTTTCGGAAGCAATATTATTGGAAATCGCTGCCAGCGGCTCCGAGAGGAGCCTGATAACGGAAGTGGGGGAGGGTGTTTATCTGAACGAAAAGGGCAGAAAAATAATCATCCAGTTCATAGAAGAAGCTCTTAAAAAATCAGTGCGCCCTCCCGGAAAGGACCGAGAGGATATCGTCGAAGCGTGGGGAAGTTCGGTCCCGAGAAAGCTCCATAGATGCCTCGTGGAGGATAATAATCCTAACTTACCGGTGATGCCATGTACGTTGTCGTCGTCTACGATGCGGACCCTCATGAACGAGAGATCATCCGTGCCGTACTGATGCCGAAGTTGCACTGGATACAGAACAGCGTCTTTGCAGGTGAGATAAATCAAGTGGCTGCGAAGGACCTTCAGAAATCATTGACAGATTTTGTGCGAGATTCTAAGGTCACTTTCTGGCTATTCGATAAAAAGCCGGAGACTTTCCAGATTGGCTCACAGGATGATGGCGAATCGATTTTCTTGTGAGCCAAAAATCATATAAACAGGAAGTAATATATATGACCTGAAGAAAAGGCCAGACCTGAAACATAACCAATCCGAAAGCTTTTTAAATGATGAGTCAAGGTCTTGTCGCTCCCGCCCGCCTACGAGGCATTGAAACACGCTCCCGGACCTGGAGGGCAGGCTGAGCGCAAGTCGCTCCCGCCCGCCTACGAGGCATTGAAACCGAAGTACTTCTGAAGGATCGCGGTTTTTTCCTCGTCGCTCCCGCCCGCCTACGAGGCATTGAAACGTAGAGTGACGGGACATCGCACCCCAGCACCCCCGTCGCTCCCGCCCGCCTACGAGGCATTGAAACCTGGGCGAGCAGGGCCTGGAGCTTCAGCATGATCGTCGCTCCCGCCCGCCTACGAGGCATTGAAACTTCTTGTTGAAGGTTATCGAGGTCTTGCATTCCTGTCGCTCCCGCCCGCCTACGAGGCATTGAAACGATAGAGCTAACCTACAGCGATGCCATGGGTAATGTCGCTCCCGCCCGCCTACGAGGCATTGAAACTGTCAATCCGAAGATAGAATCACTCTAGCCCCGAGTCGCTCCCGCCCGCCTACGAGGCATTGAAACTGCAACAGAAGCTTGTCCTCCTGGAGCTCGGCCCGTCGCTCCCGCCCGCCTACGAGGCATTGAAACAAAATATCGGGCACACCCAGCGCCATACTGTACAGTCGCTCCCGCCCGCCTACGAGGCATTGAAACACGACGCAGTTCATGAAGTACGTCAACCCGACATGTCGCTCCCGCCCGCCTACGAGGCATTGAAACACGACAACAGGATCAGCTCCGCAATCAACCAGACAGGTCGCTCCCGCCCGCCTACGAGGCATTGAAACCACACTATACGCCAGCAGACTACTGCATGAAATCGGGTCGCTCCCGCCCGCCTACGAGGCATTGAAACGATGAAACCGCCATTGACTGTTGAGATTGTGGCATGTCGCTCCCGCCCGCCTACGAGGCATTGAAACAATGTCTCTAGGTGCTTCAGCTGCCTCTGGGAGCCGAGTCGCTCCCGCCCGCCTACGAGGCATTGAAACAAGGTCAGCTGGAACCACACGAAGCTGGCGAAGCGTCGCTCCCGCCCGCCTACGAGGCATTGAAACTTGGAAAAGGACAATTTCATGGGCATTGCAATCCGTCGCTCCCGCCCGCCTACGAGGCATTGAAACCTGTTGGCTGAGGAATTCTGCCCGATAGTATTTTGTCGCTCCCGCCCGCCTACGAGGCATTGAAACCAGAAATGATTAGAAGTTCCCCCAATCAGTTATCGTCGCTCCCGCCCGCCTACGAGGCATTGAAACGAGCGCATGCCGGGGAACCTGAACATCTGTTTGAGTCGCTCCCGCCCGCCTACGAGGCATTGAAACAAGTGTAATGTCCAACCAGGCCCAGCCATAACGGGTCGCTCCCGCCCGCCTACGAGGCATTGAAACGTGGTCATGGGGATTGCCCCCTCTGAGGTTCGGGAGTCGCTCCCGCCCGCCTACGAGGCATTGAAACCAGGTTGTCCGCGTATGTGTCAATGGCGCTCTTGGTCGCTCCCGCCCGCCTACGAGGCATTGAAACTGCAGGACCTTGTTGTACGTCGACACGACGGCCAGTCGCTCCCGCCCGCCTACGAGGCATTGAAACGACAGATCCAGCGGGGATATGACCAATCCGACGGGTCGCTCCCGCCCGCCTACGAGGCATTGAAACGCCAAGTCATCCGCCGACATGCTGATCAGAACTAGTCGCTCCCGCCCGCCTACGAGGCATTGAAACGTATAAGGTGGCCACGAATCAGAAACTCATGGCTGCGTCGCTCCCGCCCGCCTACGAGGCATTGAAACACGGGCCTCTCCTGGCTGCACACCGAACCCATCAGTCGCTCCCGCCCGCCTACGAGGCATTGAAACATGCCCTTGGCTATTTCTCTGGCCGTTTGCCCCGGTCGCTCCCGCCCGCCTACGAGGCATTGAAACAAGGTCCTGTTAGTCTATCATAACGACAGACTAAGGTCGCTCCCGCCCGCCTACGAGGCATTGAAACGACTATTGCACCAGCAACGCGACCGGCCACAACTGTCGCTCCCGCCCGCCTACGAGGCATTGAAACAATCGACTCTGGGCGGGTGTTCGCTGGAATACTCGGTCGCTCCCGCCCGCCTACGAGGCATTGAAACTTAAATGCGCAAGGTGTTGTAAGGTATCCAGATATGGTCGCTCCCGCCCGCCTACGAGGCATTGAAACGATTTTGAAACGATAAGTTGTAAAGTAAGTACATGTCGCTCCCGCCCGCCTACGAGGCATTGAAACAACCAATTACCTCAAGATACCGATGTACCTCAGCGTCGCTCCCGCCCGCCTACGAGGCATTGAAACAAAGCTGGCGGGATAATACAGACGCCCGTACCAGGTCGCTCCCGCCCGCCTACGAGGCATTGAAACAATAAAAATAAACTGGTGTTCCCGACCCCATAGGGTCGCTCCCGCCCGCCTACGAGGCATTGAAACGAGCATGCGATAGAGTACACCAGCACAGACGGGTTGTCGCTCCCGCCCGCCTACGAGGCATTGAAACAGTATCCAGCCCACCCCATCCATGCAATTCACATGTCGCTCCCGCCCGCCTACGAGGCATTGAAACTGAAATAAGGGAGCGCGGCGCCCGCGATTACTCCGTCGCTCCCGCCCGCCTACGAGGCATTGAAACTAATAAAGGTGCAGCCCGTCCTCTACCTTGCCCAGCTCGATCGGCGTCGTGCGCTCCCCGACCATCGCGCCCTTCGAGTTGGCTATCATGCAGGCCCCCACCTGGCCCGTGCCGTAATTGGCCGTGCATATTGCCGGCTTGAGGCCCAGCACCCGTTCCATGAGTTCCATCTCGGCCGATGACGTGTGCGGGTGGCATATCAGTCCCTTGTTCGTGGCCACGGCTGCCGAGCCGACTGTGCTGTATCCTGCGACTGTGCCCCTTTCGACGGGAACGCCGAGCGCTTTGGAAATCAGGTTTATGGTGGAGTCCTCGAAATCCGGATGCACTATCGCGCCGTTGTCATTGGCCAGAATGTTGTTGCCCATGGCATTGTGCCTTTCCGCAATCCTTGTTACCTTGACATGCTGCGCGATCCTCTTTATCTCGTCGTCGAACATGGATTGGGCGGCCACCGCGCCGTTGGAGTTCATGCGGATGAGCGAGCCCAGCGTGCTGCTGCCGTCCACGGACATCCTGATCACGTTTTCCACTCCGAGGTACTTTGAGACTCTCTCGGGAAAATCAGCCTGCGTGGCATGCGGGACAACGGCAAGCGTCTCACTCGAGGCGCAGAAAACACCCACATAGGGGTTGCCGAAAATCATTCCCTTGCCCAGCATGAGAGAATCGCCTACTCGTCAGGCAGCAGAACTTCCACCAGGTCCTCGCCCTCCACCCATGCGACCTTGAGCGTGACCTTGTTCGGGGGGTTCTCTATTCCCCTGGCCCATATCATCTCATTGACTTCCTTGTCGATCCAGACGTTCTCGGGCTCTGCCTTCCTGTGCCTCACGACATATTCCCTGATGAGCTTGATGGCCTTCGGGGCCCTCTTTGTCCTGGGACATCTCAGAAGGTCGCGCAGCGGGATGGTGTAAACCTGTTCCTTGAATTCCTTTTCTTTGTCGTCTGCCATTTCAATCCCTCTAGACCTTCAGCCTGTTCCTCCGCCACGACCTCTGCTTGGGATGGCGCATGAACCTGCGGTTCGTCCTCTGGATCACCCATGCCGGAACGCGCCTGTTCGAGTTTGTGGCCTTGCAGAGCCTCAGTTTCCTTGCGAATGGTTTGTTTCTTGCCATCTTATCCCTCTATCTTCTTGTTATCTTGATCTCCCGTTTCTCGGGCGTGAGCCTTTCCAGGATCTGGACGAGGCTTGCATCGTCAATCACCGCATGCAGTTTTCCCTGCTGCGCCAGCATTATCAGCTGGTTCTCCACGGCCACGGCGAAGTCCGCTCGGGCCGTCCTCAGCCTTGCCAGGCGCTCCCTGGCATCGGGGGCGAGTATCTGCCGCAGGACCGCCTGCCTCTGCGCCTCGTACTGGGCATCGGCCTGGGCCTGTGCGGCCTGCTGGACCCCGTCGTCAGCCTGGTCCTGCTGGAGGGCCTCGAGCTTCCTGCGCCTTATCTCCTGAAGCTCCTTGTCGTCGTCCATACGACCGCCTACATTCGGTATTTTGCGAGCCTTGGGTTATCCTTGGCCTGCTCGGTGAATATGGCATGGGATGTGTTGTCCAGCAGCTTCTGACCCTGGGCAGTGATCATGCGGCCTTTCTTCTTCTGGTTGGATACCAGGCCGGATGATTCAAGTTGCTGCAACGAGAGCCTGATTATGGACCTGCTTCCGGACCAGGCATGGTACGGGGACGAGCCCTTGTCCACAGGGCCGCCGAACTCGGCTGCCAGCTTTTCCGTGCCGATGGGGCCCATCATGTAGACCTTCCTGAGCACGGCCGCAACGCGGGTGTACCACCAGTCCGGCGTTTCCGGAGCCTTCTCCCTGTGAATGCCTGTCTTTACGAAGGCGGACCATTCGGGCGGCTGAATCGTGTCCTTCTTCTTGAGCTCCTCTGCTATGCTCGAAATGAGCTTGTCCGCGGGTACATCGTAAGCGGTGGTCATTTTTTCCCCCAGTATATTATATATGGACTGGAAGTAGTGCCCCTAAAGAGCATGGGGTATTTTATGTTTGTCCTGTTCCATGCGTATTTGGACCTGTGTGTCGGGCAGCATGGCATCTTAAATATTAAGTATTCGTCTGGCAATCAGGGTCGCACAGAAGGGATGCCTGAGGGATGCGCGGCAATGGATCCCCATTGGCCGGCACGTCAGGCCCCGGACATTGCTCTGGGGTGACACATGACAGATATCGCCGAGAAGCTGGGCAAGCAGCAGAAAGAGATTTCCATAGCGGAATTTTTCGAGAAGAACAAGCAGATACTGGGCTTCGACTCCCAGACCAAGTCTCTGATAACGGCCGTCAAGGAGGGAGTGGACAACTCGCTGGACGCCTGCGAGGAGGCAAGGATCCTTCCCGACATTATCGTCGAGGTCACCGAGACAGAGAAGGGCGAGTTCAAGATCGTCATAGAGGACAACGGCCCCGGAATAGTGAAGAAGCAGATTCCCAATGTTTTCGGCAGGCTTCTCTACGGCTCAAGGTTCCATGCCATACGCCAGTCGAGGGGACAGCAGGGAATCGGCATTTCCGCGGTGGTCATGTACAGCCAGCTTACGACGGGCAAGCCCGCATTTATAATGTCCAAGATCGGGACCGAGGAAGTGGCCCATTATGTGAAGCTGGTTCTGGATATAAAGAAGAACAGGCCGGACATCATAGAGGAGGACTTCAGGATGTGGGACGGCAAGGCCCACGGCACCAGGCTGGAGGTCTATGTCAAGGGCAGGTACATCACAGGCAAGCAGTCCATTCTTGAGTATCTCAGGGCCACGGCCATAGTCAATCCCCATGTCCAGATAACGTTCAGAGACCCCATGGGCGGTGTCATCAGCCTGCCGCGGGTGAGCGAGGATCTGCCCAAGGAGACGGTCGAATCAAAGCCCCATCCGGAAGGGATAGAATTGGGCCAGCTCATGAGCATGGCCAAGGTCAGCGAGCACCGCAAGCTCACTGCCTTCCTGACGCATGAATTCTCGAGGGTGAGCCCGCGTGTGGCCAAGGAGATCTGCGACAAGGCCCTGGTGCCGGAGAACAGGAGCCCGAAACGCATGTCCCTGGAGGAGGGAGCCGCATTGCTGAAGGCGATAGGGGAAGTCAAGATAATGGCGCCGAAGGCTGACTGCCTCACTCCGATCGGCGATGTGCTTATCAGGAAAGGCCTCAGGAACGTCCTGGAGGGTCTCAAGCCCGGATTCTACGCGCCCCCCATTTCCAGGGAGCCGAAAGTCTACTCAGGCCACCCGTTCCTCATAGAAGTGGGGATCGTTTACGGCGGGCAGCTTCCAAAGGATGCGCAGGTCGACATTCTCAGGTTCGGAAACAGAGTGCCGCTGCTCTACCAGCAGGGCGCCGACGTCATAACGAAAGCAATTGCGGAGGTAGACTGGCGCAGGTACGGGCTTGAGCAGAGGGGCGGCAAAGGCTTACCTTTCGGGCCTGCGATAATTCTGGTGCATGTGGCATCGAGCCAGCTGCCTTTCACGTCCGAAGCCAAGGAGGCGATAGCCAACCTGGACCCGATAAGGGAGGAGATAGTCAGGGCGCTCAGGCTGTGCGCCCGGAACCTGAAAGTGCATCTGGGCAAGAAAGCCAGGCGCTCCAAGACCCAGGAGAAGTTCGACATCGTCCAGCTTCTCATCCCGGAGATTGCCAAGAAGGCGGCCAGCATTGTCGGCAAGCCTGTTCCTGCGCTCGGGAAGACAGTGACTGGCATCATGAACGTTATATGGATCGATGACAAGGTGGAATACGCCAAGGGCCGCCACAAAGTGACCATCAACATACACAACTACATGGCCACGGGCCAGAAGTTCAGCGTGCACAGCATTGTCCCGGGGGCCAACCTGGACAGGAAGAAGATGTCACCGGAGCCAGACAGCGTGAACGGGGATAAACTCACTTGGAACCTCAAGAGGCTGGCCACGACAGAAATCCAAACGATAACCTTTGAACTCGCGGGTCTGGACCAGGACGGATACCAGGAGGCCGAGATATTTGTCAGCGGAATAGACCATTCCAAGGTGATAGGCGCCGAACCCCTTCCGGGAGACTGGGACCTGGACGGCACAGGCCAGTATTCGCTGTTCTCATTCGGGGAAGAGGCTGAGGAGGAGGTCGCCGAAGAGGAGGACGACGAGAACGGCGTGGACTATGACGAACAAACCGAGGTGATCTCCGATGATGAATGACCCGAGGAACCACAGGGCCGTGGAGGAGCTGTACAAGATAGCGGACGAGATATACAACCAGATCGACAGGGGCCAGATACCCAGGATGAGCATACCCCTCAGGTCCAAGAAGAACATACAGTTCGCACCGCGGAAAGGTGTCTGGAAGTACGGAAACCTGCACGGGGTGAGAAGCGCCAAGAAGATGACGGGCGCCTACATGCTCCTCAGGACGATGTACATGCTGGAGTTCATCAAGGACATGATAAAGGACCAGAAATCGTCCACGCTCAGGGAGATGTACTACATCTCGGAGGGCTGGGGCCATGCCAAGTTCGGCTCCCAGGACGAGAGCAACAACCTGGCAGAGGACCTGGAGATTGTGACCACATGCATGAGGGAGGACTTCAAGCTGCGGCCCGAGGAGGACGGGGCCAGGGTGATTGGCAACCTCACGCTGATGGAGACCAACCGAAAGGGAGAGAAGAAGAAGATCAACCTCAGGGACGACGTCGGGGATTCGGGCTACGGCATTCCCTTCAACGTCGAGAAGGACAAGATCAACCTGCTGGAAACCGACGCCAAGTTCGTTATCGCCATAGAAACGGGCGGTATGTTCGACAGGCTGGTGGAGAACGGTTTCGACGAGGATTTCAACGCGATCATCCTGCATCTGAAAGGCCAGCCCGCCCGCTCGACCAGGCGGTTCATGAAGCGCCTCAACGAGGAGCTGAACCTCCCGATAGTGGTATTCACCGACGGAGACCCATGGTCCTTCAGGATATTCTCCTCCATCGCTTACGGCGCCATCAAGACCGCCCACATCTCGGAATACCTTGCCACGCCCACGGCCATGTTCGTGGGCATAACCAGCTCGGACATAATGAATTACGAGCTCCCCACCGACAAGCTGAACGACAAGGACATAAAGGCTCTGCAGTCCGAGCTAACTGACCCAAGGTTCAAGGACCGGTTCTGGAAGGACGAGATAGAGCTCATGCTGAAGATTGGCAAGAAGGCGGAACAGCAGGCGCTGGCGAAGTACGGTTTGGATTTCGTGACCGATAAATATTTGCCCGAGAAGCTTACGGAATTGGGCATCCTCAAGCAATAGCCTGCATGGTCTTATGCAGGCAGGATGTACCGAGCGAGCATGCGAGGGCGAGTTTTCTCCGAAGATGGCGAAGCCGTCGAGGCCCCGCCGACATCCGAAGGATTCGGTGAGGGTTTTGCTGAATATTTTTCTTTTGGAGCCCGAGCCGGCGCAGCGAGGTTAAAAGAAAAATACTCAGGCCGAGCAGCAGGCATTGGCGAAATACGGTCTCGACTTCGTTACGGACAAATACCTGCCTGAGAAGCTCACAGAATTGGGCATTCTGAAAGCATGATGTTGCAGCATGCCCCGGGTGTGCAACGAATTGCGAGCGAAATCGAATATTGGCAATTCGTCTTACTCACATTGATGCTGGAATCTGCTATTGGCTACAATGTTCGTGAGCCCGGGGTTGAGATTTCTCGCACCCTAAGTGCGCGTTTCACAGCGTGCATAGAATCCCTTCAAGCCTCGCCTGGCATTCAATTGCATTTTATTAGGGCGAGGTACTATTTTCTTGGCTCTAGCACAGATTCGTCTCTCTCATCCTTTTCTACCAATCAACCACCCATACCGTGTCCGCGAGTTTTTCTTTTTGAGCTCCGAACTGTGCTGGCCAGCCCTGCGCAAAAAGAAAAATTCATTAATAGAAAAACTCCGGGCTGGCCTGCTCGTTCTCCGCAATGCTAGCGTTCAAGGAAACGCCAGTTTTACCAATCCACAGTCCAAACGCTATCCGCGACAACATGCACCCAGTACCCCTGCCCCGGCATCATGTACTCGCCCGGCCCCATCTCCCTGAGGAGGCTTGGGCCTGAGGGGTCGAACGCCTCCACGCGGTCCGCGCCAGTGCCCCAGAGGGCTTCCGCGACCGTCCGGGAGGTCTGCGCCGGGTAACCGACCAGGTTCCAGCCGGCGTGAAGCGGTATCTGCGTGGTTTGGGGAATTTCCCCGAACACAGTGAGCGTGCAGTTCTCCAGAGCGTAGAGCCAGAATCCCATGGCATTGTCTGCTCCGGTCAAGTCGTTCGAGGTTCCGTTCGCCCGATAGGTCTTCCAGGGGTCTGCGGTGTCCAGAGAATCGTAGTATTTGGCCACGCTCCATTTGCCGGAGATGGAGGAAAGAACACTTTCAAAGGATCTGTCGGTCAGAATGAGGGGGATTGATATTAGATTCCAGCCGGCGGAAATGCTGATGTTGAAGGACGAGATATAAGGTTCCCTGACTGCATTGATGTTGCCATCCTCGCCGGCGACATTCTGGGCCTCCACGACGTACCACCACAATATCAAGTCGGCCCGGCCTCTGTTCATGTCAACAAAGGTGAAAGTGTTCCCGGGAACGCTGTCAACGTATTCCCAGGGCCCGGTATCGGATTCAGACCTGTAGATGTTGAACCGGTCCACGAACCCGGAGCCGTCATGGGTCCAGTTGAGGGTGTTGTGCTCGTAAGGGTTGCCTTCGCCCCAGTGCTCCACCGTTAAGTTAGCGGGGGATGTGGGTGGGGTATGGGGTGCTCCAGTGATGCTCGAGGGCGTGGAATTGTGGTCAAAACCGAGTACGAACTCCGGAAGTACATGCCAGGTCACTTGCACGTTGTCATACATGCCTCGGAAGGTGCTTAAACTCATACCGGGAGTTGTGGCCCTTGCGGCTATCTTCAGGTAATATGTGGATGCAGAATTCACATGCTCGCTGACGTCGAGCGGCCCGACTGTTACCCATGGGCTCCAGCCCGATATGGAGGAGCTCCATATGGCGCTGTTTACACTGGGGGTGCCTGAGAATGTATCGATGAACACATAGAAATTTGCACCATAAATGTTATAGTAGTTACTGCACGTCCAACTAAAGTTCAGTGACACAGAGCTTGGAGCCGATGACGGAGTGAAAGCCTGTTGCCAATAGCCGCCCTGTTCCAACAGAACAGGCAGCATATCATTGCGATTGACATCTATGCTCGCTGCACCAGAAACCCAACTGCTTGTCCCGCCCCCCCAATTGAAGAAAGTCCACCCATCAGTGCCGTCTGCGAAATCTGGGTTCACTGTGCTTTCAGTAATCGCACCGCCGTATCTCTCGGCGTCCAGCCATATCTCCACGTAATACCTGTCACCCGTATCTAACATGATGTCAGGTGCCTCGTGTGCCCAAGTGAAGCTGTGATATGTTTCGAACGCGCTCACATTTTCGTCGTCCCTGCCTGTCTCGAATAGCAGCTCCCCGGTGCTTTCCTTATACACACTGGCAAACAGGTGCCCGCCTAGTACCGAGCTGTTCGTCACATATCCGTACATGTCAAATGTCCACGTTCCAGCTATGCTTGCGGAGTGAGTGAGCGGGTCGCTTATCCATTTGTTCTGGAGTATGTGTTCTCCGCTTTGGAGTATTGCCCCTGTGCTGGCAATCTGTATGCCGGTCTCGAATGGCTCGTTGCTCAGGTTCTTGTAGCCAGGAACAATGGAATTCTGAACCTGCAGGTATTGCCGAACCAACTCGGGCGTACCCCACGGTTCCATCAGCGGGTAGTTGTCCTGCGCCCCCATGCCTCCCTCGATATCCGTGTACGGCGTGTCCCCGATTCCATCCGCGCCCGGGATGTCCTGGTCCGGGCCGGAATATTCATCTGTACCGTTGAAATCAGACCAGTAGTTGCCGCCCGAGGGGTAGCTGTCGTTCCAGATGTTGCTTCCGGTGTCATCGTAAGCTTGGACAGTATTGTTAATAAAATTGTTATTAACGATTATGTTGCAATCAGAGAAGGTGAGGTCCAAACCATAATCGTTGTTTGAAATGGTATTGTTGAATACCGTGTTATTGCTGGAGTGCGAGAGGAAAATACCATACCTGCTGTTTGATGCAGTGTTGTTGGAAATAGCGTTGTTATCAGAGAAACCTATTGAGATGTCAATGGTTGCATATTGGCAAATATTTTGGTTCTCAATAACTACGTTCGTACAATTGGCAAGTATCACCTGCCCAGCATCAACGGGAATAGCGCCTGATGTGTGGTTCTTCCAGTACTGCAAGGCCTTGCCGTTTACGGTGTTGGACGTGTCTATGTTCTGTGTGTTCCAATGCTGTAATTGATCTCCCAACAGAGAAAACCCGTTATTCACCAAGGTGTTGGCCGTGAGCGTGTTGTTTTCCGAATAAAAAATCATGATGCCGAACATATTGTCGGAGACACTGTTGTTGACCATAGTGATGCTGTTGGAATCGTCTACCTCGATGCCATATAGATAGTTTGAATTCGCGGTGTTGTTTACCAGGATTACGTTGGAGGATTCCGTGAGGCGAATGCCGAAACGATTGTTCGAGGAGGCATTATTGTTCTCAGCGACTGCATTTTGGACATTGTAAAATATCAGCCCTGTGTCATAATAGTATGGCCATTCTAAAATACCGCTTGCCTCATGTAAATAGCAATTCCTCACAATGAAATACTCGGTCGTGTTCCCGATGTAGATGCAATACCCGTGCCCGGTGCCGTCGATGTCCCAACCCTCGATTATCCAGGGGTTGGACTCAGTCCCGTCCCCCGTGGCCCAATTCACCACACCATGCGCCTCGTCGAAGTCCGCGTTGGAGTTGATCCGGATTGGTGCATGGGGGACCTTTGCCAACTTGGGTGCCCACGGTTCCATCAGCGGGTAGTTGTCCTGCGCGCCCATGCCGCCGTCTATATTCGTGTATGGGATGTCTCCGATTCCGTCAGAACAGGGCTGGTCCTGGAGGGGGCCGCTCATCATGTCCAGACCGGAGTAATCACTCCAGTAATTTCCTCCGGACGGGTAGCCGCCGTCCCAGAAGTTCATTCCTGTGTCATCGTATGCCTGGGCCGGGTTGTCGACGAAGTTATTGTGCCAGACCCAATTGCCCTGTGAACCGATGGAAAGCAGCCCGACGTATTCATTCTGGAAAATGCCGTTTCCCTCGACGGCCACACCTTCCGAGCCGTACACGAAGATGCCGTTATCGTTGGCTGAGACATTGTTGCCGC
>DAKD01000021.1 GCA_002499085.1 Methanomassiliicoccales archaeon UBA280
CCCTTTATCCCATTTTGAAAACGCAGACCCTAGCCCCTAACAATAATCTCAATATCACTAAATTCTTGACAAGTTCTTCCTCTTCATCTGTTCCTTTTCATCTTCTGTTTCGGGGCTTGGTCCACATCATCTTCCTTGGTTTGCCTCTTTATCTTTCTCTTGCCCTCGCTCTTTTCCTCAGTGCCCTTCCCTTTCTCCTTCTCCATCCTGTCCAGCCGCCTGTAGGTCAAGATTATTACAACAAGTATCCCGGCGCAGACACTCATCCAGACAATTATCAGTTCTGTGGTCCAGAATTCTCCGGACTGCTCCGCAACCCAAAGATTCAGCGTGGCCTCGCTGCCCATGTTTCCCACACCGTCCTCGGCATAGTACCGGATGACCGCGTCCTCCAGGGCAACCAACTGGCCAGTGGAAAGGGTCCATGTCGTTCCGTCGTCGATGCTGTAATACACATTGCAGTTGCCGGCGCCGGCGTCCGAGCATTCGAATGAGAAGCTGCTCCCGTACTCGGCCTCGAGCACGCCTCCCGAGGCTCCCGGCACTGTCACCGCGGGCGCTGTGGAATCCCGATAAAGCGAAAGGGTGCTCTCCGCGGAGGCATGGCCCATCATGTCGGTTGCCACGACAGCCAATGTGTGCTGCCCCTCCGAGGCGACAGTGAAGGGAGCGCTGTACACCGTCCAGGACCCGGAATCCACCCTGTACTTTATCTCGGAAATGCCGGATACATCGCTCGCGCTCAGCGTGACAGCGGTCGAGCCGGAGATGTAGAGAGTTGTCCCTACTGTGCACTGCGGCGTGCCTGGTACTATTGTTATCAGGGGAGCGTCATCGTCCACCCTTGTGTAGGCGGTGTTTGTGGGCTCGGTGTTGCCTAGCAGATCCACCGAATAAAAGCGAATGTCGTTCTGTCCCGCCTCGGAAGCTGCGAAAGGCCCTGCGTAAACGCTCTCCGGGCCGGCATTTATCGAGTACCTTATCTCCGCGACGCCGGTGCCAGTATCAGAAGCTGTGAGCGAAATCAAAGTTGTGGATTCGATGTAAACACTGTCTGCCGTATAAACCGTTCCAGAATACTGGATCTGCGTTACAGGATGTGTGCTGTCGATGAAAACATTGTATGTTTTTATATTCTCGTTCTGCCCGAGCGAGTCTGTGGCATTGTATTGCAGAGTCCATGATCCCTCCAGGTCTATGGGCAGGCCGGGCGCGCCTCCGGGCGAGGTCATCTCCGCCAAAGCCGTGAATGCACCGGAATACTGCGTCCAGGGATAAGCGTCGGTTGCATTGACCCATCTGTACCAGATGTTCGTCACCGGCTGCGATGCCGAGTCTACCGAGGAAAGCGTGAACTCTGTTTCCGCGTTGACATATGTCGGGTCGGTTCCCAGTTTCGGGTCCGATACTGTGAGGGTTGTGACGGGCGAGGCCCTGACCTGGATGGGTATGGCCGCAACCAGCAATATCGTGGTTATCATTCCCAGACACAGCAGCCTCGCAGCTTTCGCCGGAATTCTCATGGATTGCCTCCGGGCTTGTTATCCGCGCGGGATATAAATCATTTTTTCCTCAGTTTGGCGATTGCCTTGGGGAATGCGCTGGCGAATCTCTCCGCGCCTTCCTGCGTCACCGAGAACGAGACCCTGACGAAATTCCTGCCCGATGTCTTCGAAACATAATTGCCAGACCTGACGAACACGCCATAATCATACAGCATGGTATCCTGCAGGTGGTCCGGGTTGACGCCGGTCCTGCCGATGTCCACTGCGAACATGTTTGTCCTGGACGGATACACGGGCAGGAAGCATCCCTTCACCGAGTCCACAGAGTCCTTGATTATGCGCTGGTTAGTGAGCAACTGCTTCCTCAGGGCCGGCAGCCAGCTGTCGATGCACTCCATCGCGGCCAGCGCCGCCCTCTGGGCCAGGATGTTGACGCTGAGCACGTTCGTGTTGTAGGGCAGCATCTTCTCCATGATATCCGGCGGGGCCGCCAGGGCGCCTATCCTCATGCCAGCAAGGCCGCATTGCTTGGAGAATGTATACACGGTTATCGTCCTGTCCGGGATGTATTTGTATGTTGGCACTGGGTCGCTGAAGTCCCTGTACGTCACGTCGTCGACTATCAGGAGGTCATGCTCCTCCGCTATCTCGCAGATCTCCTTTATCTCGGGCCTGGTGTAGGCTGTTCCGAGAGGGTTCAGAGGGTCAATGAGGAGTATCATGCTCGTTTTCTTTGTGATCGCTTTCCTTATTGTGTCCGGAGAGAGCTTCCAGGGTTTCTTGTAAACAGGTATCTCGACCAGCTTCCCGCCGGAAATTGCAATCTGATGGTGAATGGGCATGAAGCTCGGGTCCGTGCAAATGACCTCGTCGCCTTTCTTCAGGAGAGCGCGGTTGAGAATGTACGTGGCTTCGATGCCGCCGTTTGTCAGAAGCACCCTGTAGTCCTCTGGAAGCTCTACATGCTTTTTTATGACATCGGTGAGGCCGAAAACGCCGCCGGACCTTGGGTACAGGTTGTACTCCCTGTTCTTGACAGCCTTGAGAATGGCCTTGTCTATCACATCCGACACGGGTATGTGGTTGGTGTTCTGGCTCATCCACACGATTTCCCGGGGGTGTTTGTGGGCATAATCGAATGCGTTCGGGGCCGCCGGGGTCTTTGGGGCTTTCTTCTTTTGCGTCATGCAACCGGCATCATGGAACTCGGAGATATAACTTTTTATTATCCGGTGAAAAGGATTCTGGCTCATCCCCACTTGATATCGAAGATGCGGGCTCCGTCCTTCTCCTTGGGTGGCTGGAGGTGAACGACGCCTGTCCTGCCAGTGAGTTCCAGCACGCCCTGCAACCGGCCGCGGTAGAATTCGCACCACTCATGCCTGCATTCATTGCAGAGCAATGTGACCCGGATATGCTTGGGGCCTACTGGCTCGGCAGAGTAAGTCCCGACCCGGTACTGCGACTCCTGGCGCTTTGTGGTCGTGAACACATCTCCCGGGTTCATGGCGCCGAAAATCTCCTGCCATCTGCGGTCTATCTTCACCATGTTGAAGCCGATCTGATAAATTATCATGGGATTGCCCTGGGCCAGTTGCTTTCTCACTTTCATCAGCAGGTCGCAGAAATCGCTGTAGGGGTACCACTGTTCCAGGGCATACTCTTCCGGCCCTGTGCCGATGGATTCCAGGCCGACCCTTCCCCATTTGGAGGCAACCAGCTTCAGAACGCCGATGAATACGTCACCCTTGATCCTGTGATCGTCCATGGTTCACCTCACGAAAGCCTGTCCTTGAAGAATCCGAAGCTTCCCAATCCTTCCAGGAGGTCATGCACGTTGGAAATCTCCGTGATGACCAGAATGTCGATCTCCATCACAGGCCCTGGCTTGGAGGAGTACACTTCATCGTACGTAGGGCCCCTGACCCGGATGGCTCCTTCCCTGTCCACGAGCTCGACATTCTGAAGTATGACGCTCCTGCCCCGGCTTGCCCTCTGGAATGCCAGGTTGCAATAGGGCTCCAGTATCAGGCCCTTCTCGACCGCCTCAAGCCTGCGGAAATTCAGCTTTCCGCTGTCTATCTTCTTCAGCAGCGGCTGTATGAGATGCGCCGTCATCGGGTTGTTCTGGTTCATTCTGGCCTTGCCTGTCCTCAGTTTCACAAGGGTTTCCCTGAACAGTTCCCTGTCCAGGTCGAAGCCGAGTATCCAGTCTATGCCTATCGGCCTGGCGCCACCCTTCAGGAGAAAAGGGTCCACGAAATTTCCCATGTGCATGTACACCTCGATGCTGGGGCAGGGAATCGTTTCGTTCACAACCTGGCCCAGGGATTTTAGGTATCTTAGCTTGGAGAGCAGCACTCCCTGCTTGGTAACCTCGACAACAAGGCATACCGGGTATTCGAAGTCCCTCAGAAGCGTCTCCTCGAGCCTGAGATATCTGGGCATTGTGCACCTACTTGTTCGCCTGTCTCCGGAAGGTCATGATGCAGTGGGCATCGCCCTTGGCCACGCATTTGCTTTCCTCGCTTTCGTACGCGGTTCCGTCCAGCTTGGTCAGGAATCCCTCGAAGTAGCCCAGGAAGTAGGAGTCCACGGCCTGCGGCTGCTTCCCTTTCTGGGCCAATATCCTGCCGCCGGCGAGACCCTCCGGGCTGGTGATTGTGACGGTCCTTCCGTCGTCCTCTATGGCTATCCTGCCCCAGCCAATTGCCTGGGTCTCGGCGCATACGAACTTGAAGAGCATCTCCCTGTCCTCGAAAAGCTCGGAATCCTCCTGCTCGATGAGGTCATGGAACTTCTCACCGTATGACCTGCCCATCCTCTTCAGAACGGACGAGGCTGACTCGCCTACCAGATTGAAGAGCTCCTGGTAGATGCTGGCCATTATCTCGGCCCTGGCGTAGATGATCGGAAGGCTGCCGAAAACCAACTGCCCGCTGGCGAGATCCGCTTTTGTGTTCACCTTGTAATCGTTCAATATGCTGGCCACCTGCTCGCCTGAAGCTTCGGCTTTCATGTCACAGCCCCCTGAAGTTTGCCGGTCTCTTCTCTATGAAGGCCTTCATTCCCTCTTTCTGGTCCTCGGTGGAGAAGCACAGCCCGAATATCTCGGCCTCTATCGCGCAGCCGCTACTCAGGTCCACTTCTATGCCGCGGTTAACTGCCCTCTTGCACAGTGAAACCGCTATCGCTCCGTTCGCGGCTATCTGGGCAGCAAGCTTCCTTGCCGCATCCATCAGCTCCTCCGGCTTGTGCACCGAATTCACCAGGCCTATCCTGTGGGCCTCTGCGGCATCGATCATGTCGCCCGTGAAAATGAGCTCCTTGGCCTTTGCCCTGCCGACCAGGCGGGGCAGCCTCTGGGTGCCCCCGAAGCCCGGGGTAACACCCAGCTTGACCTCCGGCTGTCCGAACTTGGCCTTCTCGGAAGCCATGCGGATGTCGCAGGCCATTGCCAGCTCGCAGCCCCCTCCGAGTGCGAAACCGTTTACTGCCGCAATCACCGGCTTGGAGAGGTTCTCGAATGCCGAGAAGGCGTCCTGGCCCAGCCTGCCGTACTCGGCGCCCCGGACCGCGGTCATGGGCATCATCTCGGCTATGTCGGCGCCTGCCGCGAAAGCCCTTTCGGCACCGGTGAGAATGACGACCTTGACCTGCGGGTCTGCATCCATCTCCAGCGCGGCCGCTTTCAGTTCCTTCAGGGTGGCCGTGTTGAGCGCGTTCAGGACCTTTGGCCTGTTGATTGTAACAGTACCTATGCCGTTTTCCGCAGACAGGGTCAGATTCTCGTATGCCATCATTTCACCTGCCTGTAATCGTAGAATCCCTGGCCGGACTTCTTGCCCAGGAGGCCCGCATCCACCATCTTTATCAGAAGCGGGCATGGCCTGTACTTGGAGTCCCCGAGGCCGGTGTGCAGCACTTCCATTATGTGGAGGCATGTGTCCAGGCCTATCAGGTCGGCGAGCGCGAGCGGGCCCATGGGATGGTTCATGCCCAGCTTCATTATCTCGTCGATGTTCTGGGGGGTGCCTACCCCTTCCATCACGCAGTAAATGGCCTCGTTTATCATGGGCATGAGGAGCCTGTTTGATATGAATCCGGGGAAGTCGTTGCACTCCACAGGGACCTTGTCCATCCTCTTCGAGACACCGATTATCGCCTGGGTCGTGGCATCGTCAGTCACTTGGCCCCTTATCACCTCGACCAGCTTCATCATGGGCACCGGGTTCATGAAGTGCATGCCGATGAATCTCTGCGGCCTCTTGGTTGCGGCCGCCAGCTTTGTTATGGATATCGAGGATGTGTTGCTTGCAAGGATGGTTTCGGGCGGGCATGCCCCGTCCAGGACCATGAATATCTTCCTCTTCAGCTCGAGGTCCTCTATGACTGCCTCGACTATCAGGTCCGCTGCCTTCATGTCATTCAGGTCCAGGGTTGTCTTTATGCGGCCGAGGGCTGCGTCCTTCGCCTCGGGGGTTATCTTGCCCTTCTCGGCAAACTTGCCCAGGCTCTTCTGGATGCCCGCCATCCCGCGGTCAATGAACTCCTGCTTGATGTCGTTCAGCATGACATTGTAGCCGCTGACCGCGGCGACCTGTGCTATCCCGGCGCCCATCTGGCCGGCGCCTATGACCCCGATTGTTTTTATCTCCATGCAATCACATCTCCAAAACCATTGTCACGGCATTGCCGCCGCCCAGGCACACTGTCGCCATGCCCCTGTGCGCGCCTCTGTCCTTCATCCCGTATATCAGGGTCGTGAGGATCCTGGCTCCCGAGCATCCGATGGGGTGGCCGAGCGCCACAGCGCCTCCCCTGACGTTGAATTTATCGTCCGGGATCTCCAGCGCCTTCCTGACTGCCACGGAGGCCGAGGCGAAGGCCTCGTTGTGCTCGACAAGGTCCATGTCCTTGGTCGAAAGCCCGGTCCTGGCGTACATCTTCCTGGTCGTCACGACAGGCGCGTCCATGACCATCTCGGGCTCGCATCCGCCGCTTTCGTACTCGGCTATCCTGGCAAGCGGCGTTATGCCCTTCTCCTTGGCATAGTCCTCTGACATGACTACCAGGGCGGAAGCGCCGTCGCTTATCTGGGACGCATTTCCGGCCGTGACCTGGCCGTCCTTCCTGAATACCGGGGCGAGCTTGGCCAGCTTCTCGATGCTGGAATCCTCTCTGGGGCCCTCGTCAGCGTCGAAAATGATAGGGTCGCCTTTCTTCTGCTTGATGTGGAACGGGACTATCTCTGCCTTGAACTCGCCCGCCTTGATGGCCTTGACTGCCAGCCTGTGGCTCCTTTCCGCGAATGCGTCCGACTCCTGCCTGGTTATGCCGTATTTTTCCGCGATGAGCTCCCCTGTGTTGCCCATGTGGAAGTTGTTGTATATGTCCCAGAGGCCGTCGTTGACCATGGCGTCGACGATCTTGCCCTCGCCCAGCCTGTAGCCGTACCTCGCATTGTAGAGCAGGTACGGAGCCAGGTTCATGTTCTCCATGCCGCCTGCCACGATGACCTTTGCATCGCCGGCCTTGATCGCCTGGGCTGCCAGCACCGTAGCTTTCATTCCGGAGCCGCAGACCTTGTTGACAGTGAATGCGGGAACCGAATAGGGAAGCCCGGCCGCAATCATCGCCTGTCTTGCAGGGTTCTGGCCGATACCGGCCATCACCACATTGCCCATTATGACCTCGTTCACTTCTTCGTTGGAGATTCCGGCCCTGGAGATGGCCTCGGAAATGACCTTGCCCCCCAAGTCCGGCGCCCTGACATTCTGCAGGGTGCCGCCGAATTTCCCGATGGCTGTCCTTACTGCGCTTGCTATAACAACATTCATTCAATTATTCCTCCTATGTCTGGGAGAATGATAACAGTCTATATACATTTTATTATAGCTGCCGCGCATCCGCGCGCAGTTCTCACATCCAGGGAAGCTCTATCGTTTCCCCGCCGGGGTAGACCTTGCCTTCAGCGATCCACTGGACGACCATAGGCAGCAGCAGGTGCTCCGCATTCAGGACCCTTGCCTGCAATGACTCCGGCGTGTCACCGGGGTCCACCGGAACCCTCATCCTGGCAATGACAGGGCCTCCGTCCACTTCTTCGGTCACGTAGTGAACGCTGCAGCCCGACTCCCTGTCGCCGGATGCAAGCACTGCCCTGTGTACGTTCAGGCCGTGCATCCCCTTCCCCCCGAACTTCGGCAGAAGCGCTGGATGTATATTAATAATCTTATTTTTATATTTATTTATAAAATCATATCCCAGCATCCTGATATATCCGGCAAGGACAACCAGACCGACATCGGCCGAATCCAGTTCGGCGGCTATCTCCCTCTCGTGGGTGCCGCGCGACTTGCCCCTGTGGTCTATGAACACGGCCCTGGCATCGAACTCCTTTGCCCTCTTCAGGGCTCCCGCGTCCCCGACATTGGAAATGACAATGACAACGCGCCCGTCAATCTGGCCGGACTCGCACGCGTCAAGAACCGCCTGCAGGTCTGTCCCGCCGCCGGATGCCAAAACCCCGATTCTGAGCATGCAGATAGAATAGATTCGGGAGTATTTAATATTTTAAGAGATAGGGTCTAGGGTCTGCGTTTTCATAATGGGATAAAGGGTCTAGGGTCTGGGGGGCTGGCTTGTTCGGGCCAAGCCAGCAAATGCGATTTGGAAGCACCCTATGACCCTATGACCCTATCGCCGAATCAGAGATTCGGCTTAGTCGCGACACATGTGTCGCTCCTAGCCCCTAGCCCCCAGTTCTAAGCCTCAACTTATACATCTACAATCGTCACATCCTTCAGATAGCTATTTCAACTTCGGAACCGATTATGTGCGGATGGTAAAAATAGGATTCCTGGTCAACCCGATAGCCGGGATGGGCGGCCGGGTGGGGCTGAAGGGCACGGACGGCATGGCAGAACGGGCCCAAGAGCTCGGAGCCAAGCCGGTTGCGGGAGAGCATGCCCTGGCCATGCTTCGGGCGCTGCAGGATATACTGAAAGATGAAATCCTGAGCATCGAATGGCTCACATGCCCGGGGGAGATGGGCACACGTTGGCTTAGGGAATCCGGACTGGAATTCAGGGAAACCGGCGAGCCGCGTGCGAGGACAGGCCCCGAGGACACCGTCGCCGGAGCCCGCTCGTTCCTCGAGAATGATGTTGAATTGATCGTGTTCTGCGGCGGCGACGGAACTGCCAGGGACATATGGTCGGCGGTGGGCAGCAGGATACCGCTGCTGGGCATCCCGTCCGGGGTGAAGATGCATTCGGGCGTGTTCGGCGTCAC
>DAKD01000037.1 GCA_002499085.1 Methanomassiliicoccales archaeon UBA280
GAAGCGGCGACGGAACCAATGGCTGGTGATACAGCCATTCCGTACGCTTACCTTTTCCCTTTTCCCGAGTCCCGAACAATATGACAGCGAAGCAGCCATTCCGTACGGTTCCCCTTTCCCCGTTCCCGAGTCCCGAACAATATGACAGCGAAGCAGCCATTCCGTACGGTTCCCCCTTCCCCTTTCCCGAGTCCCGAACTCAAGAAAGCTGAACTCTTCCGGCCTTACGTGGGCATTCATTGAAATGAAGCGTGATTGTTGTAGGTTGCAGAGTCGGGAAGCGGGAAGCGGGAAGCGGCGACGGAATCAATGGCTGTTTTTGACAGCCATTCCGTACGGTTCCCCCTTCCCCTTTCCCGAGTCCCGAACTTCATAAGGCTGAACTCTTGCCAATGAAACACAACTTTTTATACGTCGCCCGGTATCACGATTTCGAGAAGGTGTCTGAATGAAGGGAATAGAGAGCATAGCCAAGAGGGCCATGGAGCTCAAGCAGAGCGGCATGAACGACAAGGAGATAGCCAGGGAGCTGCACCTGTCAGAAAACACCATAGTCTGGCTCCTGACCAAGGGCGTGAAAACCCAGACAACAACGAACGATGCCCCCCAGGATATTAAAATTGGCTGGAAATCGATCGGAGTCTTTGGAAGCCGAATTTCGATCATGGCCTCGTTGCTTTCTGACATTCTTTTGGAGGAGGCCGAGAACGGAGGATATGAGGTCCAGACCGCTGTTGGCCTGGCCATTAACGGAATACCGTTGGCCACTTTCATCTCCGACGAGCTGGACATCGAGTTTGCGGTTTACAGGCCACCCCAGAAAAAGGTGATGACAGGAGCCCTCAGTTCCAATTATGCGGGCATCAAGGGCAAGAATATTGCCGTTGTCGATGATGTCATCGGAACCGGAGAAACCATGGCCAAAACCATCGAGGACCTGAAGAACATGGGCGCCGATCCGAAACTTATATTGGTGATCGTGAACAAAACCCAGATGAGGGACATTGACGGAGTTCCCATCAGATCCGTAGTCAGGGCAAGCACGCTGGGTTAACTTCAGCCGGAGAGCAATAAATGCACTGGGTGGACGTCTATGCCGAGCAACTGCTTGGCAGGGGTAAGAAGCATTTCGTGGAGAGCGGCACTTCGATTTCCGGGGAGCCGCATCTCGGCAGCGCCGAGGACCTGATAATNNATCTGGGCCATGGACGATCTGGACGGGCTGCGCAAGATACCCAAGCAACTGCCGAAGGAGTTCGAACAATACCTGGGCCAGCCAGCTTTCAAACTGCCCTGCCCGGACGGGTGCTGCTCCTCTTTCGCGGAGCATTTCACCAGGCCTTTCCTCGAGAACCTCGCGCGCATCGACGTGAAACCCGAGCCCGTATCGGTCGCCAAGATGTACCAGGACGGGAAATACGACAATGTCGTGCGAATAGCGCTCGACAGGGCTTCGGAGATAACCGCCATAATCAAGGAAGTCTCGGGAAGCGACCGGGGCGATGACTGGCTGCCTTTCTTCGCGATATGCGAGAGCTGCGGAAGGATACTCACCACCCAGGCCTATGCATGGGACGGCCAGAAAGTGAGTTACCGATGCAAGGGCGGAATCGCGGGCAAGAATTTCATAGAGGGCTGCGGCCACGAGGGCGCCGTGGGAATCAGAGACGGAAAGCTGCCCTGGAGGGTGGAGTGGGCCGCGAGGTGGAGCCATCTCGGCGTGACATTCGAGCCCATGGGAAAGGACCTCATGGCTTCTGGCGGGACATACGAGACAGGCAAGGCGATCTGCGAGAGAATATTCAACAGCCCGGCGCCGCTGCCCATACCATACGAGTGGATAGTCATCGAGGGAGGCAAGAGGCTCGGCAAGTCTGCCGGCAGGATACTCACGATAGGCGAACTCATAGACATTGCCACGCCCGAGATGGCCAGGTACTTCTTCTTCCGCTCCAAGCCGACAAGCCACAAGGACATAGACTTCGGGCTGGGCATCACGAAGCTTGCGGAGGAGTACGAGCTTGCGGAGCGCACATACTTCGGCCAGGACACGGGAATACCGGAGAAGGAGCTGGAGGACGTCAAGAGGAACTATGAACTATCTTCAATCAATTTTATAAATAATAAATTTCAAGTTCAATCAAAATATTTTAATGTTTCATATTCACACCTCACATCACTGGTTCAAACAAATGATAATTTAAACTCGATAATTGATACAGTTAATAGGACGAATGAAATTAGATATGTTGAGGATTGGTCTGAGGAAGAAAGACAAAAACTAGAAATAAAGGTAGATGCTGTCAGAAAATGGATTGACACCCATGCCCCTGAAGATATGAAGTTTCAGGTGGAGAAACAACCCCCGGATGTGCAAATACCTATCGACCATAGAAAAGCATTTGACATTATTCTGGACAAATTGAATAAAATCGACTGGACCCCCGATAATATTCATAATACAATTCATGAGACTTCGAAAAATCATGGAATCAAAGCTGGTGATATGTTCAAATCAATGTACCAGATATTCCTGAACCGCACGAAGGGGCCGAGGCTGGGGTATCTGCTGGCGTCGCTGGACAGGGAGTTCGTGGTCGAGAGAATTAGACATTTCTCGAAATGATCTGGGCAGAACCTCTTTGACAAATACCTGGCGCACCCATGCGCCAGTATTGTACCGAGCGAGCATGCCGACCCGAATTTTCTTGTTTACTGAATAATTTTCTTTTAGAGGGTCGGCCAGCGCAGCGAGGTCAAAAGAAAAATACTCGTGGAGAGGGTAAGGCATTTCTCGGGGTAAAGGGCGGTTGACCGGTGCCGGAGCCCCGGAGTCGGGTTGGATGCCGGTTTTAACACCTCCCCGCCCTCACGGACGAGGCTTCCTAAGGATGAACTCAATCATCACCCAGCCCGGGTCCGGAACCCGGGCCACAACCCCGCCCTTCCGTTCCAAATGTCCCGCAGGACTTTGGATACCGATTAAAACAGGCGGGGTATGATGGCAGAGGCTGGAACTGCTTGCAGGGATGGATGGCCAGGTGCCAAAGTATTTCTATGCAAGGCCTATGCGAGCTCTTGCGCAGGCCCCGGACAGATATTTGGCTTCACTGACAGCTATATCCAAACAATAGCCAAATATTGGGCGGGGCTACGACTGAAAACGGCAATAAAACAAAGTAGCCCCGTCCAGATTTGAACTGGAGTCTGGAGATCCAGAGTCTCTAATGATAACCACTACACCACGGGGCTGTTTTGCACCCGTGGTATCCCGCTTCCGTATTAAATATTTCCTGCATGGCCTAGGGAACAAAATATTAATACCTTCATGCGATTCCGTGCCACAAATCTATAAAAGATGACACGGTGAAACCATGTGGCTGATAACGAGTCTGATTGCGGCTGTCGTCGTGACGCTGCTTTGGAGATTCAAAGGGCAGACATCCTTGAAACTTGACATCCTGGCCGTTATGCTATGGGGTCTTACCGTCATGATATTTGTGGACCATATGATGGGCTATGAGGGAGGCTCATTTCTGGAGGCCGAGACTGACGGCTTCGTGCCAAACAGTACGCTTCTGGGAATATTGATGCTCATTCCAGTAGTCATCGTATGGGCGATATACATCATGATCGCAAACCGCAAGAGAACAGTTGTGAAGGAGTGAATGAAATGGCATGCTTTCTTATGGCAATGGGAATAGCTTCGACGACGACCGCATTCGCGCACAAGATTGACGCGAAATACCACATCAACTGGCTGAACATGCTCCTCTGGGGCGGCTCGGCCGGATTGGCACTGGAGCATGTGGCCCACGGCGAAATCGTGGGAAGCTTCCCCTTCCTGACAGCGGTCAGCGAGGGAAACACCATGGGAATGCTCGGGGAGATAGCGACAACCGGAACCGCAATGGTTGCGGCCTGTGTTGCAACATGGGCAGTAATGGTCTGGGTCGCCAACAGGCACAGTGCTGACGCTAGCACCAAGGCCGCAACCCAGTGATGGTCAGCGCGAAGGCAATGTATTTATTCCCCAGCCGCAGTGCCGCCTCAATGAAGGAGATATCCAGGTTCGGCGTCTCCCTGCCGGCAGACCTTCTGGACAGGTTCGACAGGGAGAACGAGAGAATGGGCTACGGCAACCGCTCGAAGGCCATTGCCGACCTCATCAGGAACAGCATGGTGGAGAATGCCTGGGAGTCGGGGAAGGGAGAGATAGTCGGAGTGGTCACAATGGTATACGACCATCACACCTCCGACGTGGTGAACAGGCTGCTGGAGCTGCAGCATGACTCTGACATCGCGATATACTCGACCATGCACATCCACCTTGACCACCACAACTGCCTGGAGATGCTGGCCATCAGGGGCAGGCCCTCGGATGTCAAGGCATTCTCGGATTCAGTGAAATCTGTCAGGGGTGTCAAGCATTCGGGCCTTGTGATAACCAGCAATCTGAAATAGAACTAGATTATCTGCAACGGTGGGACCATGGACTGGAGCGACCCGAAATACGATGAGCTGGCCAAGCAGGATTTCCTCAGGTCGGAAATCGTGGCCGACCTCAGGGCGGGGAGATACGACAGAGTGCACACAAGGTTCCCGCCCGAGCCGAACGGCTACATCCACATCGGCAACGCCAAGGCCATCTGGCTCAACTATTGCATAGCCCGCGATTTCGGCGGCAAGTTCAACCTGCGGTTCGACGACACGAACCCGGTGAAGGAAGAGAAAGAATTCATAGACTCCATCATCAGGGACGTGGCTTGGCTGGGCGCTGACTGCGAGGGCAGGGTGTTCTACGCAAGCGACTATTTCCAGCAGATGTACGACTGGGCCCGCGACCTGATTAACAAGGGCAAGGCCTATGTCGACGACCTGAGCGCGGACGAGATAAGCCAGCACAGGGGGAATCTCACCACTCCCGGAAGAAACAGCCCATGGCGGGAAAGGCCTGTTGAAGAGAACCTGGACCTGTTCGAGCGCATGAAGAACGGCGAATTCCCTGACGGGGCCAAGGTGCTGAGGGCGAAGATCGACATGGCGCATCCCAACATGAACATGCGCGACCCATTGATGTACCGCATAATCCACGCGCCGCACCCGCATGCCGGCGATAAATGGTGCATATATCCGATTTATGACTGGGCCCACGGCCTGGAGGATTCCATAGAGGGCATAACGCACTCCATGTGTTCTATAGAGTTCGAGAACCACAGGCCGCTGTACGACTGGTTCCTGATTGAGCTGGGCATCTACAAGCCCAGGCAGATAGAGTTCGCCAGGATGAATGTCTCGTACACAATCATGAGCAAGAGATACCTCAAGATGCTGGTCGGGGAGAACCGTGTAAGCGGCTGGGACGACCCCAGGATGCCTACTATAGCGGGCATGAGGAGGCGCGGGTACCCGGCCCGAGCCATACAGGACTTCTTGGAGCGTGCCGGGATAGCCAAGAAGGCGAACACCATAGCCTTCGAACTGCTGGAGAGCTGCGTCCGCGAGGAGCTGAACAGGACAGCCCCGAGGCTCATGGGAGTGCTCAACCCCCTGAAGGTCGTGGTCGAAAACCTGCCCGAGGGCCATTCGGAGGAGTTCGACGCAGTTAACAACCCGGAGGACCCGGCCATGGGGACCAGGAAAGTCCCCTTCACCCGAGAGGTTTACATCGAGCGCGAGGACTTCATGGAAGTGCCGGAGAAGAAATTCTTCAGGCTGGCGCCGGGCAGGGAAGTGAGGCTGAGATATGCCTACCTGCTCACATGCGATTCCGCGGTGAAGGATTCCGCCGGAGTCATCACCGAACTGAGATGCCATGTTGATTTGGCCTCCAGGGGGGGCAATGCCCCTGACGGCAGGAAGGTCAAGAGCACGATGCACTGGGTCTCAGCGACGGAATCTGTTCCGGCCGAGGCCAGGCTGTACGACAGGCTGTTCACGGTGGAGGACCCTTCCGGGGAGGAGGGAAAATTCCTGGAGCATCTGAATCCTGACTCGCTGAAGGTGCTGAAGGACTGCAGGCTGGAGCCGGCAGCCACGAACCTGAGGGCCGGGGACAGGGTGCAGTTGGAGAGATTGGGATATTTCGCGGCGGACCAGGACTCGGAGCCCGGAAGGCTGGTGCTGAACAGGACAGTGACCCTGAGGGACTCGTACACTAAGGGGAAATGAAGGCGGCGTTCCCTGAACGCCGGTTGTGCGGAGGACGAGCAGGCCAGCCGAAGATTTTTCTTTACTGAATATTTCTTTTTGGCGAAGGCTGGCCAGCGCAGGCCGGAGCTCAAAAAGAAATACTCGTGATCAACAGGACAGTTTCCCTGAGAGATTCGTACTCCAAAGGCTGAGTTCAACAGTTTTTTATATCTGTTAAACCCTTCATCGCATCATGCGGAAGATTATAGGCCTGCTCATGGGGATTCTTCTGGTCGTGACCGCGCTGCCTCTGCAGGCCCAGCCTGCTGAGGATGAAGCCGCAGGCTGGGGCCCCACAGGCCAGGGCGTGTATTATCTGAGGAACGCCGCGTATGGCTATGCCATGAACTGGTGGAGCACCCGAAACCCGCATTTCAACGACTTCACGGGCTCGGGCGGGGACTGCGCCAACTTCGTGAGCCAGTGTCTGATGGCAGGGGGCATGTCCCTGTGGCGGGGCACGAACGGCGGCGGCTATGGGGTTTACCCGGACGCGGATAGGCCCACGACAAACAGCAACGGCACCATCCCTTACTGCGACTATCTCCATCTTCACCTGACCCGGTACCAGGCCGTTGACTATCATTATGTCGTGGAGGGCGTCAATGCCAGCATACCCGCGGACACTCAGGTCGGGGACGCAGTGATTTTCGGCACGGCCGCCGGGGACAAGTGGTCCCATGCAATGATCGTTGTCGGCGTCGGAGCGACAGACATCACCCTGGCCGGGCATACGACAGACACAGCGACGGCCACGTTCTGGGGCGTGCTCGGAGGCTCCTTCACCTGCGCCAGCTTCTATCACATCAGGGTGGAGCTGGACACGCCTTTCAGCTTCATCGTGAGCACAGGCACGCTGAACGTCCGCGCCGGCCCGGGCCTCAACAGCGCAGGAAATTATTACCAGGCCATGGGGTCAGTCCAGCTTTCGCAGATTTATGTGGCCATAGGCACGCAGGATGTGTCCGGGAGCATATGGTACAACTTCTGGTACGACGAGCGGAACCTGTGGTGCGCCGCCGAAATGTCATCGGGGAACATCTATGCCAAGCCTGTGAACCAGCCGCAGTTCGAGATAGATGTCTCTACATCGCTGAATGTCAGGGACGGACCCGGGACTTCGTATGCGGTTGCAGGCCAGGTGTTCGACGGCATGAGATATGTGCCCAAGGGCATGAGGAACAATGCCGGGACGCTGTGGCGCTCCTTCTGGTGGGGCGGGATGGTCAAGTGGTGCTCCAACGGGTACACTGACAATGTCACGTTCGTCCAGAAGGAAATTACCAGGCAGAACATCGGCTTCTGGCCCAGCTGGATGGGCACGACCTACACGAATCTGCAGCAGGACAGACTTACCCATGTGGCCTGGTTCTCGGTGGAGATGAACACGGCCGGGGACATCATAGCCTACAACAATTGGCCGTCCGGATGGACATCGCTCGTGACAAGGTGCCACGAGAACGGGACGAAGGTCCTGGTCACCATGACCCTGTTCGGCTCTTCCTCGGTATCGACTTTCCTGGCAAGCCCGACAGCCAGGGCCAACGGCGTGAGCAATCTCCTGGACCAGGTCGTCGCGGGCAATGCGGACGGCATCATGATAGATTTGGAGTATCCGCCGTCCGGCAGCGACATGGATTTGCTCTATTTCATGCAGGAGCTGGATGCTGCGTTCTACGCCGAGGACATGCTGTACGAGGTGCATTTCTGCCTGATGCCTTACCCATGGTCATCCTACGGCTTCGGCCAGCTCCCGGCCATCAACAGCTGCGTGGACTATTACTTCCTGATGGGCTATGACTATTTCTACGGCGGAAGTTCGACGACAGGGCCGTGCGGAGCCCTGTTCTGGACCAACAATATAGACGCCTGGAACTCGATACGCATCTACATCAACAACAGGGGCGTGGACAGGCAAAAGTTGGTCTACGGCATTCCCTACTTCGGCTTCGACTATCCTGTGGCCACCTCGGGCCACGACGCTCCCGGGGCCACCAGGAACGGCACGGCTTCCTCGAGGACATATTCCTCGGCCATGAGCAAGCTGGCCAGCACGGGCGCGACCCTGCGGTGGGACGCGACCAGCCTCAGCCCCTGGTATTACTATCTGGAGGCAGGCCAATGGCATCAGGTATGGTTCGACAATGCCACCTCGCTGATGTACAAGTACCAGGTCATAAATCAGCTCGACCTCCCTGGCATGGGGATCTGGGCCCTGGCCTATGACGGGACCAGCACGGCACTCTGGAACGCCATAGGCACGAAGCTGGGCCAGTTCTCCCTGGACACTGCACCGGCCAATGGCTCCACGGTGAGCGGCACCGTGAACATCTCATCGGTCGCATGGGGCGGAGCTACAGAGCTCTGGATGACCCTGCCGGGAGGCTCTTGGCAGGAAGCGACATATTCCACAAACATACATTCGACATACGAAGCAAGATTCTGGATGGCCTGGGACACGGCGCCGCTGCCCACCGGGTGGTACAATGTGCAGTTCAGGATGAACAACTCATACGGCCATGTATCTTTCGAGAACCGCTCGTACTACGTGGACAACGGCGGCGCCAACTTCGAAATTCCCCTTTCGGCGGGCTGGAACCTTGTCTCCGTGCCCCTGAGCATGGCAGACACGTCCGCAGCCAATGTCCTCGCCTCCATCGCGGGTTCATACGATTCAGTCAAGTATTACAGTGCACAGACGCCGGCTGACCCCTGGAAGACCTACCGGCCCGGGGGAACGGCCAACGACCTGGCCAGCATAGACAGGGCCATGGGCGTGTGGATACACGCGACCTCGGCCTGCACTCTGAGCGTTTCAGGTTCAGTGCCTGTTTCGACCGCGATACAGCTGAAGGCGGGATGGAACCTGGTGGGATACCCGTCGCAGACGCAGAGGGCCATCTCCGTCGCCCTGGCCGGGACAGGCTATGACCGCGTGGAAGGATTCATGGCCGGTTCTCCGTACATACAGGTCCTGGACGGTTCCTATCTGATGAAGCCGGGGGAAGGGTATTGGATAAGGGTGCCGACTGACACAATCTGGACAATCAATTGGTGACCGGAAGTTGTCAAGCCCCGCTTAGAATGTCCGCGAACTGTATCACATTGTTCAGCATCATCTGGACGCCTATCGACGCGATCAGTATTCCCATTATCCTCATGGTGGCTGTGATGCCCAGCTTGCCCATCTTCTCGTAAATGATGTGGCTCTCGACCAGCAGAATGTAGGTTATGGCGAGGGTGATGAGCAGGCTGAATATGATGAAGCTCCATTCCAGAAACCCCGAGGACTCGCCCATGTATATCATCACGGTTATCATGGCTCCGGGGCCGGCAATCATGGGTATGCCCAGCGGGACAACCCCGACGACACCCTCGTCTATCGCGTGCTGCCGCTCCTCGTCCGTGGACTTGAACTTGGATATCTGGCCCATCAGCATGTCATAGCCTATCTTTATCAGCACTGCCGCGCCAACGAACTTGAGGGCCAGGAACTCCACGTTGAACAGGTCGAACAGGAACCTTCCGAGAAGGGCGAACAGTATCAGCACTGCCGTGCTGACCTTGATGGCATTGACTATCGCCCTCTTCTTCTGCGCCCTGGTGTACCCGTCCGTGAGCACGATGAAGAACGGCACCTTGCTTATCGGGTTCACTGTGATGAATATTGCCGCGAAGGCTGCGACCATCAGGGCGATGTTGAAGGCCATGGATGCGCTCACAAACAAACTAGTATATAAAAGAATCCGCATGAATTCTGCCTGTCCGCATGCACCCTGGGGAAGGGGCACGCTGCCTTGCTGAGAGACGGTTTCCCACAATAAACTATATCAATAAGCGTTTTATTACCATCAAGCAGTGAGGGCAGGAGAAACCTACCTGTAGTATTTCATGGCCAACATAGTAGCGCTCGAGGAGATATTGGACGAAATCAAGTCCAAGGAAGGCGTAACCGATGCCATACTCGTGTCCAGGAGCGGCATGCACATTGCCGGCAAGGTGCCGAAGGGCGCCCATGCCGAGACTTTCGTCGCAATGTCCGCGATTATGCTGGGCGCCGCGGAAACCTCCACATCGGAGCTCAAGGAGAAACTCCGCATCGTGACCATTCTTCTGGAGCATTCCAAGGTGGCAATGGGCGTCGTGAGCCCGAAGGCGGTCCTGGTACTGAGGGTAGGCCTGAGCGACTCGGACGAGAAGCTCATGAAAATCCTTTCGGCAAATGTGCCGAAATTCGAGAAGGCGCTGTAAACTACCAGCCCTTAAAAGGGCTGGCGTTTGTTGCCGGGCTGGAAGTTTACCATAGGGCAGTTGCATACCTGAATCATCGAAGCTGAAGGGCTTCGATTTACTTTGCTAAAATTAGCACGGTATGCAACGGTGGATTCACGACTGCCTATGCAGTAAAATTACATCTTTTTGAAGCCACGGCCGATCCACATGGCCACGCTCACGGTGCGGTCCTTCAGGGCCATGGTTGTCTTCCTGCTCTGGCCTCTGGCTTTGGTTCTTCCTGCCCTTATTGCCTTGAGGGCCTCTTCCTCGGAGCCTATTTCCGGCATCATTGTGAAAGCCCTTCCGAGCGAGCCGAGTTCATGGGAATCACTGCCCGCGGTCGCGGGTAATTTCATCCTTTCGGCCAGCTTTCCGGCCAGCCTGTTCTCCCTGGCCGTGGAATGTGCGTTCGCTGTCTCGAGCGCATCCGGCCCCAGGGCGAGAGTCGCTTCCTCCCCCAGGCCGGACCAGAACCTGTAGGGGTGCGGAACCACAGCCAACCCTCCCTGGCTATGTATCCTGTCCAGAGTCTCGCCGGGGCCAAGGTCCCTGGGCACTTCCTCGGATATGCCGTAGGCCAGTATGTGGCCTCCCGAGCTGGATATCTCCATGCCGCTGACCAGGATCAGGCCGAACTCGGATGCAATCTTCCTGGCTTCAAGACTCCCGGCCATGGTGTTGTGGTCGGCTATGCAGAGGCCGTCGAGCCCCAACTTCCTTGCCTGCTTCAGGATCTGCCTTGGCTGTGCATGCCCGTCAGTGGAATACGATGAATGGACATGCATGTCCAGCTTCATTTTATCTTGGCTCCGGGCCCCACGTTCTTGTCGGTGCCGATGGGCTTTCCGCCGATGGTGAGCGAACTGTGCGTTCCGTCCGGGGAAGCGTATTCCGCGTTCCTGTCCTGGCCCACCTGAAGCGGATATGCCGCGAAATCATTTATCGTATTCTGGGGCGCGGCCGAGGTTCCGTCAACCCTGTCGCCGGGCTTTGCGTCCGCCGGGGGCTGCAGAAGGCTCACTGTCTCGCCCTCGCTGGCTGCCAGGAGCATACCTTCCGACATGACTCCCCTGAGCTTGGCAGGCTGCAGGTTGCACACGACTATGATTTTCTTGCCCGGGAAATCAGTAATATTGTAATGTTTCTTGATGCCGGCGCAGAGCTGCCTGGTCTCGCCTCCGATATTTACGGTCAGGACCACAAGCTTGTCCGCGTTCGGATGCTCGCTCGCAGTCAATATCTCCCCGACCCTGAGGTCCAGCTTCTCCAGGCCTCCTGTCCGGGCCGGCGCTTCTTTCGCAGGTTCCATCTTGTTCGCCTCCGCATTCTCGGTCTCACCCGGCTCCAGCTTCCTGAAGAGGGGCTTCGGCTCCCCAAGTTTTGTTCCGGGCTTGGGCGGGACCAGGGCGTCCTCCCATCTCGCGTCAAGGACCTTTCCCGGTTCGCCCAGGTATTCCCAGAGCCTCTGGGACGAGAACGGCATGAAAGGCGCCATGACAACGGACAGGGCCTTGGACAGGCATATCGAGGTATAGAGGGTGGTCGCGCAGGCATCCCTCGAGTCTTTTATCTGCTTCCAAGGTGCCTTGCCGTCAATGTACTGGTTGCCGAACCTGGCCAGCTCCATCGCGCGCTTTATGGCATTCTTGAACTCGCATTTTTCCAGATGCTGGCTCACTTCCTCCAGGGCTTTCTCAGTCTCGGCTGCCGCCTCCGGTTCCAGTGTGCCTGCCGGTATCTCTCCGAAGTTCTTCTGGGCGAAGCTCAGCGCCCTGTGGACGAAGTTGCCGTACGCCGCGACGAGCTCGCTGTTGTTGCGGGTGATGAAATCGTCCCATGTGAAGTCCGTGTCCCTGTTCTCGGGCATGGTGACTGCCATGAAATAGCGCACGGCATCCGGGTCGAACCTGGCCACTATGTCCTTTATGTCTATCGACACTCCGCGGGACTTGGAGAACTGCTCGCCCGCGTATTTCAGGTAGGCGTTCGCCGGCACATCGTACGGGAGATTGAGCCCCCAGTCCAGGGACTTGACGACCGCGGGCCAGAAAATCGTGTGGAACGGGATGTTGTCCTTGCCCAGGAAATAGTAATGCCTGCAATCGGGATTCTTCCAGAAGGACTCGAACTTGGCCCTGTCGCCCCCGGACCATTTCACGGCCATGGTGTAGTATCCCATGAAGGCCTCGAACCACACATATATCCTCTTGTCATCGTGCCCCGGCACGGGTATCTCGATGCCGTATGTCGTGTCCCTGGTAACGGGCCTGTCCTTCAGGCCGGATTCAAGGTACTGCCTGGAGAAGTTCAGGACATGTGTCCGCCAGTGCGTCATGGGAGCCATCCATTCCTTGAGGTAAGACTCCTGGGCGCTGAGCCTGAAGAAGAAATGGTTCCTCTTCACGAATTCGGGCGTGGAGCCGCAGGTAATGCATCTCAGCCCTATCAGCATGTCCGGGTCCATGAGCTTGCCGCATTTCTCGCACTGGTCCCCCCTGGCTTTCTCGAAATGGCAGTTCGGGCACTCGCCCTCTACATAGCGGTCCGGAAGCGTGCGGGCGCATTTGTGGCAGTAGGGCAGCTCCATCTCCTTCTCATAGAGAAAGTCCCTTTCCAGCAAGCGCAGGAACAGCTTCTGGACTTCGGACTTGTGCGTCGGGTCCTCGGTGTTCAGGAACAGGTCGAACTCGATGCCGAAATCATGTATGGCCTTGACATTCATCTCGTGGTACTTCCGGGCCAGGTCCAGCGGGGCCATTCCCTCTTTCTCGGCCCTGACAGTAACGGGCGTGCCGTGCATGTCGCTTCCCGAAACCATCAGGACCTCGTTGCCCTTCATCCTGTGGTACTTCCTGAATATGTCCGGAGGGAGGTAGCAGCCTGCCATGTGGCCCACATGTATGGGTCCGTTCGCGTATGGCCATGCAACGCCGATGAATATCTTGGTCATGCGCATCTCCAATATTGGCATAGGATTTAAACCTAATTAAAAAGGCCCTAAGCTCGTATACATTTTTATTTATCATAAATATTAAATAAAGAGAATGATATATAGGTCTTCGAGGAAATAATATGGAAGACAAAGTCGTCCGCAATGTGAAAAGCAAGGCCACGGAAGAGATTTTGGGAACGCGGGAAGGCAAAGTGTTACACAGCACAACCCGCAGGTATGCGGCCGAATTCCTGGGCACGCTAGCCCTGGTGTTCTTCGGCTGCGGGAGCGCGGTTATAGCCGGAGCCTACATAGGCTTCCTCGGGATTGCATTCGCCTTCGGAATGGTTCTGCTGGTCTTGGTTTACGCGATCGGCCCGATATCGGGCTGCCATGTGAACCCGGTCGTGACGGTCGCAATGCTGATTGCCAAGAGGATTTCATCCAAGGACGCATTGGCCTACATCGGAGTGCAATGCCTCGGCGGCATAGCCGGCGCCGGCCTCCTGTTCGCTGTGGCATCCGGGCTGCCTGCATACGACATAGCCTCGGACGGGCTGGGGCAGAACGGCTATAGCGACTACAGCCTGACTGCGGCTTTCATAGCGGAGGCGTTTCTGACATTCTTCTTCGTGTACGCAATACTGGAAGTCACCGATAAACACGCTCACAAGGGCTTCGAGGGCCTCGGCATAGGGTTCGCGCTCTTTCTGGTTCACATCATCGGCATACCGATCACAGGGACATCGGTCAACCCGGCAAGGAGCCTGGGCCCGGCCCTGTTCGCCCAGGGAACGGCAATCGACCAACTGTGGCTCTTCTGGGCCGCACCCATGGCCGGCGCATTGCTGGCGGCAATCGCATGGACATTCCTTACAGACCCCAAGGAGATGGCGAAGAACCTAAAAATCTGAACCGGCTCAACGGAGCGATTCCCGCGCGATGACCATCCTCTGGACCTCGCTCGTGCCCTCGTAGATTTCGGTGATCTTGGCCTCGCGGAATAGCCGCTCGACCGCATAGTCCTTGGTGTAGCCGTATCCCCCGTGGATCTGAAGCGCATTGTTCGCGACCTCAACGGCAATCCTGGACGCGTACAGTTTGGCCATGGCGCTCTCCTTGGATATCTTCTGCCCGCGGTCTGCCATCCACGCGGCCCTGTGGACCAGGAACCTTGCGGCGGCTACTTTCGTGGCCATCTCCGCCAGCATCCATTGGATGGCCTGGAACTTGCCGATGGGGCGGCCGAACTGCTCCCTTTCCTTGGAATATTTCACGGCCTCCTCCAGCGCTGCCTGGGCGAAGCCGACTGCCTGGGCGGCGATGCCTATCCTGCTGCTGTCAAGCGTCATCATGCCCACCTTGAAACCGGAGTTCAGGTCGCCCAGCATGTTTTCCCTGGGTATGGAGCAGTTCTCGAAGACGAGCTCCGATGTGGCCGAGGCGCGGACCCCCATCTTGTCCTCGACCGAGCCGTAAGTGAATCCGGGAGTGCCTTTCTCGACTATGAAGACAGTCAGCCCCTTGGTTCCCTTGGGCGGTTCAGTGGACACAGTGACCAGAAGGATGTCCGCCTCGCATCCGGAGGTGATGAATATTTTATTTCCGTTTAAAATATAATTATCACCATCTAATATTGCGGTGGTCCTCACAGCCCCGGCATCCGAGCCGGCGCCTGGTTCGGTGAGTGCGAAGGCGCCCAGCTTCTTACCTTCGGCCAGAGGCTTTAGGTATTTCTCCTTCTGGGCGGGTGTGCCGAAAACGTTTATCGGGTGGCAGCAGACAGAGTTGTGCACGGCCATTATGACGCTGGTGGACCCGCATGCCTTTGCCAGCTCCTCTATAGCCAAGACATAGGATACCGAGTCGACGCCTGCGCCGCCCCATTCCCTGGGGACGGTCATGCCCATCATATTGAGCTGCCCCATCTTCCTCAGGATGGGCCACGGGAATTCCCCGGACGCGTCCATCTGCTGTGCAACCGGCTTGATTTCCTTCTCGGCGAAGCTCCTGACCGTGGAGCGTACCATCAGCTGTTCCTTGGTGAGGTCGAAGTCCATCGAGGGGGGCAATAGGCGACATGATATAAAATTTCACCAGGCAGGGGACAAAACCTTAATATGCGATTATCCGTTGCGCCAATGTCCCGATGCGGTAGTAACTCAGCTGGGAGAGTGCCTGACTGAAGATCAGGTAGTCGCTGGTTCAAGTCCGGCCTACCGCATGATATTTATATCGGCATTTACAAGCAGATATCAGCTAAGGTAGGCCAGGCTTGACTGATTGCTGACATTTACGATAAAATAACTGATGCCACCGTTACCAAGCCGAGTTGCGCCTGTTGCATATCTTATCAGAGCAATTCGGCGTCGGTTCAAGTCCGTCCTACCGCACGTTATTTTATATCGGCATTTACAAGCAGATATAAGCTAAGGTAGGCCGGGCTTGACTGATAGCTGACATTTACGATAAAATAACTGATGCCACCGTTACCAAGCCGAGTTGCGTCTGTTGCATATCTTGTCAGAGCAATTCGGCATCGGTTCAAGTCCGACCGTCAGAGCTCGAACGGCGAGATGATGTCGCCCTTCTCAGTCTGGGCCTCGACTATCCTGGCCCTTTGCGCGTCCATGACCTCGAAAAGCACGGGAGGCGTGTTCTTCACCCTGTCCCTGTACAGAACCAGAAGCCTGTCGATCTTCTGGAGATGCGACTGCGCCCAGAAAGAGAACTGGCGGACATAGTCATCCTGCGTGTAGTCCCTGTTGGCCACCTCCATGAACAGTTCCTTCAGGTCGCTGTATGTCGGTATCATGCCGGTGGGCGTGCGTATCGCGTCCGCATCCCCGTGAACCCTGTTGGCTATCCACTTGAGCCAGATATGCTTGTCAGTCTTCGTGTTCAGGTACTTGTCGGTCTTCGTGTCCTTCAGGAAGTAGTTGACGCTGAATATCCTGGGTGGGCTCTCGCACTTCGCCCCGAACTCGAGGTTCCTCTGGATGTACGTACCTACGGGCACGGAGAGGAAATCAAGGTTGGACATGGGGTTGAATACCATCACACCGGCCTGGCCCAGCGTGGCGGCGGTCGTCTCCGACTCCAGGCACGCGCCCTTGGTGATGATGCCGTGCTGCCAATCGAAGGCTTCCTCGACCGGAACCCAGGTGTCCGAATCCCGTCCGCCGTATATCATGCCGCGTATCTTGACGCCCACAGGGTCCTCCAGCCGCCTGTCCACATTGTCCAGGCTGTCGAGCGATATGCTGAATCTCGCGTTCTTGTGCGAAACAGGAATGGCCTTGCCCTTGGAATCTGTCTTGCCTTTCTGCCACAGGCCGGAATGGTTTATCCCTTTCTCCGGGACGTTGCCGTCCATGCCGTCCCAGTAGATATCGCCGTCAGGCTTGACCAGCACATTGGAGAATATGACCTCGTTGTTGGGGTCCCGCAGCGCCTTCCATTGCAGTTCATCGTCGATTCTGTTTATTCCGTGAATGACGCCGAACATGCCCTTCTCGACGTTCACTGCCCTCACGCAGTCGCCCGCGTTGCGCAGGAACGCGATGTCGTCGCCCAGTATCGATTCCCCCGGAACCATTGTCGTGGATGTTTTACCGCACATCGAGGGGAATGCGCCGGTGAGATAGACCTTCCTTCCGTACCTGGCGCTGACGCTCATGATGAACATGTGCTCCGTGAGCCAATCTTCATGGCATGCCCTGTTGATGGCAAGCCGCATTGCAAGCTTCTTCATGCCTATGCTGTTCCCGCCGTACTGGGTGTTGACGCTGAGCACTGTCTCTTCCTTCAGGTCGATGTACACCCTTCGGTTGTCCAGGTCCGAGCATACCCTGAGGCCGAGGCCTCCCTCGACTGTCTTGCCCTGGGAATGCACCAGCCTGAAGAACTTGGCTTTCTGGCCCTTGCGTATGAAAACGTTGTAGCCTGTCCTGTACAGAATGTTCTCGGAATGGGCAACGTATGCAGAATCCGTGAGCTGGACACAGGGAATTGCATACTTGGAGTCTGTCGGGCCCAGGCTGAAGAAGCAGATGTACAGCTCCTTGCCCTGCATGATGCCCCTCATGAGCCCGTGTATCTCATCGAGGCCGGTTTTCCTGTCCATCTGGTTGAGTTCCGGCTCAAGATAGTTCGGGTCATCCAGCAGGTACCTGGTGTTCTTCTTGTCCCTGCCCTGGTCCTCATATGAGTCGAAATGCACCGTGTGGTTCTTGAGCTTGACCTGGGCCTCCTCGTGATTGCGCATCGCCGCCTGGCGGACATAGTTCCAGTCGCCGATATCGTCAGAAACCACATATACCTTCGACGGCTGGCAGAGCCCGATGTATCTCGCCACGAAGGAATGAAGTTCGGGATTGTCTATATTGCACAGTTGCTCGAGGCCTGCCCGCGAAAGGCTGGCTGCCAATATTTCCTTTGGGTCTCCGGTCAATGAACCACGCTCACAGCCGTGCATCCGGGCACGGCCTGGCGCGCCCATCAAAGCCCGAATATTTAAGCGTTTGTTACATGCGTGTGCCACAGGCAACCAAGGCGGAGCCGTTCGACATGTTTATTACCGGGAAGGCTGATGCGGATACCATGACGAAAATCGATTGGTACGATGAGTTTGTGAATCCGAATTATGAGCCGGCCAAGGATGACCTGGTGGTTCTCTTCTATTTCGAGCCGCCGAAGGGCATGAGCCGGAACGAGAGCGCTGGAAGGATAGCATCGGAAAGCTCCACAGGCACCTGGACCACGCTCGCGAAACTCCCTCCGAGGATGAAGGCCCTGGAAGCCACGGCATTCGACATGCGGGGCAACTGGCTGAAGGTCGCCTACCCGGGTGACCTCTGGGAGCCGGGCAATTTCTGCCAGCTCAAGAGCGGGATCGCGGGCAACATCTTCGGCATGAAGGGAGTCGAGAACCTGAGACTCGTGGACGTATCCCTGCCGCAGAGCTACATCAGGCATTTCAAGGGTCCGATACTCGGAATGGAGGGAATCAGGAAGCGCTGGAAGGTCTTCAGGCGGCCGTTCACGGGCGCTGTCCCCAAGCCCAAGATAGGGTTCAGCGCGGCCGAGCACGCCAGGGTGGGGTTCGAGACCTGGATGGGCGGGTTCGACTTCGTCAAGGACGACGAGAACCTCACATCGACCAAGTTCAACAGGTTCGAGGACCGGGTCAGTCTGATGGCCAAGCTTCGCGACAAGGCGGAGGCCGAGACAGGCGACAGGAAGGGCGCGTTCATCAACATCACGGCCGATGTGGAGACAATGAAGAAACGCGCTGACATCCTCCACGAGCACGGATTCGACTATGCGATGCTGGACGTGGTGATCGTCGGAACGGCCGGCCTCATGACAATGCGCGATTACCTGGGGGACCTGGGGATAACGACCCACGCCCACAGGGCAATGCACGCGGCCTTCGACAGGAATCCCAGGCATGGCATCACCATGCAGTTCGTGGCCAAGGAGATGAGGCTGCTCGGCCTGAACCAGCTGCACTCGGGAACGGCCGTCGGAAAGCTTGTCGGGGACAAGGCGGAGGTACTGGCCGTCGCGAATGTGCTTCGCGATAAGAAGACCAAGCCCGTGAAGAACATGCTCCTGGACCAGGACTGGGGCGGCATAAAATCGGCATTCCCTGTTTCCTCTGGCGGCCTTCACCCGGGCCTGATCCCGGATGTCATGGACATCTACGGCAACGACATGGTACTGCTGGTCAGCGGAGGGATTCACGGACACCCCAAGGGCACCAGGGCCGGAGCCAGGGCCGCGCTTCAGGCGATAGAGGCATGGAATGATGGGCTGACCCTGGAGGACAAAGCCAAAAAATCCAAGGAGCTGGCGCAGTCTCTGGAGAAATGGGGCAGGCACAGTCCGCGGTAGTGCCTGCGAGGGCAATCAGCCAACAGCATGCCCCGCCTGTACGAGAATATGGTACCATGAGGCGGGGTACCAATCTGCTAGCTCTGGCATTGAGACGGTTCTTTCTAGCTATGCAATAACACGCAATGCGAAGGATGAGAGAAACGAATCCTTGCCAGAGTTCTCAATTTCACCTGGCCCGCACGTGCCAGGCGAGCAACGAATCGCCCGCGATTCGTCTCTTTCGCTTTGATGTAATTAATTGCCATTGAGCTACAAAGCTCAAGTACCCGACCCCCTCGCCCTTGCAACGAATGGCGTTTACAAGCGCATGGGCCATTCGTCTCACTCGCATCGATGTTGGGATTTGCCTAGGAGCTACGATGCTCGTACAAGCGAGGTCCCCCATACAGGGCTAGGAAAACGCCTCAGAATGATTGGACATTCGCACTTGAAAAGAAGAGATAACATTACCCCGCCCTCGTCAACGAATGGCAAGCCATTCGTCTTGCTCACGCGGATGCTATCAAATACCATGGAACTACCGCGTTCGCACAGGCGGGGCATGCTGATTGCATCATGGAGGCTTAAAAAATGCTATAGTTTTTTGATGGCGTCCGGTGCCAACAGTTTGACGATGATCGCCATCTGGGCCCACATGCGGTTTTCCGCCTCGTCGAACACCTTGCTGTTCGGCGAGTCGATTATCTCATCGGTTACCTCTTCGCCCCTGTGCGCGGGCAGGCAGTGCAGGAAAATGTAGTCGGGCTTGGCGTTCGCCACCAGCTTGGCGTTGACCTGGTAGGGCGGGAATATCTTGAGGCGCGCTTCCCTCTCGGCCTCCTGGCCCATGGAGGTCCAGGTGTCCGTGTATATCACGTCGGCGTTCTTGACAGCCATGTCGGGCTCGCGGACTATCTCGATCTTGCAGGAGTTCTTCTCCCCGAGCTTCTGGGCCCTCTTGAAAATCTCATCGTTGGGCTCGTAGTTCAGGGGCGAGCACACGGTCATGTTCATCCCGACAGCCGCAGCGCCGAGCAGCAGCGAGTGGCACACATTGTTGCTGTCCCCGATGTAGACCAGCTTGAGGCCCTTCAGCTTGCCCTTGTGCTCCTTTATCGTCTGGAAGTCGGCCATGATCTGGCAGGGATGCTCCATGTCGTCGAGCGCATTGATGACAGGAACTTCGGCATTCTGCGCCAGCTCCCTCATTATCTTGTTGCTGAACGCGCGGTACATGATGACATCGACATATCTTGACATGACCTTTGCGACATCGTGGACGCTCTCGCGCTTGCCTATCTGTATCTCGCTGGGCGATAGGTAGAGGGCTGTGCCGCCGAGATGCGAGAAGCCTATCTCGAAGGAGACCCTGGTTCTGAGGCTGGGCTTCTCGAAGACCATTCCCATGTGCTTCCCCTCGAGAGGCTGGAACTTCTTCCCGGACTTTATCCTTTTCTTCAGTTTGATTGCCAGGTCGAGCGTCCCGTCTATCTCGTTCTCGAAGTCCAGTATGGATATCATGTCGCGTTTCATTCGGTCACCTTTCCTGCCTATAAATGAATTAGTAGAAATATCTTGTTGTCATCCACTTTATGAAGGGATGCGGGAAGCGGGAACCTGCTGGCTTATTGTAATATCGGGAAGCGGGACTCGTACCACGGGAAGCGGGAAGCGGGAAGCGGCGACGGAATCAATGGCTGTTTTTTTAACAGCCATTTTGTACGGTTCCCCCTTCCCTTTTCCCGAGTCCCGAACAATATGACAGCGAAGCAGCCATTCCGTACG
>DAKD01000002.1 GCA_002499085.1 Methanomassiliicoccales archaeon UBA280
GGGAAGCGGGAAGCGGCGACGGAATCAATGGCTGGTGATACAGCCATTCCGTACGGTTCCCCTTTCCCCTTTCCCGAGTCCCGAACTCAAGAAAGCTGAACTCTTCCGGCCTTACGTTGGCATTCATTGAAATGAAGCTGTGATTGTTGTAGGTTGCAGAGTCGGGAAGCGGGAAGCGGGAAGCGGGAAGCGGCGACGGATTCAATGGCAGGTAATACAGCCATTCCGTGCGAGTCCCCCTTCCCCTATTCCCGCTTCCCGAACTTCAGTAAACTACCAGCCCCTGAAGTGGCTGGCGTTCATACCATGAGCCGCAGTCATATGACTCGGGGCTGGAAGTTTACCATAGGACAGTTGCATGCCTGATTATCGAAGCAGGATTGCTTCGATTTTCGATGCATATATTCGGACGGCATGCAACGGCATTTCACGTTTACTGCCCTGCGCTTTCATCCAGGCCTTTGAAGGCCTGGCGTTCAGCTTTGTGTGGCAGTAAACTGAGTTCTTACGAATGAACGGAAGGTTTTTTATCCGAACAGAATATTGTGCGCTTCATGACGGAATTCCAGAGGCCCCGAGGCACAAGGGACTTCGGCCCCGAGGATATGGCAAGGCGCAGGTTTGTCGAGGCAAGGCTCAGGTCCACCGCCGAACTTTTCGGGTTCGGAGAGGTCATGACGCCCATGTTCGAAGATACGGCCCTGTTCGTGGAACGGTCCGGCGAGGGCATAGTCAACGAGATGTACGCCTTCAAGGACAAGGGCGACCGCGACATAGCCCTGCGGCCGGAACTAACTGCCCCGGTCATGAGGTTTTACGTCAACGAATTGCAGAACCGGCCCAAGCCAGTGAAGGTCTTCTACTTCGGCAGCGTGTTCAGGTACGAGCGGCCCCAGAGCGGCCGGTACAGGGAGTTCTTCCAGTTCGGGGCCGAGCTCATAGGCGCGCCTTCCATGGAATCTGACGCGGAGGTCATAGCCCTGGCCCTGTGGAGCCTTGAATCCATCGGCCTGAAGGACACCGTTGTCCGAATCGGCAACCTGGACATTCTGAAGGGCCTTCTCGGGAAGATTGGAGTGGAAGGCGAGGACCAGGCTGCCTGCAGGCGGCTGATAGACAAGGCTGACTTCGAAGGGCTGGGCGAGACATTGGACGGCCTGGGAGTGGCAAAAGCCGAGCAGAAAAGGCTCATGTCCATAATAGGGCTGAAGGGCGGTGCCGAAGCCCTGGCCAAGGCCAGGGAGCTGGCAGGCGCGGACATCCCAGGCATGGATTATCTCGGGGGAATACTTGAGAGGCTGGAGGCCTACGGCTTCGGGAACTGCACCGTAGATTTCTCGGTTGCCAGGGGCCTTGACTATTACTCGGGCATGGTGTTCGAGATTGACTCGCCCTGCCTTGGGGCGGAGAAGCAGATATGCGGCGGCGGCGCCTATCAACTTGCTGAGCTTTTCGGGGGCGAGACAGTGAATTCCACAGGATATGCGTTCGGGTTTGACAGATTGCTCCTGGCCCTGGAGAACTCGGGTGTCAACATCCCTGTGCCGGGCCCCAAAGCTTACGTTGTTCCCGTCGGGGACGGGGCAAGGGCCAAGGCCCTGGAGATTCTCAGGATGCTGAGGGCTGCGGGACTTCCCTCGGACATGGACCTGATGGGCAGGAACATATCCAAGGCGCTGGCTTATGCGAACAGCATCGGCGCTGAGAAGGCCGTGATCCTTGGGGATAAGGAGCTGGCCGAGGGCACAGCCACTGTCAGGGACATGAGGTCGGGCGAGCAGTCAAAATACCCCTTTTCCGACATATTGAGGGCATTCGTACAGGTCAACACCTGAGCCGTGCAAAGCCGGAAAGCCCTGGCACGAGAGCCTGGGTTCCCACGGGGAATGTCCCGGGGCCAGCCTGCACACGCGCCCGCTGCATTTGAGTTATCTTTAAATAAAGCCGAAACATCCCTATATTCATGAAGGCCGACATGAAGAAAAAGCTGAAAGCTCTGAGCATGAAAGAGATACTGGGCTATGCCATACACTCCGAGGATATGGCGAGCACATATTACTGGACCCTTGCCAAGGTCTTCGAGCCGAACGGCCTTGTCAAGGCCAAGTTCCTGGCCCTCTCCAACGACGAGAAGCTTCACAAGGAGGCGCTTCTCGGCCTGCACAGGAGCCATTTCAAGACAGCGAAGTATGTCATTCCGAAGGGGCTGCCGCCGTTCGAGAGCGTGGCCGGCGTCAAGACAGTGGAGAGTTTCATCGAGGCGCTGGAGACTGCGATGCAGAACGAGCGCAATGCCCATGACACCTACATGTACCTGGCAGAGACCAACAAAGAGCACAGGAAGCTCTTCAAATACCTGGCCAAGACGGAATTGGGCCATTACGAGTCCCTGAAGCAGGACTACAACTTCTTCACCGAGGAGGCAAAGGAAGACCCCAAGATAAAAAAGACAAAGCTCAGCCAGGTCTATGCCGCCCCGCAGTTCAAGCCGCTGGACCTTGTGAAGTAACACTCCGGACCGGAGGGTTCAGTATGGCGAAAAAAAAGTTTCTCGTGTTAGGCGCAGGCATGATGGGCCGTGCAGTGGCCTATGACCTTGTCCAGTCCCACGGGAAGGACTGCCTCGCGGTCATCGATGCGAACAGGAGCGCATGCGACTCGCTGCGGAACTGGCTCGGAATAGAGGTTCACAACCTAGAGGCGGGCGACAGAAAGGTGGAAAGGCATATCCGCGACTCGGACGCTGTAATCGTCGCGCTGCCATACGGATTCAACCTCGGGTTCATGAAGAAAGCGATTGCTGCTGGCGCGCATTTCTGCGACCTTGGGGGCAATGACGACATTGTATCGGGCCAGCTCGCGCTTGACACACAGGCGAAGAAGGCTGGCGTGCTTTGCCTCCCGGACTGCGGCCTCGCCCCGGGCATGGCCGATGTGCTCGGCGCGCATCTTGCGTCCCGGTTCGACTCTGTTGACGAACTGACCATACGTGTCGGCGGACTCCCTCAGCACCCCAAGCCGCCGCTGAACTACCAGCTGGTTTTCTCGGTCGGAGGCTTAATCAACGAGTACAAGGAGAAATGCAAGGTTCTCAGGAACGGCAGAATCGCGCTTGTCGACCCGATGGAGGAGGTCGAGGAGCTCGAGTTCAAGGGCATAGGCGGGCTGGAGGCGTTCACGACATCCGGCGGCGCGGCCTGGCTGCCGGAGATTTACAAAGGCAAGATTCGGAAATTGAATTACAAGACCATCCGATACCCGGGGCATGCCGTGATTTTCCGTTCGATACTGAAGCTGGGCCTTGCGGACGAGAATGAGATCGCTCCGGGAATCACGCCCAGGAAGGTTCTTGAAGGCCAGATTGTCAAGAATCTCAGCGGGAAGGATGAGGACCTTGTGCTGGTCAGGGTGACGGCAGCCGGAAAGATTGGCAAAAAGAAGGCCGTGAAGAACCTGGACATCATCGACAGGTTCGACAGGAAGACCGGCATAACGGCAATGATGCGCACGACCGCGTTCCCAACCAGCATAATGGCTCAGATGATCGTCGACGGGAGAATCCCTGATCGGGGCGTCAAAACCCCGGAGATGTGCGTGCCGGGGAACGTTCTGATCAAAGAAATGGCCAAGCGCAACATCAGGGTGAAGGAATACTAATCAATCGCCGATTATCTGGACGTGTATCTGCCTCTCTCTGGGCCTCACATCCAGTTCTATGAATACTATCTGCTGCCATGTGCCCAGCAGCATTTTTCCGTTTCTGAAGGGGACAGTGATGCCCGGCCCGAGGATCGCGGCTCTGACATGGGAATGCCCGTTCCCGTCCTGCCATCTGAGATTGTGCTGATATTCCCCGTCGGCGGGGGCGATGCGTTCAAGGGCGCGGGGAAGGTCCCCGATGAGGCCTGGCTCGAATTCCAGCGTGGTAATCGCGCCCGTGGAGCCCTGCACGAACACGCAGGCCAGGCCGTCGCTCAGCCCCGAATCCAAAACCGCCTTGGCGACATCCCCGGTGATATCCACGATATCGTTCTCTCCCCCGGTCCTGAAACTGATGTCGGATGAATGGACAGGCATTACCTGAACACCTCGCTCACCGCCACCCTCTCTAGGACCAGGTCGGGTGCGTTTTCAGTTCCTGCCGGAATTCCGAACACCGAGGGGTCCTTGCCTGCCGGGTCCAGAACAGAGTCGTCCCTCTCAAGGCCAAGCTCCTCCAGGACCGAATCCGCCGACACATTGCCGACTATGACCAGGGCCATCTGCTCCGCTCCCGGGAATATACCGAGTTTTCTGAGGGCCTCGCTTGTCTGGCGTTCCGCGGCAACATAAAGCAGCATTTCCATGCCCAGCGTCCTGGCCATGTTCGTGCCGTTATCCATGGCCCGGACAGCCTTCTCGGCCGCCGAGACAAGGTGCTCGGCGCCGAACACCCTGTCGGCGCGGAAGAACTGGATGGTGACCGAATGCCGTTTCTCCAGCAGGGCAACCTCGGGCAACAAATTGCCTTGGTCGGCCGCAGGCCCCCTGGCTCCTGCCACATGGATGCGCATCTGTTCCATACAATGCCGCTATTCCCGATATCCCTATAATATTTGCGCAGGGCATTAACTACTTATGCAGGTTGGTTTTAACCGAATCCGATGACAGACCCCAAGCATTGGCCCGTCAGCATAACGCCAGACAATTACCCGGAGTTCATCGGCAGGTGCTCGGAGCACATTGTCCGGAAGGGAAAGGACATGGCCGGATACTTCCTGGAGAAGCCCGAGCCCGGGAAAGTGATATACGAGGTCTACGAGGCCGAGTGCGTCGGGAACTCTTGCACGGCCCTGACAATAATCAAACCGGGCAGGGTGGGAAGGGAGTACCATATGACCAAGGGGCATTTCCACGAGGATGCCGGGTCCGGGGAGACATATTTCTGCCTGAAGGGAGAGGGCATCATACTCATGCAGACCAGGAGGGGCGAGTCCGAGGAGATACGGCTCGGGCCGGGATGCGTGGCCTGCATACCGCCGGGCTGGGCCCACCGCACAGTGAATGTCGGGGAGTCGGATTTCATAATGGTGGCCGTGTTCCCTGCTTCCGCGGGCCATGACTACAAGTCCATTGAGAAGAAGGGATTCGCCAAGAGGGTGCTTGAGCACAGGGGCAAGCCCAGGGTAATGCAACAATGACGGGCCATCTGGCCCCGCATTTTTTAATAACAAGAACGCCTATTATCATCCTGCCTATGCGGCCGGATGCGCTATAGTCCCGTGGTGTAGAGGTTATCATATGGGCCTTTGGAGCCTGTGACGGCGGTTCGAATCCGCCCGGGACTACTCTATTTTCTTATTGTTTTGAGTCGTAGTCCCGGGCGTGGGATTCGAACCGCCGTCCGGCCCTTTGAGATTTGTGAGGCCGTTACCCAGCCCTCACGGGCAGGGCGTGAAGGGATTCATGCAATTGGTGTTTGTCACACTCATCGAAGCATGGGCTTCGATGGCATGACCCCGCCCTCACAGGCGGGGCATGAATGTTGCCCGCTATATTCCCGACCGTGAGTTAAGCGTTATTCGCCAAGTTTATTACCCACGGAAGTCATTATGCGCATCATGGAGGACTGTTTCGGGCGCGAGGAACATTTCGCGCACATCGTTTCTTGCCTTGAGGGTGTGAGAGCCGGGAAGGGCTCGGCCCTCATCGTATCCGGGCCCGCAGGCATGGGCAAGACCCACTTAGCCGAGAGGTTCGCTTCCGCGGCGGACGGACTGGGCTTTGAGGTTATAAGGGGAGGCGCCGACCCCTATGCCCAGAAGCCTTTCCACATATTCTCGAGCTTTCCCGGATTCTGTGAAACAGTCTCCGGTGACATGGTGTTCACGCAATTCTCAGGCCTTTTCATAATGAACGAAATGGGGGAGATTCTTGCTGACGCGGGGAGCGAGAACCCGGAGAGGCTGGCCAGCGTGCTATCCGCAGTAAGGGGATTCGTGAGAGACTCTTTCGGGGGCAGGGGGCAGGTAGGCCTCGGGAGGTTGGAATTCGGCGATGTGAAAATAATCACCGAATGCGTGAACGGTCTTTTCCTGACTGCAATTTTCAACGGAGAAGAGCATCCAGACATGGGCCGGGCCGTCAGAGCTGCTTTGCAGTGCTTGGGCAGTGCGCCCGGACCCGGGAAAAAATCACTGGCTGGCAGTGCAGGGCTTACCTTGAATGGCTTACTGAACATGAAATTCCATGTGAGGCGCAGCGTGGAAGGCATGAAGCTGGATGCCGAGAGGCTGAGGGTGGCTGACGCGCTGCTTCGGTCTCTTCCTGACAAGCCCGGTGGAGTGGTCATTATTCTTGATGACCTGCACTGGGCTGACGAATCCTCCATATCCGTACTCAGGTACATGGCAAGGAACCTAGGCCGCAGAAAGATGATGATTCTTGCCACAGTGAGGTCTGACAGCCCCGCCTTTCAGACCCTTCATGAGAAATTCATGGAAGACGGATTATGGACCGAGGTTGTGCTGGGAGGCATGGATGCCCAGGAAGTTGAATCCCTGGTGCGGTCAGTGATTCCCGGGCAGGCCATTCCCGTCGAGTTCACAGAGAGGCTGGCAACCCGGACCTCAGGCAACCCGTTTTACATCAGGGAAATTCTGACCAAAATGCTGGCAGACGGAAATATCAGAATTTCCGGCGGGAAGTCCGTGTACGACGATTCTGCCTTCACGGTTCCGGAGAGCCTGGAGGAATTGGTGCGCATGAGGTTGGAGTCCCTAGCGCCCGATGTGCTGATGGCCATTGAATACATCTCATGCATGGGCATCGAGTTCGTCCCTGAGATAGTCAAATCCTCGGGCCTCCTGAAGGCGCCGGAGAAACAGCTCGCGGCACTAGAGAAATCTGGATTTATCGACCTCGGTTCCGGCTCGGCAAGATTCAACCATGCGATTCTCCAGGATATTGTCTATCAGAATATAGCTTCGCGCTGGCATACCGCATATCACAGGGACATCGGGGAGAACTTTGAACGTCTCCGCCCTGCAGATGAGGTTGTCTATGAACTTGCAAGGCATTTCTCGCTCGCACAGGAACATTCAAAGACCCTGAAATATGCCACATTGGCCGGCGAGAAGGCCGAGGGTGCAATCGCCCCGGAGCAGGCCAGCAGATACTACGAAGCTGCGCTTGCATCGGCACAAAAGCTCGGTGAAAAATGTGCTGTATCGGATCTGCTTGTGAGGGTTGGGGACTGCAACATGCTGCTCGGCGACCTTGGCAGAGCCCTGGAGAAATACAGTTCCGCATTGGAATCCGACATCGAAGAACGGACAAAGGCTTCCATCCGCAGGAAGACAGCCATAGTTCATGAGAAGATGGGAGATTATGCCGCGTCCATAAAGGACTGCGAGGCAGGCATCAAGCATCTGGGCGGGGCAAGGGAGCGGGAAACTGTGATGCTTCTGCTGGCACAGGCAAGCGCCAGCATCAGGATGGGTATCACTGATGTGGCGATGGATATCGCCTCGAAAGCGCTGGCCTTGGCGCGCGAAATCAATGACGAAAAAATGATTGGCGCATGCATGCACTCGCTGGGGAGCTTCCATCTGATGAAGGGAGAGTTCGCGAAGGCCATCGAATGCCTGGATATGGCGGTCGAAACGAAACGGAACCTCGGTGACGATGTGGGTATGTCCGCCTCCCTCAACAACCTTGGCATTGCCCATTACTATTCAGGGCAGGTACAGAAAGCCCTGGAATGCTATGAGCGAAGCTTGGGAATTTTTCGGAAAATCGGCGACAAATACGGCATCGCAGCTGCACTGAACAACCTTGGTGGGTTCACCCAGGACTTCGGGCATCTGAGAAAGGCCTTGGAATACCATTTGCAGAGCCTGGAAATCAAGGAGACCATTGGTGACAAGTACGGCATTGTCAGCACGCTCACCAACCTAGGGATTGTTCACAGGAACCTGGGCGAGCTGGATAAAGCCGTGGAATTCGGCGAAAGGGGCCTGGCATTGTCCAGGCAAATCAACAATGCCAAAGAGATTCTACTGAACCTCAACAACCTGGGCGAGGCACACCTTGAATCGCTGAATCCGGGCAAGGCAGAGGAAATGTTCAGCCTGGCACTCGAACAGAGCCGGGCATTCAAGGACCTGCAGCAGGAAACCCATGCTTTGAGGGGGCTGGCAAAGATATCGCTCGCCCGCGGCGACACTGCCGGGGCCGAAACCCATGCCAGAAGGGCTCTGGATACAGCGCTCAACATAAATTCCCAGAGGGAGGAATACCAATCAAGATGCACACTCGGCGGAGTGCTCCGTGCAGGCGGCTCCCTCGATGAGGCGGCCAAGGAGTTCGAAATAGCACTGGACGTTTTCAGAAAGTCAACCGGAAACGAGGTAGAGCCGCACATATATTACGAATTCGGGCTGCTGATGAAAGACGCGGGTGACAGGGCCGGCATGAGTGAGATGCTTGCCAAAGCCAGAGATGAATTCGACAGGCACGGGTATGTGCGGATGGTTTCCAGAATAGATTCTGAGCTCACTGCCTCAGGATAGCCCCGCCCTCTTCGCAACCTCATCCCAGCCCGGCAGCTTGCCCACCGGCCCCCTGACCTCGACGGCGAAGCTGGCTGCAGCCGAGCCCAGCATGCCGCAGCATTCCAGGTCCATGCCCCGGCTCAGCCCGGCGTAGAATCCCGCCCGGTACGCGTCCCCGGCGCCTGTGGGGTCAGCCACTTTATTGGGCTTTATTGCCGGAATCCTGCATGTTCCGGAGGATGTGATAATCTCGCTGCCCTCCTTTCCCTTCGTGACAACAAGGAATCCCACCGTGTCCAGTACCTTGCTTCTGTTCCTTATGTTCAGGTATTTCATGGCTAACTTGAGCTCATGCTGGTTGACGAACAGTGCATCGGACATTTTAAGCAGTTCGGTGAACAGTTCAGGCGTATACACGTAGCTCAGTTCCTGTGCAGGGTCGAAATGTATCCTTTTCCCGAGCTTCCTGGCCGCCTTCATCACGCCCCTGTAATACCTCGGGTCGCCAGTTCCGATATGGACGATCTCGCTGGACTCGACGGCGTGCAGGCCGATGGGGAACCGGACCATGTCGGCCATCGGCCCCTGGTCCATTATGCATATCTGGTCGCCTCTCTTATCGGTCATGATGCGGCAGGTCGGTGTCAAGTAATCCTCAATCTCAGCCAGGTCGTAAGTATCGACACCAGCGTTGAACAGGGCAGTGCGGAAATCCTCGGGAAAATCCTTTCCCACGAGCGAGGCGAGTGCTGTCCTCACTCCCATGGAGGAGGCCATGAGTGCTATGTTCGCACCCGTGCCCCCGAAGAACCTCCGGACGTTCGAGACCTGGACGGAAGTGTTTGGCTTGGGAAAGGAGCCAACATCCATGATGTAATCGATGTTGACATGGCCGAACACGCCGAGAAAATTATGAACTTGCTGGCTCATGTCCCTTCCTTCCAGTCGCAGAGATAGGCTTTCTGTACATCCGAAAGAGAATCGATTGTCACGCCCATGGCCTTCAGCTTGAGCCTGGCCACAAGCTCGTCCATCTCGGGAGGCACATCGTAAACCTTGGGCTTCAGCTCCTCCCTGTGCGTGACAAGGCGCTCGGCGCAGCCCGCCTGTATCGCGAAGCTCATGTCCATTATCTCGACTGGATGGCCCTGACCGACTGCCAGATTCACCAGCCGGCCTTCGCCGAGCAGGTAAACACGTTTGCCGTTGTTCAGCCTGTACTCTTCCACATATTCCCTTACCCTGGTCTTGGATTCGGCCGTCTCATCGAGGCCTGTCTTGCATATCTCGTTGTCGAAGTGGCCCGAATTCGCGAGCACGCAGCCGTCCTTGATGTTCTCCAGATGCTCCTTCCGCACGATGTCTTTGCATCCCGTGACGGAGACTATGAAATCAGCTTCCCCAACTGCCTCGGCCATGGGCATCACCCTGAAGCCGTCCATCCTGGCTTCCACGGCCTTCACCGGGTCTATCTCGGTGACAATGACATTTGCCCCCATGCCGTGGGCGCGGGCTGCGATTCCGCGGCCGCACCACCCGTACCCGGCGACCACGAACACGCACCCGGCAATTGTGAGGTTTGTTGCTGTCAGGATGCCGTCGAAAGTGGACTGGCCTGTGCCGTACCTGTTGTCGAACAGATGTTTCATCTTGGCATTGTTCACCGCGAAAACAGGGTACTCCAGCTTGCCCTCTGCCTCCATGGCTTTCAGCCTGATTATTCCGGTCGTGGTCTCCTCGTTCCCGCCGATTACGTGGGGCAGAAGATCCCGGTGCTTGGTGTGAAGCATGAGTACCAGGTCGCCTCCGTCGTCAACCGTGATCTCCGGCTTCAGCTTGATTACCGACTCGATGTTCGAATAATACTCGTCCCTGGACTCGCCTTTCTTTGCATAGGTTTCCAGGCCGTACTCACTGTTCAGCGCCTGAGCAACCGAGTCATCCGTTGAAAGCGGATTGCAGCTTGCCAGCCTCACTTTGGCGCCTGCATCCTGCAGCGTGAGTGCCAGTATGCCTGTCTTGGCTTCCACATGGAGCGCCATGCCTATTCTCTTGCCCTCAAGCGCGCCGTTGTCTTTCATGGATTTGCCTATCTGCCTGAGAACGTCCATGTGGGTGCGCGCCCACTCGAGCCTGTTGATTCCTTTCCTCAGAATGCCGTCCATCTGATACACCGCATCCGAATCTTTTTACCAGATATATAACTGCTGGACAACAGGACTGGGCTTCACTCCTGGATCGCGTCCACGGCTTTTATCCACTTGTCCTTCAGCTCGCGCAGGACTGTCTCGTCCATCTGCTCCTCGAGAAGAGCGTCTGCGAGGTAGTCCACGAGCGCACGGACACCGCCCTTCCTGGGGTTGTTGTGGTCTATCCCAGCCCTGGCCACCTCCTCGCGGATTATCCTGCCGGCCGTCTGCATGTTGCCGTAGGCCTCGGAGAATTCGAATATTATCTGGTCCAGCACCTCTATCGTTGTCTTCCTCGGGCCAATGTCGGAAAGCCCCTTGATTATTACATCCTGGATGCGTGTGTAGAATGGGTCCTCGGCCCTGTCGAAGTAGAACAGGAGGTGGGCCATTGACATGAATGCGTCCTCCACTTTTTCCCCGGTCATAGCGCTTGTCATGAACCATGTGTTCAGATGCTCGGGTATGTACTGTTTCATGCCGTGATTGTATCTCTGCTCCAGGTCTCCCATGACCTCGAGGGCGCTAGCAAGCGCGTCCTCGTCGGCCAGGTCCACCTTGTTCCCCAGAAACACGAACGGCAGTTTCACCGTGCCGATAGTCCTCAGTATCATGGGTATCCAGTATTTCTCCAGGTTGGTGAGGGTCTCCGGCCTTGTGATGTCCGCGACAATGATTATTCCCTGGGCGCCCACGATCTGGCGCGCCTGGGTTGACATGTAGCCCTCGCGGCCGAGCATGTCCCATATCATCAGGTTGACTTCTGTTTCCTGGCCCTCGAAGTTGATGTTGAGGACCTTCTTGCTGACCTTGGTCCCGATAGTGGATATGTAACTGTCTGAGAACTCGTCATGGACGAAACGCCTTATAAGGCTCGTCTTTCCCACTGCCGATTCGCCCAGAAGCACTATTTTCTTGACTGTCTTTTTCACCAATCGCTCACCCGGGATGCTTAATCGGGATATGGCGATATATAAGTTTCTATGAAAGAAAAAAGGAAGGCTCGGCAGTCCCCGGGAGGGCTGCCGAGCCTGAAATGTTGCCTGTGCCCGAAGGGCTTGGCACGGGGTTAAAACATCCCGAGTATCTCGGGGCCGAACTTTTGCGCGCTCACCTGGCCTATGCCGTATATGCCCTGCAGTTCCTCGATCGTCTTCGGGGCCCTGCTGGCAATCTCCGCTATGGTCCGGTTCTTGAGGACGAAGTACTTGGGCTTGCCCATCTCGGCGGACTTCCTGTCGCGCCATTCCCTGAGAACTGACTTGCGCCTCTCGACCTCGGCTATGTCAAGCGAGGACTGCGCCTCGACCGGAATGTCGCCGCCGGCCAGGACATCCAGGCCCTTGCTCGTGACCACAAGCACAGGGAACTCCGAGTCCTCGACATATGCGAGGTAGTTCTCCTGTATCAGCCAGTCTATGAGGCTGAGCACTTCCTTCATGCTGGATTCCTTGGCTATGCCGTAAGTACCCAGCTTGGAGATGTTGATCGTCAGAATCTTCTTGCTGACGCTGCCTGTCAGGACCCTTGCGATTGTGGTGCGGCCGTAGTTGCCGCCCAGGTCGAACACGCATTTCAGTATTGACATTGCCAGCGAGTTCGTCTGCTTGCCCGAGCTTACGCCCTGCATGGCGATTATCTCAGTGAACTGGAGTGTGAGCTGCTGCCCGTCCTCGGTCGTGGCGAAGAACTCTATCTCCGCGTCGGCCATGTTCCTTGCCAGGCTTATTTCGGCTCCGCCGTCTATGTAGCACAGCGGGCGCACCCCGTTGCTCAGGTTGTGCACGATGACGGTGCCGTCCGGTCTCGCACTCACGAGGACCTTTGCCTGGAACTCCTTGGTGACAGAGGCATTGGCGTATGTGCCGTTGCACTGCCCGACCAGGATTATGTTCTGGAGGTTCATTTCTCCGTTTTCGTTCGTTTTGCTTTCCGTTTCTACGTTTTGTACGTTTTTGGTTTTCATTATTTCACTTCTGCATCCCGTTGTTTTCTGTGGATGCAATGCCCTCATTCCGGGGTGGATATATAATGAAAATTCATTCAAGCAACGTACATGTAGTAAATTTTTATACGAAAACGGGGTTGGGAGTTCAATGACAGAGCGCATCAACATGAACCACGGCGCCGGGGGCGAGGCCATGCAGGAGCTTCTCAGGAAGCATATACTCGGCGCCCTTGCCGACCCAAGGCCCGAGATTGGCCTGGAGCAGATGGACGATTCCGGCGTTATCGAGGGCATGGTTTTCACCACTGACGGGCACACTGTCAAGCCGCTGTTCTATCCCGGAGGCGACATTGGCAGGCTGGCGGTATGCGGGACAGTGAATGACATATCCGCGATGGGCGCAGAGCCTGTCGCGCTTTCATTGGGCCTGATAATGGAGGACGGCCTTGAGCTGGATGTGCTTTCCGGGGTGATGGAGAGCATTGGCCGCACCTGCAGGGAGTGCGGGGTTCCGGTCATCGCGGGCGACACGAAGGTTGTGGAGAAGGGCGCCATCGATAAAATGATGGTCACCACCTCTGCGGTAGGCAGAACCCACCCGGCTCTGGAGCACAACAACAGAGTTCTTGAGGAGAAGACCGGGAGGAAACAAAAATGGCTGCAGGACAGCAATATCATGCCTGGCGATGACATCGTCATCACCGGCACAATCGGCGACCACGGCATTGCCCTGATGAGCTTCCGCGAGGGTTACAACTTCCAAACCACGCTGGAGAGCGACAATGCGCCCCTGAACCTGCTGATGAAAAATGCCCTGGAGGCCGGAGGGCTCGTCGCAGCCAAGGATCCCACCAGGGGCGGGGTTGCCAACGCCCTGAATGAGTGGGCCGTGAAATCCAAGGTCGGCATATCGGTGGATGAGGATAAGCTGCCCTTCAATCCGCAGGTGATTGCCGCGTCCGGGCTTCTGGGCATAGACCCCTTGGAGGTGGGAAACGAGGGCAAGATGCTGATCGGCGTGGCCCCGGACTTCACCGAGGGCGTGCTGGAGGCAATCAGGCGCAGCCAGTACGGCAGGAACGCCTGCGTTATTGGCAAGGCGCAGGAAAACATCCGCGGGGTGGTGGTCAGGACGGCCGTGGGGGGCAAGAGGATACTGGAGCCGCCTGCAGGGGATCCCGTGCCAAGGATTTGCTGAAGCATGGAAAAAGTATAATAGCTGCATCCATTCTTTATGATGGGAGATTGGTGAGCCCGATGAGATTGCTAACAGTGATTGTCACCCTGTCGCTGGTGATATCAGGCGCATTCGCTTTCATTAATTCCTTTCCTCTGGTTTCCGGGGAGGTCAGCATGTCCCCCGTTCCTGTCCAGATAAGGACCAACACCAATGTGAAGGAAGGGCTCAGCATGGCTGTCTCCGACTCGGGAAGGATTTATGTCTCCTGGTCCGAGCGCGTGATAGACAACACGGACGCCTACTTTTCCTATTCCTCGAACAACGGAACAACATTTGCCCCGGCAGCCAGGATTAACAACAACACACTGGGCATACAGAGAGTCGGTGGAATCGGTGTCTCCGGAGAAAATCTTTACTTCGCCTGGGAGGACGGTTCCGCGGACGGGGGGGACATCATGCTCAGTCGGTCCGCGGACGGCGGCATGACATTCGGCGAGACGCATGTCAGCGACACCGAGGCTGGCACGCAGTCGCATCCCACGATAGCCGCATCAGGCTCAAGGTTGGCAGTTGCCTGGGAGGAATTCAGGTCCGATAACACGATCAGGATATGGAGGGGCACGGACGGTGCGCTGATCAGGGAGATCTCCGGGCATACCGGGGCGGTGAGGGACGTTGAGTTCTCCCAGAACGGAACCTATCTGGCTTCCGGGTCCGAGGACAGCACGGTAAAGATATGGAGCGCCGCAACAGGTTCGCTGTTCAGGAACATCACGTCGCATACTTCTTCAGTGACGGCGCTCAACTGGTCAGCGAACGGAAATATGCTGGCGACAGGCTCGGACGACCATGACGTCGTTATCCACAGCACCACCACGCTGGCGCAGACGGCCAGGCTGAACAGCGTGAACGGCCTCCCAACGAGGAACTATGTCAACGCGCTGTGCTTCTCGCCGAACTCCCAATACCTTGCTGTCGCCTACAACGGAAGGTACGGGACAGGGGTGCCGTCCGGCACGCCCTCGCAGCATTTCAACATCACAGTCTGGAGCCTTGCGGGTTATTCCAACTGGACCAGAAGCGAGTTCACTCCCGACCCGGACAAGGGCCACACGATGTCTGTCACTGACATAGCCTTCTCCCACAACGGGACCTATCTTGCCACCTGCGGAAAGGATTCCACGCTCAAGATATGGAACCCGGTCACGGGCCAGAAGATACGAGATGTGTACATGACCCAGTGGATACACTCGGTTGCCTGGTCGCCCGGCGACACGCATGTCGCCGCAGGCCTGGGCAACGGCTCGATAGCCATTGTCAACATTTCCAACACTGCCGACATCCGATGGATGACTGGCATGCACACCGGGAGAGTCAATTCGATTGACTGGAGCAAATCCGGCGCAGAGATAATCTCGGGCGCCTCTGACCCCAAGGCAAAGATCTGGTACAACGATGCCAGTCCCTACTCCGGCGTGGAAAGGAAGAACCTGACAGGACACTTGAACAGCGTGTATGCGGTCGATTGGTCCTCGAACGAGCTTTCTGTCGTCACCGCGGGAGGCATATCCTCCCAATATGGAATGGGCGAGAACCAGATATTCTGCGCCGTTTCAAATGACCGCGGTCTCACTTTCTCCGCGCCTGTCATGGTCAGCGACAGCTGCTCGGGAAACAGGCTCAGGCCCAAGGCTGACATGAACTCCTCAGGAGCCATATCCCTGACATGGTACGATTCGAGGAAGGGCGACCAGGACATTTACTTCACAAACTCGAGTTCGGGAGCGGCTTTCACAAGGAACGCAGCCGTGGCCTCCGACTTCGGCGAGGATGTGATACCTGATGTATTCCTTGATGATTCAGGGGTAACGCATATAGTCTGGCAGTACGGAACCGGCGCTGGGATAAGATATGCGAATTCTTCCGACGGCTTTGCCAGCCCGAAGATAATGGCAACCGTCGCCCAGATGCCGCATGTCTCGGGATGCCCTGACGGCTCCTCGCTCTGGGTGACATGGCGCCAGCAGGACCAGACCACGAAGGTGAATTACACGAGGGCGGCCGTATCTTACGACGGCGGGGCCGCGTTCCCGGACTCTGTCATTCTGAATCTCAGCAGGTCTTTCGTGGGAGAGCACGCCATTCATGTTGACAGGTTCAACCAGTCCTTTTTCACATGGGAGATAAACGAAACCCCGAACGAGAACCTGTACCACATCACAACCGTGCTGACTGATGTGTGGGGGCCGAGAGTGCTGTCCACTGTCCCGGCAAACGGCGACACCGATGTCTCCATATTCACAGCCTTCACCTTTAGATTCTCGGAGCCGATGGACCGTGATTCCGCGGAAGCCGCATTCTCATGGACAGACGGCACAACCACATGGCTCGTGGGCGACTGCCAGGGCAATCAGGCCGTATGGAACACCTACGGCGATAGGGCATCGTTCACACCCAGGACGCCGCTTCAGTACCAGAAGTCCGGGTATGTTGTCAGGATAAACACGTCGGCCGCGGACCTTGCTGGCAACGCGCTTCTTTCGAGCTTCTCGTTCTCTTTCTCGACAAGCGCCGACATTGACCCGCCGGCCATCGAGTACTATCCCAGCCAGGACACTGTCAGTTACGACCAGGAATACAATGTCATGGCTGTTGTCACCGATCAGTGGGGCACGGTAAGTTCGGTCGAGCTGAAGTACACCTCACTCAGTGGAGTGAACCATTCCGTAGAAATGGTTTTGACATACACGGACACTTACCTTGCCGCAATACCTGCGCAGCTGGCCCTCGGCACCGTGTATTATTACATCGAGGCCGCAGACTCGTATTTCAACATTGCCCGGAACCCGGCGAACTACACGAACCGGTCCCAGTTGCACAGCGTGGATGTGGTGGACGGTGTGAAGCCGGAGATAATGCATGTGCAGGTCATGGAGGCAACCGTATTCAGAGACATCGATGTCTGGGCCGCTGTGACAGATGGCATAGAACTTAGGAACGTCTCACTCCATTACAGGGCTATCGGCTCGAACTCCTATGTCCGCGTGCCCATGCTCGCAAATGCAACAGGCAACACATTCACATCCGTAATCCCCGCCCAAAACAACACGGGCCAGATCCAGTACAACATCACTGCGACTGACGCGTCTGGAAATTTCAACTCCACAGGAACGCTCTCGATCCAGATTATCGACCTTACGGCGCCGCTCATCAATTCTGTTATCCCCGAATATCTGGACAACCAGACCAAAGTCCTTGTCAGGGCCAACGTGACCGATGATGTCGTCGTCGAAACTGTTTACCTGTATTTCAAGGCCGTGGGCGGCAATCAGTGGGTTAACCGCACAATGACCAATGTCGGCGGCGACTATTACGAGTTCACGATACCGGCCCAGAGCAGGAGCGGCACAATATACTACTATGTGAACGCAACGGACAGGTACGGTAACACAGCATCGACGCTGTCGGAGCAGAACCAGTTCGAGATAGATGTGATAGGCGTCGGCTCGGATTACACGCTGTACTACATTCTCGGAGCCGTCCTTGCGGTCATGCTGTTGGTCCTTGCATACCTTGTCGTGAGAAAGTTCGGCGGCCCGGCTGAGAAAACCGAATCGGAACCGGACATCACCCAACCGGCGGAGAGCAGCCCGGAAAAGGCCGATGATGAATCATGAGGGTAGATGAGCTGGACATAGACGGGCGTATCGCAACCTTGATCAAGAATATGGGAATAAGCGAACTGCACCCGCCGCAGGCTGACGCGCTGGAGCATGTTCTCCAGGGCAGGAGCACTGTTCTCGCGACGCCCACTGCAAGCGGCAAGTCGCTGGTGGCGTACATAGGCGTCCTGAAAAAAGTGCTGGAGGGGAAGAGGGCGCTTTACATAGTCCCGCTCAGGGCCCTTGCCTCGGAGAAATATGACGAGCTGAAGGCCTTCGAGAGCCTGGGCATAAAGGTGGGCAAGACAGTGGGGGATTTCGACGCCCCGGACCCCGACCTGGGAAAGCTCGACATAATCGTGGCCACATCCGAGAGGGCCGATTCCCTTCTGCGGCACAAATCCGACTGGATGTACGAGATAGGCGTCGCAGTCGCCGACGAGATACACCTCATCAACGACCCTTCCAGGGGACCGACCATGGAGATAACCCTGGTCAGGCTGAGGGACCTTAACCCGGAAATACAGTTCATCGCGCTCTCGGCCACGATCCGCAACTCCATAGAGATCGCTGAATGGCTGCAGGCAAGACATGTGAGGAGCGACTGGAGGCCTGTGGCTCTTAAAGAGGGCGTCCTGTTCGGCGACACTGTTTATTTTACTGATTCGACCAAAAAGGAGATTGCAAAACAGCCTGACGAGCTGACTGCGCTCGCATGCGACACAGTCTCGGAAGGCGGTCAGATCCTTTTCTTCGTGAACACGAGGAAATCGAGCGAGAGCGTGGCCGAGAGGATATCCCACACGCTGAAGAAAAGCGTGCTCTCGGAGGAGGAAACAGAGCGTCTGAATGAGTTGGCCGGCCGCCTGGACATGAGCGAGGAGGAGTCCACGTCCACGGGTGCGAGACTTGCCAAATGCGTCAGGGGCGGGACTGCATTTCACAATGCGGGGCTCACTGACAGGCAGCGGAAGCTCATAGAACGGAGCTTCAGGGACAGGATGCTCAAGTGCATAGTGGCGACTCCGACCCTGGCTGCTGGCATCAACCTGCCTGCCAGGAGAGTCGTTGTCAGGGACACCACGAGGTTCGACGCGAATTACGGGAACGTCCCGATACCAGTCATGGAGATCAAGCAGATGTGCGGCCGCGCCGGAAGGCCCCAGTTCGACCCTTACGGGGAGGCTGTCCTCCTCGCCAAGAGCAGGGGGGCCAAAACCCGGCTGATGGAGGAGTACCTTCTGGGCGAGCCCGAGTCCATCACCTCAAAGCTAGGTGCGGAACCGGCGCTTCGAAGCCACATACTCGCGGCCATTGCCACGGGCTATGCTGGAGACAGGAAGGAATTGATGGCTTTCATAGACAAGAGCTTCTTCGCGCATCAAACTGACGTTTGGACAATAGAGGGCATGATCGAGAATGTCCTGGCCTTCCTTGAGGAGAACGGACTCATCACTTCCGACGGAGCGGGATTCGGCGCAACGCTCTTCGGGAAGCGGACGTCGGACCTGTACATAGATCCGTTGTCTGCGGTCATGATGAAGCAGGCTGTGGACAGTTCCGAGTTCGTCGGGGCTGACGAGATGTCCCTGCTCCATGTGTGCTGCTCCACGCCCGACGTTTACCAGCTGTTCCTCAGGAAGAGCGACCTTGACTGGGTCCCGGCCCTGGCTGAGGAGCGCAAGGCCAAATCCCTGCTGAAAGTGCCGGATGAGTCGTCGGAGGAATACACGGATTACCTCTCCGCACTGAAAACAGCCAGCCTGCTGAAGCAGTGGATGGACGAGGTGCCCGAGAATGACATTGCCGAGTTCTTCGGGGTCGGCCCGGGAGACATAAGGAACAGGGTTGACAGCGCAGAGTGGATGCTTTACTCGCTGAGAGAGCTGGCCAGGCTGTTCGGTAGCCCACTGACAGGAATGCTCAACCCGCTGGTGATGAGAGTGAGATACGGAATAAGGGAGGAGCTTCTGCCGCTGGCCAGCATGAGAAACATAGGCCGGAAGAGGGCCAGGACGCTGTTCGATGCCGGGTTCACAGGCCCTGGAAAGATACTCGAGGCAGACTTCAGGGAGCTGGACTCTCTGCCAGGCATAGGGCCGGTTATAGCAGCCAGCCTGAAGGACCAGGCAAGGAAGGATTCCGGCTGAGGATCGCAGAATGAATGATTCGGAACGCGGTTCAGTCCTTGGACATTTTCTTCCTTCTTTCCTTCGCCGTGAAACCCGTGGACCTCTCGAGGAACTGGTTGTAGAGCCTGATTGTTTCCGAAGCTGTCTTGTCGTCCACCTTTGTGTTCATCTTTGTCTCGACAAAGATGGATTTCTTTCCGCCCATCCAGACTGAGATAAGTTCCATTGCGCCGAAGCTTGATTTGAGTTTGTCCCCGTCCCTGCTCACGGTTCCGAAGAGATCTTTCATCAGTGTTTCCAGCTTGTCGCCCTCTATCTTCTCGAAATGGCCGCGCTTGATGTCGTATTCGTTCATGGTATCGGGCATGAAATCCCGCACCGTCTAATTAAGTTTCTGTCTGAACGAGTCTGTCAACTTATTGGTGAATAATTGGGTTCAGGGGCTAGGGTCTAGGGTCTAGGATCTAGGGGCTAGGGACTAGGGGCTAGGAGCGACACATGTGTCGCGACCAAGCCGAATCTCTGATTCGGCGCTGGGGGTGCTTCCAAATCGCATTTGCTGGCTTGTCCAGACCAAGCCAGCCCCCCTAGACCCTAGACCCTTTATTCCATTATGATAACGCAGACCCTAGACCCTAGCAATAATCTCAATATCACTAAATTATTGACAAACTAGTCTGAACTCAGTGTCATTATGCCGAATGCAACATTGAAAATTTCCCAAAATATTATTATGAAATTGTTAAAGCTACCAGCTTGAGCAGATATGCGCAGAAACGGGAGGCAGGGCATTGCCGACTTAAGCCAGGATAACAATTTATATATTAGTTGTGCCTTATCATAGCATATGAAAGGCGCCAAACCTTCCGGGGGGATGGACGCGCAGTTCGACGAGATGGTCGAAGGCGCCAAGAACGCCCTGAGCACGGTTCTCTCAGTTCAAAAAGGTGATGACCTTCTCATTGTTCTGGACGACAGCAAGCAGGACATCGGCATGGCCTTCGAGAAGGGGGCAAGGCACCTTGGCGCAAACACCATGATTTATTCCCTCTCGAAGCACGCGAGACCCATTATGGACATCCCGAAGGACCTTTCCGACATGTTCAAGGATTACGGAGTCATAATCAACACATTCCAGTCCGATTCCAGGGAGACGCCTTTCAGAGTCAAGCTGCTTTACGAGGAGATACAGTACAAGGCCAGGGTCGGGCATGCTCCGGGAATAACCACCGGCATGATGAGGGAGGGCCCCATGAAGGTGGACTATTCCAAGATCGTGAAGCAGGCCGACCATCTGATGCAGGTTTTCCTCAATGTCGAGCGCGTTCATATCACCGCGCCATCCGGAACGGATCTCAAGATGGAACTGGGAAGAAGACTCTGGCAGACAGATGTGAAGATCAAAAAGGGAGATTTCGGAAACCTTCCCGCGGGCGAGGTCTGGTGCGCGCCTGTCGAGGACGGGACCAACGGCGTGGTAGTGGTTGACGGAAGCATCGGCGACCTGGGAAGCGTGCCCAGCCCCTTGACCCTGAAGGTCGAGGCAGGCAAGCTGGTTTCCGCCGAGTGCGCCGACATCGAATTCGCAAAGCAGGTCTGGGAACTGTCAAACATCGACAGGATGGCCAGCACCATCGGCGAACTCGGAATCGGCCTGAACCCGGGCGCGAAGATTTCCGGCATCATGCTCGAGGACGAGAAGGCCAGCGAAACGTCCCACATAGCATTCGGCAACAACCTGGACATGGACGGGGGCCGCAACGACTCCAAGACGCACCGCGATTATCTGTTTTACAAACCGACAATCGTTGCCACATATTCTGACGGCAAGACCCGCACGATAATGAAGAACGGCAAGATAGTGTCGTGAGTTCTATTTCAGATTCTGGCCGCATTTCCTGCAGAAGGCATCTGAGACCTCTGTCTCGATTCCGCATCCCGGGCAGGCGCGGGCTTTGCTGAGGTTCTGGCCGCATTTCCTGCAGAAGGTATCGTCCTCGGAGACTTCCGACTCGCAGCCCGGGCAGGCCCACACTTCAAGAACCTCGCCTTCGACCGGGGGAATCTTTTCCTCGCCTATCAGAGCGAGCGTCCCCGAATCCAGCACCCTCTCGGCCTTGATGGCGCTGCTCAGCGCTTTCGTGTAGTCCTCGCTGTCAAATGACTTCACTGCCGATTTGTAATGGTCGAATGCCTCGCCGCTCCTGATGTCCTTTTTCTCAAGTATGTCCTTGATTGTGGAAATGGTGAATTTTGCCTGCAGATAGTTCACTGGGAGGGCGTCCAGGCTCTTCTCCTCCCTGGGCCGGGGTTCCGGCCTGGTGTAAACGTCCTGATCCATGGGCCGCCTTCCCGGGTCGGTACGGGCTTTCGGGGCGCGGTCCGTTCCGGACGATTCCCTCTTCAGCCTGAGGAGCACGAGCTTGGCTGCCTCTGCGCGTTCGATTGCCCCGGTATAGTCCCTCCTCGCCAGGTAAGCCCTTGATTCGTCAAGCACAGAATCTGCCTCGCCGGTATCGATGCCCTTTGCCGCCAGAGTCTCCGATATGCTCTGAGTTGTGAGAATGACATTGTGCGCCCTGTCTGCCAGCGGCTCGGAGCGTTCCGTTTCCTTCCTGAACAGGCTCATCTCCTTCTTCCTCCTCTTCTTCCTCATCATTATGTACATCAGTTCTATCGCGAGGACGATGGCCATAAGAATCAGAAGCAATAGGATTATCTGTTCTTTTGCGGTCATCGCTTGTACCATGTGTCATAAGCGGATGTGATTATAAAATGCTTTCGCAGGCCATGCCAATGCGCAGTTTCGCCCGCGGTGATTCCGCAAGCTTTATCTCGATGCGTCATATGGCGGTTGCCAGACATGATTCAGGGATGTGAGCGCTTGGGCGAAATGAAGCGAATACTGGTTGCAGGGGCTGTGGGCCAGATCGGGTCCGAACTTACAATGGAGCTCAGAAGGCTTCATGGGAACGAGAATGTGGTGGCAATGGGCAGGAAGACCAAGCCAGGCGACCTGCTGGGAAATTCCGGGCCTTTCGAGTTCGGGAATGTCACGGACAGGGCCTCGCTGGACAGAATCGTCGCGAAATACGATATCGACACAATATACCACATGGCCGCGATACTTTCCGGCGCGGGCGAGAAGGACCCGCATCTCGCGTGGGACGTCAATATAAACGGGTTGTACAATGTTCTGGAAGTCGCAAGGGAGAAGAGGCTGACCAGGGTAATGGTTCCCAGCTCGATCGCCGCTTTCGGCCCGGAAACCCCCAAGGAAAACACGCCCCAGGAAACGGTTCTGAAGCCCACCACCATGTATGGCGTGACAAAGGTGGCGGGCGAGCTGCTTTGCGACTATTACTTCAGGAAATTCGGCGTGGACGTCAGGGGGCTCAGATACCCGGGGATCATCAGCTCGGAAACCCTTCCCGGCGGGGGCACGACCGATTACGCAGTGGAGATTTTCTACGAGGCGATCAAGCACAAGAAGTACATGTGCTTCGTGAGGGAGGACACTGTCCTGCCTATGATGTACATGCCGGATTGCATCAACGCCACCATAATGCTGATGAATGCGGACGTGAAGAGGCTGAAGCATCACTCGGACTTCAACCTGGGCGCGCTCAGCTTCTCCGCCGGAGAGCTGGCCGCGGAAATCAGGAAACATATACCCGAGTTCAAAGTGACCTACGAGCCGGACTTCCGTCAGGCAATAGCGGATTCGTGGCCCCGGACTATTGACGATTCGGCCGCAAGAAGGGAATGGGGCTGGAAGCCGGAATACGACCTCGCGAGGATGACAGGGGACATGATAGAGAAGCTCTCTGCCAAACTATTATAAATCCTGAAATCCATTGACTTACCCATGAGGTACGCGACAGTCGCAGGCCAATTCTACAAGGGTACCGAGACAGGGCTAAGGAAGGAGATAGAGGACTGCTTCCTCCACAAACTCGGGCCGGGCAGCATCCCGGCGCTCAATCCTAAGAGAAGCGGACGCATACGGGGAATTGTCTCGCCCCATGCAGGATACATGTACTCCGGGCCTGTTGCCGCCCATGGATTCGCGGCCCTGGCTGAGGACGGGTTCCCCCGGGTCTTCGTCATAATCGGCCCGAACCATCACGGCGTGGGCAGCGGAGTGGCCGTGACCGCCCATGACTTCGAGACGCCCCTCGGCATCATGAAAAACGACAGGGACTTGGCCGCAGCCATGAAGAAGGACCCCATCGACAACAGCATGCTGGCCCACAGGCACGAGCATTCGATCGAGGTTCAGCTTCCCTTCATCCAGTACTTCTCAAAGAACTGCATGTTCGTGCCCGTGAGTATGATGATGCAGGACCACAAAAGCGCCCAGCGTGTCGGCCAAATCATAAGGGAGGCAGTTGGGGAAAGGGATGCGGTCGTAATCGCGTCCACCGATTTCAGCCATTACATATCCCCGGAACAGGCCAGGGAGAAGGACATGATGGCCATCGAGCGTATTCTTGACCTTGACACCAAGGGGCTTTATGACACTGTCAGGAAGAACCGCATCACGATGTGCGGATTCGGCCCGGTGATTGCCATGTTGGAGGCTGTGCAGGGCTCCAAAGCCGAGCTTCTCAAGTACGCCAACTCCGGGGACATCACCGCTATGTCCGAAGTAGTGGGCTATGCCAGCATTGTCATCTCATGATCGACGGTATCAAAAATTCCTGCCCATGTAAGGCCCGGATCTCACGAAGCCGAGCTTCCTGTAATATTCCCTGGCTCCGACGCCGCTCATTATCAGCATTCTCTCTTTCCCGTTGTCCGCGGATATTTCGAGGCAGCGGTTTATCAGGGCCTCGCCCAGACCGCGGTGCTGCAGCGACTTTGCGTCCCGAACGGACAGGGGAAGTTGCTGGCTCACTGTCCTCAGCTCCCTGATCACCGAGGAACCGGGCATCTCCGGCCTGTGAGACTTTTCCGACGGAAGCCTGAGACGGGCAAAACCGGCCAGTATGTCATTCTCAATGTCCTCGAAAGAGACAAAGTATTCCTTCCCGCCCGAAGCTGAATACTCCTCGGTAAGGATGGCAAGCTCGCCCGCTTCCTTTCCCCTGAGAAGATTGTGCCCGGCCTCTCTGCATCTGATGCATCTGCACTTCCTTCCCCTGTCCTCCAGCTCCCATTGGGCCAGCTCCCTCAGGTGGCTCTGCCTGTTTCCGCCTTCGATCAATTGCATGGGAATGTCCCTCTGTATGCGCTGGATCCTGACCCATTTCGGAAGCATTTCTTTGATGTCGGCCAAAAGCCTTACGAGAGCTTCCTGGGAGTATGGCACGTATTCGCCAGCCTTCCACATCTCATACAGCCCTGTGCCCTCTATGACCAGCGTGGGATATATCTTCAGCATGTCAGGCCTGAATCTGTCGTCCGAGAACAGTTTCCTGAACGTCTCCAAGTCACTTTCCCGGGTTTCCCCGGGAAGGCCCGGCATCATGTGATAGGCCACTTTCATTCCCGCGTCCCTTGCGACGCCGCTTGCCCTGGCGCTAGCGGCTGTGCCGTGGCCCCTTTTCACCGACTCAAGGGTCCTGTCGTTCAGGGTCTGAACGCCCAGCTCCACCCTTGTGGCGCCCAAGACGAGGGCCGCATCGACCTGAGGCTCAAGAAAATAATCCGGCCTGGTCTCCAAGGTGAGGCCGACGCAGCGGTTGGCTGCTGTCTCGTTCGCCGCATGGGCAGAACCCAGGTCCGGGGATTCGGAGCCGTTCAGGGCATCGAAGCATCTCTTCACGAAGCCCTCCTGGTAAACCCGCTCCCGGGCCGTGAATGTCCCGCCCATGATTATGAGGTCCACCTTGTCTGTCGGATGGCCGTTGCGCTCCAACTGGCTCAGCCTGGCCTGAACCTGGGTAAAGGGGTCGAATCCGTGCTGGGCCGCCCTCAGGGCTGCCGGCTCCCTGCCCGTGTATGATTGGGCAGTGCCTTTCTCGACTCCGCCCGGGCAGTACGAGCATTTGCCGTGCGGACATTGCAGGGGCGGCGTCATCACGGCGACCACTGCAACGCCGCTCGCTGTGCGGACAGGTTTCTTGCGAAGCAGCGGTTCCAGCATATCAAGGTCCTCCTCGGGCACATGAGCCAGTATGTCGGCATTGCTGGGAAACGTATCCATACTGTACTTTCTGCAGAGCCTGGTCTTCAATCTCTGAATGTCGTCCTGGGTGGCCGCATCGCCCGCCAAGAGCTCGGATATCATCTCGCTGAAGAATTCCTCGGAGTCCACGCATGCCGCAGGAAATTTGCCTATAAATACTATCAGAAACCCTCAAATCCATGAGCTTGGAGTAATCCAAACATTTTAATCCAATGCCATTATTCTCCTGCACGCAGAGCAGGCGCCCATTTGGGCAGGCGCTTGGCCGGCCCGTCAGGCGAGGAATGATGAACGCTCAAATCATTTGCTGTAATACCGAGGGGGTGAGGCAGCATGAGCGCTAAACCTAAGGATGACAAGGCCTGCCCGATTTGCGGCGGCCAGCTTGATTCTGCAACAGGCAAGTGCAAGCTCTGCGGCTCCGGCGACATTCCCTCGCAGAAGAAGCAGGGCAAGAAGCTGCAGATCAATCTCGGCCCGAAGGCCTCGGCCCCTGCCAAATCCGGAACCCAGGAGGACAAAGCCCTGGCAAGCTGGCTGACTGGCAACGGCGGCGAGGATGATCTCGGCGCTTGGATGGGGGACGAAAAAGTGACCAAACCTGCTTCCGGCGCCCCTCAAAAGAAGGACGAGACCCTGCCCACCCAGAAGGAGGAGGGCCAGGACGCGCTGAGAAAATGGCTGAGCGGGGAGGACGAAACCCTGGAGGACTGGCTTGGGCAGAAACCTCTGAAGCCGAAGACCAAGATGGCTGACATGGGAGCGGTCGGCAAACAACTTACCGAGAAGGACAAACTGCTTGACGAGAGGGAGCAGGCCATTAAGAAGAGGGAGGAGGAGCTGGAAGGCCTGAGAATCGAGATGGAGGAAACGAAAAAGGCCATGAACGAGGCCATCAAGAAGATCGACGTCGGCGAGTTTGACGCCATCAAGATTCTGGAGGAGACTGCCCGCCTGAACAAAGATCTGAACATGGAAGTCAAGAAACGCAAGCAGCTGGAGGAAGAGATTCAGCAGGTCAAGAAGGGCAGCCTTGCCGTTGTTAAATATGTCAAGGCCCAGCAGATGCAGGACAAGGGCGGCGCGGCCAAGTCGCTCAAGAAGAAGCTTGACGACGAGAAGCTCAGGATCGAGGAATTGGAGGCTGAGCTGACAAAGAACAAAGAGATCATAGACACGCTCAGAACGGAGATCGGCAAGGGCTTGGACAAGCTTCCGCCGGAGATGAAGGACGCGAAGAAGCTCTCAGTCGAGCTTGCGGAGCTGAAGAAGACCCTCGAGGCCAAGGACAGGGAGCTGAAGAAGAGCAAGGATGATCTCAGCCTGAAGATGAGGTCGGGCTCGTCGAGCGCGGAAGCAGACATGGAACTGCAGCAGCGCATGGCCGCGGAACTGAGCTCCAAGGAGCAGGAATGGATCAGCAAAGAGGGCGAGCTCAAGCAGAAGGTAATAGAACTGGAAGAGAAACTTCACGAGCATGAGATTGACAACAAGCTGAGGAAGGAGAAAAACGACCTGTCGGGGAAGTCCGAGACCGAGATAAACTCCGAGATGGAGATGAAGATACGCGAACTCCAGGTCAAGGAGAAATCCCTGCTGGTAAGGGAGGACGAGATACAGCGGCTCAAGGAAAAGCTCAAGAGCATGGAGAGCGAGCTCAAGCAGGTGAAGGAGCCGCTGGCCTACAAGGAAGAGGAGATGCTCAGGCGCGAGGAGGACCTTGTCTACAGGGAACAGATGCTGATGGAAGAGAGGCGCAAGGTCGAGGAGGCGATGCGCGAGTCAGGCAGCATGGAAGCCCATGAGATGAAGAAGAAGCTGGAAGAGCTTCAGATGGCAATCAACCGCAAGGAGGAGGAGATCCGGTCCAAGGAGCAGTACCTCAAGGCCAAGTCGGAGGAGCTCAAGATCCGCGAGAAGGGATTGATCGAAGAGGAAATCGATGCCCGCGAGGAGGACCGCAAGATGGAGCTCAAGATCGAGAAGGTCAAGTCCGGCGACCGCCGTCTCGACGACCTTCTGCTCGGCGGAGTCCCGTTCGGCACCAACATCCTGATCTACGGCCCGCCTTTCACAGGCAAGGAGATCACAATCAACAGCTTTATCGGCGAGGGTCTGGCCAAAGGCGTTCCGGCAATACTGATAATCACAGACAAACTCCCTGCGGAGATAAGGGAGGAGATGATGTTCATAGTCTCGGGGTTCGAGGAGTACGAGCGCCTGGGCCTTGTGAAATTCGTTGACGCTTACTCGAGAAGCATAGGCATCACCGACACGGAGATGAATGTATCATACATTGACGACCCGACAGACCACATGGCCATCACGAAGGCGGTGGACGCCATTGCCAAGGAGCTGATGAAAACGCACAAATATTACAGGCTGGCATTCAGGTCGATATCCACGCTCATCGCTTACCTGGATTCGGGCACGGCGTTCAAGTTCCTTCAGCCGTTCTGCGGGCGCAGGAAGAGGGACCGTGCCGTGGCCATGTACGCCATCGAGAAAGGGATGCATGACGAACAGGACATCCAGAAGATAATGAGCGTGATGGACGGCATGGTGGACTACAAGATCGAGCAGCTCAAGACATTCCTGTCCATACGGGGCATCTGCGATGTGCAGTCCCGCGCATGGATAGACTACACGTACAGCAAGCAGGGCCTGTCAATCGGTTCATTCAGCCTTGACCACATAAGGTAGGCCTGGCCATGTCATTTGTTTTGGATGCCACAGCCCTCAGGGCAGGCATGTCCCTCGGCGGGGAGAGGGGGGAATTCTTCACCACGCCAGGCGTGATAAACGAAATCAGGAAGGGCCCGGTCGCCCGGAGCCTGGAGCTGGCAGTGGAGATATCGCTCACGGTCGCGGAACCTGGGGATGCGGCAAGGAAGAAGGTGCTGGAAACAGCAGGAAAAACAGGCGACAGCGGCAGGCTTTCCGAGACAGACATGGAAATACTGGCTCTGGCCTGGGAGCTGAAAGCCGCCATAATCTCGGATGATTACTCGGTGCAGAATGTTGCAGCGGTCCTGGGCCTCAGGACCGAGTCCCAGATCGACGGAATCAGGAAAGTGATTAACTGGACATACAGGTGCCGCGGGTGCGGCAAATATTATGACGAGAAGCAGCCTGACTGCCCCATATGCGGGTCCGAGGTCAGGCAGGTTCCGAAGAAGGGATGAGGGCGATTCTCAGGCGTCGTCCGGTTTCTCCGTGATGCGCCACACGTCGTCCGGTATCTCCTCGTACACGGACATAGCTTCCTCGACCACCGGGTCAATCTTCCTGGCCCTGTCCCTGCACAGGTCCAGAATCCTGTCCTTCTTGAAGATCCAGTAGTGGATGCGCCATTCCCTGCCGTCGTAAAGGGTCGTTTCCTCTCTCTCGGTCGTGAGAAGGCCAGAGTCCTCGAGCATGTAGAAGGCGTCCCTGTCCTCGGGCTCCAGGATGTTGTCGATTATGCGCTCGCTGTACCCGAAGAAGTTCATCACGTGCTGGGCCATGTGCTTGGCCTCTTCCTCAGGCATGCTGCGCACGTCGTTCTTTATGCTGTTCCTGATCGCCCTTGTCAGGTCGTCCACCGTCAGTGTCACGAACTCGCTATGCGTCGTCTTGGTCATCAGCGCCATAAGCTCACCTTACGCGTATCCTGCCCCTCGATTCTATCTAGCTTTCCCTATTATATATAGATTACGATGGGAAGATTCCGCGACAAAGCTCGCAACATGAAAAACCTTATGTGTCCTAGCGGGATGCGGGATGCATGGCGGGGTTCGAGGAAAGACCGCAACGCATAATATCCGATTTCGGCAAGCTGGATTTTGATTTCGTTCCCGAGAAGCTGGTGCACAGGGACGGGCCCATGCAGCAACTGTTCTCGCTGATGAGGTCGTCCGTGGAGAAGAGCCTGAACCAGCGCGCAGCCATCACCGGCTCCGTGGGCACCGGGAAATCCTCGATTGCCAAGAGGTTCTGCATGGACTTTCAGGAGTGGGCTTCCAAGAAAGGCCATAGAGTGGAGTTTGCGATCGTGAACTGCAGGTCCAGGAATACGAGCTCGGGGGCGATGCTCAAGATACTGGACAGGTTCCAGCCCAACTTCCCCGACAGGGGTTTCTCCACGTCCGAGATGCTGGAGATACTCAGGAAGCACCTTGCGAAGGGCTCGGTTCACCTTATCGTGGTGCTGGACGAGGTGAATATGCTGATTAAGAAGTCTGGCCCCGATCTGCTTTACTGCCTGTCCAGGTTCGACGACGAAAGGGTGGCCGGAACAAGGCACAGCATCTCCCTGATCCTGATATCGCAGCAGCCTGTGAACGAGTTCCTGGACCCTGCGACGCTTTCAACCCTCAAGAGGACCAACCTGATAACGCTGGATAAGTACGCGGAGAAGGAGCTGAGGGACATTCTGGCCCAGAGGGTGGAACTCGCCTTCCACCCGGGCACGGTGGAGGACGATATTGTCGAATTCATCGCCTCGGTCTCATCTGAATTCGGGGACGCCAGGTTCGCAATCGAGCTGCTGGAGAACGCGGGCAGGGCCGCAAACGAGGATGGGCTGGACTCTGTCGGACCCGAGCATGTCAGGGCGGCCAAGGCCCTCACCTATCCGGTCGTGACAGAGGACAAGCTTAGAGCGTTGGGGGAGCAGAAACAGCTTGTACTGCTGGCCGTGTCCAGGACGATGAGGAAGAAGGCTTTCGCGACCACGGGCGAGGCCGAGAAGGCTTATGCCGTCGCATGCGAGGAGTTCGGCCAGAAACCCAGGGGCCACACCCAGTTCTGGGAGTATATGCGGGCTCTCGCAGACATAGGGTTCATAGGCCTGGGCATGTCCGGAAAGGGCATGGTGGGCAAGACATCCATAATCACGCTTCCCGACATACCGGCCAGGGTGCTGGAGGAAAAGCTCCTTGACGTGATGAACGGGAAATGAAGGCAGGGAAGAGTATGATAGAGAGCAGAAAACTGCTGGTGACAGTGACAGTGCTGGCTTTGGCCGGGGTGATAGGGTTGTTCTGTTACTCGGCGATGCTTGAGCCGCTGTCGTTGGGCATCGGCGAGATAGGGGAACAGCACACGGGTTCCGTTGTGGAAACCGAGGGCACGGTGACGCAGGCCTGGGAGATTTCCGGAGGGGCGGTTTCACTGACACTCTGCGACTTCAACAATTCAGCCTCGATTGGCGTGTTCTACACTCCCGATGCGGGAGAGCCGCTGCCCGAGGGCATTATGCCGGGTGCGACTGTCAGCGTGAGGGGTGAGGTGCGACTGTACCGGGAGGCGCCGGAAATATACGTCACGAAGGCAGCGGATATAGTCCTGATCTCTCCGGCCAACAGCACGGAGTACTGCCTGAACACGGTCATGGAGTCGATTCGGATGTTTGACGGCCTGAACATAACCACTTCGGGGCACATTACTGACATGGAGGTCATAACTTCGCAGGACGGACCTGCGGGAACGGCCTTTCGCCTGGTCGCGGAATCTGGCAACCGAACATACTCGCTGGAATGCTTCTGCCACGGACGCGATCTTGCCCCGTTGTACAATGACTGGGAGTCCGTCAGAGTGACCGGTGGGATATCCTATTACACGCAGAAAGGATGCTGGCAGATGAGCGTCGAGGTCATCTCGCCTGCCTGAGAGTGATGCAAAAGGTATTAAATCCTGAAGCTTTCCAGCAGCCATGAACGGGCTTGGCGACATTGCTTCCGACATCGAGTCGCAACTCAACGAGAAGGAGGAGGTGCGGGAGGTTGCGATAAAATCCTCCAGGAACATTGTCAGGCTCTGCGGCATGGCAGTAAGGTCCATGCACCTGGGAAAGGACCCGGAACCGGACATGAACAATGCCATGGAGGAGCTGCACAAGCTCGTGGGCATAACCAGGGATTTCCCGGACATCCTCCACTCGGGCATAGTGGAAAGCGCCATGCAGGAGTATGTGGAGGTCAAGGTTCTCTACTCGTACACAAGAGGCGAGGAGCTGCCCTCGCACAAGTCCCTGGGAGTCACGCCCGAAGCCTACATTCTCGGCGTCGGCGACGTGATAGGAGAGATTCGGCGCCTGGCTTTGGACAATATCAGGCGGGGAACGGTCGACGGCGCGGCCAAGCACCTGGAGCACATGGAGATGCTGTATGATTTCCTCATGAACTTCAACTATCCCAGCAGCCTCGTGGGAGTGAGGCGGAAGCAGGACATTGCCAGGGGCATACTCGAGAAGACCAGGGGCGACGTGACGAATGCCATCAGGTCCCATTCCCTTGAGAAGATGCTGGGAAGGAAGGAGGAGTGCTGACATGGGCGACCTGAAATGCGCCATAGTCTACAATTCCAACCATATAATGCACAGGTCCGACATGTCCAGCCCGGAGAACCCCACCAGGCTTGTCAAGATCATGAATTTCCTTCAGGGCAGGTTGAGGCTGTTCGACAGGCGGGACTGCAGGCTCATCACAGAATTCGACCCTGCCTTGGACGGGGACCTGCTCAGGGTCCATGATGTCGGTTACATCAATTTCATCAGGAGCTACTGCCAGAAGGGAGGCGGCTTCCTCGGGGACAGTACGTACGTGGCCCCGAACACGTTCAAGGCCGCGGCATCCTCGGCAGGGGGGGTGATTGAAGCCAACAGACTCGTCGCAACCGGGGAGGCTGACACCGCCTTCGCGATCGTGCGGCCGCCGGGCCATCATGCCAGCATGGACAAGTTCGGCGGATACTGCATATTCAACAACGCGGCCGTGGCCGCGCGCTACCTCCAGGCCAAGGGCCTTGCCCAGAAGATACTGATAGTGGACATTGACGCCCATGCAGGAAACGGAACCATGAGGATTTTCTACGAGGACCCGACGGTTCTCAACCTGTCCGTGCACAGGGACCCGCATGACTTCTACCCGCATGACGGTTTCATACACCAGATAGGCAAGGGAAAGGGCAGGGGTTACAACATCAACATGGAGGTCCCCGAGGGCTCGGGGGACGACGAATACCTCATGATTCTGGACAACATCATTGCCCCGGTCATCAAGGACTATGCGCCCGACTATGTCATGTGCCTTGTGGGCTTCGATGCCCATTACACGGACAACCAGTCCGATCTGCAGCTCACATCCAACGGCTATTACGAGTTCGTCAGCAGGCTGAAGGGAATGGCCGGCGGCAGGCTGTGCGTGGTTCTTGAAGGGGGTTACAACTCCGCGGAGAACGTCAACCTGGCCCACACCATCATCTACTCTCTCCTGGGCGAGCTGGCGCCTTACGAGGACACAATGGACGGGCTCAGCAACCTTGTGACCAGGAATGTCAAGACCAGGGCCATACTTGAGAACAAGATGATCGAGCTCATTGACCTGCTGGAAGACTATTACCATTTCAGCCAGGACGGCATTTATTCCGGAAAGGCCGGGGGCCCGACCAAATAGTTTTTTTAGTAGCGGGCCTTATTAACACCGATGCCGACTGAGGAAATTCAGGACCAGGCCCATCTCAAGGCGAATTACCTTGCAGGCTGCAAGCGTTACGGCGAAGCATGCAAATATTTCGATGAAGCGCTCGGCAGGAACCCGGACGACCCTGTGATCCTGAACGACTACGGCGTGTGCCTGGATGCCGCGGGCGAGCACCGGAAGGCGCTTGAGATGTATGTCAGGGCGATGGAGGCCGAGCCGGAGTACGTCACTCCGCTGTACAACATGGCCAACACCTATACTTTCCTGGGAAGGTCCAAGGAGGCCCTTGACGCCTACGGCAGGCTGCTTGAGAACGACCCTGAGAACCTGGACATACATTACGAGCGTGCGGTCGCGCTGATGTCCCTGGGGAGGTGGAAGGAGGCGCTCAAAGCTTACGTTGAGCTCATGGACAGGTATCCGGATGACCCGGGAGTGCGCACGCAATATGCGTCCCTGCTGCAGTCGCGCGGGAGGACCGAGGAGGCGATCGAGCAGCTGGAGATAATCCTGGAGACGGAAACGGACAACCAGACCGTCATCAATGCCATAGGCAATCTGCATTACAACGGAGAGAGGTTCGAGGATGCGATCGAGCAGTTCGAGAGAGTAATAGCAATCAACCCGGACAATGCGGAGGCATGGAACAACAAGGGCCTGGCAATGTTCATGCTGGGCATGCAGGAGGAGGCAATCCGCTGCTATGACCGCTCCATTGAAATTCAGCCGGAAAACAAGCAGGCGCTGTACAACAGGGGATACACGTACCATAACCTGGGAAGGCTTCAGGACGCAATAGCCAGTTACGAGAAGGCCCTCAGGCTCGACCCTAACGACGAGGTGCTGCTGAACAACATAGGCAATGCGTATTACAACCTGGACAAGTGGGAGGTCTCGATCCCGTTCTTCGAGAGCGCCATCGAGGTTTGCCCGGACTATGAGATAGCCTGGAACAATATCGGCAATGCTTACGACAAGATGGGCAAGTACAAAGAGGCCCAACCCTATCACGAGAAATCCCTTGAATTGAAACCGGACTTCGACTATGCGCTTTATGCGAAGGGCTACGGAATGGCCAAGCTGGGGGATGCGGAGAACGGCCTGGAATTCATAGAGCAATCACTGGACCTGAACCCCAACTACGACCATTCGTGGCTGGCCAAGGGCAAGGTTCTCTACTGGCTGGGGCGCATGGACGAGGCCCTGGACGCGATAAACAACTCGCTGCTTCTGAACCCGGGCTTTGACGAGGCATGGGAAGTCAGGGGCGAGATATTCAGCAAGCTTGGCAGGTACGAGGAATCCGCATACTGTTACGACCGCGCGCTCGAGTCGGTGAACGAAACATTGACCAGAAACCCGACGCAGAAGGACTCGCTGGGCCTGGCCACCAAGCTCCTTGATACGATAAAGAGATACGGAGAGCTCGGCGTGTGCTGCATCAGCGTCATCTCGAAAGAGCATACCGAGGAGCAGAAGCTTGTCAAGGCAAGGCTTCTCCTGAAGACGGGCAGGCTGGACGACCTTGGAATATGGCTGGAAACATTGTCCGGCGAAGGGCTTGATGCATGGGAGCTAAAACTCATCGGAGCGCGGCTCCATTCGGCCAGGGACAGGCCAGAGGAGGGTCTGACAGAGCTGAGCAAGATTCCCGAACCTGTGCCTCTGGAAGCCAGGATCCTGAGGGCAGAACTGTTGAACAGGCTTGGAAGGGACGCTGAAGCGCTTGAGGCCCTGAACACGGACGAAACAGAGATCCTGAGAGCCAGGGGCGAGACCCTTCTGAGGATGAACCGGCACCGGGAAGCGGCTGATGCATTCGGGGAATCGCTCGGCAGGGATGCAAGGTCTTTACCGGCCTGGTACGGCCGCGGAATGGCCTTCCTCGGGGACGGAAAACCCGGAAATGCGCTGGAATGCTTCGATACGGCCATAGGAATTCATCAGAATTACATCTGGGCGTGGGCCGGAAAGGTGAGGGCCCTCGAAAAGATGGGCAATACCAAAGCCGCCGAAAGGGCAAGGGCCGTGGTGAAGGAATTGGACGGGAATTTCGAAATCGATTCGTGAGGATTGTCCCGGCAGGTTCTCGTTCCTGAAGCTTGGAACTCCGCTGCCACGCCTTTCGCAAAGAGAATAATTGACTTTAGAATGAATGGAGATGAGCCGGCCCGGTCTGCGATTGGCGTTTCCCGGAAGACCGGATTTATCGCTAATTGCGCAATATAATCTCGATGTTTACCCCGTCGGGAACATTGATTCTCATGAGTGAGCGGAGTGCGCGCTCGTCCGCGTCCAGCTCGATGAGGCGCTTGTGTATGCGCATCTCCCAGCGCTCCCATGTCTCTGAGCCTTCGCCGTCGGGGGACTTCCTGCAGGGCACGACCAGCCTCTTTGTGGGCAGGGGTATCGGGCCAGACATGGCTACGCCTGTCCTCTTTGATATGTCCTTTATCTGCTGGCATACGCCGTCAACCTTCTTCGGGTCGGTTCCGCTCAGAGATATGCGCGCTTTCTGTTCAGCCACAGTTTCACCCCCTTTTTCATGAAAATGGAAAAGTGAAGGAGATGCTTTACATCTCCTTCTTTTCTACTGCAATGCACACGCCTGCCGCAACCGTCTGGCCCATGTCTCGGATGGCGAACCTTCCCAGCTGGGGGAAGTCCTTTGCCGTCTCGATGACCATTGGTTTTGTGGGCTGTATCTTGACGATTGCTGCGTCTCCGGTCTTCAGGAACTGCGGGTTCTCCTCAAGCGTGGCGCCTGTCTTCGGGTCGAGCTTCTTCTTGAGCTCGATGAAGGTGCATGCGACCTGGGCCGTGTGAAGGTGGAACACGGGCGTGTATCCGACCGTGAGAACGCTCGGGTGGTTCAGGACCATTATCTGCGCATCGAATGTCTTTGCGACGGTGGGCGGGTTGTCTGCGGGCCCGGCCACGTCTCCGCGCCTTACATCGTTCTTGGATATGCCCCTGATGTTTGCGCCGACATTGTCACCGGGTTCGGCCTTCGCGAGTTGGGTGTGGTGCATCTCGATGCTCTTCACATCGCCGATGACGTTCGCGGGCATGAACTTGATCTTCATGTCCGGCTTCAGAACGCCTGTCTCGATTCTGCCGACCGGCACTGTTCCGGCCCCCGTGATCGTGTAAACATCCTGAATCGGCCAGCGCAGCGGCAGGTCCGTGGATTTCTTCGGCGGGACAAGGTTGTTCATCTCCTGCAGGAGGGTGTTCCCCTTCCACCAGGGCAGGTTCGCGGACGGCTTGACAGCGTTGTCGCCCTTGAAGCCGCTGATGGGAAGGAACTTCATCTGCTCGTCCTTGTATCCCACAGACTTCATGAGCTTGGTCACATCGTCCTTTACCTTCTTGTAGGTTGCCTCGTCATATGCGGGCTTCACAGCGTCCATCTGGTTTATCGCCACGATGACCTGGGTAACTCCCAGTGTCCTTGACAGGAACACGTGCTCCTTTGTCTGGGCCATGACACCGTGCTGGGCTGCGACCACGAGAACGGCGGCGTCTGCCTGGCTCGTTCCGGTGATCATGTTCTTGATGAAGTCCCTGTGCCCGGGAGCGTCAATGATGGTGAAATAATACTTGTCTGTATCGAAACGCTTGTGGGCCACATCGATGGTCACACCCCTTTCCCTTTCCTCCTTCAGTCCGTCCATCACCCACGCGAACTCGAAGGATGCCTTTCCCTTGGACTCGGCTTCTTTCTTGTACTTGTCGATAACATGCTGTTCGATAGTACCCGTGTCCAGCAGCATTCTGCCTACTAGGGTTGACTTTCCGTGGTCCACATGGCCGATGAAGACTACGTTCATGTGTGTTTTATCTGCCATACTTCATTCCTCCATATTTCCAATATGTAGTGCTGCCCCTATATCTAGGGTGTATTTATTACTTTTTCTGGACATCGCGGAAAAAAAAGAGGTAGCCAGCAATCTGATCGACGGACAATTCCGCAACTGAGAAGTCGGGTACGGAGGCTGCACCCAGCCCGCGGTGAATGCAACTCCCGACAGATGAAAGAAACGCATTCGCCAATGGGCCGTCTCCCGAATATCAGCTGAATAAGGGCCATAAACATAAGCAAATATAAGCAAAAGGTGAACGCCGGTGCTGAATTGTTCCGAACGTCCGAAGGACTTCGGGTGGAAAATAAAGGCGTTCGCCATGATTGAGCAACCGCCTGGCATTTTCAATCAAAGATTCTGAAATATCGCTAAGCAATATGAAATCCGATATTTCAGGCGAACATCTGTCCGCTCTGCGCAGTCACATCCGCGTCCACAACCATGACCTTGTCGATGGCTTTTGTGAAGTCCAGCATCTTGACCTTCGTGCGCTCCTCCCTTATGGCGAACATGCCTGCCTCTGTGCACATGGCCTTTATGTCCGCGCCGCTGACGCCTTCGGTGTGTTGGGCCAGTTCCTCGAAGTTCACGTCCTTGGCAACGCTCATCTTGCGGGAATGTATCTTGAATATCTGCACGCGCGCGATGTAGTTGGGCACCGGTATCGTGATGATACGGTCGAACCTGCCCGGCCTCAGCAGGGCGTCGTCCAGTATGTCGGGGCGGTTGGTGGCGCCAATTATCTTGACGTTCTCCATGGCATCGAATCCGTCAAGCTCCGCAAGCAGCTGCATCAGCGTCCTCTGGACCTCTCTGTCTCCGGATGTGGCGACTTCTAGGCGCTTTGCTCCGACCGAGTCCAGTTCATCAATGAACACTATCGTGGGAGCTTTCTCCCTGGCCATGTCGAACAGTTCCCTGACCAGTCTGGCGCCTTCCCCTATGTATTTCTGGACCAATTCGGAGCCCACGAACCTGATGAATGTGGCGTTCGTCTGATGGGCCACTGCCTTGGCCAGCATGGTTTTTCCTGTGCCCGGCGGGCCGACCAAAAGGACACCCTTGGGCGGATCGATGCCCACTTTCTTGTAGAGTTCCGGCTTGAGCAACGGGTCCTCGACCGCTTCGCGGATTTCCCGCATCTGGTCCTCCAGGCCGCCTATGTCCTCGTAGCTCACTTCGGGCTTCTCGATCACCTCGCCCCCGAGGACTACCGGGTCCAGGGACGGCGGCAGGACTCCGACCACAGCCAGGCTCTGCTTGTTCAGCGCCACCCTGGCACCGATTATGATGTTCTCCGGGGAGATGTACTCCGCGGTCGTGACAATGAAATCCGGCCCGGTGCTGCTCTTGACCACGACCCTTCCGTCCGTGAGCACGTCCTTGATCGTGCCGATTATCATGGGCGGGGTCTTCATCCTGTCAAGCTCGAACCTCAGCCGTTGGATTTCTTTCTGGAGCCTGACCATCTCCGACTTGATGTAACGTTTCTCGCCCTCGCTCTGCCTTGCATCGTCCAGCAGCCGCTCGTTCATGCTTTCCAGCGCGGAAATGCGCTGCTTCAGGTCATGAGAGAATTCCTCAACTTCATTATCGTCAATTTGATTTTCGTCCGCCATGTATTTCGCCTTTACTGCTGGATGCAGACTGGCATCCCATCGCTAACTATATAATATCTCCTATATTTATGGTTTACCCTGAATTTATTGCCGAGGTAGGTAACATGCTTTGCGAAATGTGCGGTGCGGCGGTTCCCAGGACCAAGCTTGTCATGGTCGAGGGGGCGGCAGTCCAGGTTTGCCAGAAATGCGAGAGATTCGCCTCGAGTCCTGCAGTCCGAACCAAGGAGGGCGCAGTGCTGCTTCCGGAGGTGGCGGGGCGCCTGGACAACAGGGAGAAACGAAGGAAGGAGAAAGACATATACGAGGCTTCGGGAGAGCTTGAGCTTGCAGAGGATTACAGCGAACGCATACGCAGGGCCAGGCAAAGGCTGGGAATGAGCCACGAGGATCTGGGTAAGTTGATCAGCGAGAAGAAGAGCGTCATAGTCAAGGTCGAGAGCGGGGAGATGACGCCGCCGGACAAACTCGTCGAAAGGCTCGAGAAGGCGCTGAACATCAAACTGAAGGAGCCTGTCCAGGCCGCGGGCGAGGTCAGGAATGCCGGAAATTCGCAGGGGATGACACTGGGTGATTTCATCAAGGTCAAGAAGAAGTAACTTCTCTGCGATTTTCGGGCTGTTGCTCGTAATTGCATTCCTGAGCATCCCGGCATCCGCCGCGCCGACTGTGTCGTCCCTGGAATTCCCCAGTTCGGCCGAGGCGGGCGAGCCGATCCATATCCGGGTAAACATAAGTTCGACGATACCGATAAGGGAAAGCCCCAACGCCGTTGAGCTCTATTACTACAACCCGGGCACAGGCCAGGAAAACTGGGCATCCATGAATCTCACGGAGGGAAACCTGTCGGCGGGCACATGGTCCTATGACATTCCGGCCCAATCATGGAGCGGGGAGCTGAGATGCCAGATCACAGCGACTGACATTGCCAATGCTGAAACGTCATACCCATCTTCCGGCTACCATAGAATCACCATCGTCGGGGAGGAGCAGCCTAAGCCATTCCCCTGGAACATAGTCGTGGTTGTGGGTTTCCTTGCCGCCGCCATGGTTCTCACGGAGCTTGTGTTCAAGCCCGGGCTCTACAGGCCGACCGGAAGGGACAAGGCCAAGAAGCTGGAGGAGGAGGACAGGCTGAAGGAGGACGGCGGAGAGGGGGATTAGACCCCTTCCAGCTTCCTGGCTTTCTCGGCCAGAGCCTCGGAGTTAATTGTGAATATCTGCCTGGGGGGCGCGCCTTCTTTGACTGCGAAGCCCCTTGTGTAAATAGCTTCGAGGGCATTGCCCGCCATCTGGTTGGTTATGTGCATGGAATGCGCCAAATCCGGAGCCGTAAGATACTCGGATTCGAAAAGGTTGATGAAAGCCTTCTTGACCATTTCCTTCATGTCTGTGGACGCGAGCACGGTGTCGAAGTTGAGATAGTCAATTATACCACGCTCGGCCTTGTTGCGGAGGGCAGCCTGCCCGCCCCTGAAATCCTTGAGCATCGCATTGCTGACAAGGTCTATGTCGTAAGTGTACCTTTCAGTTCTGGTGTATGCGCAGACCCGGATCTCGAACGGCACCATGCCGGTGCTTCGCACATGCCGCCATATGTCCTCGAGCATGGAGAGCTTCGGTATGTACATTCTCTTGGGCGCGGCCAGCGGATCCTCTGACTCGGAGATTATTGACTGCGGATAGTAGAACTTGGAAATGAATCCCCTGATCATCACGTTCTCGCGCTGAACCTGTTGGCCCATGTTCCATTTATCGAGGCTGAAAGCGTCATAGGAGAAGCGCTCGAGTATGCCCTGGCCGTTGCCCATCAGGACGAGGGTCTTGGTGGGTGTGTTGTAATCCCAGTTCTCCCCCATGCTGGGCTTGAGGAACTTCAGGCCGAGATTCTCCAGTTCTTCCTCGGCGGCGAGTGCGGACAGGAGGCCGGAATACTCTGTGCCGTTGACCATGACATCCAGCCCTGCCAGAGCCTTTTTCTGCGATGCCTTGTACTCGAGAAAATGGCGCTTCATTTCCTTCTCGGCGTGCAAATCCACCTCTTCCTCGGGACCCAGGTGAAGAATGGCCTGGCAGAGCTCCAGGGGGTCTGTCATGCCCCGGCCATAGGCAGGTTCCGATAAATATCTTGCGCATCTTAATGTACTTATACGACCTCCAAATATGGGACTTTGGCATGAAAGCGCTCTTCATCCACGCTGATTTCATAGAATACGAGGCCAGGAAGAAGACCAAGCTGGCAGAGAGCGTGAGCCCTGAGAGGATGAAGAACAGGGTCGAGGAAGTGCTTGTCGCATTCATCAGCTTCGAGAAGAGGGACGAGGGCAAGGAGCGCGATTCGGCAAAGGCGCTTGCAGCCAATGTCGAGGAGATTGCCGGCAAGGTGGAGACCAAGAGGGTCGTCCTGTACCCGTATGCCCATCTCAGCCCCTCGCTGGGCAAGCCCGAGTCCGGCATAGAGATCCTTCATGCGGCCGAGGCATTGCTTGCCGAATCCGGCTATGAAGTTCATGCTTCGCCTTTCGGCTGGTACAAGTCGTTCAATATCTCGTGCAAAGGCCATCCCCTGAGCGAGCTTTCCAGGGAGATTATGGCCGGCGAACCCGAAAAGAAGGAGGGAAAGGAGGAAGTATCCGAGGCCGTGAAGGCCGAGGAGAAGATGCGCTCGACCTGGTTCGTGCTCGGCGTTGACGGAAAGGAGCATCCCCTGAAGCTTGACGATAACACGGTGAAAGGATACGAGTTCGGCAGCAATGAGAACCTGAAAAAATTCTGCCAGTACGAGATGGCCAAGAGCCGCGTGAGCAAGGAGGAGCCCCCGCACATAGACCTCATGAGGCGGCTGGAGCTTGTGGATTACGAGCCGGGCTCGGACCCGGGCAACTTCCGGTATTACCCGAAAGGCAGGCTCGTCAAGTCCCTACTGGAGAGATATGTGAGCGAGCAAGTTAAGCGCACAGGCGGGATGGAGATAGAGTCCCCGATCATGTACGATTACGAGCATCCCAGCCTGAAGAGCTACATGAACAGGTTCCCCGCGCGCCAGTATACTATCCAGACGCCGGACAAGAAGGTGTTCCTCAGATTCGCAGCCTGTTTCGGCCAGTTCCTGATGATGCATGACGCCACCGTATCCTACAAGAACCTGCCTGTGCGGCTGTACGAGCTCACAAGGTACTCGTTCAGGGTGGAGCAGAGAGGAGAGCTGGCCGGGCTCAGGAGGCTGAGGACATTCACAATGCCTGACTGCCATTCCTTCTGCGCTGACCTGCCCATGGCCAAAGCCGAAATCGAGGACAGGTTCGAGCTGTCCAGGCATGTGCTCTCCGAGATCGGTTACGATATACCCAAGGACCTGGAGTTCGCAATCCGCATTACCAAGGACTTCTACGAGCAGAACAAGGATTTCATAGTCGGCCTGGTGAGGAGATGGAACAGACCCGCTCTTGTTGAGATGTGGTCTGAGCGGTTCTTCTACTTCGTTTTCAAGTACGAGTGGAACTTCGTGGACTCCCTGGACAAGGCCAGCGCCCTGAACACGGACCAGATCGACGTCGAGAACGCGGAGCGGTACGGCATGACATTCGTGGGCAGCGACGGCGAGAGACACTTCCCGCTCATCCTGCATCAGTCGACATCCGGCGCAATCGAGCGGCTGATTTACTCCCAGCTGGAGATGGCCAGCATGCGCTCCAAGCAGGGCCTGAAGCCGTCACTGCCGTTCTGGCTCGCCCCCACGCAGGTGAGGCTGCTGCCTGTCAAGGACGAATTTGTTGAGGACTGTCTGGCTCTCTCATCCAAGCTCCCGGGAAGGGTGGATGTCGACGACAGGGACATCACCGTCGGGAAGAAGATACGTGACGCAGAAAGGGAGTGGGTGCCGATCATCATAGTGTTCGGGGACCAGGAAAAATCCTCGGGCCAGTTCAAGGCCAGGGTGCGCGGGGAAGAGGAGGCGGCCATGACCGCCGACAGCCTTTCCCGCACTGTCAAGGACCTCCAGAGAGACATGCCGTTCGAGCCGCTGCCCCTGCCGGCGAGGATGAGCAAGAGAATCATTTTCAGGGGTTAGGCGGAATGTCCGCCCTGTCGGTGCACTCGGTCTCGAAAGCATTCGGCCCGCAGCATGTCCTGAGGGACGTGAGCTTCGAGGTTCTGGAAGGCCAGAAGGTCGGCCTGGTGGGACAGAACGGCACCGGAAAGAGCACTCTTCTAAACATCATCTTCGGGCTCGAGAAACAGGACCTGGGAGAGGTCAGGATATCCAAAGAGGTCACGATGGGCTACATGACGCAGGAGAGCGGCCTTGACCCGGAAATCTCTCTGCTGGACGCAGTGTCCGCGCCTACCGGGAAGCTCGGCTCGCTCGCCAAGCGCATCACATACCTCGAGAAGAAGATCGTCCTGCCCCTGGAACCCGGGGAGATGGAGATTGCCTCCAGGGAATATGCCCTGGCGCTGGAGGAATTTGCCTCGTCGGGAGGCTACGGGCACCCTGCAAAGGCAGAAGATGTGCTGGAGCGTCTCGGCCTGGAGAAGAGAACCTACAACACCAAGGTCGGGGATCTGAGCGGGGGCGAGCGCACGAAAGCCCGCCTGGCGAGGATCGTGATGGAGGCGGAGGACGCGGACCTTCTCATCCTGGACGAGCCCACAAATCATCTGGACATCGAGACGACCGTGTGGCTGGAGGATTACCTTGCGGCTTACAGGGGTTCGGCGCTGATCGTTTCGCATGACAGGTATCTCCTGGACAAGCTTGTGACAAGGGTTGTCGAGATCGAGGATTCCCGGTCCACGTCGTACTCGGGAAATTACACGCAATTCCTGGAGAAGAAGGCCCTGGAGCTGGAGAACCAGTCCAAGCGTTACTCCAAACAGCAGAAGGAGATAGGGCGCCAGCAGGAGATGATCGAGTTCATGCACCGCGTGTACTCTTTCAGCAGCCTGCACAAGACCCAGCAGAAGAAGCTCGACAGGATGGAAAATATTGCCAAGCCCGAGGATCATGTCAGGGAACTGGGCATTGACTTCGGCAGCGCCGAAAAGTCCGGGAAGGACACGCTGGACGCCATCGATGTGACGAAGAAGTTCGGCCAGATCCCAATCATCGGCAGGTGCGACTTCAGGATCGAGAAGGGCGAGAAAGTGGGTCTCATCGGCTCCAACGGCTCCGGTAAAACAACCCTGGTCAGGATGATAATGGGCGAGGAGAAACCCACGTCCGGCACCGTGAAGATCAGCAAGGGCGTGACAATCGGCTATTACTCCCAGGAACAGGACGGCCTCGTCAAGGACAATTCCGTGGTGAACGAGATGCGCAAGCATAAAAAGGACGCGGGCGAGGAATGGGTGCGCAATTTCCTGGCAAGGTTCTTCTTCAGCGGCGAGAGCGTGCACAAGAAGGTGTTCCAGTTGAGCGGCGGCGAGCGGGCTAGGCTTGCCCTGGCAAAACTGCTGATATCGCCACAAAATTTCCTCATCCTGGACGAGCCGACGAATTACCTGGACATATATGCGAAGGCTTCTGTGGAACAGGCCCTGGCGGACTACCAGGGCACCGTGCTGGTGATATCGCATGACAGGGCCATGCTGGACGCCGTGGCGACCAGGATTTTCGAGATCAGGGACGGGGCGCTCAGGACATACACGGGAAACTATTCGGACTACGTCAGGGCCAGAGGAAAGACAGGGCTGTCGAGCGGCGGCGAGGTGTACGAGGTGACGAAGAAATACACCGACTGGAGCACGGGAAGGAAGTATACCCAGGGCCAGGTGCTCAAGATCAGCGGCGCTGAGCTGGAAGGGCATAAATGGGCCATTGACAACGGGTTCCTGGCGAAGCGCGGCGCCGACTCAAAGAGGAAAAAAACATAACCCCCTGCCCTTATGCGGACCGCATGACAGTGCCCCGCACAAGGCCGTCCACGGACGAGTACTTCATGCAGATGGCTCATCTCATCTCGACCCGCTCCACATGCCTCAGGCGCAAGGTCGGGGCTGTGATTGTAAAGGACAAGCGCGTGCTCACGACAGGCTACAACGGCGCCCCAAAGGGGATAGAGCACTGCGAGACTGCGGGCTGCATACGGCAGCAGATGAACGTGCCCAGCGGGGAGCGCCACGAGCTGTGCCGGGGCGTGCATGCCGAGCAGAACGCCATCATCCAGGCCGCGGTGTTCGGCGTGGGGATCGGCGGCGCCACAATTTTTATCACCAATTACCCATGCAGCGTCTGCGCCAAGATGATGCTCAACGCGGGCATTGTGGAGGTCGTTTACGACGGCGAGTACAAGGACGACCTGGCCACCAAGCTCCTGGCCGAAGGTAAAATCAGGGTAAGGAATTTCCCGCACTGCAGGGAATAATTCAGTATCCTGTTTGGAATCCATAGCTGACACTGTAACTCTGCCTCTTGGCAATGAGCTTCTTGATGTAGAATGCGAATGCCACGCCGACCAGGGCGCCCGCAAGGTGGGCGGAGTGCGCCACGCTGTCGTTCGAGTTCATCAGTACTATGTCAATGGCCGCGTACAGGAGCAGGGCATGGAATATCCTGAGGGGAAGGAAGAAGAACAGGTAGACGCGTATGTGGGGGGCAAGTATTGCGAGGCATGCGAACACGCCGTATATCGCGCCGCTCGCGCCGATCGCGGGTATGTCTGAACCCGTTGCCATGCAGAATACCACGTAACCGGCGTTTCCAGCCACACCGGCAATCAGGTACAGGCTCAGGAACCGCCAGCTGCCTATCATCTTTTCGAGGGTAACGCCGAACATGAACAGCATGAACATGTTGAAGAACAGGTGGTAAGGGTCTATATGCATGAACGCGCTGGTCACGAACATCCAGGGCATGGGCCATTCCGGCCACATTGCCATGAGCGTCAGCGATTCCAGGTCAATTTGAGCCCAAATGAATACAATGATGCATAGAGCAATTATGCTGTAAACGACGATATTGGGTTTGATAATGCCGCCCCACAATGAGTCGTCCCTCCGAGGCCTTGCCTGATAAACGCCGTTGTGCTGATCGAACTGATTCATCGGACACCCCAATCCGTGAAAGATTATAAATATTCATAAATTCTATATACATATGTTCGGGCCCGGCAGCGGGCGAGGAGGCAACGGACGTGGGCAATATAATGAAATTCGGATTGGAGAGGCTGGAGCAGAGGCGTTTCGAGTTGAAGCTCGATTGCCCGAACTGCGGCTCGGCCAGAATAATTTTTTCCGCGGGTAACGGCCGGGGCCACCCGGAGGATGTGGCATGCCCCAAATGCGGCATGCGAGTGATCCTTGACGGCCTGAGCGTCACGGTCGTGAACGAGAACGGAGCAGAAACCGTCCCGCCCGATGCGCCTCCGGCCCAAAGCAAAGGGTCGATACTCTAAAATCCCTTAGCACATTGTCCGGGGCATGCGTCATCTGATAGAGCTTTCGGGCGAATGCATTGAGCTGGCCAGGGCAGAGGCTGTCTCTGTTTGCCGCGTTTCTCCCGATTCTGTGTGCAATGACGGACGCGCGTTGATGGTTGAAACCGACATGGAACCTGCGGCCGCTGCGAAACGGCTGGGCCTTGCATGGTCAGTGAGCGAGCACCTTTTCTCCTGCGGAGCCGGGGAAGTCGATTCATGCCTGGATGCGGCAGAGCTCCCTGGAAGGACATTCAGGGTGAGGGTTGGGAGGCTGGACAGGCGCCACACCCCAGAGAGCGGCGCGGCAATGGCGAAGCATGCGGGCAGGATTCTGTCATCCAGATACAGAGTGGACCTGAAAAATCCGGATGTGGACGTCAGGATCCTGATGGCGGAGGAGATCCATGCAGGCATTCTCATCGCCTCGGTGGACAGGGCCGCGCTCGAGGCCAGGAAGGCCGAGAACAGGCCTTTCAAACATCCAATCTCGCTGCACCCGAAGCTTGCCAGGGCATTGGTCAACCTCGCCGGAATACGGGAGGGCGGGACGCTGCTGGACCCGTTCTGCGGCACAGGCGGGATACTCCTGGAGGCCGGGCTGATGGGCTGCAGGGCTGTGGGCGGGGACATTGACCCCAGGATGGTCAATGGGAGCATTCTGAACCTTGAACATTACGGCATCGGGGGGGACATCAGGCAAACAGACATATCAGATTGGCCGAAAATCCATGCACCCGTGGATGCGATAGCCACTGACCCGCCGTACGGGCGCTCCGCCAGCACAGCGAAGGAGCCTGTTGGGTCGCTTTACAGGAGGGCGTTCGCGGCCTGCCGCCAGATTCTGGCGCCGGGCGGGAAATTGGCCATTGTCCTCCCTGCGGAGAAATACACACTGCTGGCGGAGGGATTCATGCTCGAGGCCATGTATCCCGTGAGGGTGCACAGGTCGCTGACAAGGTACTTCTGTGTCTTCAGGGTGGCCGCCTGAAGTTGACTGCGAGCGTCATGCCGTGCTCTTCGGCATGTGCTGTGTCGCGAATGTTTGGCCAGTCATATGCAGTTTCTTGGAGATGCACCGTTACAGTGCAATTGCCCAGCACCGGGCTGAATGTCATGTTCATGCTCAGATGCAGGACCTCCTCGATCCCGAGGGACCTGTCAAAATGATCGCTTGCATTTGAACTCGGCTCGCCGAAAACATATATCCAGGCAGTGATATTCTGAGGCTCGGACGAATTCGATGAGGCGCTGATTTCAAAGGCGAGGTCGAGCGGCATGTTCCCGTTGTTCACAATCCTGAAGGGGTAGCTTGTGTTCTGCCAGGCCGCGGAGGTGAAGACTTCCATCGAGTGGCTGTGAGATGCGCTCTCCTGGGTCCCGTCAGCGCGCTGGAACGCGAAGTCGTAGTTCACGGGTTCCTGCGATATCGGCACGGGGACGAAGCAGAGTACCAGCATGAGCGCGGCTGCAATGCCCACAACCTTCTTTCGGTTCTGCAAACTGGTTACGTCGTTGAGAGGCGGCGGATGCCTGAGGCCCATGAACATTATCAGGAGAGCGAAGAACAGCCAGCTGCTGCTGAACACCAGGCCCATGAACAGCATCAGGCCCATCGCGCCGTAGCTGGCCCACCTTGACCTGTCGCCGAGCAGGGCCCTGGAAATGTGGCCGCCGTCCAGCTGCCCCACGGGCAGGAGATTCAGGGCTGTGACAAAGAAGCCGACCCAGCCTGCGAAAGCCATGGGATGGATGCCTGTGCCTGCCGGGAGATTGAATGCCATCATGAAGGCCTCGAAAAGCACCGATGTGCCTATGAGCATTGTTCCGCCGGGTATTGTCTCGCCCTCGACGGCCACGGGCATGTCCCCGGAAAGGACCAGCCCCATGCAGAGCACGGGTATTGCCACGATGAAGCCGGCTATCGGCCCCGCGAAGCCTATGTCCAGAAGGGCTTTCTTGCTGGGTATGGGCTCGCGAATGGAAATGAAAGCGCCCATTGTGCCGAGTATGAACGGCGCCGGAATGAAGAACGGGAGGGAGGCTGCAACCGCATGCCTTTTCGCGGCGAAGTAATGGGCCATCTCATGAATGCCGAGAATGAGCATGAGGGGCAATGCGAAATACAGGGCCCCGTTGAGGAGATTGTGCCCCTCGAACATGCCGCCGCCGAATGCCGAGGCCCAGAGCGCCGCACCGGCAATGACCGTGCTGGCTATGGTGACAATGAGCAGAATGAGATTGAGCCACGGCCCCCTGAACTTCTCGGGCGGCCTTTTGACCACGTGAATGAGGTATTCGCCGCCCTCTTCAGATATCATGGGAATGTAACCCAGCGCCTTCATCTCCTTCCTGAGCGCCTCGAAATTTGATTCGAGCGAGCCTGTGTCGACATTGCATTTCATCGAGACCATGTCGAAATGCATCTGGGTGCTGTAGATGGGAAAATACTTGGCGACAGCACCCGTGATCTTCTCAATGTCAGTGAACACAGTCCCCGGAACATCGGGGGGTTGGGAATACCAGTTAGCCATCAAACATAGTATTCTGGAGGTGCATATTAATATTTGTGCCTGTAATCTCTTCGCCCGCAGATGCCGATTACGGGCGGGGAGTTGAATGTCTTTGTTGTTACATGCCCATTCATGGCGAACGCTTTTATTTTCCATCCAAAGTCCTACGGGACATTTGGAACGATTCGGTTCCCGCTTTCACCAATTGATGCCAGAACATTGCGAGCCATATGGTGCTGGATTCATTGAAAAACTGCTCCCGCACCATCGGCGAATCCTCTTTTCTCCATCCCAAGTCCTTCGGACGTTGGGAACGATTCGGTTCTCGGATTCACCTTGAAAAAAGAAAATCATTGGAATTTTTCCTTGTGTTTCTGATATTGGTTCTCAGTCATCCGACCCTTCCCGCAGGCCTTCTCGATTCGGACCAGCATCTCCTCCTTGGTGAGCTTGGGCTTCGGGGAATGCCGTCACTGGGGGGCCCTCGCCCCCTGCCCCCCTGGGCTTTCGGGGAGAGATTGTGGACTGCACAATGTTACTGGCCTGAAGGCCGGGGCTGCCCGGCCCAATGACGTTCCCATGGGTCGGAACCTAATTTAACAGTGAGGAGTTCCGACCGGTCAGGCCTGCAACCGCCACACAACCCCGGGGTGCTTGTTGAGGTCCGTGGTCAAGGATTCTGCTCCGAACAGCATCTCCTGGTCAAATTTCCTTTCATCATAGAAAATGTCGAGGAACTCAGCCTCGGAGTCCGTGAATTTCATTATGCGTTCTGCAATGTCCAGGCAGGCTCCCCGGATTTCGCTCAGGTCCACCTCGTATTCCCTCTTTCTGAGCATCGGCACCAGATGCCTCCTGATGTCCTGCCGGGTGACCGCCTCTATCTTCCCGATGTCAATCTTTCTTACATCGTCCTTGGCTAGGCACAGGTAGAATATCGTGAGCTTCCTGTACAAATTCCAGTCGAAATGCTTTGCCGCGGACGAAAAGAGGTAGATGTCATAGAGGTCTCTGGGAGTCGCCCGGGTAATCAACGCTCTGGTCTTCTGCGCTATCAATTCCTCGTACTGGAATACTGGAACCGATACTGGCCCGATTGTCTCGAAGGGATGTTTGACCGCCTCGGCCACTATCGGCAGAACCGGGAGCCTTTCAAGGTAGTTCAACTCGACCTTGAGTCTGTCCCTGTTCCCGACACAGTTCGTGTAAAGGAGAATATTCTGCTCCTCAGCGTGAGAATCGATAATCTCTTCCAGTTCGTATCCGAATTCCCTGAATATCCTGGGCATCATTTCTCCGATTGCTTTTCTGTCGTCCAGCATCGCTCCGCGGTCGACGCTTCCGACGTAATTGAAGTCGATGTCAACCGACAGCCTTCTTAATCCCAGGTGGATGAATTGAAGGGCGGTGCCGCCCTTGAGGGCAAGTTTCCCCTTGATGCCCGGTGCGGCGGTGATTGCCTTGAGAAGCTCCAGCAACCTGAAAACCTTTTCAAGGGTGTCCCTGGTGAAATCCGTCTCTGCAGCTATTCTTTCCAGGTATCTCCTGTCCGGCGCTCTAGGCATTCGTCCTTGCCTCCGCGATGTTCTTCGGGACTATGACATTCCACTCGGATATCAACCGTCCGGTTCCGGAACCCGGCCTCAGGGCCAGGTAGTATATCTTGTCCTTGGCCTGATTGCGCAGGCTTTCGAGGTACTCGTCCGGAACCTTCAACTCGTCCCTCAGCAGCCAGAGGATATATCCCGCCTTCTGGAACAGGCTCTGCTCCCCGAATTTTTCCAAGTATCGGTCCAGCACATCGGTGTCCATCTTGTGGAAGGTCGCGAGGCTCTTCAGCACTTCCTCCAGCCCTCCGCAATGATCCGGCCTCCTCACGCAATCCAGGAAGGTTCGCTCCCTGTCCGTGACAGGAAGGTTCACCCCCTCTCTCATCAACGTCATGGTTCCGAATAGGTTCCTGTCAGTAAGGTACTTGTATTCCACTCCCTGGAACTCAAAGCCCCTGAGCGGTTTCGGCCTCAGGTAATACACGGTGTTGAAGCATGACTGGGCAACTCCATGGAGCTCCAAGGCGGAATGGTATGCCAGAGCACCTTTCTGATTGCTCACCGCGTGGCTCACTAGATACCTGTCCGCCTCGTATTTCCGGCCCAGGCTTTCCGGCGGCACGCCGGCGTAATATCCCCTGTGAACCCTGACGACATAGCCCTTGGCTGCGAGGCGGGACATTGTTGTGCGGGATGTTTCATAGTTTCCAGTCACTTTTGTCACTTCAGACAGCGAGCATACGTTTCTCCCGAGGACCTCGAGGTAGACGGCCTGCTCATTGGGGGTCATTACTTCCCTATTTTTGCAGTTTGTAGATGGCATGGTACACAAACAGCAATATATCGGTAGTGGAATATTAAGTTTTCTACTCAAAATTCGCGGTTTGTTGACGGAATGGTACACATACTACGATTATTCGGTAGTGTTCTGATAGCCTCTGGATGAAGGTGATTGCCTTAGGGAAGGTATTTATTTTCCACATTGGCGAATGAATAGATTGGCTTCGCATCTCACAATTTCTGCCATTTTTTCACCCGGTCATTCCCTATTTTTTGATGTGCAGAACACTATCCCGTTCAAATTATTTTGACAGATACTTCAGGCAATGTCATGGCTCCCCCGGACACATCGATAACAGTCAACGTGACCTGGGATTCCGACGAGGACGGTTATTGCGATTACCAGGATGCGTTCCCGGAAGATTCCACACAGTATCTTGACTCTGACAATGATGGCTACGGGGACAACCAGACTGGCAGCAATTCAGATGCATTCCCCGATGACCCGAACGAATGGCAGGACACTGACGGAGACGGTGTTGGAGATAATTCGGATTTCGCCCCGGGGATTCCGAACAATTACATTTACCTGGGGATTGTCGGGATTGTGATTCTCCTAATCATTCTGATATTCATGGCGATGAAAAGGAGGAAGCGGCCTCCTGTGATTGTTCAGAAAGATGAGTCAGAGGGGATCAAGAGTCAATAGGATTCACAGGGAGACTACTGGGGAGTTGGCGTGGAAATCATCGTGATTCCGTTGGCTCGGTTGCCCGGGGACGTGAAGGGGAGGGAGAGGGAGCTGGAGGGGTGGGTGTGGGGGTAAATTCTCCCATGGAGCCTGTGCGATTATTATGAAGTAAATGCGGGGTATTCGAACCAGCCCATGGGAGATGGAAAAATGTGAATCGATATTGACGGTCCAGTACTTTGTTCATCAATGTATTCAAAATTATACATATCGACATCAACACTTAATGAAGAGGTTGAATTATCATAGTCCGAATAAAAATGATACCATGCAGATGTATCATGTTCATCACTAGACATTGCTAAATCATTGACTGGTACTTTTTCATCACAAGAAAAAATAAATCTACAATTAGATGAAGCATTTAACATCAGTCCATTTCCATATTCCGTATTTATTCTTGTCACATTCATATAACCTTGCTTTATTGAATTTAACAACAATTCATCTATCCAATAATCTTCATCTTCCAGAAAGGCTGGTAATGGTACTATCACAGAACTGTTTACAGTTTTGAAACTTTGAATTTCAACATTATAATAGAACGTATAAGTTGTCTTACCTGGTTTTAATTCAACATAGTATAATGTGGAAATAATTACCACAATTGCTACAAGTATGGCAATAAGTGAATATATTTTTTTTATTTTCATATAATCTGCCTCCAATTTATTATCTCGCAACAATAATAATACATTGTTTTTCTGTTCATATAATTCCTCCTTCATGATTTTAATAGGGGATCACCTATATAATTTAAATAATAATGTTCAAAATACCACCCAGCACCCCCATCAGATTCTACTGAATAATCTCCTACTGGATTTGGTAATTCACTCCAAGTTGTGCCCCATGAAATAAGAGATTCCCCTATACTTTTTTCTAAATTTAGGGTATTAAAGAATCCCTGAGAACCCGGTGCTCCACCTCCCGCTACTGATGAATACCCAAAGCAACCAAGCCCCCATCCAACATTATTGAATGAAAAATACCCTGCAAGATAATAATAGCCTTCCAGATTTCCAGTGCCAATGTTATCTGAGCCATCTCTTTCAATGAATCTAGTTGTCCGGCAGCAGGTCATAAATGTAAATGGAACTGATATTTTAAGCTGAGTTAAATCTGGCGGATGAATTGAATCCGCGTTTGAGTTTATAAATATCCCATTATAATCTGAATGACCTACAATAACGCAGAAATTAAAATGATATGAAGGATATGGCGGATTCCTTATTGCTTGGCTAGGTAATCCTAAAGCCTCATTTGTTGATGGGTTGAGATAATACGTGCTTTTATCCACCATTAAAGAATTGTCATTGCCATATGGGGCATAATTAGTTATCAAATTTTCCTTTATTATAGTCGTATCTAAATTATACCATCCACTGTCTATAATACATGCAGCAGACCTGCCAAACCAAACTCCATAGGTATAATCTAACGCTCTAGAGAAATAATTATTTAAATAAATGGCCATCTCATCAAGGTCGTCGGAACTTGTGGGAGGTCGTAACAGACCGATAAATATTTCAGGGTCATTTTCTCTTGCATTCGCAATGTCGTTGATTGGAATTTCATATAGTCCATTCTGGTTACTATCCACCCAAGTTCCATCCATATCCTCATAAAATAAACTTGATAATGCACCCGATGAAGTGGTCGGGTCTTGCCCAGGTAAACCAGGAAGGTACCCTTCATCAATAAAAGCCATCGGCATATCCCCAACCAATACCGCGCCGACCATCCCGTTTAGGTAGTTCGCTTTGATGTTGGCCTTCACCTGCACCGCCGATGTCCAGGTCCCGGATATGATCTTCGTCCCAAGCTCAGCATATTCCCCCATCTTCAGGGAATACGTCCTCAGGTCCGGTGAGCCGGATTGTAACTCGCTGAACAATTCAGTATCGACGTAATACCCGACCCAGCCAGGGCTAGAGGGGTCCGTCGGGTCCGTCCCGTACGCCCCTGCGTTCCCCGGCCCGCACTCCTGCCAGTACGTCAACCCGTCCCCATCATCTCCAATACCGCCCTGCGTGATGTCGAACCACAGCTCGCAGTCGTCCTGGTCCCCGTCGTAGAGGTCCTCCTCGCCCGATACGTGGCCGTAGCCGTTGGGGTCGTCGAGGTAGTCGTCGCCGGACCAGCGGGCGGTCCTGAGGCATATTGTTATGTCATGCTCCCTGGCCATATTCTCCCGGATAGCCTTCCGGCGCTGTTCGGTCATTCTGCGAAGCACAAGGTCGAACATTCTTCCTCCGATTCTCCTAGGTTAGCTATAATGGACTCCCTGAAATATATAGTTGTTGATTCGAAGCCCCGGGAACCGCCGGCCGGCAATTGCCGGCGCAAGTAGAATTGGCTGGGTGCATGAACCCAACGGAAATTGTACGACGGCCCGGCTCCCGTTCTGTATGCTGAATCAGGGCCGTGAATCCCTGGCAGATGGAGGCAAGAGGTGAATCCGCACCTGAATCACAACAACCACAAGGATTCGCCATGATTTCGGGCTTCACTCTCCTCATTTATCAACAATAGCCCGAAATTGGACGGGCTCACGCCTTTCGAATTAGATCACAAAGTGAGTCCGCCCAGATTGTCAGTGCAATGTATCGCACAATCAAAGATTCCGTAATCAGCTCATGTTGACGATGTGATTACGGTTTGAAATGCTCTGCGTATCGTTCTATGAGCTTCGCCTTCCTGTACGGGGGCATCACCAGATAGCCCGGGTGCCTGGACATGTCGAACGGCGGTTTCTTGAACTCTGCCGGTTCCATGAAGCCCAAGTCCTTGAAGAACTTGCTCGCCTCGGGAGTCAGAGGCTTTGTGACCAGGTATCCGACGCATTGCTGGGAGCTGAGTATCAGCAGCTTGAAGCCTATCTTGCGCTTCCTCATTGAGGGGAGGGTCTCTATCGCCCTGAGAGCCCATATGGCCATGCCGTCCGAGGCATTGGTCTCCCATTCCTCGAGGAACACCCATGAGACAATGTCCCCGGCCCTTGCAGCGACTATGAAAATCGGCCTCGGAAATTTCCTCAGCCATATCTTGAAGGTCTTCTCGTAGCCGATTATGCCCAGGCCCCTGAAGAACTCGAACCCGCCGCCTGAAAAACGCCCGTCCTCCATCCCCAGAATCCTGAATTTATTTACCTCCGATGCGTCTTCGAGCTTGTAGAATATCAGGTCTGAGGATCTGGCAAGTTCCAGCAATGATTCACCTTCGGATTACCGTACGGGAACAAAATAGGCTGAACGCCTGTGCGTCCAGCCTTGTCCGGGTGCCGCTTTTCACTGCGGCATTAGCGTCCGTCTCAGTCCGTGTACATGACCCACACGTCCGCGTTGTTCCTGAGTATCATGTTCAGGTCAGTGCGGGATATCTGGGCCTTCTCCAGGAGAATGGGCATCCACTCGTCCGGGGCGATTTTCCTGGTTCCGTCCTCCCAGACTGCGGCTATCTGCCCTATCTTCAGGGGCTTTCCCGCGATCTTGATCCGGTCGGCTGCGGCGTTCCTGAAGGTCTGGTGGATGATGCACATAGAGTTTATCGTGCCGGGCTTGTAAACCGAGTTGTAGTACTCGGCCACGTCGGCGTGTATCTTTGAGAATGTGCCTATCCTCTTGGTGTACTCCTGCCATCCCTTGGTGAACGGGCACTTGGTTGTCACGGCGCAGTGAGGCGTTATCGTTATAACGTCCTCGAACGCCGAGATTATGGATTCGCCCTTCACGAGGGAGTCCAGGAACTGGTCCCAGGTCTTGTACTCCTCCTCGGGCATGCTCTTCGCCAGGGATGTGGCCAGGCTGACCAGGTAATTGTTCATTCCACTGGCGCCCTGCTTGTCGGCTATGTCCTCGAGGAACAGGCAGGCTGCCACGTCCACGAACGGGTTGTCGTCTATCAGAAATTTTCTTTCGCTCATGTTCATGCCTCCTACTTGTCGTCCTCCGACTCGCCCCTGAGCCTTGCGCCGCGCATCATTATTGCATACACGCAGGCGTAGTTCCTCAGCAAGCTTCGGACATATTCCGGGTTGATGCCAATCTTCTTCAGCGCGTCCTCGGTTATCTTCGTCTCGCCGGAGAATCCGCGATTCGCCAGCTGCACGCAGTCAAGGCTCTGGTCCGCGATCGAAATGTTCTTCGCGACCTCTTCCCTGAACCTCTGGTGGATGACGCAGAAGTTGCATACCGCTGTGTCCCTCACGCTGTTGTTGTATTCTTCCGCGACAGCCGAGTCAGCGCGGGGCAGTTCGCCCACGCTGTACCTTATCCTCACTATCGTCGGATTGAAGACGCAGGTCTCCAGGGCATAAATGTACCCCACAACATCGCCGTCGACGTCCGTTATGGCCAGATCGGTCAAGGCCGTTACACTTCCCTCGATCGAGAAGGCGGTCCGCCCCTCTCTCAACGCCACGTTGAAAGAAGGCCAGCCCATGTACGCTTCCTTTCCCATTCTCTTGGCCAGGCTTTCACCTACTCTAGCCCAGTATTGGATGGTGCCTTCGACACCAGCCTTCTCGCTCATATCCTGAATGAGCGAGACCAATGCTACATCGAGCAACTATTTCACCTCCTTTTTGCTCCTACTATTTTCTGTTTTATCCATTTGTTCGACATTGATTCTCTGATAAAGCTCCAGCCTGCCCTTTGTCAGAATGCCCACGTGTCCGGAGTCTATGAGCACCCTCAGGGCGCGCAGCAGGGCGAATCTCTTCATGCCCTTTCCGACCTTGGACTGGATACCTGAGACTGTCATGCCTTCGGGGCTTATCGCGCCGAGGACCGCTTTTTCTTCCTCGGACAGTTCCCCGATTGTTTTCCTTATGATTGGCAGTTCGTCCTCCAGGGATTTTGGCGGCTCTTCCCTCGCAGGTTCCTCCGGAATTGGCTCGGGAGCCTGTTCACGCACGGGCGGTTTCTCCCCGGTCTCGGCTTTTATTGCCTCGGGCTGGGGTTCCTCCACCCAGGCAGTTCCCTTCCGGGTCTTTTTCTCCTTTGCCTTCTTTCCCTTTTTCCGGGCTTTGGCCGGCTTTTCCTTCACGGGTTTACCGGTTGCGGGCGGTTCTTCCCCGGGCTCGGCCGCTGCCTCTTCGGGTTTCTTCGGTTCCGGCTCGGGCGGCTCTTCGGCGGCCGGCTCTTCTTCCGGTTCCTCATGCTTCTCTTCCTTCGGCTCCGGCACTGCCTCGGGTTCCGCTGCTGGCGCGTCCCCGGTCCGGGGCTCTTCCGGTTTGTCATCCTGCTCCCTGGCCTTGGTTTTCCTGCCCTTTTTCTTCTTCTGCGGTCCGGCAGGCTCTTCCCCGGCACTTCCTAGCTTCTCCTCCAACTCCCTGTCCAGGGTGGAGTATTTGATCCGCTTGCCTGACTTCTTCTCAATCAGCTTTTTACCCTCGACAAGTCTGGCAATGCCTTCCGCGACCCGGGCAGCGTCAAGTCCCGATTCCTTTGCAATGGCGGTTTTCGTGTCCTTGCCATTTCTGACACATTCAAGTATCTTCTCGCAGGCCTCATTGAGGTCCGGAGAGGTTTCGGCCGGTTCGGATTCAAGAGCAGGCATCTCGCCCGGGGCGAGAAGCATGGCACCGCCTTCCTCCGGTGCCTCGGCAGGCAGTGTTTCCTCGGCTGCAGTTATGCTTTCCTTCATCTCAAGCTGGGCTTTCAGAAGCGCAATTTCCGTGGACATGTTCATCATGCGCTCCAGCGAGTCCTCGACCTTGATTCTCAGGGCGTCAATGTCCTCCCTGTCCGCCTTTGTCGCAAGCGTTGTATTCCGGGTCTCCTCCAGCATCTCGCTGAGCTCCAGATTCCTTGCGTTGAAGTTGGCTGACATTGCGGCGACCATCTGATTGGTAGTTTCAGCCAGCTTCTCTAGCTTGGCCATATCCTTTGTGAGCTTCGTCGCCCTGTCCACCGCGAACTCCTGGCTCTTGACCTTGATCATGCCCTTGAAGTTCTTGGCCTTGTGATGGGGCACGGTCTCGAGCAGCTTGTCCAGAAGAACATCGTACGTGGTCTGTATCTGCTTGGCAGATATCAGGTTGGCCTCGATGGATTTTGCGAGGCTGTCAGTGACAATCTTGCGCCCGTCGAACTTGAACAGCTCGCTTCCGCTCGTCTTGAGCCTGACTTCCTCAAGGGCCGAGCGTGCAATGCGCTCCGCATCCTGGTAGCCCTTGGTCTTGGTTATCTCATGGTGAATGTCGTCCAATATCGCCTGATAGACAATCTCCAGAATTGTGGGCGGTATCTTGGAAACGCTGAGGCTCTCGCCGTATCCAGAGTCCTCCATTATGTCCTGGACCCTTTCGGATATCTTGGATATATCCTTCTCGAATCTCTTCAGGGCGTCTTCCTCGCCGGTTTTGCTCAGTATTCTCCTCAGGTCGGAGACTGTCCTGTCAATCCTGGATTCCAGCATATCCAGCCTGTTCGCCACGATGCCGTCGTCAGCTGCGGGTTTGGACTGGGGTTGGACATCGCCGACGATCTCGCGAACCATTGCTTCGATTTCCTCCCGGCTGAGGCCGGGCGGCGCAGCTGGGGATTCGGATTCCCTTGCTGCAGGCGCCTCTTCAGCGTCTATGTCGGGAATGGATTCGCTCTCCGGCAGCGGAGCGTAATGCTTCTTGGGCAGCTTGGGGGCGGGGAGCGGCAGCATATCGATTGCCCTGGGGCGGCCGTCCGGCATTCGCGGCGATGGGAGCTCCGGTCCGGGTTCCGAGGCAGGTTGCGGTTCGGGCGCCCGGGGTTCGGCCGGTTTCTCCGCGGCAACCTCTCTCTCTACCTTGCTCAGCCTATCCAGTTCCTTCCTGTGCCTGTCGATCTCCATCCTCAGGACAGTTCTGACTTCCTCCAGTTCCCTCCCGTGCTGCTCCTCCCTGTCCTGCATGGTCCTGGACATCGCTTCCACTTGGTCCCTGAACTGGCCCTTCAGCTCGAGTATGGCAGATTCAAGTTTGCCGTTTCCGGGTTCGGTTTTTTCCTCCTTCCCGGTCTTGGCTTTTATCTTGGACCCGCAGTGCCTCTCGTGGAGACGGCGCGTGTTCTCGTTCTTCATGGACTTTCCGCAAAACTGGCAGTTTGAAGCGGTCTTCCTGGGCGGGGGAGGCGTTTCCGGCTGAACCGGTTCCTTCAAAATGGGTTGCTCGGCCTTGCTGGGTTTAGCCTTGGCTTTGGCACTCTGCTTCTGTTTCTTCGGTTTTTTCTTCGGCATTCCCATCCCTGTTAGACGAATGACTTGAGCTTCCTTTCCACCTCAGGAACCCAGGTCTTCCTGCACTCATCCGCCACTATGTCGCCGCTTCTGGCCTTGATGTGCGACTCGATTATGCGGTCAATGAATTTGAGCCAGTCCTTCTCCTTCATGTATGCGGGGCTGGTGCCCATCTCGTTCATTGTCACTGTGATTATCTCGTCCACCGCGCCTATGCCGACAACGCTCCCTATCTTCTGCTTCAGGAATTTCAACAGTTCCATGTTCCTCTTGTACTCGCGCGTCTCGTCGAACTTCTCCACGAACAGCTGCCTGGTAAGCTTTGCCAGCTCATCCGTGACCGCTTTATCGTAGCCTGTGAGATTCTCGGGCGTTATTGGTTTCTGTTCGAACAGGTGGTTCAGCACAGTGCTTCCGTTTATGAGATTGGTTATGGTCGGAGCCATCGAGTCTAGGGACAGCGGCTTTGAGAATATCGAGGCAAGGAAACAGTTCGAGCCGACACCGGATATCACTATCGAGCCTGAATCGTACTGCTGGATGCTTACCTTCAGATTGTAGGCCTGGAGCTGGCCGCAGACATAGCTCAGGTTGCCCTTCAGCAGGTTGAGGAATTTGAACTGGACTGGGTCGAGCATCTGGGGGATTATGGAGGCAAATATCCTCCCGTCAACTCCGACGAACATAATTATGTCAATTCCGTTGTCATCCTTGATGCGCTTCAGCTCCATGTCGAACATGTGCTTGAGCTGGACAACCGTCTTGGCTTCCATTCTCTTGTCGATTTTCTTGTGGTCTACCATCGAAGCCCTCCGTTAGGCCTTCACTTGAGCCCGTACGAGTCGAACATCACCTGGAGCACTTCCTCGGGCGAGTAGTTGTATGTCCAGGTCTCCTTCATCTTCTTCAACTTGGAAATCACACTCTCCGGCGCCTTGATGAATTCGGCTGTCTTGATGGCCTCGTCGAACACCTTGCTGAAGTCCTCCCCTTCGTCGGCTTTGACTGCCTCGGCCGGCGATGTTCGGATGATTGCCCCCGCGCCCCGGGCGAATATGTACGGGTACACGCCCTCACCGTGATGGGTTCCCCTCATCTTGATGATCTTCAGTGTTCTGTTGAAAGCCCCGCCGATGGGATAGTATTCGAGGTTTATTGCGCCATCGGCCAGGTAGACGGGAAGCAGAACGTCCTCGCCGATTATCTCCCCGGGCCTTGAATGCTCTTCAACCGTGGCCATGACAACGCCGAGTTCCTTGAGCGTGTAGAAAAGCTTGCCTATCATCTCCCTCTGGGCCAGCTTGTCCTCGGTGGCCCATATAACAGGGGTCATCGGATCGATTACAACCCTGGTCTTGATGTCGTAGTCGCTCCTTGCCTTCACGAGCTGGGGGATCTGTTCGTCAATCATCTTCTTGAAGTTCTTTCCTTTCAGATGGATGAAGAACAGCGATTTCTCGTAATGCTTCTTCATGTCCCAGCCCAGCATTTCAGCTTCCTTCATCAGCTGTTCGGGCGACTCTTCCATGGTCACGTAAAGGCCCTGCTCGCCGTTCTCTATCCCGTGCATCAGGAACTGCATTGCAAAGGTGGTCTTTCCGGTACCGCTGGAACCCACGATGACTATGGCCGTGTTGTCCCGCACTCCGCCTTCGATGAGCTGGTCAAGCCCAAATATCCCAGTCTTTATTCTCGACATTTCTATTCCTCCATATCGCTTTTCACTTGCTTTGAAAGTAATTCGGCAAAGCTCTTGCTCTTTTTTGCCTCGTCGGCAAGATTCACTATGTCTTTCTCCTTCACGTCCCATAACGGTTCCTTGTCAGCAGTCTCGGTGAAGGCCTCCGCAAAGGATGTCGAGGCGGATATGGCATTGGAGATCTTTGCCATGTCCCTCCAAGGCGGCTCGAAGTCCTCCTCGGTCGCGCCCATTCCTTCGCCGTATTTGTGATATGTCTCGCCAATCTCCGTGATCCGATAGTCATCGTTCAGTATTTTGTATCTTTTCAGGATATTCATCCTGAAGAGAATTTCCTCGTCGGCCATTTCCAGTGCCTGGGATATTTGATCGCGGCCCCTGCCGTCGATTATGCTTGTGATGATTGATTTGTCTATCTCGTCCAGGGCCAACTGATAGACTGCCAGTGGCTGCAGAGATACTGCGAACTCGCAACGGGCGTCGCCTGCGTTGCGGCATGCTGTCTCTTCGACAGTTCCGGGCAGGCTCAGGTCCTTCGAGAAGAAATGGCCCAGTGATTCCGCTGTGATGTAGCAGGTCTTCTTCCCTTTCACATGGGGGTAGAGTCTGCATATAGGCGAGTTGGCAATCGCAAAATCGAATCTGAAGATGTCGTTTCGGATGATCTCGAGCTGGCCTATGCCGATCTTGTCAAACAGGTCCCTCATGAACTGGAAGATGGCCGTATTGCTCGCTTCCTGCACGCTCATGCACTTGAGCAACTTGCGCGTCTCTTTGGGAGGCACCCGCGATGTTTTTATTGCAGTGGCAACGGCAGATTCCAGTTTTGTCAGAGAGCCCAGTGATGCTATGGTTTCGGCGAAGCTGCTGAATTCGTTCGGGCTGCGGTTCATTTCAGCCCTCCTTCTTCTCCGGCGCGGCTATCATCGCTTCGCCTGCCTTTGTCAGGCCGCCTTTCGAGTTGATGAGGTTTTTCTCGCGTGCGATTTTTGTCAGGTCCTCGACATTCTGTGCATCCACATTGAGCAGCTTGGAAAGCAGCTCCGGGTCAACGATGTCCAATGCACGGAACCTGAGGAGGGATTTCAGCTTGTCGCTGCCCCCCTCCGCCGATATGGACGGCAGAAGGAAATGCCTGAGCGCTAAAAGGCGCTCGGCCCTCTGGCCGGAAACCATGATGTCGAGCGATGGGATTTTCAGCCTCAGCTTGAGCGGCTCGTCGCTCACGACAGTGATGTTCTCAAGATCTTTGACAGGCAGCTCATACCACGTGGAGCCGTCCGTCAGAAAGAGCCCTGAAAGCGAGAGGTACAGTCCTCCTTTCCTCCACACGAGGCTGAGCTTGATTCCGTCCTCGCCGGAATGGTTTATCACGAACTCGACGTTCTCATATTTATGGGCCTTCATTCTCCACTCCTAAGTCTTACAGAGTAATATCAGTACATGTTTATATATATTTCGCAAATTTTGGCCTTTTTTTGACCTTGTCTAAATATATGGTATAAAAGGTAAATTGATTGGCCAGCGTTTATTTCGATGAGTTATGGTGTCGTAAGTAAACTAGCTGTCGAAAACCACCTCTATTCGGCTTGCGGAGGCGGTGGGGCGGACTGAGCGGCCCACCGGGTCTAGGTCGAGAAGCCCGTAGCGGGAGAGGGCCCTGAGGTCATCATAAGTGTTCTTGTAATTCCTGTGCAGAGCTGCGGAGAGCGTCCGGATCGAGCGGACCTCATTGTTCATGAGATACTCGAGGAGTTCCATTCTTTTGGGCGTGAGCGCGTCGAATATCTCCGGGTCCTTGACGACAACGATGTCCTGGAATTCCGCACCCTGCGCAATATTCTTCCATACGATATAATCGACCATCTGCTCCGGGGAAGAGCATTTGGATATCTGAACGCGTTGCTGAAGGGAGTTGATGCTGCCGTATCTCTTCGCGAATGCGGCCATCATATGCTCGATATCTGCGGGTTTCCTCCGTTTCAGTATCCTTATCTTCATGTCAGCACCTATAGCTGCGAAAGCTCCATGACCAGAAGGTTCTTTCTGAATATCTGGACCAGTTTCAATACTTCTTCGAGGCCTTTCTCGTTGCAGGGCTTCTGTTCAACCAGGACGCCGGTTCCGTCATACTTGTCCACATGGGGCTGGCGGTCCCAGTTGTCCCATTTCACGTAAGGGGTCCATGACTGGCCCTTGCCCCTCCCCATGTAAGTGTAACTGTAGAACCTAACCTTGCCCCCGTCCTCCAGCACCAGGCTCTCCACCATCTCGTTCCTGTGCACCCATGTTCTCTGACGCGTCAGCTTCATCGGCCGCGAAATGGCTTTCTCTATATTATATATTATGATATAATTCTACATTAGAGTAAGGAATAGCCAGTAGACGGCGATGTTGAACACGGTCAGCGGAATCCCCGCCTTGGCGAACTCCCAGAAGCTGAAGGCGCGCCTTCCGTGTTTCTCGGCATTTTGGATTATGATTACATTGCTTGCCGCCCCGATTATGAGCATGTTCCCCGCAATCGTGCTGCCTGCCGCGAGGGCCATGAGCTCGGTCGTGGAGGCGCCCATGCTGAGCAGCAGAGGCAGGTACAGAGCCACCATGGGGACGTTTGACATGACCTGGCTCAGCAACACGCTTATGATGAGTATCGCGGCTATGGAAAGCAGATTTATCCCCATGCCGGAAATAAGCGACTGGATGATGCCCGAGTCCCACACAGCAGCCATCAGGACGAACATAGCTGCGAAGAAGGCTAATGTACCCCAATCAATGCCGCCCAGTATTCTTCGGCGGTTCCTGGCAAAAAGAAGTATGGGCGCGGCCGATGCCAGCGCGATGTAGGTAAGCCTGATGTCGCAATCCCATCCGAGTGTGACCAGGAGGATCTTGAGAACTATGAGCCCCAGCGCCAAGCCGAGCGAGAGCTTGCAGAGGTTAGCGAGGTATGGGTCCCTTATCTTCACGGCTGTACCGACACTTGCCGGCTTGGAGAATTCCTCCCTGTAGAGGAGTTTGAGCCATAGATATGCGACCAGAAGGTTGACGAGGGTCGGCAGCAGGAGATACCTTCCGAAGGTCAGAAACGGATTCTTGAGACCGCCCCCGACGGCCACAAGAAGGTTCTGGGGGTTGCCGATCGGGCTGAGTGCGCTCCCTATTGTGATGGAGAATGCCAGAGCCAGGAGCAACAGTTTGTGGTTCACCCTGTTCTTCGATGCGATGAAAAGCATGACAGGAGTGCCGATGATGGCCAGGGTGTCGTTCATCAGCAATGCCGAGGCCAGACCCATCCCGAACAGCGTGAGAAGGACCATATGGTCGACTGTGCGGCCGCGCCCGTAGAGCCATCCCGCCAACTGTGCAAGGTAACCGCTCCTTTCAAGGGCCTCGCCCACGACGAACATCCCAAACAGGAAGAACATGACATCGAGGTTCACGGATTCAAGGGCACGGACCGGTGACAGATACCCGGAAAACACCACTACCATGGCGCCGAATGCCATCACATGCCAGATCTTGTACCCTTTCCAGCGCCCGCGCATGGCAATGAGGAAAATCACTCCGGCAAGTACTATGGCAGGAAACCAGTTCATCCCATCCCTCTGGCAGGCTCACCTGCCCGATTGCGGTCAGGTTTCGTCCGCGAAGTAATCCGCGAGGTTGAGGCCTTTCTTGGCAATCTGGCTGGTGGGTTTTATCTGCAGGGCTTTCTTGAACAGCGGAACCGCTTCCTTGAACTTTCCCATGCCTTCGAGGGCCGCGCCTTTCTTGCCCAGGGCGTCGGCATTATTGGAATCCAATGATATTGCCTTGTCGAAGTACTGCATTGCCTCCTGGGCCTTGCCCATGGTCACCAGGGCAGAGGCTTTCTTGGTCCATGCCTCGGATTTTCCAGGGTCCTTGCCTATCTGGGTTTCAGCCTTGGAAAGTTCGGCGCCGGCCTTGTCCAGCCTGTTCTGGGCTGTCTTCAGGTCCTTTGCGGCCAGGGGATGCTTCGGAGCCAGCTTGGCGGCTTTGCCAAGCAGCTCCGTGGCCTTGACGCAGTCGCCGTAGAACATCTGAGTGTAACCTTTGAAATGAAGGTCGTTGGCCTCTATCATGTCGACCTGCTCCTGGCAGTATGCCTCCAGGTCCTTCTTTCCTGCCTTCTGGGCTATGCCTTTCAGCTTTTGGAATACCTCGGGAGAGTCGAGCGGGCGCTCGAAAGCCTCATCGACTTCCAGCAGCTTTTGGCGTATGACATCGAGTGTCGCGGAATCGCCCGGACCTCCGTTCAGAGTGCCCATGGCCTTCAGAATCATCTCGGTCGTGCCCTTCATGCTCAGCGTCACATCCAGGTTTCTCAGTTCTTCAAGAGACATATTATCGCCCCGTGAGGGAATATCCGCGTGTCTTTATGAACGTTTCTATAATGATATTGAATTGTGCCGAGGGAAGCGGGAAACGGGAAGCGGGAAGCGGAGAATTGCCTATGTTTTCCCCTTTTTCAAGGCCCTTATCAGACCCATCAGCATCATTCCTACGCGCTCGGATTTGTTGATTAATTCAATGTATTTCTTTTCATCCAAATACCCTATATCCTTGGAAAGGAGCAAAAAATATTTTACCTCATGAAGGGATGATCTTGAAATATACAAAGCCTGGATGTATTCCTTCAGATGGTGCCGGCCATTCCCTTCTGCGATATTTGCTGGTATGGAATATGCCGCCCTTCTGATTTGAGAGGTCAAGCCATAGGCTTCTTCTTTTGAAAATTCTTTCGTGACCAAATATATTTCAACTGTGAGTTCATGGGACCTCTTCCAAACATCCAAATCTCTGTAATCTCTTATCGTGATATCGTATTCCGTCATTTGAAAGCCCCATTCCGCTTCCCGAGCACCGCTTCCCGAACACCGCTTCCCGAACGCATCCGCTTTATAATATCATTCCCCAACAGAAACCATTTTTAACCCCGCAGATCATTGTATGCCCGATACCATGAAGCGCCAGATGATGGACATAATCTGCTGCCCCGTGTGCAAGGGAGACCTCGACCTCAAGGTCGAGAAAGAGGACAAGATCGAGATACTGGCCGGTTTCCTCACATGCAAGAAATGCAGGTTCGACTATCCAATCCAGGACGGAATTCCGAACCTGCTGCCCCCGGAACTCCAGAAATCCTTTTAGGGCATGATATGGATGAACGGTGCCTGGACCGGGATGAACCCGGATTTCACCCCCACACCGTTCTCCCCCACATGCCCCGCCTGCTCCAGCATTTTGCCAGCATAAGGGCGGGGTGATGCCATCGAATCCGTCAAATTCGATGTCGTGTGACCGATTAAGCTCATCCTTTGGAAGCCCCGTCTGTGAGGACGGGGAGGAGTTTAAATCGGCACATAACCCGGCCCTAGGGCCCCGGCACCGGCCTACCCCTCTTGTTGAATTCCTAACCTGCTGCCCCCGGAACTCCAGAAGATTATGTGGGCTCAGATGAACATGCCCTGCGCCTCGATTATCCCGGTCGCATCTGTCGCCTTCTCGTACTCCTCCAGTGGCTCCCGATTGAGGGTCAAAAAAGTATGCCCCCATGTGAACTTCGACAGCAGTTCCTCGGCTTGGGCGCGGTAGCCCAGGATGATGAGGGCTGCTGAAAAAGCCTCGACGCTGGACAGGATGAAGGGTTTTCCGTAGTTCACAGGGTTGGCCGCGAGCAGGAACGGCAGGGCCCTCTGCCTGGATTCCTTTATGCCTGCCGGAAAATTGTCGCCCGTTGCCTTCCATGACAGATCGAGCACGGCCAGGCCGCTTTTCCCGGCGGTCGCGAGGTCGTCCCTGGACAGCACCTTTCTGGTCGTGGGCATCAGGACTATGGAGGCCGGCGGCAGGGCATTCAATTTGAACACCTGCCTGGCCAGTCCGAATCTGGCCAATTTGCGGCCGGAGCATTTCTTGGGGTCGCATTGCTTCCCGTCGTAGAAGTAGAGGGATATCCCGTCCATAGGCCCGACATCGGCTTTCGGTAGATAAATATCCGCCTGCTTCAGCTGAACCGCCCGTCATCCCTGGCTGATTCCACCTTGCCGACTTTGTCCTCCAGCCAGCCTATCCTTTCCGCTTCCGCGGAATCGAACTTCGGGACATATGGCTTGATGTCCAGCAACGGCGTTCCGTCGAGTATATCGATGCCCTCCACGTGGAGGATGTTCCCCTCTATCCTGAGCAAACGGACAACCGAAAAACCGATGGAGTTGGGCCTGCTGGGCGCCCTGATGGCAAATATCCCCCTGGACTCGGTGTCCATGAACGGCCTGACAACCAGTTCCGGCTTTCGCGACCTGTGGAAGTGGTACAGCAGAATGATGTGAGAGAACCCATCCAGGTCCTTGAGGCCGGGAACAAATTCCGGGAATATCTCGATGGTTCCGCGGGCCTGCGAGGCGCTGGGCTGGATTGGGGCCCCCTCCGGTTCCTTGAATGGGGAATGAATTATGCCGACAGGTTTGTAAGTTATGTCATTCATTATATCTTACCTGCAAAAGGGGGCGGCAATATAATCTTGTTTGTCGAATTTGCCTTAAACCGCCAAAAATACGAAAAGACCGTTCTTTCATGGATACAGGTTAAATCTTTGAAACGCTTGAGGGGTGACGGTGAGCAAATGTCTGTGAAAGTTGCCATAAACGGATACGGGACCATAGGGAAGCGCGTGGCGGATGCTGTCTCCAAGCAGGACGACATGGAGATTGTCGGCGTGGTCAAGACACGTCCGACATCCGAAGCCAGACTTGCAGTTAAGAAAGGCTACAAGCTCTTCGTGGCCAAGGACGGCGCCCAGGCCTTCAAGGATGCGGGCATTGAGATTGCCGGAACTGCGGATGAGCTTTTCAGGGCCGCCGACATCATAGTGGACTGTACTCCGGGGAAGAAGAAGGAGGGCGGAACCACCGGCGAGGACTATCTCAAAGTCTACAAGAAACTGGGCAAGAAAGCCCTGTTCCAGGGCGGGGAGAAACATAAACTCACTGGCCTTTCGTTCAACTCGACGGCGAATTACTCGGATTCGTTCGGAAAGGACTATGCCAGGGTCGTGTCGTGCAACACCACCGGCCTGTGCAGGACCCTGTTTCCGTTGCAGCAGGCGTTCGGGATAGAGAGTGTCTTAGCCGTGATGATAAGGAGGGCCGCGGACCCGTATGACTCCAAGACAGGGCCCATCAACGCCATCGAACCGGAAGTCAAGGTACCGAGCCACCATGGGCCTGACGCGCAGAGCTGCATGCCCGGCTTGAACATCCAGTCCATGGCTGTGAAAGTCCCGACGACCATAATGCATCTGCACCAGCTCGCAGTGAAGCTGAAGAAGCCCGCGACAACCGCAGAGGTTCTCAAGGTCTGGGAGACTGCGCCCAGGGTCATCTTCGTAAGCACGAAGGACGGGGTGAAATCCACTGCCCAGGTAATGGAGATCGCCAAGGACATGGGCAGGGACCGCGCAGACCTGTACGAGATAGCCGTGTGGAAGGACGGCGTGAACGTGGTCGGCGACATGCTGTACTACTCGCAGGCCATACATCAAGAGTCTGACGTTGTTCCGGAGAATGTGGACTGCATCAGGGCGCTTTGCGGCCTGGAGAAGGACGGAAAGAAGAGCCAGGCCAAGACAGACAGGGCCATGGGCATAGTGAAGATGTGATATCATGATAACGGACAGGGACATTGAGAAGATATTCGGCGAATTCCTGAAACAGATAAAGGACAGGAAGATGCGCCAGATGACCATGAAGGTCTGGGTCGACGGATGCAGGGACGGCGGCTGGAAGACCTTGAAGGAGCTGGAGAAGATGCCTTTCACGCTGCTGACTGACTGCCACGGCGTGAATTTCATAGAGCACACGAAGGCCGTGACCGCCGGTGCCATGGGACTGGCCCGGGCGCAGACGGACAGCTACAGGAAACTGCCATACAGGATTGACATGGACCGGCTCATCGTCGGCGGGCTTCTGCATGACGTGGGCAAGCTGCTGGAGACTACGCCCGACGGCAAGGGCGGGTACAAGAAATCCAAGACCGGCGCCTGCCTCAGGCACCCGATATCCGGAACGGTCATGGCCAAGATGGCCGGGTTCCCGGATGAAGTTGCGAACATCATCGCCTGCCACGCCAAAGAAGGGGAGGGCGCGCCCCAGGTCATCGAGACAGTGTTCATCCACCAGGCCGATTTCGCGACGTTCAACCCGCTGGTCATGAAGAACGGCGGAAAACTTATCGAATGAAAATCACTATCTATTCCCTTCCCAGCCCCCCGCACCATCTTGGAGGTCTTTCTGAAAAACTTCCAAGTAGCATACTATAAGGAAGTCCGTCTTGACCCAATAAATTATCAATTAATTTAGAATGGATTTACATATAATTTCCACATATTCTTAATATGCCCAATTGTCAATATGCAAATAATAATAGAGGCGAATAAATGAAAATATTGATTGCTGAAGATGATGATGTGTCCAGATTCCTTCTGGGGCGGCTTCTTGAAAAGATGGGACATGACCCGATATTGACAACCAATGGCCTTGAAGCATTGAAAGTATACAAAGAAAATGATTTTGATATGGCAATCCTGGATTGGATGATGCCAATTATGGACGGAATAGAACTTTGCATGAAAATCAGGGAACTGGAAGAAGGTATGGATACCCCCACATATATATTCATGGTAACCGCAAAGTCAGACGACAAAGATCTGGTGCACGCGTTAGAGGCGGGCGTGGATGATTTTCTCACAAAGCCCGTGGATAAAAAGAAGCTGGAAAGCAGGATTGAAAGAGGCCTTCTTTATCAAACACTCTTAAAATCAGAGAACAGGGAAAAGCAAGAGCCATATCTCATTCTGACAGAAGAGCACAATGTTATTCGACGCATGATCCACATTCTTGATGTAATTTACGATAAATTGGAATCGGGAATTTCAGAAGAGACATTGGAATGGTCAGCTTCCACTTTGAATTTTCTGTTTTCGAAAATTCATCATGGTAAGGAAGACCAGTATTTTCATTTGTTTATCAACTCGCTTACTGCCGAGCATGATTTTTGGTTCAGCGACGCTTCTGAATCCTCATTTTCGATCATTACAAACGAGCATAAATATATCGAATCGGGATTAATGGTTTTAACAGAACAAATTTCTGAATCTTTCTCTGATGCCGAGTTTGAAATTTCTTCCTTGAAATTATCCCTTAAAGAACAAACTGGATTGTTGCTTCGACATATGTACAAAGAGGAGAAATATTTTTTTCCGTTCGTTCAGAAATACCTTGCCGATGATGACCAAATGAAACTTCTTATAAAATTCGAAGAGATTGATTCAATGTTTGGAAAACAATATATTAATCGGATAGTGAATGAAATAGCACAATTATTAAAACTTGTAACTGAGAATGAAGATAATATAACGACCTGGAAACCAAGCGAATGAATACCTTATGATTGCATGATAGGTTAATGTTCCGGTTTACGAAAATCATGTGAAACCGGCATATTGGGAGAAAATAATGACACGAGGCAGCATTAAAAAGGACGTTACAGTTCGTAACGGGGTAGACAATGGGCTGGAAAAAACCAGAAAAGAACTTGCTGCCAGTAAACAAGCCGCTGATGAGGCCTTGGAATACGCCGACAGCATAATCAACACAGTGCGCGAGCCCTTGATCGTTCTGAATCAATTTTTGGAAGTGGTTTCGGCCAGCCGTTCTTTCTACGAAGTATTCAAGGTAGAACCGAAAGATACTGTGGGGCAGCTTATCTATAACCTGGGAAATCACCAGTGGAATATTCCAAAACTGCGGGAGCTGCTGGAAACCATTCTACCCCAAAAAACAACTTTTGACAATTATGAAGTGGAGCATAATTTTTCGACAATCGGCAGGCGTATCATGCTCTTAAATGCCAGGCAAATTGAACGAGGGATGGGTAAGGAGCGCATTATTCTTCTGGCCATAGAGGATATCACCGAACGAAAAGAGATAGAGATCGGCCTGGAAAAAACTCGAAAAGAGCTTGAGGTCATTAAAAAATCAGCAGATGATGCCCTTGAATATGCCAATAGCACCATTAATACTATCCGCGAACCCTTAATCGTTCTGGACCAAGATTTGAAAGTTGTCTCGGCAAGCCGGGCATTCTATGAAGTTTTCAAAGTCAACCCTCAAGAAACAGTCGGACAGCTTATTTACAATCTGGGAAATCATCAGTGGGACATACCCAAACTGCGGGAACTTCTGGAAACTGTCCTTCCCCAAAAGGCAACCTTTGATAACTATGAAGTGGAACATGATTTTTCTACAATTGGCCGGCGAGTGATGCTTCTAAATGCCCGGCAAATTCAAAGAGTATTGGGCAAAGAGCGTATCATCCTCCTAGCCATAGAGGACATAACCGAGCGCAAACTCATGGAAGAGGAAATCATTGCAGCAAAAATGGTGGCTGAAGCCGCATCAGAGACAAAAAGTGAATTTCTGGCCAATATGAGTCATGAGATAAGGACACCGATGAATGGAATCACTGGCATGATAGACCTCACTTTGGACAGCGATCTTACATCTGAACAACGTGAATATCTGGAATTGGCAAAAGACTCAGCCTTCACTTTGCTTGCATTAATCAACGACATTTTGGACTTCTCCAAAATAGAAGCGAAAAAACTGGACATTGAGAATGTTGATTTCGATCTGCATGAAACCATTGACCAGACCATGCGAGTTTTGGGTATGGAAGCGGACAAGAAAGGAGTGGAACTTACCTATGAAATTGATCCGAAAATAAATTATTCTCTGAAAGGTGATTCCTTGCGATTGAAACAGGTTCTTTCAAACCTTGTTAAAAATGCAATCAAATTCACCGAAAAGGGACATGTGTATTTTAGAGTGAGCGAGGAGAAATCTGTCAACGATGTCAAGACACTTCTCTTCAGCGTTGAGGATACAGGCATAGGCATTCCAAAAGCCAAATTGCAAATGATATTCGATAAATTCACCCAGGCGGATGGCTCCACGACGAGGAAATATGGCGGTACAGGACTCGGGTTGACGATATCGAAAAGCCTATTGGACCTCATGGGAGGGTCAATTTGGGTGGAAAGCGAAGAAGGCGTGGGAAGCACTTTTAAAATGCTCATCCCATTTGCAGAAGGGAACAAAATCGAACATTTTCCGGTGCATACAGAGGACCTGCAAGGCTTGAATGCACTAATAATTGATGACAATTTTGTTAATCGGTTGATCTTAAGGCGGAACCTGGAATCATGGGGAATGAATGTGTTTGAGACTACGGGAGGTCAGGAAGGTATTGACCTGATTGAAAAATTCAAAGGCACACAAAAGGAATTCCATATTTTGATGCTGGATTGCCTGATGCCCGGAATCGACGGATTTGAGGTAATGAGGCAGCTTAAAGAGAAGGGAATGAAAGACATAACAATTATCATGCTCAGCAGCCTGGACCAGAGGGGCATCAAGGAGAGAAGCAGGGAGTTGGGTATTTCGGAATTCCTTATGAAGCCGATAAGTTCGTCCGCGCTCCTTAACTCAGTAATGAATGTTCTAAGCAGGGGGGGCATGGCCTTACCTAAAATCAAGAAGATCAAGACCGAGCCCGAAATTACAATTCTGATTCCAATGCATACCCGAATTCTTCTGGCAGAGGACAACTCTGTAAACAGGAAATTGGCAGTAAGGCTTTTAGAAAAAATCGGGCTTTCCCCGAAGACCGCGGTGAATGGAGAAGAAATCCTCAAGGCTCTGGAGAAAGAACGCTTTGATATAATTCTAATGGACATCCAGATGCCTGTGATGGATGGGATTGAAGCGACAAAAATAATAAGGGAAACAGAGAAGAACACTGGACACCACATCACGATTGTCGCACTGACAGCTCACGCGATGAAGGGAGACAGGGAACGATTCTTGGGGGCTGGAATGGATGATTATCTGTCCAAGCCTCTTAATTCAAAAGACCTGTACAATACAATTAAAAAATATGCTCCGAAGGAAGAGGGGAAAAATGATAATTGAACAATACCTGGATATAGCGGATTTTTCACAGCGCGTGGATGGTGACACCGAACTGATGGTAGAGCTATACCAATTATTTTTGGAGGACTCGGAAAAATTAATGGCTAATATCGCAGACAGTGTAGAGAGAAACGATGCCGGAGCATTGAGAACCTCCGCTCACACGCTCAAAGGTTCGTCAGCAGCCGTTTCAGCCTGGGTCTTGCAGGACATATCGAGTGAAATGGAAAATATGGCAATTTCCAATGACCTTTCAAATGCAAAGTCAGAAAGAGATAAATTGATCCATTGCTATGAAATGACAATTGCTGAAATCCAATCCGCCCTCGAAAAAGTGAGGGCTCCCCAACGCTAAAG
>DAKD01000003.1 GCA_002499085.1 Methanomassiliicoccales archaeon UBA280
TATGCGGCTCGGTCCATGCCAGGCTTCAGGCCCTGGGCGGTTTCCCCAATTTCTTCGGCGTCCAGAGGTTCGGAACTGCAAGGCCCATAACCCACACGGTGGGAAAGCTCATGACCAGAAGGCAGCCGAAGGAGGCAGTTCTTTCTTACCTCTGCCATCCCGGAGATTACGAGAGCGAGGTGGCCGCGGAAGCAAGGAGGCAGCTGGCGAAAGATTCGGATTTCGCCCGGGCCCTTCATTACTTCCCGAAAGAGCTGAGCTTTGAAAAAGCGCTGTTGAATTACCTGGTTCGCAAGCCTGACGATTTCACGGGTGCTTTCGGGGAGCTGCCTCAAAACCTGCTCATGATGTTCATCCATGCATATCAGTCATTCCTTTTCAACAGGATGCTGAGCGAGCGCATCAGGCGCGGGCTGCCCCTTAATGCCCCGGTCGAGGGCGACCTGGTGCTGAAGGCGGACAGGAACGGCCTGCCTGACCATGAGAACTGGGTGAGGGCAGACGCAAGAAACACACCGAAACTCACTGAGCTTGCAGGCAAGGGGAAGGCCTTCGTGAGCATCACACTCTACGGAACCGAGTCCGAACTGGCCGGAGGCGAGCCGGGGGAGGTCGAGGCGAGGATTCTGGAAGAGGAGGGCGTGAAATCCCAGGATTTCGTGCTGGCCGAATACATCAAGCTTGGCTCCAAGGGCACGAGGAGAGAGATTCTGGCCCCTGTAAAGGACTTCAGGATCGAGCACCTGCACGATTCAGTGAAATTTGACTTCAGCCTGACCAAGGGCTGCTATGCCACAACACTGCTCCGCGAGTTCATGAAGGCGGACGAACTGACTAAGTATTAATAGAGGGAAAGGGATTCCTGGCATACATGTTCGAGCTGAAGGACAGGGACGGCCTGGCCAGGATCGGAATCTTGGAGACCGGGCACGGCAGGATAGAGACTCCGACGCTGTTGCCGGTCATCAATCCGAACCAAATCACAGTCCCGCCCAATGAGATGAAAGCTCTGGGAGCCCAGGCAATAATCACGAATTCATACATCATACGCAAGAACGAGGACCTCAGAACCGCTGCCTTGGAGAGAGGCCTGCACAGCCTTGTGGGATTCGACGGGCCGATAATGACGGATTCAGGCACATTCCAGGCGCATGTCTACGGGAAGATCGAGCTTGAGCCGCTGGAGATAATAGAATTCCAGAAGGCCATCGGCTCGGACATCGGCACCGTTCTGGACATATTCTCGGAACCCGATGACGGCCGTGAGAAGGTGGAGAGCGACCTGGCAGAGACAATCAGGCGCACAGGGATTTCCGCGGAGAACAAGGGTAAAATGATGCTGGCAGGCACCATTCAGGGCGGGCGCTTCCCCGACCTCAGGGAATGGGCCGCGAAGGAGATGTCTAGGTTCGACTGTGACGTGTTTCCCATCGGCGGCGTTGTGCCCATGATGGAGAGACAGATGTATTTCACTCTGGCCGATTCGGTTCTCAGCGCGAAAGCATGCCTGGACCCGTCCAAACCGGTTCACCTATTCGGGGCAGGGCATCCGATGGTTTTCTCTCTGGCCGCGCTCATGGGATGCGACATGCTGGATTCATCTGCATATGCCAAGTATGCCAGGGAAGGCCGAATGATGTTCCCGGACGGCACCAGGTTCCTGGCGGAGATGCGGGAGCTCCCGTGCCACTGCCCTGTATGCGCCTCCCATTCTGTCGCGGAAGTGACGGAAAGCCCCGACAAGGAGAAACTGCTGGCCCTGCACAACCTTTACGCATCCTTCTCGGAGCTCCGGGCTGTGAAGCAGGCAATACACGAGGGCCGCCTCTGGGAGCTGGCCGAGACCCGATGCCGGGCGCATCCCTCGCTTCTCGACGGGCTTAAATGCCTCAGAAAGCACGGCGGGCTTTTCGAGAGACACGAACCCCTTTCCCGAGACCTTGCATTCCTCTGCACATCCCATGAATCGCTTCACAGGCCTGCCGTGACCAGGCTGAGAAAGAGGATCCAGGAGAGGTATGAGCCGCCGCAGAGTTCCTGCGAGATACTGTTCCCGGAAGCGGCGCGCCCTTATTCCAGGACCTATGCCGAACCCATCAAGCTGGTGATGGAAAAGACAGACGCCCATTTCTGGGCGGACTCCCTGTTCTCACCGGTCCCGCTCGAGCTGGATGAGATGTACCCCGTGTCGCAGTCCGTTGTTTCGGAGCATGCTGACCGCCACACTGCCTCGGACAAAGATGAGATTATGAAAAGATTCCATGAGGCGGGGATGTTCCGCTCCCAACCGATCTATTGGCTTGGCTCCGAGACGCTTGAGAAACTTCCGGAGAGGAATGGGCCCGTACCCGACATGAACCTGATGAGGGTTAAGGCCGTCGCTGACATGCAGTTCGGCAGGGGAGCCGGAGCAGCCCTGCTGGACGGCAAGGTGGAATTGGTGGTCTCCAGGAACACCGGCCGGATCAGGAATGTCATTGTCGACGGGAACCACATCCTCTCGATGCGCGCAGGGGACGGTTTCTTCTCCCTGAAACCGGCAGGGGCAAGGATGCTTATTGCCGCTTTCGCGCCGCCGAAACTGAGGGTCATTGTGAACAGTGATTCTGCCGAGTTCAATGTGCAGGGAAGGAATGTGTTCTGCGGATTCGTTGTCGACGCGGATCCGGGCATCGTGCCCGGGGACGAGGTCATGGTTGTCTCGGAGAAAGATGGGCTTTGCGCAATCGGCCAGGCGGCAATGACCAGAGAGGAGATGCTGGCATTCGGGAAGGGAGTGGCCGTCAAAGTGAGGGAGGGATTGAAGGCTGGAGGTTAAGGCCAAGCTCTGGCTCGAAAGACGGGGGCATTTCGTCATCGGTGCGGGCCGCGCAGACCTCCTGAGGGGCATCAAGGAGACAGGCTCGATATCCGAGGCTGCGAAGGCCATGGAAATGTCCTACAGCCATGCCTGGTCCCAGATAAGGGAGATGTCATACGCGGCCGGGGGAAAGGTTGTCGATACCAGCAGGGGCGGAGTCACGGGCGGGAGCTCAAGGCTCACACCGCTCGGCGAGAGATTGCTGGAAAAATTCGAGAAGGAGATGGAAAGGCTGGGCAGGCATCTTGCCGAGACCGGCGATTGAGGCCTGCCCGTTCTGTTCTACTCGACGACAATCTCGATGACATGGCTTACCGAGTATCTCCCGGTAGCGTACATAGTCGAATCTGCGAATCTGACTCTGACCTCATCATCGACGAGGACGCCCTGCAACATGCCGTCCCAGGTCACTGTTTTGTTGTACCAGGGTTCATCATCGGTCGCATCGTATCCCACGACTGTGTATTCATGGGATTCCGGGTTTGCGAGCCCGGTGAAGTTCACGATGTCGCTGAGGGACCAGCCAGTCGGGGAGTATGTGTCGTTGTATGCAATTGTCTTTTCACAGACCCTCTTTGGCATGTAGTCCAGGTAGAACTCCATTCCGTTGCATACCACTGGTGAGAGCCCTGCAGCCGGGGTAAGTTTTGAGAAATCCTTGCCTGCGCTGCCGACATTGTAGGCCGAGGGTAAATCCGGGAAGTAAAGCCTCAGGAAATAGGTCACGGTTCCGTCCTCTGTCTCGTTCTGGAGGGTGAGCATACCTGTCTGGAGAGCTGTCCAGTTGACGGCCATTGCATAACCGTCAGTTGCCTCCAAAACAAAGGCGTAAGTGCCGGGATTGACCAGCGCAGTGTCGTTCACCAGTGCCCCCAGCGGGACGCCTTCCTTGCCGTTGACCACTTTCGTTCCGAACTTCTCTGTCATTTCGGCGTAAGTGAGGTCAGAGCCGTTTATCGTTGCGGAGAGCCCGTCCTCCGGATTGTCGCTGCCAGACATGAAATAATAGCCCACCGCCGCCAATATCACAACAATAACGATTATGCCTGCCATCAATCCTATCTTGCCCAATATATCACCTATCCATCATTTGGATATTCTCAGGTGAGAATATCGGTATATATAAAGGTTAGGATATAATTTATGATTTCATACGGCGCCTTCAAGGGTTTTCAGCGCAACTGTTGCGCATGCCAGGAAATCATCGACTGTGTTGCGAAGGCTCATGAGGTTTTCTGATTCGATCATCACCTGGAGGCTGCTTCCGTCCACTTTTACCTCAACGTAGCCCTCATTCTCCAGTTCCAAGGCTTTGGCGATTCTCTTAGCCGTCGCTGCGTCAGGAAACTCAAGCTCGAGAGAGCATGCCGCCGCAATCATGACATCCCCAAATGACTGCATGCCTATAAATGTTCAGAATCTCAACTTATTAGTGAATATTTAGTTCAGGGTCTAGGGGCTAGGGGCTAGGGTCTAGGGTGCTTCCAAATCGCATTTGCTGGCTTGTTCAGATCAAGCCAGCCCCCTAGACCCAAGACCCTTTATCCCATTTTGAAAACGCAGACCCTAGACCCTCGCAACAAGTCTGAATATCAGTAAATTTTTAACAAACTCAATGTTCAGTAACCTATATATGCCATAAGGGATTTCGGGCAAAAGAACGAGGGGGAGCCTAATGTTCAAGGCAAAAGTTAGACCCGAAGTGCTGAAAGAAGTGGTAGACGTAGTCTCGACCACTGTGGATGAAACAAAGATCACGGCGACCAAGACAGGCATCAACATCAAGGCCGTCGACCCGGCTCATGTGGCCATGATAGAACTGTCTCTGAGCAAGGGCGGTTTCGAGGAATACAAGGCCGATGACGTTTCTCTGGGCGTTGACATGGACAAGATAAAGGAAGTCCTGCGCCTGGCCAAGCCCGGTGACATCATCCAGATCGAGCATGACGAGGAGCGCAACAGACTGGTTTTCAAGGTTGGCAACATAACAAGGAAGATGAGCCTTGTGGACACAACCGGAATGTCCGAGCCCAAGGTCCCGAACCTCAACCTCCCTGTGAAGATTGTCGTGAAAACCGAGGAGATACGCCAGGGGATTAGGGCAAGCGAGAGCGTGTCCGACCACATAGCCCTTGTAGCAAACAGCGATGGTTTCGAAATGGTCTCCGAGGGCGACACAGACTCAGTTAATCTGAGGCTGGGCAAGGACCTTCTCGAGGAGCTGAAGTGCAAGGAGGAGACCAGGAGTCTTTTCCCGCTCGATTACTTCTCAAGCATATTCAAGACAATCAGCACAGCCAGCATAGTCACGATGCATATGGGCACGGATTACCCGGTCAAGCTGGAGTTCTCCATAGCCAACGAGAAGGGCGAAGTGACATACCTCCTGGCGCCGAGAATCGAGTCTGAATAAGCGTATTTATCAAATAGGTATATCTTATACCCAGCGTTAGCCAGTGAGAATCATGGCGGCTGTCAGACTCGGAAGGATAAGCCTTAGATGGTGCGATTCCTGCAATGTCCCACTTGTGGAACTGGACGGCTGCGGGCTTTGCAGCGGCCCCACCCGTCCCGTTGAGATAACGCCCCCGGGGGATTACAGGCCGGCTTTCCCCCATGACATTGCCAGAATCAGAAAAACGCTCGATGCGTATTACGGGCCCGGAACCGGCCTGGCCATGCTTCCCAAGGGACGCCTTGTCGTCCTGAACAAGAGCCCGGGCGTGGACATAATCGACGAAGTAGTGACGGACGGGCTCGTTCTCGGAACGCATGTTTTCGAGCCCGGAAAGGGATGGAAGTTCATCTGCCGTATTGAGGGAGCCAGAAGGATCGCCACCGTGATGTCCCTGCGCTGGGCCGTTATAGACGGGGGTGCGATCGAATCCATAAGGAAGGGCTCAAGCTCCATGGCGGTGGGCATACTCGATGCAGACCCGGGAATCCGTGTCGGGGACGACGTGGTGGTTCTCTCGCCCGACAGGGAAGCCATATCAACAGGAAGGGCCAGGATGTCCGGGCCTGATATGGTCAGGCTGGACAGGGGGCCGGCAATCAAGAGCCGTTGGTACAAGGAGGCCCCTGAATCGCCCTGCGCCGTTTCCGGCAGGACATGGCAGGACGCGGTGGCAGCCAATGAAAGAAAGCTTGCTGCGAAGCGGGAGAGTTCCGTCGAGCATGTGAGGAGAACAGCCAGAAGGTTCAGCGACCTCCCGGTCGCTGTATCCGTTTCCGGGGGCAAGGACAGCCTGGCAACGCTTCTGCTGGTCCTCGAGGCCGGGTTCAGGCCCAAGCTCATATTCACAGACACGGGTTTGGAATTTCCCGAGACCCTGGAGAACGTCAGGAGAACTGCGGAAAAGTACGGCCTGGAACTGATAACAGAGGACGCCGGAGACGCGTTCTGGCGCGCCCTGGAGCATTTCGGCCCCCCAGCCAAGGATTTCCGGTGGTGCTGCAAGACCTGCAAGCTCGGCCCCATGGCCAGGCTAATCAGGGAACATTTCCCGGAGGGAGTGCTGAGCTTCATCGGACAGCGCCAGTACGAATCAAGCCAGCGCTACGGGAAGGGCAATGTCTGGCGCAATCCCTGGGTTCCCGGGCAGGTCGGGGCGAGCCCGATCCAGAACTGGCCCTCCCTTCTGGTCTGGCTTTACCTTTTCCAGCAGAATGCCGAATACAATCCCCTTTACGGGCAGGGGCTGGAAAGGATAGGTTGCTGGCTGTGCCCGGCGACAGACATGGGCGAGTTCGAGGACATCGAGAAATATTCGGAACATAACGAGAGATGGCAGGCGGCTCTCGCGGCCCATGCCGCGGCAAAAGGGCTTCCGACCGAATGGCTGACCATGGGCCTTTGGCGCTGGAAGAACTTGCCCAAGGGCATGATGGATTTTCTTGCGGGGGAGGGTATTCCGATACCCAAGGAAGAGAAAAGGTCCGCGGGGAAGGAGGCGCTCACGCCCATTCAGGAGGCCAGAGTGGAAAGGTTCTCCTGCATATCTGGCGATGCCCATGCCGTGCGCATGAAGGCGCTCCATTGCATGGGCTGCGGAATATGTGTTTCGGTATGCAAGTCGGGGGCATTGTTCATGGAGAACGGCATTGTCGCGGTTGACCCGGAGAAGTGCTCCGGGTGCGGGATGTGCCTTCATCCTTGCGTAGCGGTCGATTTCCCGCCCAGATAACGAGTCGAAATAGACAATCGCCGAACTTCCTGGCAATAGCTTTTTAAACCATGCCGATTTTTTCCCGTGCAGAGGATGGGAAACCAATGCCAGTCGGAATAGTCAGCTACGGCGGCTACGTGCCGCATTACCGCATCGAGGCCGGCGCAATCGGCGCTGTGTGGGGCGTGGATGGGACAGCCAGGGGAAAGGGCCTCGGCATAATCAGGAAATCCGTGCCCAGCCCCGACGAGGACGTCATCACGATATCTGTCGAGGCTGCAAGGAACGCGATGAGATGCTGCAAAGTGAACCCCGGGGAAATCGGCGCAATCTATGTGGGCTCGGAATCACACCCTTATGCTGTAAAACCCAGCGCCACCGTGGTGGCAGAGGCCATCGGGGCGACGCCCAGATTGACTGCGGCGGACCTGGAGTTCGCCTGCAAGGCCGGAACTGCCGGAATGCAGGTGTGCATGGGGCTCGTGGCCAGCGACATGATAAAGTTCGGCATGGCCATAGGAGCCGATACATCGCAGGGAGCGCCCGGCGACGCCCTGGAGTATTCGGCCTCTGCCGGCGGAGCTGCATTCCTGATCGGAAAGAAAAACCTGATTGCGGAGATTAATACAACAGTTTCTTACACTACAGACACGCCGGACTTCTGGCGAAGAGAGGGCCAGACCTATCCGAGGCACGGCGGCCGTTTCACAGGCACTCCGGCTTACTTCAAGCACATCAACTCCTGCGCCAAGATGCTTTTCGAGAAGATGGGCACCAAGCCTGAGGATTACGCCCATGCGATTTTCCATCAGCCGAACGGTAAGTTCCCTCTCAGGGTGGGAAAGGCAATGGGATTTACTGACCGGCAACTGGAACACGGGCTTCTGACCCCTGTGATAGGCAACACATATTCCGCAGCCGTGCCGCTGGGCCTGACAAATGTGCTGGACCGCTCTGAACCGGGAGACAGGATTTTTGTAATCTCCTACGGTTCCGGCGCAGGCTCGGACGGTTTCGACATCAAGGTCACCAACAACATCAAGAAGCACAGGAAAAACAGTTGGGCACCGCTTTCAGAATTCATTGATAATTTCGAACTTCTGGACTATGCCACATACGCGAAGTTCCGCGGCAAGATCCGCATGGGAGACGTTTAGATGAGGGAAGTTGCGATAATCGGCATCGGCGAGACAAAGTTTGGGGAGCTCTGGGAACGCTCGCTGCGCGACCTGGGCATCGAGGCCGGGTTCAAGGCAATGGAGGATGCAGGCATCTCAGGAAACGAGATCGACGCCATATTCGTCGGCAACATGTCCGCAGGCCAGCTCATCGACCAGGAGCATATCGCGCCCCTCATAGCGGATTATTCCGGGATGGCCGAGAAGAATATTCCCGCGATAAGGATAGAGGCAGCCAGTGCTTCCGGCGGCATCGCATTGTCCCAGGGTTACATGGCCGTAGCATCGGGCGTGCATGACATCGTTGTGGTGGGCGGGGCCGAGAAGATGACGGATGTGGGCGACGACATCACAAACGAGATAATGGCCAAGACGGCGGACCAGGAATGGGAGGCCGTGTTCGGCGCTACATTGGGAAGCCTTTTCGCCATGATGGCCAGACGCCACATGAATGAATACGGCACGACGAAAGAGCAACTTGCAGCTGTCGCGGTCAAGAACCATCTCAACGGGTCCATGAATCCCCATGCGCAGTTCAGGAGCCCGATCAATCTCGAAACCGCTCTGAGGGCTCCGATCGTTGCATCGCCCCTCGGGACTTTCGACATGGCCCCGCTCTCCGACGGAGCAGCGGCCGTCATACTCGCCCCCCTCGATATTGCGCATAAATATTCGGACTCTCCGATAAAAATACTCAGCTGCGGCCAGGCCGGTGACTATATGGCCCTGCATGACAGGAAAAAGATAACCGGGATGGAAGCGACCGCGGTAGCCGGAAAAAAGGCTTTCAAGTATGCTGGCCTGAAACCGAAGGACGTGGACCTGGCCGAAGTGCATGACTGCACAACGATATCCGAGATAATGGCCATCGAGGACCTGGGGTTCTTCAGGAAAGGGCAGGGGGGAAAGGCCACCGAGGAAGGGCAAACCGCTCTCAACGGAAAGATATCCGTGAACACTTCCGGAGGGCTGAAGGCGAAAGGGTACCCCATGGGCGCAGCAGGGATTTCCCAGGCCGTGGAAGCCGTCACACAGCTCCGCGGAGAAGCCGGCCAGAGACAGGTCGGCAAGGCGGATGTCGCGCTTCTGCATAACATAGGCGGAACCGGTTCCACTGCAATCGTTCATCTTCTGGGGAGGTGCTAAGCATGCCGGAAGCAAGATTCTGGAGGGAGAGCCAGTCCAGATACAACATGATAGGCAGGAGATGCGGCAACTGCGGAAAAGTGTTTTTCCCGCCCAGGGACATCTGCCCGAAATGCCGGAGGGCCAGCATGGGCAAGATGGAAAAGATCAAACTGACCGGGAGGGGAACCGTGGTCAGCTACACGGAGGTTCATGAAGGCTTGCCGTCGTTCCAGATGCAGATCCCCTACACCATGGCCATAATCGAGCTCGACGAAGGAGCACGCATCACGGGCCAGATTGTCGACTGCAGCAACGGCGACGTTATAATCGGCTCGAAAGTCGAAGCCGTCTTCAGGAAGCTGGGCGAGGAAGGAAGGTCGGGGATTATTTACTACGGGTACAAATTCAAGCTGACTGACGGAAACAAACGCGGACCCAAGCCCATTGAATGACGGAGGCTTCCGAGTACGATGAAACTTACAGGAGACTGGCTGCACCGGTTTGCAGGAGTGAGCGCTCTGGGTTTTGGCATATACTGCATGATAATCGGCGTGGGCGTGATTGCATATGACCTTGCCGATTTCAGCTTGCTCCTCATTCTCCTGTGTTTTATTTATGGATTTATATATATTATATATGGAATATTTGCCCTCGGGGCGAAACCCGGGGGCATGAGCTCTTTCATGGCCGTGGGATTCTTCATCGGGACATACTGGTGGTCCCCGGACCTGCAATGGTTCCTGTGGCCGCTGGTCATAATGCCCTTTGTCATCCTGGCTCTGACTGTTCTTATAGTTGTCAGGTTCATCCTGAAGGCTAGGGACGAGAACTGGCGGAACGGATGATTGCGGTTCAGCGGCCGATATCGCCGACCTGCTTCTGATACGTGAAGGACCTCCTGTCCTCGACGAACCCCATCTTCTTGTAGAGATGCAGGGCGCCGGTGGGGTTCATTGCGTCCACTCCCAGAGCTGCTTCCGTCATGCCCTTTTCCTTTAAAAGCGCAAAGCTTCTGGCAATGAGGGCCTTGGCTATGCCCCGGCCCCTCCATTCCCTGCCGACATGTATGTTCTCTGTCCATCCTCGCTTCCTGTGAAAGACCCTGTTCTCCTCGCCGTCAATGTAATTCTGGACGGCGCCGGCAACCCTGTCGCCTCCCCATGCGACCATCCAGATATCGGGCTGGAACTGCCTGCCGGACATCCAGTTCCGGTACCACTCTTCCTCGGCCTTGAGGTGCAGCCATGCATCCTGGGATGCCAGAACGTCTGCGTCCCATATCTTCCTGTAATGCTCGGGCTTAACAGACCTCACTTCGATGCCCGGTGGCAGGGGGCAGTCCGGTACATTGTCCAGGGTAGGCCTGACCATGGTGAAGCCGTACCTTACAACCCTGTAGCCGTTCGCGTCCAGGATCGAGCGCCATTCCCTTTCGGCCTCGCCCACCCATATAATTATCTCCTTGGTTGCGCCGTCTGGCATAGTTCCTGCAATTTCCCTTATCCTGATCTCGCACCAGGCGAGCACGGCCTCCCTGATGCCCTTCCCGCGCCATTCCGGGACAAGGGCTATGAAGAACTGGAACACAAATCCGGGTTCGTCCGATTTCTCGATGAACCATATTCTCGTATAGCCTATGGCTTTGCCGTTGACCTCGGCGAACAGTATGTCCCGGTGAACGTCGCAGTTGGCCAGGTCGGAATAGTATTTGGATACATCCTCAGCGGTGTCCGTGTATTCCAGCCTGTCCTCGGCCGAGCTGGCACTGAATATTGCGACTATATTGGCGTAATCCTCCGGTATGCGGATGCGCCTGAACCTCAGCCCGTCCACAAGCGGTGGGTCAGGGACCGAACAGTCCGATTCCATGGCCCCGGGTAAAGTTAACCTGTAGAATATATTTTCGAGCCAAAGAGGGGCTGAATGCACCGTCATCATCCACATGGATGTGGATGCTTAAACATGAATGCCATATATGTACATACTTGTACATTTATAAGGAAGGATTAATATATTAAAAACTTATATTCGCCCGTGAGAAGAGTCAGGATCACAAAACCCATTTTAGGGCGGGGTTTCTCTCTCCAGCCCGGGCCTCGCGGCCCGCCCCCCGCCCTTTCTTTTTTACCCGTCATACTGCGGCATTCCCTTCTCCAGCCCTCTGCCATTACAGATATGGCTGCTAAGATATTTGAATTCTGACCGGGAAAAATCGAAACATTTATATACTTCAAATGTCATATAGGTGTCAGACGAAAAGGCAATATTCGTCAGACAGACAAGGTGCACAGATGTCGACGGACTCAGAACGGGTCACAATACGCATACCGAAGGATAGGGTTGACGCTCTCCAGAAGCTAGTGGAGCAGGGCCAGTTCCCCAACCTGTCGGATGCCATAAGAGCAGCGATAGACTCGTTCGTTGAAACAAAATTCACGCCGGACCACATCGAGAAACTCACCGTGGAGCTCCCAAAGGGCAACGTGGTGAAGCTCGAGGAGCTGGTACATTCAGGCGACTCGATATCCGTCGACGACGCGGTCCGCAATGCGGTCCGCGAGTATGTGCGTCTGCGTCTGTCAAAAGTAACAGAGAGTCAGGAAAGCAAGTGAGGGCCGAAGCCTAGAATCGACCTTCATCCGGACAGGGAGAATCAGCCTTGTCGGACGGACCGCCAGGCGGTTCGGATGGGCCGGGAGAGATCCCGGATGGGATGCACGCGCGGCATGTCGCCGGTTCCACGGAACCGGAGGAGCAACATGCACTCGCATTCACTCGATGTTAGACCGCATGCTCCATAAAAAAAGGTGATAATATGGAATACAGGATGGATAACACAGGAGACGAAACATACGCAATGGAGCACCTGATATCCGACCCCAAGACGGTGGTCGTCGGGTGCGGTGGAGCTGGCAATAACAGCGTGGACCGCCTTCAGCGCATCGGCGTCTGGGGCGCGAGGACCATCGCTATCAACACGGACAGGGCACACCTGGAGAGGGTGCATGCCGACCAGAGGGTACTCATCGGCAAGAGAATAACCAGAGGGCAGGGAGCCGGAGGCCATCCCGAGGTCGCGGAGCACTGCGCCGAGGAGGCCAGGGAAGAGCTCGAGATGCTTCTCAGAGGAGCAGACATCACATTCATCACCGCGGGAATGGGAGGCGGGACCGGAACCGGAACCGCGCCCATAGTCGCGGAGATCGCAAAGGAGCTGGGTTCGGTGGTTGTCTCCATGGCCACAGTACCGTTCACCGCAGAGGGCCACTTGAAAGGCCAGAGGGCCGCTATCGGCATCGAGAAGCTGAAGAGGAACTCGGACAGCACGATACTCCTGGCCAATGACAAGCTGCTGAAGATGGTCCCCAAGATGCCGGTTAACCAGGCCTTCAGCGTCATGGACCAGATGATATCCGAAGTCATCAAGGAGATAACCGAGGCAGTCACTCAGCCATCGCTCGTGAACCTGGACTTCGCGGACCTCAGGACCGTGATGGCGGGAAACGGCGCCGCGACAGTGCTTTACGGCGAGAACAGCGCCTGCGACCCCCAGACAGTGGTCGCCGAGGCACTGAACAATCCGCTTGTTGATGTCACATATGACGGCGCCACAAGTGCGCTCATACACATGACCTCAGGGCCGGAGCTCAACCTCAGGACAATCAATAAAGTTGTCGAGGGCTTCACAGAGGTAATGGACCCGAATGCCAACATCATCTGGGGCGCAAGGACAGACACGAAGTTCTCTGGCCAGCTGAAAGTTTTGGCTGTCATGAACGGCCTGGAGATGAACTATGCCGGGCTGCCATCTGTAAGGATAGAGAGCTGCGCGTCGGAAATGGCCTGCATACCCCTAGTTCAGTAATCAGGATCACATCCTCCCCTTTTTTTTCTTTCCCAATCAACTCCTCCTCTTTTTCTTTTTTTCTCCGGTTAGTGCGAACCAGAGAAACATTCCCTGGTCAGTGCGAGCCAGGGAAAATACTCCATTGAAAAAGAGGTCCCTCGGACAAATCCTGTTGCCTAAGCCGGCCTTTCCGCGAACGCTAAGCTTAATATCCCACGAGGGATTACACGTCTCAGGTGAAACACCATGGCAGAAGGATATTGCGTAAAGTGCAAGAAGAAGGTAGAGATTAAGGACGCAAAGAAGATCACGATGAAGAACGGAAAGCCGGCAACCCAGGGCAAGTGCGGGAAGTGCGGCACGAAGGTCTTCAGGATTGGCGCATAAACGCCCATCTACCAGACAGAACGACGCTGCCTTGAGAAAGGCAGCGTTACCTTTCCTTTGTTTTGATTCCACCGATCCCGATTTGTTACGGCGAAAGATTTATATCGAAGTCCGTTATATCGACTTCCGTTATGTCGAAATCCGATATACTTCAGTCCGAGATGGCAAAGGACTTCAGGAAGGGACTGCTAAAGTTCTTCATACTGAAGATGCTGGACAGGGAGAACATGCACGGCTACGCCATGATAGAGCGCATAGAGGACCTGAGCGGGTGGAAGCCCAGCCCGGGCTCCCTCTACCCTGCGTTGGCACAGCTTCACGCGAGCAGAATGATAAATGTCCACATACACGGCCTGCGAAAGACATACTCCATAACGGGGAAAGGCAAGGACTTGGTCAAGCAGCTGAATGACAATTTTGACGACGGGCTGAAGGCCATCAAGACGATATTCGAGAATCTGTGAGGAGGAATGGAAATGAGCGAGATAATGGTAGAGGCGAAGGATCTGACAAAGACCTACAAGATAGGCAAGGTGGAGGTCAAGGCACTGAGGGGGGTCAATCTCACGGTTAGAAAGGGCGACATGATAGCCATTATGGGCCCCTCCGGCTGCGGCAAGACAACCCTTCTGAACATGCTGTCGGGATTGGACGAGCCCACTTCAGGGAACGTTTTCATCGAAGGCAAGGAACTGGGCAAGATGTCTGACAACAAGAAAACGGAGCACAGGGCCAAGCGCATGGGTTTCATCTTCCAGTTCTACAATCTGCTGCCGGTGCTCACTGCCATCGAAAATGTCGAGATGCCGCTGCTCGTCTCGGGCACATCTTCAAAGGAGGCAAGGCGGCAGGCCATCGAGATAATGAAGGTCGTCGGCCTGGAGAACGTGATGCACAGCAAGCCGGGCGCACTCAGCGGCGGGGAGCGCCAGAGGGTCACCATCGCCAGGGCGCTGATAAGCAAGCCTGCGATAATCTGGGGAGACGAGCTCACGGGAGACCTCGACGATGAAACAGCAAACACGATCATGGACCTTGTGGCCAGGCTGAGGAGGGAAACGCAAGCCACCTTCGTCATAGTCACCCACAACCCGGAGGTCGGCAAGAGGGCGGACAAGATACTCTACATGAGAAGCGGCCAATTCGTCAAGGAAGAGGTACAGTTCCAGCGCGAACAAGTGCAGGCCAGCGCCGCGCCGAAGGACAGTTCGGCCGGTGTAAAACTGAAAGAGACATCTCCCGGCGTCAAGCTCAAGGTAAGCAACTAGGGGTGGATTCGATGGAAACCTCCGAACTGTTCCTGCCGATCTTGGTGCTCTGCATCATCGGGTTCATGCTCATCCTGGGCCTGTTCAACAGGGTGATTGCCAAGCTTGGGTTGAGAAATTTCTACAGGCACAAGGGCCATGCGGCCATATCCATCGCAGGCCTTCTGGTGGGGACATCAATAATTTGCGCCTCGATGGTCGTTGGCGATTCGATAGGGTATTTCATAGTGGAAGAGACCTACGAAGAACTCCAGTATGTCGACATGACTGTTACGGGGCAGAACAGCGGCCTGTTCAACTATTCGGTTTACTCGGCCATGGCATCCGATTCGGCAGTCGGCAGCCTGACTGACGCGCTCTCGCCGATACTGGCTCAGACCGTGACTGCGCGGCATTCGACCACAATGCTCTTTGAGCCGACAGTCTCGGTGATAGGCTTCGAACCCGAGAACGATGCCGGGTTCGGCAATTTCATCCTTGAGGACGGCACCGAGATAACGGGGGAGGGACTTGCAGACGGCGAAGCCATGATCAACAGGGCGCTGGCCGACAGCCTGGGCGCCAATGTCAATGACATAATCATACTCACCTACCCGCTCGGAACGTACCCTTTCACAACTACCGAGAAACAGAACATCACAGTGACTCAGATTCTCGCCGACGAAGGAAAGACACTGTACAGCCCGGCTGGCGGCATGAGTTTCGACACCTACAACATCTTCATGAACCTCGGCTTTGTCCAGTCCATGTTTCTGCAGCCTGACATGATATCGCATGTCAAGGTCTCCAACCTGGGGGGAATCGAGGACGGGGCCGAAGGAAGCGATGTGGCCGGGGATGCTATAGAGACTGCAGTCCGGGGCCTTGCTTTCCGGGCGACTGACATATTGCCGGCCTACATGCCGAACCAGACTTTCCTGCAGATCAGAAACGCAAATGCCGATGCGTCCACTTTCACGCTCATTCTCAACGGAACAGTCGCCGGTCCCGAGACAGACCTGTTCGACGCCGAGGCCGGAGCCATCTATTTCACGACACCGCTGCAGCCCGGCGATGTGGCGATCGCTTCATATGAGTTCTCTTACTCCATGACCGTGAACCAGGTCAAGCAGGAGAGCCTGGAGATGGCCGAGATGCTCAATGACCTGATATCGACTTTCCTCACGATATTCGGGAGCTTCGCAATCATAGCGGGCGTTATTCTCATCATCAATATATTCACCATGCTGGCAGAGGAAAGGAAATCCGAACTGGGCATGGCGCGGGCCGTGGGAATGAAGCGCCGGCACCTGATGCAGTCCTTCCTTTTCGAGGGTCTTGCGTACGGTACCCTGGCTTCCGCATTCGGGACCCTGGTGGGAATGGGAGTGGGCATGGCCCTGATCTACATGGTGAACAACTTCATGGACTTCCTGGGCATCCAGCTGCCGATTCACTTTGACTGGTTCAGCCTGGTCAGCGCCTTCTCGCTCGGCTTCATAATCACGTTCGGGACAATCCTGCTCACGAGCTGGAAGATAAGCAAGCTCAACATCATACGGGCCATCAGGGGGATAGAGGAGCCCAAGGACGCGAAAAAGGGCATTCTCATGCCCATGGCAGGAGCGCTGATCCTGGCTGTGTCGGCCCTTGTTTATTACCAGTATGCCGATGAACTCATCGTCAAACTCATAGCCCCCTCGGGCATAGTGACTGGCGCGTGCATGCTGCTATGGCGCTGGATAGGGGACAGGGCATCTGTAACGGGAGCGAGCATAGGCGTGTTCCTCTACACATACTACGCCATCAGGACATACTTCGGCGACGCTGCGGACGACAGCAACATGGACATGCTGTTCGTGTTCTCCGGAGTGCTCATAGTGCTCAGCATAGTACTGATGATCATGTACAACTCCGGGCCGGTTATCATGGCAATCACCGGAACGGTAGGCAAGGTCAAGGCCTGGAGGCCCACAATCATGACTGCGGTCTCATACCCGCTCACAAAGAAATTCAGGACAGGGATGAGCGTGGCCATGTTCGCACTTGTGGTGTACATGATTGTCATGCTCTCGGTGTTCTCCAACATGTTCGTGATAGATGTCGAGGAGGAGACTCTGAAGCAGGGCGGCGGATTCGAGATAATTGCCGATGTCCAGTCGCCTGTGCAGGATCTGACGAATGCAATAGACCCGCTCACAAACAACACCATCACCTCCGCCGCGTTGAACACCAATGTGAGGTCTCACACTAACATCATGTGGACTTATAGCCCATTGCTGAACAGCTCGGATGCGACTGCCCAGAACATGGGCATGGTGATGGGCGACCTCATGAAAGGAAGCCAGGTTCTCGGGATAGACGGTTCGTTCTACACTGGATCGAGTTTCATGTTCAGCAGCGTGCTGGACGAGACAGCATCCGACCAGGCAATCTGGGACTCGGTCATGGCACCCGGTTCAAGGGATGTCATAATCAGCTCCACATACTCCATGCTCCTCGGCATAAAGCCGGGTCATCACATCACGCTTGACAGCATCATGGGATCCACCAGCCAGGAGTTCAGGGTAGCGGCGGTTCTCGACAATTCCATGAATCAGATAATGGGCGTGTTCATGTCAAAGGAGACCCTGCTCTACACCTTCCAGGCCAACTTCATGGTACCGGGCATGACGAAGAACGTGTTCATGTTCGACCTGAACGAGGGACTTGACGCCGAAGCGACTTCAGAAGCGCTCGAGAGGGATTTTGCTGCTCTGGGCATGAACTGCATAGTGATCAGGGAGGTTGCCGAGACCACGCTTGAGACAACCAGCTCGATATTCGTGCTGTTCGAGCTGTACCTGGACATGGGCCTCGTGGTGGGCGTGGCCGGCCTGGGCATCATAACAATCAGGTCTGTTGTCGAGAGGACTCCGGAGATAGGGATACTAAGGTCCCTGGGATTCAGGCGCGGGAGCGTCAGGAACGCATTCCTCATAGAGATCCTGTTCGTGGCGACCATGGGTGTGTTCATCGGAGTGGTCAGCGGAGTCATGGTCTCGCATGAGATATTCAATGTCATGGTCAGCGACTTCGGCGGCGACATAGAATTCACTGTCCCCTGGTTCAAGATTGCCCAGGTCACAGCCATAGCCTACCTGGCCACGATAATCTGCACAATCATTCCTGCCAGAAACGCCTCGAGGATCACGCCTGCGGAGGCGCTGCATTACCAGGGATGATGGCGAGGCATCCGCGCGTAACACACCTCGTTATATACGGCCGCGGATTCTCTTCATCCTCTCGACCTTGGCGTGGATTGCCTGAGGGGTGCCTATGTCATGTCTCATGCACACATGGCCCTTCACATGTGCCAGCGCCTTCTCGGCCTTGGCCTCAGCTTCGCGGATTGTTTCTCCGATTCCGACAACACCCAATGCTCTGGAGGTGCCCGTGAACAGGCCCTCCGGCCTCTGGTCCACTGCCGCGTAATACAGCCTGGCGCCGGCCCGGGCGATGGCAGCCTCATCCACATGGAGCGGGTGCCCTGCCTCGGATTTCACGCCGTAGCCTATCGGCACCACGTACTTGCATACTGTTGCCTTTTTGGAGCACCTGGCCATGCTTTCTTTCAGGTTGCCTTCGATGACTGCGGTGAACATGTCGAGAAGGCTCGTCTCCAGCAGCGGTATCACGTTCATCGTCTCCGGGTCGCCGAACCTTGCATTGTACTCAACAAGTCTGACTCCGTCCTTGGTGGCTATGAAACCGCCGTACATCACGCCCCTGTAGGGAATGCCGCAATCCTTCCCGATTGCAACGCAAACCTTCCTGGTTATATCCATGGCCGCATCGTAATCGGTCCGGGTCAGGAAGGGCAGGAGATGGTTCGCGTCCGAGTAGGAACCCATGCCCCCGGTGTTGGGGCCCTTGTCCCCTTCGAACGCCCGTTTGTGGTCCTGGGCCAGCGGCGAGCCTACCACGGTTTTGCCGTCAGTGAGACATTGCAGGCTGAACTCCTCTCCGACGAACTTTTCCTCCACGACCACGGCGCCGCTCCTCTGGATGCAGGATACTGCATAGTCATAGCCTTCCTGGATGGACTTGAGGTGCTCGCCCGACAGCTTGACTCCCTTTCCCCCGGCCAGACCCTCGTCCTTGACCACGTATTCGCCGAGTTCCCGGATGAAATCCATCAGACCATCTGAGGATTTGAAGACCCGGAACTTCGGGTTGCCCGGAATCTTATACTTCTCGAGAAGATTGCGCGTGAAAGACTTGCTGGTCTCCAGGCGGGCGCAGGTCCTGTGCGGCCCGACCGCGGGAATTCCGACCTTCTCCAATTCATCGACCATTCCCTTCTCCAGAGGGGCCTCGGGCCCGATAACTGCAAGCTCGATGCCCTTCTCCCCGGCCCATGGGACTATCTTGGCCATATCCGTGTCAGCGGCTCTCAGGATGTCCGAGGATATCCTGGCCAGGCCCGGGTTCAGGTTGTTCATGGACACGAACAGCTCGGCTCCGTCCTCCTTCAGCTTGTCTGCGATGCAGTGCTCGCGGGCTCCGCCGCCGACTATCAGGACCTTCATGGTAACGGACGGGAATTGCGGAGATGCCTATTATCCTTTTCTAGATGAGATTGAGCCCGCTGGCAATCGACATGCACCCGAAAACCATGACCAGCACCAGCACGCCCTTTCTGAAGCTCTCCTCCTTGACTTGCCTGGCAAGCCTCGTGCCGAGCAGGGTGCCGACCACCAGCCCTGGAAGGAGGACCATGGAGCTCTGCAGCACCGTTCCTGTCAGCAGGCCCGCGTACAGGTAAACAGGCAGGGTGGCGATGTTCATGAACAGGAAGAATGCGATGAGGCTGGCCCTGAACTCCTGCTTGGTGAATCCCTGGTTGGAGAAGAAAAGGATGAGGGGCGGCCCTGACATTGACACGCTGCCCTGCAGCACCCCGCCGGCGAAGCCTATCGGGGCCATGGCCGACTTCTCGCTCTTCACCTGCCTCCTGAACTTCAGCAGTTGGGCCAGGCCGAAAATGAATATCAGCGAGCCTATTAGCAGCTTGATGTGATTGGGGTCGGCCACGATGAGAAGGTATGTGCCGATAGGTATTCCGAATATTCCGCCGGCCATGAGCGGCCATATCCTCCGTATCTGAACGTCCTTCCTGAGGTCCTGAATCATCAGGATGTTGAGGAAAAGCGAGAGCACGACCATCACCGGAATCAGTTCGTCAGAGACAACGAAAAGCACCAGGAGGGGGATGGCGAACTGGGAGAAGCCGAACCCTGCCATGCCCTGGATGAGAGCGCCTGTGAGTATTATCGCTATCGCGGCAATGAGCGCCCAGGCAATATCTATCATTTCGCCATCTTCTTCTTCAGATGCTCCACGAGGCCGCCGGCCTCGAGGATCTCCATGACGAATGCCGGGAGCGGCCTGAACTTGACTGTCCTGCCGGCCGTGAGGTTCTTGATTGTACCGGCTTTCAGGTCGAAGTCGATCTCGTCGCCCTTGTTCAGCGCGTCCACGCATTCCGCGGATTCTATGACCGCTATGCCCTGGTTGATGGCATTCCTGTAGAACAGCCTGGAGAATGACTTTGCGACGACAGCTTGGACTCCGCAGTAACCGAGACAGGACGCGGCCTGCTCCCTCGATGAGCCGCAGCCGAAGTTGGTCTCCGCGACCACGATGTCGCCCTTCTTCACGGCCTTGGAGAACTCCCTGTCCAGGTCTTCCATCGCATGGCTCGCGAGGTATTCGGGCTCGTAAGAGTCCAGGTATCTGCCGGGAAGAATCACGTCCGTGTTCACGTCCTTCCCGTATTTCCAGACCTTGCCGGCTACCATGTGGATCCCTCCCTTGGGTCGGTTATGACTCCGGCAACCGCACTCGCCACCACGGTCGCTGGACTCGCAAGGTAAATGTTGGACTCTGTGTCGCCCATCCTTCCCTGGAAGTTGCGGTTTGTCGAGGATATGCAGTTCTCTCCCTTGGCCAGTATGCCTTCGTGGGCACCGAGGCAGGGCCCGCAGCCCGGGTTGATGACGACGGCGCCGGCCTTCACGAATCTCTGGATGAGACCTTCCTCCATTGCCTCGAGATATACCTGTCTCGACGCCGGAGCCACTATCAGGCGCACATTGCTGTGAATGTTCCTGCCGGCAAGCATCCTTGCGCCTGCCTTGAAGTCCTCGACCCTGCCATTTGTGCAGGAGCCGAGCACTGCCTGGTGTACCTCCGTTCCGGCAACATCCCTGACGTCCTTCACGTTGTCAACGGCATGGGGGCAGGCTACCTTCGGCCCGATCTTGGAAACATCGTATGTCAGTTCCTTCTCGTATTTTGCACCGCCGTCCGCTTTGACGACCGTGTATTTCTCATCCGACCTTGTCTTGAGGTAATCGAACACCTTCTGGTCGGGCACCATTATCGCCGACTTGGCACCCATTTCCATGGACATGTTGGTTATCGTCATGCGCGAGCCGACGCTCATGGCATCGACAGCTTCACCGTAATATTCAATGGATTTGTAATTCGCGCCTTCCGCAGTGAGGTCGCCGATTATCTGGAGGATTACATCTTTCGAGAAGACATGCTCCTTCATGTCGCCGTCGAGAGTAATCTTGAATGTCTCCGGGACCTTGAGCCAGAGCTCGCCGGTCGCCCATACGGCGGCCATCTCTGTGGCGCCGATGCCTGTGCTGAAGGCGCCGAAGGCGCCGTAAGTCGTGGTGTGGGAATCGGTGCCGACGATCAGCTGGCCGGGAAGCACATGCCCGTGCTCGGGCATTATCTGGTGGCACACTCCCTCCTTGATGTCGTAGAAATGTTTTATTCCCTGCTTCTTCACGAAATTGCGGATCTTCATGTGGCCTTCCGCGGTCTTGATGTTGTTGGCCGGAACCCTGTGGTCAATGGGAATCACTATCCTGCTGGGATCCCAGACCTTGGGCACGCCGATCTCGCCGAAGACCTTCGACACCAGGGCGGCGTTGTCATGAGACATCGCTACATCGACTCTCGCATTCACAATCTCCCCGGGCTCGACCTTCTTCGAGCCGCTGGCGCGCATAAGTATCTTCTCTGCAATGGTGTAAGCCATGCTATTCCTCAATATCAGTAATGAGAGGGCATATTAAGAACTTTGTCCGGCAGTTGGATATCTGCCTAAACCGAAGAACAGATATGCGCATTTCTGCAGCGGGGCTCACCGTATCTTCGCGTCCGCACGGCAGGTTCCGCATTCGTGCAGGTTCCTGGCCGCGACGAAGGCCTGGCCTCTCTTTGTCAGCTCCCTGGCGGTGATGTTGAACGACTCGTGCTTGTCCAGGTAGTTCTGAGTGAGTAACGGCATCATGCCCTGGGATTCGATGTCGGCCCTCGGGATGAAGTACTCCAGGATGTTGGACGGATGCTCCCTTGACTCCTCGGTGGCTATCTCGCCGCCCTCGTGCTTGGCGCTGATGTTGGGTATGTGGCCCAGTTCCAGGAGCTCGTCCCTGCGGTTGTAGGGCTGGCGCACGATGGCCTTGTAGGTCTCGGTGATATGATGCTCGAACCTCACGTTGCTTTCCAGATCGAAGAACTTCCTTATCTCCGCGCTCCTGTTGATGGTTTCATTGTTGACGGAGTTGGAGAAGTTGAAGCCGATCAGCGGCGTGGAGCCGTCCGGCCTGGAGAACATCCTTGCGGCCATGAGCGTCCAGAACACGGCATACGGGTTGTCGTTGCCCATGTACACGGATATCTTGAACTCTATATCGACCCCGAGCTTGTACAGCATGTATGCCAGGAGAATTGTGCCCGAGTTAACGTTCAGGACCTGGCGGTTGCCGTAGTTGGTGTAGTAATACAGATATTCGTCTATCCATTTGAGCGGGTAGTCATTGGGCTGCCCCACGCCGCCGAAGTAACCGGTTATCGTGTCGGGTCCGCCCAGGTGCACGTTTGAGCCGTCAGTGCCCTTCGTGTCAAGGGTCTCGCACCTGCTCGCGCCGATTATCTCGGTGGCGGCTGTCATGGCCAGGAGGTCGCCGTCCGCCTCCTGTTCCTTCATGAATCTGACTCTGATTATGCGGCCGGGCATGAGCTCCTGCCTCTCAATGGCCTGCTTTGCTTCAGCCATGAAGAAGGAGAAAAAGTTGCAGGCAGATATCTCGAGAGTCACGGCATTGGCCTCGTCGAACTTCATCGAGTCCGCATCCTTGCCCAGCACCCTGCGCCTGTACTCCGGAACGCTGATGAATGCCCCTTTGTCGCGCTGCTCCATGAGCCACTGGATGTCCTTGAGATGCGGGGAGCCGTCCATCCTTGCCAGGATGTTGTCCAATTTTCCGGCCTCCCTTGCCTTGCGGTTGATCTCGTCGGCGCCGCCGTGCTTCTCGATGAGCATGAGCAGGTCGTTCACTATCCAGCTGTTCGGGTCCAGCAGAAAATCGTTAACTTCCTTCAGCCTTTCTTCCGAAATCGCTAGCTTCTTTCTTGCCACGGAATATTCCTCCCTGATATCACAGGGGAATACGGCATGGTTAAAAAGGGTTGGGGATTCAAAAGCCTTTTATTTTCTCCAGGCATTTCTCCCTTGAAAGCATGTGCTTCAGTATGTTTTGTGCCCAGAAGAAGGAGAATATCTGCGCGTTGCTTTGTCCAGGTCAAACAAGGTGTTGAGGATGGCCTGTTGCCCTCTACATATCTGAAAAATAGGCGATTAATTTCAAAATGTAGGGGTAAGGCTAGGCCCCGAACTTCGGGTTGCGGCCCGCAAGTCCGGTCAGCATTCCCATGAGCTCATGCCCGCGTATGTGCCCAAGCCCGCCCGAGGCAGCCTCCAGCTCGCTGAAGCAATCTGTAAGGTCGTGCCTGAGGCCTTTGCCCCAGACAAGGAGCGGCACTGGATCCGACGCATGGTCCTTGACGCTGCAAGGCGTGGAATGGTCGGCTGTGATGCAGACAATTGTGTTGTCCAAAGCGACAAATCCGGAAATGGCCGCGTCTATCTTCTCGATGAACGCTGCCTTTCCGGGCGCGTCTCCGTCATGGCCGTACAGGTCCGGGCCTTTGAAATGCAGCAGGACGAAGTCATGGGTCTTCAGCGCGGCTGCGGCGGCTTCGGCCTTGGCCTGGACATCCGTGTCCGTTGAGCCTGTCGCTCCTTTCACATCGGGCACATCCAACCCTGACAGCCTGCAAAGCCCCCTTACGAGGGATATTCCGACTATGGCAGTGCCTTTGAGGCCGTTGTGATGCTCTGAAAACGAGGGCACTTCCGGTGGGCTGCCGGAACCCCTGGCCAGCGCTATGTTGGCCGGAGCCTTGCCCTCCTTGGCGCGGGCAAGGTTGACAGGGTGCTTGCTCAGGATTTCATACGATTTCCTGGTGAATTCATTCAGGATGCGGGCTGTCTTTTCTGCCTCCGGGGCCAGCGCCTTGGAGATGAGCACCTTTCCCTCGTGATGAGGATCGACTTCAGTTACCTTGGGGCTCAGCCCGGGCCCCCGAAGCACAAGCACGGCCCTGTGGTCCACGCCTTCCTTGAAAATGACCTGGACGTCCTCTATCTTCATGCCATTGACTGCTGCGGCAAGTTCGTGAGTGCCCTTGGAAATCCTCCCTGCGCGGCGGTCTGTGACGTTCATCTTTCCGTCGACAGTGGAGAAGTTGCACCTGAAGGCCACATCTCCCTTCCGGACCTCGACGCCCTCGCCGGCGGCCTCGAACGGCCCCCTGCCGGTGTAAACCTCCCTGGGGTCGTAGCCGAGAAGGGCTAGATGGGCAGTGTCGGAGCCGGGCACCGTCCCGGGAGCTATGACATCCATCAGCCCGGTCTGGCCTTCCCTTGCCAGTCTGTCCATGTTCGGGACCTCGGCCGCTTCCAGCGGGGTCATGCCCTTCAGCGCCCCCGCAGGGCGGTCTGCCATGCCGTCGCATATCACCAGGAGTATCTTCATAGGAGCCATCCGATCACCAGCCAACCTGCTATCACGCCCGCGGATATAGAGATTAGGTTATTTGTCAGTTTTGATACATGCCCTGACGTTTCGATTGTCGCGCCGATGAGGCTGTCGAGCTGGCAGCCCAGGAAGCCTATGTCCGCTATCAACACTATGTGCAGCCATCCGAGCGCGGTCCCGTCCAGGTAATTGAAGGCCAACGCCCCCACTATGCCTGTGTAGATCGCTGCTATGGCTGCAGCAGCCTGCCCGGGCACCGAGATGCCGCCGTTGACGCCTGCCCTGACGCGCTTCCGTGTCGTTATCATCCAGGTCTTCCGCGCGAGCACGCCAATCTCGCTCGCCAGGGTGTCCGAGGCCGCCACGGCGACGGCGCACAGGAACAGGACCGAGCCTGTTTCCCTGTCAAGAATACGGACCCAGTCCGAGGCGAGAATCGCTATGATGAACGGCGGAAAACCGTTTGCCACCACATTCCTCCAGCCCCTCTCGCCGGACCGGCCTTCCTGCAGGCCCAATCTTTTCTTGGCGGCGAACTTGTAGAGTGTCGCGGCGAAGCTTGTCACCAGGAAGAGCAGCAGGAGCAGTATCCAGCTGAGGCCGCCGAATATTCCGATGACCAGACCTATGGCCAAAGCAGCCAGCGAGCCGCCCAGGGTCAGCACGCCGCGCCAGTAGGCCAGCAAGCAGAGGGTCGCGCAGATTGCTATAACGAAAGCTATGTCTGTCCAGGGCATTGTACGGTACATATCGGGCGCTGTTAAAAGGGTTGCTGTCAGAGCGTGTGCACGTCCCTATCCATCACAGGTATCTGCCCTTTCGCCCTCGCTCCCACGTGCTCCAGGCATTTCACTGCCTGGTCGCGCTTGCCCATCTTGGCCAAAACATACCCCTTGTTTATCCATGCGTCGTCGTACTTCTGGTTTATCTTGATCGCGCGGTTGTAATGCTTGAGGGCTTCGAGGTACTGCTTCTTCCTTGCATGGGAGTTTCCGAGGTTGTTCCATGCTATCTCGTAGAACGGGTTGCACTCGATTGCGCGGCGGAAGCATTCGATCGCGGTCTCATGGTCCCCGAGCTTGGAATGGGCATTGCCCTTGGTAACCCATGTCACCTCGTTGTTCGGGTTGATCGCGAGGGCCATGTCCAGGCACTTTATGCCCTCCTCGACCCGACCCATCAGCACGAGCGCCGAGCCCTTGCTGTACCACGGGACATCGTACTGGACCAGCGGGCTGTTCAGCACGTCGACGTCCTTCGTCCTGACCTTGGTGAGCGCATCGTCGTACGAGGCAAGGGCGCGGCCGTAATCGCGCTTGAGGTAGTGCGCGTCTCCCCGGACTATGTCCGATTCGATAGTCGTGTTCAGCGCCTTCTCGTACTGGAGCATTATGAAGCTGAGGAACGATAGGACCGCGCCCAGACCGAAGATGAGGGCCGCAGGCGAGAGACCGGCGGGAACAGCATCCTGGCCCGCGATGTCCAACATGCATGCTGAGAACAGAAGGACCGTT
>DAKD01000024.1:0-17144 GCA_002499085.1 Methanomassiliicoccales archaeon UBA280
CTTTAGCGTTGGGGAGCCCTCACTTGGTAACGCCACAATCCTCGATGAGAAATTTTAAGAAGGGATGCGCTTTATGCGGCGTGCCCATACGGGCCATATGCTGAGCTCCCCAAAGCCCGGACGAATTCAAAATTCGTGCTCGGTGAAACGGGTACCCATGCGAAACACTATAGTACGCTCCCGTAGCCCGGACGAATTCAACAATTCGTCCTTGCTACCGGAGCTCAGTTGCAAAAAAGAGACAATACGCTCCCGTAGTGTAGACCGGCCAATCATTCTAGCCTTTCGAGCTAGGGACTCGGGTTCGAATCCCGACGGGAGCACTTTACTCATTTTATGTTCAAAGCCGTGCTCCCGTCGGGCCTCAGCCTATAGCTATTATAAGTTATAAGTGAAGGCTTCGGTCCCGACGGAAATTCTTCAGCTGTCCATTGCTTAGATACAGAATTTACATCCGCATTATTACCGATATTAACAGCTTGAATTGCCACTATCCATGCAAGAGCTGTGAATACAGAACGGACGCGGTGCTCCCGTCGTACCTCGGGCGACTGCCGGGATATTGCTAATAATCATCGCCCTCGGTCCCGACGGGAGCACCTCATTTTATTAGCGCTTTCATTCGGTGCTCCCGTCGTCTCTCGGTTGTTCTATAAGAGGTTGTCTGTTGTCACAACCTCGATCCCGCCGGGAGCCAGTGCAAGAGCTATCAAACTGAATTGCTTAGGTACTCCCGTCGTCTCTCGGATGTTTGTTGAGAGGATGTTGGGAGAAACATCCTCGATCCAAGGATCTCAGCCTACCGCGATTGATTGCTGGGAATGAAGGCTGAGACTGCGCCGAATTCTGTTTTTTATTGCATGGAGAATTCGGCTTGCTCGAAAGATTGCAGGAGTGATTGCATTGGCAATCTTTCTCGTCCCGCCGGGAGCCAGTGCAAGAGCTATCAAATTGAATTGCTTATATTCCCCCGGAACCTTTGCCCCGGGGAGGAAAAAAGAGGAGGAAGTAATCGTGATGATGAAACTGCTTACTCGGATTTCTCCGTGGCATCGTCCTTGCCTGCCGCCCCGGCGCTGGCCTTAGCCTTCTGCGCGCCCTCTTGGAGCGCGTTTTCCAGGTTCTTCAGAGTCTGCTCGTATTCCCTCTTGTTCCGGTACAGCATCAGACTCACATCCTTGACCCTGATTGGGCTTTCACAGTATATCCCTGTTACGAAATCTTTTGTGAAAACTTGTGAAAAAGCCCAAGGCATGCGGGTAGTTTCGGCCTCCCCCCGCAACCATTTATATCCGGCACGGCCGATACCCTTCCCATGGATCCCCTCTCGGTGACCGAGGTATCCGCCCTGGTCAAGGACACTCTGAGGTCCAGCCCCGGGCTGTGCGACATCGCTGTCCGGGGCGAGGTTACCGGCTATACGGACAGGGGCCATCGCTATTTCTCCCTGAAGGACGAGAACTCGGTGCTGAAATGCGTCATATGGAAGTCCAGCACGGGCAGCATCGACTGTTTGCCGCTGAAGGACGGGACAAAGGTCGTTGCATGGGGCAGCGTCACATCCTGGGGAGGAAATTCCTCTTACCAGCTGGACGTGCGCAAGTGCACGCCGGAGGGCAGGGGCGAGCTGTATCGCAGGTTCCTGGAGCTCAAGGAAAAGCTTCTGAAAGAGGGCCTGTTCGCGCCCGAGGCCAAGGTTCCGATACCTGCGTACCCGGAGAGCCTGGGCATTGTCACTTCCGAGAAAGGGGCGGCACTCCAGGACATGGCAAAGGTCTTCATGAACGGCCCCGGAATAGACATAGCCGTCGCGGATGCCAGGGTCCAGGGCGACGGGGCAGCGGAGAGCATCGCAGCCGGCATCCGGGCGCTGGACGGCAGGGTGGACCTGATAATCATCGGAAGGGGCGGGGGCTCGCTCGAGGACCTGTGGGCCTTCAACGAGGAGTTGCTGGCAAGGGCCGTTTTCGCCTGCCGGACTCCAATAATCTCGGGCGTGGGCCATGAGATCGATGAGGTCATAACGGATTTGGTGGCCGATGCCAGGGCTTCGACCCCCACCGCAGCCGCGGAGCTTGTGGTCAAGGCCATGCAGAGAGTCCTTGACGAGAAAAAAATACTGGAGGAATCTATTGCTGCGCTGGCGCATGACCGTTTCGCATGCTGCAGGCAGGAGCTGGAATCCATTGACATGGCCATGTGGCGCAAGGTGCTGGCCTCCAGGCTGAGCGGCCTGGGCGCGGAGGCGGAGGGCCTGAGAGCCTGTCTTGGACATTCCGCGTCAATGCGCGTGTCGGGCGCCAGGAAGCTTCTGGACGATGGGGGCCTGGCTCTGAGAACAACGTGGGTCGCGGCGATAAAGGAGAAGGGCATGGCCGCGATGTACCAGGGCGGCGACAGAATTCCGGAAGCCTCACGCATGCGGAAAGGAAGATTCGAGGCAGTCATGAAGGACGGCAGGGTGACAGGAGAGGTGAAGGAAATTGAAGTTTGAGGAGATAATGGACAAGCTCAGGAAAGTGAACGGGGAACTGCAGGACGAGAATATTCCCTTGGAGAGGGCCATGCAGCTTTACGAGGAGGGCATGAAGCTTTCGAAGCAGGCCGACGAACTGCTCTCCAAGGCCGAGACCAGGATAAAGAAGCTCGGGGACTAGGTGCCGTTCTTGGGCTTCTGCTCCTGTTCCTTCGGCGCCTTCCGGGATATCTCCTCCATCTGCTCCATCTGGATCTGCATGATGTCCATCATCCTCTCCCACTGCTTCGTGAGGATATGGTCGATCTTGTCGCTGAGATGGCGTATCTCCAGCTCCGCCTTGAGGTTCAGCTTGTACTCCTCCTGGGCGCGCATGCGGTCGCGCTCGGCCTGGCGGTTCTGGCTCATTATAATTATGGGCGCCTGAAGGGCTGCGACGCACGACAGCACCAGGTTCAGGAGTATGAACGGGTACTCGTCATAAGGTTCTCTCAGAAGCAGGGTTGTGGCGTTTATGGCAATCCATACCACGATCAGGCCGATGAATATGGCTATGAAGGTCCAGCTGCCCCCGAACTCGGCGACCCTGTCGGCCACTCTCTCGCCGAACGTGAGCTGTTCCTCGTATTGCTTGGCCAGGTCGCTGGACAGAAGCTCATGCTCCTTGAGGCTCTCGATGACCTCCCTGTCCATCGCAGAGAGCTCGCCCTTCTCCTCCTCCAGTATTTCCTTGACATAATCTGCGCGGAACCGGTTCAGGTCAGTGAAGCAGATATACCCCTCGGGAGACCAGTTGGGATGGGACTTCTGAATGACGCTGACTATCGGGGGGCGGACAAGCTCGCCCAGGACGCTGACGCTGGCGCGTTTCTGTTTGCCGCAAACCTGGCACAGAACCAATTCCTGCTGTTTCCTAGCCAATCCTGCATCCCTTCCGCTGAGGTAAATAGAATGCCGGTAAATATATATGTCGAAGTCCCGGCTCAGTCCCGAATGCCCTTTTCATCCACCGTGATTACGGCCTCGGCCTCCGGCAGGTTGGGCGAGTCTATCAGCCTCACAATTCTTTTTCCGCCCTTGCTCTTCCTGAGATAGAGCCTGAACGTGGCAGTGTGGCCTACTATGTGGCCGCCTATCGGCCTGGTCGGGTCCCCGAAGAACGCGTCCGGCTTTGCCGAGACCTGGTTCGTCACGAGGATCACCGAGTTGTGCAGGTCCCCGAACCTGAGCAGCTCGTGCATGTGCTTGTTGAGCTTCTGCTGTCTGTCGGCAAGGGTCCCGCGGCCCACGAACTCTGCCCTGAAGTGCGAAGTAAGCGAATCCACTATCAGCAGTCTGACAGGGAACTCCTGGGCTATCTCCTTGGCCTTCTCGGCCAGGAGCATCTGGTGATGCGAGTTGAACGCCCTTGCGACATGGATTCTTGAGAGCACATCCTTCGAATCCAGGTCAAGGGCGTCCGCCATCTGGACGATTCTCTCGGGCCTGAATGTGTTCTCAGTGTCTATGATTATCACATCGCCGTCCAATCCCCCGTCCTTTTCTTTCAGCTGGACCGATACCGCGCATTGATGCGCTATCTGGGTCTTGCCGGACCCGAACTCGCCGTACATCTCGGATATGGCCTGGGACTCGAAGCCCCCGCCCAGAAGCGAGTTCAGGGCCTTCGAGCATGTCGTGAGCTTGCCCACCTTCTCGCGCCTTTCCATCACTATGTCGCCGGTCTCGAATCCACCTATGTCAGCGGCTTTCTTGGCCGCGGCTATGACCTTCACGGCCACAGCCTCCCCGAGCTCGCACAGCTCCGCGAGGTTCTTCGGGGACTCGACCGCAATCGACATCAGTGTGGTGTAACCGGCTTCACGAAGTTTATCTGCTGTTGCTGGTCCTACTCCTGGCAACTTCTCTATCGAATCTTGATCTTCGCTCATGGTTGTTCACCGCATCAAGATTGGTCATTTACCTTATAAGGATGCCGAGGGGGTGGGCGAAAGTATTTATCTCTATCCCAAGGCCTTCGGCCATTGGGACTGAAGTGGCCCAGGTTGGACGGCATTCCAGCGTGCTCTGGGTGGCTGGCCGGCGGGGTTTTTTTCGGCATCCCAAGTCCTGCGGGACATTGGGAGACGGCATGCGGGCATTGTTTCCTGAATCCCAACGGCGGTTCGGAGAGGCAAGGCTGAGAAAGAACTGGGCTTTGCCTCTTTTAAAACATGTCACAAAAACGATATCCCTTGTCGGATTTCCGGTTGCGGGGGCCGGGGAATCATGCCGTGCCCAGAATCTCCTTGATGTACTTGCCCTTGTCCATTATCTGGCGGCCGTCCAGCCAGATGCTGCACTTCCTCATCAGCAGGTCTATGTGATAGTCACTGGTCCAGCTGGCGCCTGTCTTCTCGTGGTACGGGTCCCCGAAGGCAACGTGCACAGTTGCGAACTTCTCATCTTGCAGGATGTTGCCGATTATCTCCTTAAGGAATATGTTGGTGCCCAGGCCAATCTCCCCCACTCTCGAGGCATTTGGCTCGGACTTTACATAGGCAGTGAAATCGTCCAGCAGTTCCTTGTGCTTGCATTTCATTTCCTTGATGTACGAGCCGCCGTTCACATGCTCCACGTCGATTATGAGCGGCGTCTCCTGATAGTCCACCTTGCCCATGTACTTGACCTCTATCCAGTCCCCTATAGTTCCGTCGATGACCAGCCTGCCCTGGAATGTCTTGGGCGCGGTGAAGACCTCTCCCGAGGGAAGGTTGTCCCACTCACCGACCCTCTCGATGATGCCCGTGCAGGGTATCCACTTCATGCCCGAGTCGAATGTCGCTGTGAAATCCGAGCCTGCCGGCGAAGTCACCTTGATCTCCTTGGCGCTGATGAGCATCTGGTACAGCCTGTTGGTGACCAATGCCACTTTATCGTAATCCACGCACATACCGGTTGTCATGATTTTATTGTCCACGCCGACCATGTGCGCATGCCTGGCCTTCTGGACGCACAGCTGGAGGAAAGGCCCCCTCAGAGTCTCGAGCTCGCCCTCGGCGGGTCCGGCGACGAAGAATGTCACGGTCGCCTTCCTGATGGCCTCGACCAGGGATTCGGGCATTGCCTTGAGCGGCCTGCCGCCGTACGCCGGGAGGTCCAGGTTGAAGAATCTTACCCTGTCGGTTATCTCGAGCGACTTCTGCCTTATGGCCATGCCAATCTCCTTGCTGGCACTGTCGGCGACTATGAGGACGCTGTCCTTCTCGGTCACCTTCATGCATTTTGTGACTGCTATGTCGGCTCCATGCTCGAGGGTGCATTCCATGGTCCCTCGTGAAACACACGGTAGTAATAATATTTGCCCTGAATTTCAAGATACATTGTACATGAATGTACCGCATCTGTGCTGAGAAAGTTTCATTACTTCGGAGGCATTGTGCCGGGTCGTGACAGTTCCCAAATCCCATCCCAGGTACGAGAGCCTCATGAAGAGGGACAGGCTCATCCAGGCATACAGGTCCGGCATGGTGGCCGAGGCAGGCATGATAGCCCACGGCAGGGGAGAGGCGTTCGACTACCTGCTGGGGGAATGCACAATCCCGGAAGCGGAGGAGGCCGAGATGGCCGCGGCAAGCCTTCTGCTGAATGCAAGTAACCCTGTGATTTCAGTCAACGGGAATGTGGCCGCCCTGTGCCCGGAAGCGGTTGTCGGGCTGGCCAAGGCGATACCCGCCAAGCTGGAAGTCAACCTTTTCTATCGGACTGACGAAAGGATGAAGCTCATAACGAAGCATCTTAAGGACCATGGCGCGAGGAAAGTCCTGGGCATGAAGCCTGACGCCCAGATACCGGGCCTGGAGCATGCCAGGGGCCTGTGCACCGAGGAGGGCATTTTCTCGGCCGATGTGGTTCTCGTCCCCCTGGAGGACGGGGATCGCGCCCAGGCCCTGAGGAAGATGGGCAAGACCACGATAGTCATCGACCTGAACCCGCTGTCCAGGAGCGCGCGGGCGGCAAGCGTCACAATCGTGGACGAGGTCACGAGGGCCATACCCAAAATCACGGGGTTCGTCGGGGAGATGAGGGGGCTGCCTCCTGCCAAGGCTTTCGACAACGAGTTGCACCTCAGGAAGGCCATAGACCGGATAACGAACTCCCTGTTCGAGCTGAGATGCGCCTTCAAATAGGCGCTTGACTGGCTTCAATTATTCTGCCCGGCGCCTATCAGATTATCAGTTCGTACGTCAGCCTGCACCTGTCCTTACCCTTGCTCTCGCACTCCAGGACATGCACCTTGCCCAGCTCGTCCGTGTTCCGCACATGGGTGCCTGCGCAGGGGCAGACGTCGAAGCCCTCCACCTCGATGACCCTGAGGCTCCTCACCGACTTGGGTATGAGGTCCAGGTTGCATCTCTCCTCGTTCACCCTTTTCTCCAGCTCGGACCTGTCCTCGGTGTAGACCCTGATGGGGATGGCCCCTGAGATTATCGCGTTCGCCTCTTCCTCGATTTTCCTCATCTGTTCGGGCGTGAACTTGATGGGATGGAAATCGACCCTGGCCCTGTCATGGTACAGCTGGTTGCCCACTGTCCTTGCGCCGAACATGTCGAAAACTACCCCCGAAACGATGTGCTGGGCGGTGTGCATCCTCATGTGGCCGTATCTCCTTTCCCAGTTCAGCAGGCAGTGGACTGCGCCCCCGGGAACCTCTCCCTCCAGGAAGTGCTTCACGCCGTCCTTCTTGGTCACCCTGGCAACGAAGCTCTTGCCGCCCGGCCATTCCAGGCAGCCAGTGTCTGAAGGCTGACCCCCGCTCTCGGGGTAGAATGCGGTCCTGTCGAGCTCGACCCAGTCCTCCCCGCGGGCGACGACTCTGGCGTCCCACTCGCGGATGTAGTTTGCTTCTATGTCAGACATGTATAGGATTTCGGTCATTTTTCATCGCCATGGTATTGCCTGATTGTTTTTATTAATTTGGTGCCTGTTGATTGTTAGGGTCTAGGGGCTAGGAGCGACAACGTGTCGCGACCAAGCCGAATCTCTGATTCGGCGCGGGGGTGCTTCCTAATCGCATTTGCTGGCTTGTCCAGACCAAGCCAGCTCCCCCAGATCCTAGACCCTTTATCCCATATTAATGGCAAAGACCCTAGACCCTAGTAACAGTTTCAGGCAATATCCTTAAATCCCGTGTCATATTATGCGGTGCTGGTAGCATGAGCAGACGAATATACATGGACCATTCGGGCACGACCCCCATAGACCCGCAGGTGCTGGAGGCCATGATGCCGTTCCTGACCACGAACTATGCCAACCCCTCGTCCCTTTACACGGAGGCCAGGGAAGTCAGGGCGGCGGTCGAGGGCGCCAGGGAAAAGGTCGCCGCGGCCATCAATGCCAAGCCCGAGGAGATAACTTTCACTTCCGGCGGGACTGAATCGGACAACCTGGGAATCAAGGGCGTCGCGCTGGCCAGGAAGGAGAAATCCGGACATATCATCACCACTTCCATAGAGCATCACGCAGTCACCCACACCGTGGAGCATCTCGAGGACATGGGCTTCGAAGCCACCTATCTCCCCGTGAACGAGTTCGGCCAGGTCGAATTGGACACCCTGGAGAAGGAGATACGCAAGGACACATTCCTGATATCTGTTGTCTACGGCAACAACGAGATTGGCACAATCCAGGACCTGAAGGAAATTGTCAAGCTGGCCCACAAGCATGACGTGCTCGTGCACACCGACGCGGTCCAGGCCGTGGCCAAAATCCCGGTTGACGTGAAGGACCTGGGCGTGGATTTGCTCTCCCTGTCGGGACACAAGATATACGGGCCCAAGGGCATAGGCGCCCTGTACGCCAGGAAGGGACTGAAGCTTGCGCCTGTCCAGCACGGGGGCGGCCACGAGCGGAACCTCAGGTCCGGCACGGAGAACGTGCCCGGCGCCGTCGGCCTGGGCAAGGCCATGGAGATCGGCAAGGCCGGCCTGGCCACTGAAATACCGCGGATAAAGGGCATGAGGGACCGCCTGATAAAGGGCATGCTGGAGCTTGAGGACACCTACCTGAACGGGCATCCCGAGAAACGGCTGCCTCACAACGCCCATTTCAGATTTTCCTACATCGAGGGCGAGGCACTGTTGCTGAACCTGGACATGATGGGCATCATTGCCTCGACTGGCTCGGCATGCTCCTCGAAATCCCTGAAGGCCTCGCATGTTCTGCTGGCTATCGGCCTGACTCCGGAGCAAGCCCACGGCTCGCTCAGGCTCACGCTCGGAAAGGGCAACACGGACGATGAGATTGATACTGCCCTGGATGCGATTCCCAAGGTCGTGAAGAAGCTGAGGGCCATGTCGCCGCTCGGCCACAAGGGAGGCAAATGATGTACAGCGAGAAGGTGATGGACCATTTCATGAACCCCCGCAACGTCGGGGCCATGGAGGATGCGGACGGCGTGGGAGAGGTGGGCAACCCGACATGCGGGGACCTGATGAAGATATTCATCAAAGTTAAGGACAATATCATAACAGACATCAAATTCCAGACATTCGGCTGCGGCGCGGCGATTGCCACGAGCAGCATGATAACCGAGTTGGCCAAGGGCAAGACCCTCGACGAGGCCCTGAAGCTGACAAGGGACGATGTCGCCGAGAACCTGGACGGCCTGCCGCCGATAAAGATGCACTGCTCCAACCTGTCCGCGGACGCCCTGAAGGCTGCGATAGACGACTACAGGAAGAAGAATGCCTAGTCCCTGTGGGTTGTGAGTTCCCTGAATCGGTCGAAATCCGTTTTAAGCATCTCGCCGGTGAGGTAAAGGCCTAGCGTGTAGACCACAGTTCCGATCACGGCCATCACGACCAGCCACCCGAAGTTCATTGTTATTTCGAAATACCAAATCAGGAAATGTATGAAGGTTATCATCAGCGTGGCGCTGAGCAGATGGGCCGCCATGCGCGGGTGGGGCGGGCAGTCCAGCAGCTTCCACGTGAAATATCTCGCGATGACATAGCCCAGCGCAGACGAGACCAGCAGAGCAACGGCCGTCCTGTTCATCAGGTGTACGTTTCCGTCGGCCAGCAGAATGTCCGGCAGCAGCAGGCAGGCAAGGGCCGCGAATGCGCCGAGCGCGAGTCCGCCGATCACTGTCAGTTCCCTGGTGCGGTCCGCCTTCAGGAGATAGGACAGATGGGGCGAGGCCATGGCCGTGAAGAAGCCGGCACCGGCCAGGAGCGCCACGGTTATCCCGGCATCCGATATGCAGGATATCTCCCGCGGTCCTATCTGGAAGAAGTCAGGGCCGAGGAAGGCTGTGAGCAGGTCGCCTGAGAGCGCGATGTAGAACAGAGCCACGGGAAGCACGACCAGGCACACGTACCGTTCCGTCAGCCTTATCGTCTCCGAGAGCTTGGCTGTCTCGTTCTCCCTGACATATTCCGAGAGTACCCGGCCCAGGAGAATCTCTATCGATACTGCGGCCGCGCCTATGAACACCGTGACCCTCTGCGCCCCGAAATATATGCCCAGCGTTTCGAAGTCCGTGAAATACCAGAGCAGTATCTTGTCAAGGCAGAGAACAAGCGCGCCCATGGCGATGTACGGGGCCACCTTGGCCGCCTCGTCCTGGAAATCGACCTCAACCTCCTCGCTGTACTCGCCGGGCTTCAGCCGCCTGGCCGCGTTGCGGGCCAGCATCATGGCCAGCGTGCCTGCGAGAAGGTAGATGAGAGCCAGTTGAAAAATCGCGTCCTGGTCCCCGGCCACTTCCGCGATCGTGACAAGGCCTATTATCATGGCTGCCCTGGCCAGGCTCTCCACCAGCTCGTGAGTTCTCGGCCTCTGCCCGCCTCTCTTCAGGCTGAGCCCCACCACCCAGATGCCAGCAAGATTAGCGGTTATGAAATAGCCCAGCATGATTACGAGGGAAACAGGGTGCAGGGCCGTGTGGGTGGCCGGCGACAGGACGAACTCGTAAACCGCCATCATGATCCCGGCCAGGATTATCATGACGACAGTGAGTTTCAGCTTCGCTGTCATGAATGCCCTGTAGCATTCCGGGAACCCGCATCCCCTGGCCAGCAGCCTCTCGAAAGCCAGGCTGTTCCCCATGTCGCCGACGAAGAAGAACAGACCGACGAACGCCAGAAGGAATCCGAGTGTCCCGAGTATCTCGGCGTTCATCTCCCTGGCGATGAGCAGGAGCGCGACGGTGTTGAATATAGCTGTGAGGAAGCTCGCCGCTCCCATCCTGGGCCTGCTGCCCAATCCCTTCAGCTTGTCCCCGAAGGCACCCATGGATGCGGATTGAGGGGTATCTATAAGTATCTTTGGATAAAAATTAATCCAGGATCTTCTCCATCCTGAAGGCGGTCCTTGTGCCGTGGTGGTCGTGGATGTAATACTCCGGAATGATGTCGGTTATGTTGTAGCCTGCCCTCTGGTACATGGCTATTGCCTGTTTGTTTCCCGCCGACACCTCCAGCCTGAACCTTCTCATGCCCATATCCATGAGCTTCCGCTCCGCCTCAGTAAGCAATCTAGTGCCCACTCCCTCGCCCTGGTAATCGGGCAGGACGCCGATGGTCTCCAGGTTGGCCAAATCCGAGTTGCGCCTCATGAGCATGGTCAGGTAGCCGCGCAGGCTGTCCTCCCCCTCCTCGACCAGTGTGATGCTGTTGGCCCTGAAGACAAGGCGCCGCATCTGTTCCCTGGAATATGCTAGCTCGCCCGGGAAGCATGAGTTCTCTATCTGCATTATACCGTCGAAGTCATGCGGCTTTGCATGCCTGACCTCGGCTCTCCTTTCAGTCCGTCCGCGTTTTCCCTTGTTTTCAGTAGAGGCTGCGCTCGTAAGTAACACCTGCCAGAGAGTCCATTGCACAGCAAATATATAATAGTTTTCGCAATCCGTACGTATTCAATGAAATGAAGTTACCAGGCCGGGAATCGGGAATATGATTGAATATTGAAACATCGGGAAGCGGGAATCGGCGACGGATTCAATGGCTGCTTTTGACAGCCATTCCGTACGATTCCCCATTCCCGAACTTCAGAAGGCTGAACTCTTACCGCTACCCGACCCCCGTGTCGCAATAAGGCGGTAATATTATCTGCCCAGGCATCATTCTCCGTCCGATGTCACGCATTATCGCTGCCGGATTCTTCACGGCCCTGCTCATAGTCTCCGCGGGAATGGGCGGATACTCGGCCGTCACGGCGCCGGAGCTTGGAGGCTTCACAGACCTGGCCCTTGCCCCGCCCGGGGATTCCGCGCCCGAGCCTCTCGGGCCGGTGCCGGATGCGGCCGGCAGCATACAGTCCACGCCAGGAATATCCGCCATGATATACATCGGCGGGATATACGCGCAATACGGCGGCTCGGTGCGGCTCAATGTCACGAACAACGACACCAGGCCGATATTCCTCGAGGAGGCAGGTCTCACATGGACAGGCTCCGGGGACATGTACACGATTCAGGTTCACGAGGAGATACAGCCGGGCGAAACATATGAGATACCGGCGATGGCCATCGGCGGTCCAGCCCTTGCGGGGACCCACGAGTACCGGCTGAGCATGAAGATGCTGCAGAGGAGGAATGACCAATGGCTCAGGGTCATCGGACCGTCGGATGACTGGGTGATGTTCGCCCCCCACAACATGGACGTCCTCGGGCTGTCCGAAGAAGGTTGGAACGGTGTCTCTCTCAACCCCAGGGCGTATTACACAAGGGTGAACGACATCGTGGATTTCGGGACCGGCCCCGTGGCCAATGCCACGGCCAACGCGACCGCAGGAATGGGAGAGGGCTTCACTGTCGCCAAAGCCTGCGCGATATTCGACTGGCTGGACAGCAACCTGGACTACAGGGAGGATCCGGGCGGCGGGGATGCATGGTACTCCCCGGACGAGACGCTGTCTTCCGGCGCAGGGGACTGCGAGGACTACGCCATGCTGCTTGCCGCGATGACCGACTTTGCAGGCGGTTACGCCAGGATATATCTCACAACTGACCATGCCTTCGCCGCCGTGTATGCGGGCAACACCACCTCCGACCTTGAGAACGCGACAGAAGCCATACGCGCATATTACGGGACAGACGTTCCTGTTCATTCCTTCCCGGATGAGAAAGGCCACTGGGTCATAGCCGACCCTCTGGGCTCGTTCCACCTCGGGGGCCCGGCAGTGGGAATGGCACCCACCGAACAGCACAACGGGACATGGAACTTCACCTTCGAGGAGTCTGACGACCTGTTCGCGATCGACGTGATCGGGGAGGACGTGAGCCGCGGGCTATGGCTGGACGTCAACTTCTGGATGGGCATGATGCTGGTGTTCGGGTTCCTGGGCTTCGGCTTCATGCTGTCGGCAAGGTCCGAGGTCAGGGCCAACAAGGTACTGTGCCACATCTGCGCCCGGGAGATCGCGGAAGACCCGTACGTCTGCCCGACCTGCAAGACCACGTATCACAGGCCGTGCATATTCGAGAAGGGATGGTGCATGACATGCGGCAAGCCGGCGGCGTATCCCCCGCCTCCCGGTAATCTCAAGCCATAAGCTTTTGGAGATTACCGAATTTTTTGATTGTGTTTTCATTATCCATTAACAATCATGGCGAACACTTCAATCTCCATCCGAAGCCTTCGGCATTCGGTTTTGGCCGGTATCCGAAGTCTACGACATTCGGAACGATTCAGTTTCCGTGTTCACCTCTCGCCATCACATCGCCAGCAATTCATGGCCCTGATTTAGCCAACAGAATGGGTGCCGGGCCATCGCGCAATTTCCAATTGCATTTGCCGGGAACCAATTCCGCTTTTTCGGTCAATAATCTATGTTGAAGCTGACCTGGATTGCAGAATCTGACCAAATCCAGTCCAGGGTGCACGTGCCAGTTGATTCGGTCTGGACCGTGGATTGGTAAAGGCCCTCCTCCGACTCAGGAAGGAATCTCCTTCCTCGCCCTGGACCTCCAATAGTTCAGCACCAGGTATATCAGTATCCCCAGGGTCAGGAATATGCTCAGCGCCTTCCAGCCCATGTTGCCGAAGATATCGATCAGGAACTCCTGGCCTATGGTGAACGATGCGACAGATAACGCGGTCGCCCCGATCGCCGAGCCTATCCACACTGCGAGCCATATCCTGGCCTTCCTCATGCCTGCCAGCAGGCCGATGAGCGTGGATGCGGCGCCGTTCGTGCCCTGGAACGGCAGCGCGTCGTACGTGATGAGGCCGGCGAACATGCCTATGCGCCTCAGTTTGCTCCTGCGCAGCTTGGCCCTGCCGAACCTCTCTATGCCGTCTATCCATCTGCCGAGCCTCGGGACCATCTTGAGCAGGTCCAGGTTCCAGAGCAGGAAGATGGAGCACATCACGTCCACGAAGACAACGGTCGCGACCATCATGAATATGTCCGGGCCCACGAAGCCTGCCCCGTGCAGGTCCAGCAGGGCTATCGTGGTCAGGGGGATGAGCACCTCCCTCCCGAACGGCGATATGAAGTAGCTCAGGAGGAATATGCCGATGATTTTGAAAAGCTCCGGGGGCATGAGCCAGTACATCATGAGAATGTATGCGATGCTGACTGCTATGGGCAGGAAGAAAAGTGTCAGCCTTCTTCCCAGGCTTTTCCCCCTGGGCACGGGCTCACTCCCCCGATAGGGTTTGGGCCAGCAGCGTGAATGCCTTTCCCCGGTGTGAGAGTTTGTTCTTGGTGCCGAGGTCGAGCTCGGCGAAGGTCTCCGTCTCCCCTTCCGGTCTGAATACTGGGTCGAAGCCGAAACCTCCCGAGCCGCGCATCTCCCCGATGATAATGCCCCTGGACACGCCGGACCTCAGGGTGATTCTTCCCGACGCGTCAACGAAGCCGGCGCAGCACCTGAACTCCGCCCCCCTGTCCGGGACTTTGTCCATGAGCTTCAATATTCCCGGATTGCCCAGCGTCCTGTAAACATAAGCGGAGTAGACCCCGGGGAAGCCCTTCAGCGTGTCAATGAAAAGTCCGGAATCGTCTATCATGACAGGCTGACGATGCCTCTCCCAGAGCCATTTCAAACAGGCCTCCACAACCTCCTCCAGGGTGTCGGCCTGTATCTCGGGGCAGTCCCCGTCCAGCTGGATTACGTCGTGCCCCAGGCCGGCGAACAGCGCCGAGACCTCCTTCAGCTTGCCCATGTTGCCTGTTGAAAAAAGTATCCTCAATGATATCTACCCCTCTGCTCAATCTCCCCGACCAGTTTCAGTATCTGCCCGCCCTCCGGGTATTCAGACACATAGCCCTGGGCGACCGCCTCGAACAGACCGTCATGCTCCGAATGCGCGCTGGACAGCGCCTCCTTCAGCAGGTGCAGGTCCACGCCCTTCTTCTCCTGCTCAGGGCTTCTCTCCCCGAGGCCGAAATCGATGAAGCAGGGCTCCGAGCCCCTGAATATGATATTGGACGTGGTCAGGTCGCCGTGGATGATGTTGGCCCTGTGCATTTTTCCCGCGCCGGAGCCGATGGCGCCTGCCATGTGGATCCTGTCGGGCGAGTCCCGGAGAACTGTTTTCGCTGTCGGCCCCTCAATGAACTCCATGGTTATCGAGCATGAGGTTATGTCCACATCGAAGATCAGCGGCGTCGCGACGCCCGCGCTCCTGGCGAGGGCCATGAGCTGCGCCTCGGATTTGGTGCGCGAACTTCTCAGCCTGGAATCCAGCTCCCTGGCCCTGTAGGCCTTCGGTACCCGCTCCTTGACTATCACCGGCCTGGAGTGCCAGACCCCTCTGCTGATAACTGCCTCGGCGCCGCGCGCAATGAGCGTCATTTCTTCATCAGCTTCGATCTTGCCAGGCCCTTGATGATGTCGGCCCTCGAGACTATGCCCACAAGCTTCCCGGAGTCCATGACCGGGACACGGTTGATGCCCTTCTTGCTCATGGTCTCGACGACCGCAGCCAGGTCGGTGCCCTTCTCCGCGAAGAGCACGTCCTCGTTCATTATCTCGGAGACCTTGAGGTTGGATATCTCACCGAAAGCCTCGATTGTCTCCTTGATGTCGTTCTTCTCCACGAATGCCACGCTCAGTACGGAAAGCGAGGGATACACCATCTCGATGTGCTTGCTCCGGGTCTTGAGCGCGCCGATTATGTCCTGCTCCGTCACCATGCCGACGAGCTTTCCCTCTTCATTCACGACAGGCGCGCCGGAAATGCCGTGCTCGGCCAGCTCCCCGACGGCCTCGGAAACAGTCTGGCTGGATCTCAGGGTTATTACCTTCTTTGTCATCACTTCCTCGACTCTCATGGTATCACTGCTTCCTCAGGTCTATGACGCGCTTGGCTTTCCCTTCGGTCCTGGGCAGGCTGCCCGGTTCCATGAGCTCGACGTCCGCGCGCACCGTCATCACGGCGACCATCTCGTCCACCAGTTTCTTCCTGAACTTCGCGGCATTGTATTCCGGAGATTTGAAGAACTTCTCCTCGACCTCGACCTTGACATGCAGCTTGTCTAGAATGTCCCTGTCGACTATTATCTGATACTGGTCTCCGACGCCTTTCACTTTCATGAGGACTGTCTCGACCTGGCTCGGGAAGACATTGACGCCGCCGATGATGAGCATGTCGTCGCTCCTGCCTTTTATCCTCATTATCCTCGGGTGGAAACGGCCGCACTCGCATTCCTCCCACACCACCCTGGTGAGGTCCCTGGTCCTGTAGCGCAGCAGAGGCATGGCCTCCCTGGTCAGCATCGTGAAGACCATCTCCCCGGTCGAGCCCTCGGGCAGGACTTCCCCGGTGTCAGGGTTTATCATCTCGACCAGGAACTCGTCCCCCCAGATGTGAAGGCCGTTCTGGTGCACGCACTCGACCGCGACTCCCGGCCCGTACAGCTCGCTCATGCCGTAGACATCGTTCGCCCTGAGGCCGAAGGCATCCTGTATCCTGTGCCTGGCCTCTTCGGACCATGGCTCGGCCCCGAACATGCCTATCCTGAACTTGAAATCCTTCTTCGGGTCATAGCCCTCCCCGGGACATGCTTCCGCGAGGTACATGGCATACGAGGGCGTTGCCGCGAGCACCGTGGAGCCCATGTCCTTCGCCATCATGAGCTGGCGCTTTGTGTTGCCCGTGGCCGTGGGGATGACCGTGCAGCCCAACGTTTCCGCGCCGTAATGGAATCCCAGGCCTCCGGTGAACAGCCCGTACCCGTAGGCGTTCTGCACTATGTCCTCGCGTGTCACGCCTGCCGCAGCATAGGTCCTGGCCATCAGCCTGGACCATGTCTTCAGGTCGTTCTCGGTGTAGGAAACGACAGTTGGTTTCCCGGTTGTCCCGGAAGACGCATGAAGACGGTTTATCCTCTCCAGGGGCACGGCCCTTATGCCGTACGGATAATGGTCCCTGAGGTCGTCCTTCTTGGTGAACGGCACCTTTGCGTAGTCCTCCAGCGTCCTGACCTTGTCCGGGTCCACGCCAGCCTCCTTCATCCGCTTCTTGTACATCGGCACGTTGTCGTGGGCGTACCTGACCATTTTCTTCAGGCGCTCAAGCTGCAGGCTCTGTAGTTTCTCCTTGCTCAGTTTCTCGATCTCTGGGTCAAACATCAAATGGCCCCCGGCTGTCCGGGAATGATATTATCGAGTTAAATGCTTTCGGTCAGATGCGCTTGTCAAGAATTAAATGATATTGAGATTATTGCTAGGGTC
>DAKD01000024.1:17209-68479 GCA_002499085.1 Methanomassiliicoccales archaeon UBA280
TCGCTCCTAGCCCCTAGACCCTAGATCCTAGACCCAAACATCCAGTAAGAAGTTGACAGACTCGGTCAGATGCGTTCGGCCCACATGTCCCCTTCGAGCGTCCACACGCCCCTGGCATATTCCCCGATTATGCGCAGTATGCCTGCCCTGTACCTTTCCGGGATGAGCCCCGGGTCCGAGGTCTCGGGATGGATATGAATCCCCTCGGCATGCGGCCTGGGCGCCCCTCCCAGCCGGGCCAGGAATCTCGAGAGCTCATATTCGTCAGGGTCCAGACGGAGCTTCGTTGCTTCCAGCCTCTCCGGGAATTCATCGACATCGGATTTGCCGTAGCCCATGATGCGCGGGTCAACGCCGTTGGCCCTGAGGAACAGCATCACCCCGAGGCATTTGCTGCATCTCCCGCACGGAACTATTTTCTCTTCCTCGAAACGGCATGAGTGGCAGGACCTCTGGTGCTTCGCCGCCTCAGGATACCGGGATGTGAGGATGCGCTCGACCACGAGGCCCGAGACAGGCCTCAGGGCGCTCCACTGGCGCATGCCCTTGATCCTACAGGCATACCACTTTTCCATCCTCTTGTCAAAATCCTGGTGCTGGTCGTAGATGCCGAAATAATGCTTTATCCCGGCGTAGGTCCAGTCCCCTCTGGGGTCGTCGAACTCGCTCCCTATCAGGAGGTTGCCTATTCCCCTGTCGAGGAAGACAGGCAGAAGCTGGAACAGGTATACCGGGAATATGCACAGCCTTATCGGGTAAGTGTCCCCCGGAATCCTTCGGTGGTTCTTTCTCACTATCCTGAGATTGTCCAGCATGAACAGGTAGAACCTGTCCACGTTCGTCCAGACCCGGTAAGTGTTTGGCTCATTGCCCAGATGCCAGCGGTAGGCCGTGAGCGCGGTCCTCCAGTGACCCCCGGATTCGTTGACATAAATGGGGTGGACGTCCGCGCCCGTCTCCTTCAGCATCGAGTATGTGGTCAAGGCCTCCTTTCCCCCGCTGGACAGGACACCGCATTTATTTTCCATCGCTGCCCCGGGCAGCAACCTGTCAGGGACAATGCCCTTGGTTTTTATGATGGCCCTCGGCCCCGCGTTCCCGGGGTTCGCCTCATCTTCTTCGGGAAGATATTTCTCGATGAGATGGCCGGTCCTCCTCCTGACAAGCTTGTTCACGAAAATGTCCCTGGAGAATGTGTCCAGCAGGTCGTCCAGCAGATCCCTGTCGGCTTCGGAGACAGGGAAATCCAGCCTTATCTCCTCCGCGAAGAGGCCGTAGTTCAGCAAGGGCATTGCCATGGCCATGCGGTATGCCTCGATGTGTTTCGGGTCTGCCTTGTCCTCGTATCTTATCTTCAGGTCAAAAAAAACCTCGTGCCCGTCCAGATGTCTCAGCGTCACCCTGGTTGTCACCGTGTTCCTCCGAACCGAGGGTTCGGATGCCGATAAAGATTCGAGGCAGAGAATGTCCATGCCTCACTTCCTTCTCCCTATGTATGGCTTGAGAGCCTTCAACAGGACATCCGCGCCCTGGGTCAGCGGGTCGCATGCGGGCAGGTTGACAGACTTCGAGACCTTGGCGACAACCTTGGGAATGTCTTTCGGCGCCATACCCTCATGGTTGATGGCGATGCCGACCACCGGTTTCCCGCCGATGAACTCGACGGCCCTTATCTGGGTATTCAGGTCATGCAATTCATAGCCCGGGAAGCCGTCATACTCCTTCCTGGCCGGTACCGCCTGCATGAGCACGACATCGGGCCGCCCCGCGGCCAGTATCTCGAAACCGCCCGGGTATGCCGGGTTCATGAGGCTGCCCTGGCCCTCAATTATTATGATGTCGGGTTTGCGCTCCTTCCAAGCCGACCACACAGCATGCTCTATCTCGCCGGAGACGAAATCGTTGATGAGCGAGTCCAGGATGATGCAGTGTCCCGCGCCCTGCATCCAGGATGTCTGTCCGGTGCCGACCATTTCGGCTCTGTATCCGGCCCTCTCGAGCGCGTCCGCAAGTATCCAGGCAGTCGTCCTCTTTCCCGATGCGGAGTCCACGCCCAGCATGGCCACTTTGAGGCATTTCACCTGCTCTATCTTCCCGGAGAAGAAATGAAGCTTCTCCCTCGGGGGTGTCTTTCTTACATCCCGGATCGTCAGGCCGTTCTTTTTGGCCAGTCTCTTCAGTTTCGGGTCGTCCGACAGGAAGTCATGGGCTCCCGAGTCAACGTTAAGGCCGAGTTCCAGCGCCTTCCCGGCGGCGACCCTGGTCTCCGGGCTCACGGCTCCGCCGTCCGGGGTGATGCCGTTCACGAAGTACTTGGCTGGCTTTCCGCCCTTCCTGCACGCCGTGACGGCTTCTTCCAGATTCGCATGGATCGGTATGCCGGATCTCTTCCTGTCCAAAACCATACCAGCGTCCTTCCCGGCATGCTTTGAGTCCACGAGGCTTACGACCTCGTACCGCTTTGTGCGCCGCACAAGACCGTGGGCTGTTTTGCCGTTGGTTGTCCCGAAGAATCCCTCGCAGTACACTATGGCGCGCCCGTCCAGAGGCTTCAGGCCCCTCTTCCCGGCCAGGCAATCCCGGTTTCCCTTACCAGCCAAAGACATCAGGTCTTCCTCCCGGTGAGCAATACGACGTATCTGTCCCCGGGAAGTTGCTTTGTCTTGTGCTTTTCGAGGAGCGCAATCAGCCCGGCAGTGGACGCGGGCAGGACATTCATGCCCTCCTTCTCCCTGATGAGCTTGGCAAACTGCAGCATCTCCCTGTCAGTGGCGTCGGCGGCCCATCCCTTTGACGCCCTTATGGACTCGAGGGCAAGGTCCCCGTCCATGGAATGCCAGTTTATCAGTGGCTCGTTTATCTCAGTCTCCTTGACGGCCTGGGGCTTCAGGTCCTCACATTTCGGCCTGTTCTTCAGGAACGCCTGGACAATCGGGTTCTTGCCGTGGGACGAGCCGGCCACCAGCCTCGGTATCCTGGAGGTCTTGCCCCTTCTGTACAGGCTCACGAATCCCCTGTATATGCCTGCAAGAGTAGTGCCGTTGGAAACAGGTGTCGCAACAGCGTAAGGGGCATCCCTCAGCTCGTCGTATATCTCGAATGCGATCTGCGCATATCCCTTGAGCTGGATGGGTGTGTTCCTGCCGCCCGGGTTGGCGTCGTACATGTCCTCCTTGTCGGCCATCTCCACGGAATATTTCACGGAATCCTCGTAATTGCCGGGCACCCTTTTGATGATGGCGCCGAGCTCCTCCATCTCCGATATGCGCTTCGTGTGATAGGTTTCCGGGATGTAGATGATGCATTTGAGGCCGGCAACCGAGGCAGCAAGCGCAACTGCCACGCCGTAATTGCCGCATGTCGCGACAGTAATCGAGTCATAGCCCCGACGCAGCGCGTCCTGGGCCTGGATGAAGGCAATCCTGTCCTTCTGGGTGCCTGTCGGGTTCCCGCCGTCGAACTTGAGGTAGATCTGCCTGAGGCCGACCTCGTGCTCGATGTTCCTGGCCCTGGCCATGTTCGTGTCCCCGATTTCCGAATCCCTGATGTCCTCGAAGGCCTCCAGGCGCACGTCCAGCGTCCGCGTCGGGTCGGCGGCGATGCTTCTCTGGTGATCAAGCTCGACCTGGATTGCCGGATAATACGACGAGGCGCCGTCCAAAAGTGAGAACGAGTCAATGTCCTTCTGTATGGCCTCGGAATCCTTGGCCTTCTCTCCGTTCTTCTTCGCCCTTTCTGAACCGTTGTTTGCGTGCCCGGACATCTGTTCCCGTACCTCGAGTTAGGAAGTAACGGCCGTGAGATGTTCAGCCGTTATATAATCGTATTGCAGGACAGGGAATCATCCCGAACTCTGCCGTGCCAGGTAATCCCTGCCTTCCGCGGAGAGCTTGACAACCACCCTTGAGCCGTGGCCCTTTATCCCCAGGTTGCGGCATCCCATCCGTTTAAGTTCCAGAAGGCCCTTGGACTCCAGGCGCTTGAGGTATGCGGTGAACTGGCTCTGCCCCTTGGCCTTGAGGCCCCGTCTCTCGCATTCCCTGAAATAGGTCTCCCTGACCTCGTCGGCTATGACGAAATCCCTCACATGCGAGAGCGCGTCCACCGAGCCGAGCACAAGCGTTGTGTGGTCGTTGGCTTTCGCCGCGCCCTTCACGGCCTTTGCGGGCGTCGGGGCAGCAGGCTGGGCGTTATGGGACATGAGCCTGTCGACCTTCTCGTGCAGGGCTTTCAATTCCTCCGAGAGCGATTTGATGGTTGCATGCATGATGTTGACTGCCTCGCTCAGTTCCCTGTTGGCCGGTTCCCGCGGCCTGTCAAATCTCCTGTCCTCCGGAGGCCTGGGCCTGTCATAGCCCCGAGCCTCCTGATAGCCTGGGCCGTCATTCCTGGGCCGTTCCCAGGGTTTGGACTGGCTTCTCGGCTCGTACCTCTGGGCGCGCTCGGCTTCGGGCTCTGTGCCCGTAACTGTGATCTCTCCCGCATCCAGCTTATCCATGGTCTCTATTCCCTGGTAGGTGATCTTGTAAACATCCAGTTCTATGAGGGCCCCGTCCCTGAATGTGCTCCTCATGGATTTTTCAATGAGTTCCCTGGCTATCAGCGACTCGAGGGCCATGTTGATGGCGCGGTAGCTGTATTCCGTCTCCTTCCTGATGAATCCAGGGGTGATGGTGCCGCCGGCGAATCCCTTCTCGTGCTGCTTCTTGCCCAGCCTGAGGATCTTCGATTCCATGAGGGTGAGTTTGGATGTTTCGCTTTCAACCATGGCAATAACAAAAACATTTCTGCTTATAAATGTATTGGTCTGAACCACGCCTCTTTTTAATCTATCTATTTTTATATAATTCTATTATTTTATGTAATCTCCCGCGAGCGCCCCTGAATCGGGCGCGAGAGTCGCCGTTGCGCCTGTGGCATTTGTTGCGCGCCGGCTTTTTCCGCAGGTGAGGGCGATTTTTCTTTGACCATCCATTTACTTTCTTTTGGAGCCCGAGCCAGCGGAAAAAAGCCGTAAAAGAAAGGAAGTGGGCCCATCCAGATTCGAACTGGAGATCTTCTCCATGTCAAGGAGACGTCCTTTGCAGCGCTGCTGCGGGTTTTTGACCCGCAGCAGAGTAACCAACTAGACCATGAGCCCTTTTGACAGGTATGCTGAAACATGGTCATGTTGATATAATTTTCCCAACCTATTTGGCCAAAGTATATATATCCCGTTTCCATTCTCAGTTTACACGTAAGTGTGGGGGCATCAATTGGAAGTGCTGGATGCAGAATCCGCAGAGCGGATATACCGTGAATTGTACAAGACACTGGGAAAGGCCATAGGCCCCCAGATGGCCAGGAACATCCTCAAGATGGGGGAATCGGATTTCGACAAGGAGAACCCGTCCAAGTCACTCAAGACTCTGAACACATCCCTCATCACGGCTTTCGGGAAAGCCACGGCTCAGGTCATGGTCTCCACTTCCGTGAAGAGCTGTTTCGAAGGGGAAAGGGCCCAGCTAATACTCGGAGAACTGAGCAGGCTGGGAATACTGGGCGATTGAGATGAACGAACTCGGCACCAATGTGTTGAAGGTGATGGAGAGCAGTTCGCTGGGGCGGATGAGCATATACGTTCTCTCCAAGCAGACCGCGGACCTGGGTCTGGACCTCAACAACCTGAAACCCGGCGATGTGGTTCAGCTCTCAACCAAGCTCAGGACTGTGCTTCCCTTCTTCCTGGGGGACGAGACGAACGAGGTCCTGAATCAGATTCGCAAGATAGCCAACGGCGACAGTGTGGTGAGAACATGATAAAGAGCAGGGTACCAACGGGAATTCCGGGATTGGATGAATTGATGAGCGGCGGCTTTGCCGAGAACACGGTGAACCTGGTCAGCGGACCGGCAGGAAGCGCGAAGAGCCTGATGGCGCTCCAGTACATCTACAACGGTGTGAAGGACAAGGACGAGACAGGGATCTATCTCACGCTTGAGGAACCGAGGGAGAACATACTCAGGGCTCTGAGCTCCTACGGCCTGGACATCACAAAGTACGAGGAGGAAGGCAAGTTCATCCTGCTGGACCTCGGGGAAGTCAGGCGCAGGGTGAAGGCGGCCGAGGAGGAGGGCGTCATAGGCTTCGGGGCGTTAATCGAGCTTCTCAAGAACCTCATGGATTTCACAGGCGCCAAGAGATTCGCCCTGGACTCGGTGACGGCCGTGGGCCTCTACTACGAGGACTCGCCAGGCCTTCTCAGAAGAGAGCTGTTCAAGTTCGCGGGATTCCTCAAGGAGAAGGACATAACCTCGCTACTGATCACCGAATCCATTGAAGGAGGCCAGCTGACGAGGTACGGCATCGAGCAGTTCATCGCGGATTCCTTCATCGTGTTCGGCCTGGAGGACATGAAGGGCGAGCTCAGGAGAACCGTCACCGTGAGGAAGATGAGGTTCACCAAGCACGATACCATGAAGCATCCGATGCTCATCACATCCAGCGGAATAAACGTGTCGGCGGACTCCAAGGTTTTCTGAAATCCTGGAACGCCGGCAGGGGGATATATTGGCAGGCGTGTCGAAACCGGGCCTGCTCGCAGGCCTCCTGGAAACTGTGCTGCAGGACAACAGGGCGTTGTTTCTCGAACTCAACATAGGCAATGTCATATCCAGGTTCAAGCGGGAGAATCCTTTGCTTTCCGGCCTCGCGGTGAGCGATGATCTGGAACTCGACGCGGCCAGCCTTTCCGACGTTCCCGAGGCGGCAGAAGCCATCAGCGTTCTGATATTCACGATAAGGGAGTTCCTCGAAATATTCGTGGGCTCGGCCGAGGCTGACAAGCGCATAGGCACCTCGGTAAGCAAATATTGCAAGTCCGCGGGGCAGGAGAACGCCGGCATCCTGGCCGATGCATTTCCCGAGATTTTCAGGATCGGAATTGAAAGCCCCGAGTCCAGCATCGAGGCCCTCGACGACCTGGGCAAGGTCGGGGCGATATTCCTCCGCCTGCTTTCCAGGATAGCGGCCGAGAGCCCCGAGGGAAACTCCGCGATATTGGCCAGGGTCAGGAAATGCGACTGCGTGAAATCCGTGTCCGACCTTCTGGATTCGATCGAGTTCGTTCAAGGCACGCCCGTGAGCGATGCTGTTTCCCAGCTTTCCGCCGCGGTCGAGGATTCAGGGCTTCCCCCGTCAGTCGTCGAGTGGGAGCTCTCGACCTTCGGGCGCATACCCGAGGAACTTGGCATACTGTCCGGCATTTTCGGAGGCGCGCTGGCCCAGACCGTGAGATTCGGATGCGGGGCCATAGATTCCCTGTTGAGGAACGGAATCGGCAAGGCCGACACGCTGATCCTGGAGGGTCCCGGCGGCGTGGAGAAGGAGATTCTGGCAGGCATGTTTGCGAGGGAAGGCCTTCAGAGAGGGGGCTGCGTCATAGTGGTCAGCATGGGCTGCTCCGACCTTTGCATGCGCAAGAAGCTTCAGACCTCGGGCGTCAACATGGAAGAGGTCGAGGCGTCGGGGCGGTACATCTTTGTGGACTGGCACTCAAGGCATACCGAACGGATAACCAGCATCGAGGTCTCGGGACGCGTGATAAGGGTGTCCAACGACCTGACCAATCTGGCAGTGGCCATAGACATGGCCGTTCGCAGCGCCAAGGATTACCCGGCTGTCCGGCTTGTCATGGACATAGTGTCGCCCACATCTGTGACCGAGGGATTCGACAGGGTGCATGATTTCCTTAACTCCCTCAGGGCCAAGCTGAAGAATGCGGGATGCGCCGGCCTCGTCCTCATCAACCAGGCTGTGCATCCCTCCGACCAGCTGGACATGCTCGAGGACATATTCGACGGCACCATGCGCATAGAGCGGTCCGTGGAGCACGGGAAGGTGCAGTCCTCGTTCCGGATACTGTCCTACTCGGGAGGGGGCTTCAGCACGGCCAGGCTCCCGCTCACGGTCACAGCCAGGGGGCTGGAGGTTCTCAACACCGAGTCCGGGAAGGGGCCGGAGGTGTTCAGGTTCGACCATGACGAGGAGAAGGCCGCAATGGGCCTGCCCGGAATTGAATCCCTTTCCCCGGACGGCCTTCCGGTCGGCAGCTCCTTCCTGGTCTGGATACCGAGCTCCATGATGCCCGCGGATTATGTCAAGCCCGTGGTAATGGAAGCCCAGAAGGAAGGCCACGCCATACTGCTTGCTCTATCGTCCGTGAACACGGACACGATCGGGGAATGGATGTCGGAGAACAATCTCAGCGGGAAGGGGCTTATCGACAGGGGATTGCTCCAGATAGTGGACTGGTACGGCCAGAGAAGCTCCAAGGTCCTGGGCATGGAGATCGACGAGGGGATAGTGAGGACGTCAAAGGACCTCACCCACCTGGGGGTGGGCATAGACATGGCCCTCCGGAAGATAAGCGAGCAGATGACGTCCCTTGCGGTTCTCGAGGTCATCTCCCCCGCGCTCAGGCTGTTCGACGCCCGCACCGTTTACTCGTTCGCCCAGTCCATGAACGCAAAGCTGGCAAGCAGGAATTACACCTCGTTCATGCTGATGGAGAGGGATGCCCACGACCCCCTTATCAGTGCGGCCATCGAGGAACTGTTCGACGGAATAATCGACATCAGGAACAATGCCGGGACGCTCGAACTGGGCATACTCAGCATCCGCGGCTGCCATTTCCAGCAGGAGTACAGGCAGCTGACGAAGGTGAGGGACAGGCTTAGCGTGGACGTTTCCAGGAAGATACCGGACACGGAGATAGTCGAGACGATAGCGGCTCACGGCCTCAATGCCCGCGTGAAGGCCCTGGAGAGGGAGCTTGAAGAGACTCTCAGGGAGAAGGAGAGGATGGAGAAGCGCCTCAAGGAGCTCACTGGCAAGGAGCTCGAGCTCGACAGGCGGCACTCGGAGATGCAGGCGACCCTCAACCAGGTCGAGGAGAATATGAGGAAGCAGACTGAAATGCTTGAGGGCAACAGGCACATCCTGGAGCCGGGGCACAGGGAGGAGATGGTCCGCCTCCTGAAGGTCATGGACGGCATACTCGAGAACCTTCCCCAGGACGTCATAGACTCATTCGCGAGAAGCGACGATTTCAAGCTGTACGAGAAGATATTGAAGATTTATTTGGAGGGCGGAAAATGATACCGATCTCGGAATCCAGGGTGCTGGACATCAACTCGGCTGAACTGGGCGTTCTCCCGGAACAGCTCATGGAGAATGCCGGAAGGGCAGTCGCGGAAGCTGTGAATTCCGAATGCCCGGAAGGCGCTGTGCTGGTGATATGCGGCGGCGGCAACAACGGCGGGGACGGCGCAGTGGCCGCCAGACACCTGGCCGAGGCCGGAAGGGATGTGACCCTCGCACTCGTCGTGCCTGCCGAAAGGATGAAGAGCCGCCTGCTCAGAGCGAACCTGGAGAGGCTGCCCGAATCGGTCAAGAGATCGAAAGACCCTGAACCGTCAATGATAAAGGAATTCCGGACAATAGTCGACGCCATGCTGGGCACGGGCCTGAGGTCCGCGCCGGAAGAGCCATACTCCTCCTGGATACTGGCAATAAACACATCCAGCGCAAAGGCCGTGTCCGTCGACATACCCAGCGGCCTCGGCACGGGCTGCGCGGTCATGCCTGCGCTGACAGTGACCTTCCACGACTCCAAGGAGGGCATGGACGGGGAGAACAGCGGGCGGGTTCTCATCGCGGACATCGGGATACCGCGCGAGGCTTCCGAGTACTCCGGCCCGGGCGAATTCTGTCTCTACCCGATGCCTGCCAGGAACTCGCACAAGGGCCAGAACGGCCGCCTGCTGATAATCGGAGGCGGTCCGTACACCGGCGCTCCGGCGCTTTCGGCCTTTGCCGCGCAGGCAGTCGGCGTGGACCTCGTGACCATTGCCACGCCCGAACCCAGCTTCCAGGTCATCGCGTCCTACAGCCCGAACTTCATTGTCAGGAAACTCGCCGGCGAGGTGCTGGCGCAGGGCCACCTCGAAGCCCTGGCGGCCATGGCAGCCGAAGCCGATGCCGTGCTGATCGGCCCAGGCCTCGGGCGGGACCCGGAAACTGTTGAAGCCGTGTGCGGATTCCTCTCCGCGAACAAGAAACCTGTCATCGTGGACGCGGACGGCCTCTTTGCGCTTTCCCAGTCCAAGGACTTCAGGTTCAGGGTGCCTGCGGCGCTCACCCCCCATGCCAGGGAATTCACGCGGCTCGGCGGCTCCAAGCAGCTCGGCCCCGGAGCGGTGGACATGCTCGCCAACAAATACAATTCCATAGTCCTGCTGAAACAGCCGGTCGACATAATCTCGGACGGCCGGAGGCACAAGCTCAACCGGACCGGGAACCCGCGCATGACGGTCGGCGGGACAGGCGACGTGCTCGCGGGCATGGTCGCTGGCCTGATGGCCAAGTCAGTACAGCCGTTCGACGCGGCCAGGATGGGCGCGTACCTGTGCGGAGCGTCAGGGGACCTGGCGTTCGAGAGGGTGGGCATGTCCATGACCGCGACGGACGTCATCGCCTGCACGCCGACAGTGCTGGGAAGATGTTTGGGGAAGGCCCGGGGTTGATTGGTAAACGCCTCTGATATCAGAAGGATGAGAGAGACGAATCCGTGCAAGAGCTGGGAATACAGTACCCCGCCCTTACAGGCGGGGCTTGAAGGGATGCAATGCATACTGTGAAAAGCGCACTCTCATCGATGGACAATTACAACCCCGCCCTTACAGGCGGGGCATGCTGCTGAGTGTATGCCCTGCCGGAATTTGCCATCGCCGATGTCGTCAAATCTCGGCCATGCGTCCAGGTCCATTGCTGCCGGGAAGAGCCGGTCAGGGAGCCGTGACCCCATGATTTGGCTGGTCTGCGAGAAATGCGGCAAGGTGTTCCACCGGAACAGGACTGTGATGTACGGGAACGGGGCGGAGCTGTGCGCGGCCTGCGCAGGGAGGGGGACCACGCGCGGGATGGGGCCAAGATGATCGCCATAGCCTTGGCGAGGCTGCCTCGGGGGGTGAGGAGCAAAATGCGAAGCCTTTTGCGACTAAGCCTAATCTGGGATTAGGCGATAAGGGGGGGAGAGGTGGGGGAGTGGATGTAAACCAAAAACGGGTCATTTCTGATTTTTCAATTCAAATAATCTTTTTAATCCTGTAATACCTAAAATAATAAAGAAAATGAACAAAATTAAGAGAACAGCGCATAAAATCAAAGATTTAAATATTTCACCATGTTCATAATAAATTGGTATTCCTTTTAAGAACATAAATATACCAATACCTACTGCACAAAGGGATGATAGACTAATTAAACATATAATGAATATATTGGTTTCATCCCGATAAAAAAAGTGTTGTATTCTATTTAGTTTTGACATCGTTATCCTCCTCCGATAGGAGTGAGTGAAACCCATAGTCCAATTCCACTTAATATTAATGCTATCACACCCAATATTTGTATTGGTCCCTTAGGTGCTTTGATTGTTCCATATAACGCTAAGATAAATGACCCGAAGCCTAAAAGTGTTAATAGCCCGCTTAAAGTTTTATATTCTTCTTTTCCTGTTTGGTCCGTAGTTAATTCCGCAAGATCATTTACCATCCACCCAATTAACGCTACGAAGCCCCCTAACATTAATGATGATCCTAGAGCCAAGAGACCAGATGAATCTTCTATTCCCATATATATAAAAGTAACAACACCTAGGGCGAATTTTGCAATAAATAATACAATAGATAACCATGTTGGAGTATTACATTCTATTCCAAAAAATTCAAATCCATTACGAGCTAAAGACTCCAAATCAGAAAATGCAAGGTAAGGTAGTTCAACAGAATTCGCACTAGGATTTATTAATTTCACAACAAAATTAATTATAGCTTCTGCTAGAGATTTCATAGCCTCCAAAAATGGTGATATAAAAGAATAAATATAGTTCATAATATCTGAAAATGGTTGCATGAATTGTAAAAGCCAACCAAGTAATGCATCTTCGATTGCATTTACAGTATCTTGAGAAATTGCACCCTTTTCATCAAATTCAGCAAATGCCAGAGTGATTTGAGTCATTAATCTTGCAATATAATTACTGAGTCCATTTTTTATTGGAGTGATTACAGTATTGATTAATCCCTCAATAATTCCCTTTACCCATTCAACAATCCAATTAACAGCCGCCATCACGCACTCCCACGCCGCGGCGAACACCCCGCACACCGCGTTCCAGACATCCCCCAGGAAGTTCGTGAACGAGCCAAGTATCCCGGCCACTTCCTTCTCGTAATAGGCGGTATTACTGGCCTGGTCCCAGACCGTGACATTGATGTAATACTCGGCGATGACGTCCCCCCAGTAGTCGAGGTCGATTACAGCGTGGTGGACCTGGGCGTACTGCCCTCCTGTGCCGGTGAACGTCAGGTACGTGTCCCTATCCGTGACTCCGATCACGACCGTGTACGGCGCCACGTCCAGGATGTACGCGTCAATCTCGACCCAGGCATGCTCGCAGTGCGGGTAGCCCCAGCTCCAGCCCCAGGATTCCTTGGTGTCCCAGATCACGCTCGTGATGACCGGCGGGATGTTCTCCTTGACGAATGGGTTGAACTGGCTGGAGAGGTACTCGGAGGCGTTGAACTGGGGCTGGCCGAATCCCCCGAACGGGCTGGCGGATAGGTCGGGGCAGGGCTGCGCCGGCGCGTAACCGCCGGCGTCGGAGTAGTGGATGGCGTGGTAATTCACAAGCACGGGGGCGTCCTCCAGTGGATTGGGAATGTCGAAGGGCGTGAAAAGGGCGGTGGCCGGGACTCCATAATATGCGCTGGATTCTTCCTCTTTCCATACCCGCCTGGCCACTGCCCTCTTCCTGGGGAACCGGGTCGAACGGCGGTTGTTGGGGAAGGACGGTTGGATAATTACTCTGAATCTATGCATTAACATCGCCATTATTTACCTCTAAGTTTTTACTATCCCTCAAAAAATTAAAATTTTTTTCAATTAATTGTTTGTCTTGAAGAATTTTATTTAATATATCAAAGCTTGAGCGACTTATATCTTTCTTGTCAATAGTAATATACTCACAAGAATTTATGAATTTCTGAAATTTTTCTTCTTCATTAGTTTCTCCAAATTTTCTGTCACCGATATAGAATATTATACCCTGAAATACTTGTTGATTTATTTTATTATGCCTAACTCCAACGTATGCTACATCCTGGAATCGAAGGAACTTATTTTTATTTGTCTTTGGTTCATGAATAATTGATAAGACAATTCCATTTTCATATATTTGAAAACGTGAAGAAAATATTCTTTCTTTATATCTAATTGAAATTGTAAACACAGAAGCAATCAAAATTACATTACCAATCAAAGCCACCACAAAATGTTCTAAGTTCACTGATTGATTTGGAGAAGAAAACCATACATAATTAAATAATATTATCAAATAAATTCCAAAAATAATTATGGCAGTAATGCTATATTTACGGAAATAATATTCGTTATGTGGTTCTTCATACTCCAACTTACCAAATATTTCTTTCATTTTATCACCTGTGATATTATCATGGGTTTAAATATGTTGCAATGTGGAGAGAAAATGCAGTTATGCTTGTTCCCATAGCACAAAGGGCTAACCCTTTTGATACTCCCCCTAATACAGAGGGTCCTCCAAATGATTCTTTTATTGCTAATGTTCCTAACATCATTGCAAATATATCAAAAGAAATAACAAGTAACGGATGAATTGGGGATTCTAGTTCTTGTGATCCAATCCATACTGAGAACATGGATACAGCAAATGATAATAATGCAAGTACAATTGCATATGCTGAACCAGGCAGCTCAGAGTATTCTTTTGTTTTCATTCCTTTCTCATATGACCATGGTCCCTGGCCTGTTGATATTGTTACAAGCTCAACGGCCTCTGTGTATGCTCCAGGACTTATGAAAGAAATAAATGCTACAATCAAACTAATAAATGAGATTGCTAGCCCTGCAGAACCCAGACCAGGTAAAATGAATTTTTCAAGTACCCCAAGAAGAGTTCCTGAAATTTCGGAACCCACTAAAGTAAAGATTACGGTTATAGCCAATTGCACTAGAATTACTGCTAATGCAGAAATTCCAAATGCCATTCCAAATGTCAGAGCCCCTTCAACAACTGCGATAATGACTTGTATTACGGTCACAATTAATGTAAGTTCAAGCAAAATCATAATTACTGCCGATAGGGCCATTTGTATCTCTTGAGGTGTTGTGTGGAGATTAAGTAGGTTATTGACTGTGTTCCCAAATCTCAGGAGCCAATTCTGTATGGTTGAGATTAAAGGATTAATGACAGAAGAGATCATACCATTTATAGTGGCTTCAATCATTTCCATCAACCAATTAACAGCGCTCTTCACCGCCTCCCACGCTGCCTCGAACGCTCCCGCGATGCCGTTCCACACATCCTCCAGGAAGTTCATTATCCCGCCGAAGAACCCGGCAACTTCCTTCTCGAAGTACGCGACATTGCCAACCTTGTCGGTGACAGTCACGTTCACGTAATACTCCGCGAGTGAATCAGCCCAGTAATCGATTCCTATGGTGGCTGTGAAATACCGTTCAATGCCGCCGCCCAAACCAGAGAATGCGAGATAGGAATTCCGGTCCTTGACGCCCATGATTATTGTGAAGTCCGCAACATCCATCGCCCACACGTCAATCTTGGACCAGCTCGCCTCCACTACAGGCAGTCCCCAGCTCCAGCCCCAATCGTCCCAGGTGTCTATGTTCACATACGTAATCATGGGCGGGATGTTCTCGGCTACGAAGGGGTTGAACTGGTTGGTGAGATACTCGGTGGCATTGAATTCCCCGCCTGTTTCTAAACTCTTGGCATTGGCCCATGCCACGATGTTGGGATACGCTATGTCGTAATGGGTCTCATTGTAGTCCGAGATTCCGTCGTCATCGACATCGCGCCACTGATACTTACCGTTCTTCAATTCGAAGTTGAACGGGTCCAGGGCCTTTCCAGCGCTCGCGCTGATCGGTACTTCTGAATCGAAGATCTCCTGGCCGCGCGTCTCCATCTTGATGAGCTTGTAGCCGGATACCGCCTCCTGCCCGTCGTTGGCCGAGTCTCCGTCCGTGTCGGGGTTGAGGGGGTGGCACGCGTTCCAGGGCTCGCCCGCGTCGATAATCCCGTTGTTGTTGGTGTCGTTCCAGATACTGTAAGGTTTACCGAGATAGCTCTCGCTGGCACTGATGTTGACAGTGTAATTCTCGCCCAGGTGGTATTTTCCATCGGCAGCGTAATCCCATGGGATGCAGGGCCCGTCGTACAGCCCGTCGCCATCCGTGTCGTTGGAGGTGGGGGAGAGGCCGCCGAATAAGGTAATTACCGGCGCTTGCAAGCTGCGCTGGCTCGCTACTTGTACCGTTTCTGATGAAACGGCATCACCGACTCCACCCTGCGGGTGCCTTCGGTGCCCGTTCTCGTTGCACTCGAACGGCTGCGCCGGACTCACGTACACGCCGCCATGCTGGACCCACCGAATTGCATTGCAATTCGGCTGTTTCTGCTCCTGCCGTCGCAGAACGAATCCCCCACCCTTCCGCTCCTCCGCTGGGTCGTGCCCGTCCCCCCACTCCCCTGCTCGGAGCGGTTGCGCCGGCGCGTAACCGCCGGCGTCGGAGTAGTGGATGGCGTGGTGGTTCACGAGAGTGGGCGCGTTGTCCGTGGGGTTGGGGATGTCGAACGGGGTGAAAACCGCTGAATTTGGAACTCCAAAATACGCGCTGGATTCCTCCTCCTTCCAGACGCGCTTTGTAACCACCTTCCGGCGCGGGAACCGGGTTGAACGGCGGTTGTTGGGGAATGAAATCTGAACAATGTCTCTGCGCCTGTGAATGAACTTCCCGCACATGTTAGCAGGTAGGAATGGATTTATGGCATTAAAAAACTATTGGCTGTCCCTCTCCAACTGGTGCTTCACGTAGATGGCGAACAGGTCCTTGAATTCGCGGAACTCGCTGGCCAGGAGCTTCATGTCGCCGATGTCGTGCCCGATGTTTTCCATCTTGCTGCCGATCTCACCGTACTTGTTGTCCAGGGTGTCGAAGCGCGTGTTCATATCGGTGTGCATGGAACTGACTGACCCCTCAACACGGTTGAACCCGTCTTTCAGGTCAGTGTGCATGGCATCTATCTTGTTTCCTAGGTTATGGTCAATTGCGCTCAGTTTTCGGCCAGCAGTGGCGAAACCCTGGAACATCTCTGCTCCCAGGTCAGAATACCTGACCTCAAAATACTTAAACTTTCCTTGGACCTTGGACCACTTGACATCAACCTTATCCACGCTGACATCTCCGTTGCGAATGTCAAGCTTCTTGACGAACGCCTTGATGGAATTCTCCTCGCCCTCACAAACGGCCCTTACCGAGCCGTCCGGTAGGTTCTCTACATATCCGACCAGGCCAGATTTCTGGGCCAATCGCATTACCAGGCCCCTGAAACCGACATCCTGGACATCACCAGAGATTATCATCGTCGCGCGTTTTTTCACTTTTGCACCTTATTGCCTCATCCCCATAATGCTATATAAATATGCCGATTGCCATATAATTTATGCCAGCATCCAGAAAACTTACTTCGGGATGCTAGGTCGTCCAGGGGCGGAGCTGTGCGCGGCCTGCGCAGGGAGGGGGAATACACGCGGGATGGGGCCGGGATAATCGCCTTAGCCTTGCAGCCTGTCTCAGGGTGTGAAGGGGAGGGAGAGGGTGCTGGGGGAGTGGATGTGGTACAATCCAATACTTCAGTGATTATTATATGATTTTAAGGATTTGATTAATCCGTTGGAAAACTCTGCTGAAACAGAATGTAAAGGAATTTTCCTGTTATCAGTAAGAACTAATTTTATCCATCCTTCCTTAATATTTATAACTTCTATAATATCTGCCGCATTGAGTCCTATTTTACACCTTCTTTTTGTGATACAATTCTGAAAAACAATAACTATTTCACGTTCTCCTCTCATGTAGGAATAAGGGATCTCAGTTAGGTATTTTTTTGATATAGAAAACAAATACAGAGGGATAATTACAATGATTATTGCGCCAATAAATAAGTACCAGTTGTTATATATCCAAAAAGAAACGTTGTTCTCACTCGAATAATCATTATTAAAACCAAATGGCATTAGAATTAGAACCAGCACTAAAATAAAGAGCGAAAAACCACTGGTCAACGCTGTTCGATTCCATCTTGAATTAAATATTTCTGTGTTTTTATCATCGATATTAGACATAATTACCTCCTCCTGAATATTTATCCGAAGAAATAGGGGCCTGCGAGTGAGAACGCACTTAACCCTAAACCAAGCATTCCTAAATATAATCCCGGACCTACAGATGAAAAGGAAATTAAATCAAAAATTATACTTAAAATAGCAGTAAATGTTGAGAGCGTACCAGCTGTACTTGCATGCTCTTCACCAATTGTTGCGCCCATAATTGATACGGTTGTGAAAATCATGCTAAATATTGCTGTACCAAATCCTATTATTCCTGCGAATGTTTTTGCTTTTGATTTCCATGATTCTCCTTTAGGTAAATCATCAGCCTCATTAAGCGCCTTGGTAACATCATCAAACATTAAAGCACCAATTATCATTCCCACAAGATCAATAACTAAGGTATACTAGTACACCTTCATAGGATGCATCTTTGTTCTCCTCTTGATTAGCCTGATAAATTTGCTCTGAATTGATATTTGAAGTTGAACTGAATAATAATGTCTCAACTAATCCAAAGAAAGCCATTGGACTGAGAATATTAAATCCAAGTGATTTTTCACTAACTTCTGCTACCAATGTTTGTACGATGGTAGATATGACAATTGAGAAGATAATGCTAGCTAATCCGCCCGACATTGCCGTTATTAATCCATAGATAATGAAAAACGCACCAAAAACACCCATTATCAATGATAAAATACGCCCTAATGAACTTTCATAAAGCATTGTTGAATATTTTTTGTGATCAAATGCCGTCCCTCCTTCTTTTGAGATTGTGTAGGCTTCAGAAATCTCAGATAATGTTAGAATTACACTATTGTACACATTTTCTAAAGCTGAGTTTATCATTTCAATAAACCCACTGATAATTCTATTTGCAATACCCACAATAATATCCACCAGGAAGCTACACGCTGCCTTCACCGCCTCCCACGCCGCGGCGAACACCCCGCACACCGCGTTCCAGACATCCCCCAGGAAGTTCGTGAACGAGCCCAGTATTCCGGCCACTTCCTTCTCGTAGTACGCGTAGTTGCTTGCATTATCCCAGACCGTGACATTGATGTAATACTCGGCGATGACGTCCCCCCAGTAATCAAGGTCGATTACCGCGTGGTGAATCTGGGCGTACTGCCCTCCTGTGCCGGAGAACTCGATGTACGTGTTCCTGTCTGTCACGCCTATCCAACCGCTGTACGGCGCCACGTCTAGAATGTACGCGTCTATCTCGACCCAGGCATGCTCGCAGAATCCCCATTTCCAGGATGTTTCGGTGTCCCATATCACGTTCGTGATGACCGGCGGGATGTTCTCCTTGACGAAGGGGTTGAACTGGTTGGAGAGGTACTCGGAGGCGTTGAGCCCCGGCTGGCCGAGCCCCCCGAACTCGCCGAGAAACTCAGGGCAGGGCTGCGCTGGCGCGTACCCGCCGGCGTCGGAGTAGTGGATTGTATGATAATCAACAAGCGTGGGCGCGTTGTCGGTTGGGTTGGGAACATCATAAGGGGTGAAAAGCGCGGAGGCTGGGACTCCAAAATATGCGCTGGATTCTTCCTCTTTCCATACCCGCCTGGCCACTGCCCTCTTCCTGGGGAACCGGGTCGAACGGCGGTTGTTCGGGAATGAGATCTGAATAATGTCTCTACGCTTGTGAATGAACTTCCCGCACATGTTAGCAGGTAGGAATGGATTTATGGCATTAAAAAACTATTGGCTGTCCCTCTCCAACTGGTGCTTCACGTAGATGGCGAACAGATCCTTGAACTCGCGGAATTCGGAGGCCAGGAGTTTCAGGTCACCGATGTCGCCCCTGAGGGCTTTGACATCCTTGCCGAACTCGTCGTATTTAGTATCCAGGGTGTCGAAGCGCGTGTTTATGTCGGTGTGCATAGCGTGGATTTCTGTTCTAACGCCGGAAATTTCACCTTTCAATTCTTCCCTTGTCGCGTCCAGATAGAGAATGGACACATCGAGCCTTTCGCCGAGTTCCTCGGTCATTTCCCCGCGCTTGATATCAAAATACTGAAACTCACCGCTCGGTTCTGCAGTTTCAACCGCTTGAATTTCATGTACGTCGATGAACTTGACCTTTACCTTGATGGCCTTCTGGAACGCCACAATAACCTCTTCCTCGCCCTCGCATACTATCTGGACCGAACCGTCCCTCATGTTCTCGACATGACCGACAATTCCGAGCTTCCTGGCCGTCTTCTGCACTAAGTCCCTGTAGCCGACTTTCTGGACTTCTCCGACCGCTCGGAGCACAACGCGTTTTTTCATCCTTTTACCTATGTCCTCAACTCCCTCCGGATATATAAATATGCCGATGGCCATAATATTTGGGCCAGCATCCGGAAAACACGCTTCGGCACGATGGGCCGACCGGGAGCCCGAAAGCGGGGGAGATGCGGCAGTGTGCCTGTTCAGGTTTGGATCCACCCAAGAATCGCCGTGATCCGCAAGCAATTGGATTACGCTTTGAAATACTTGTCCCACTTTCCGTCCTTGATTAAGAACTGGGCCTGTTTCGGGTCCTCGCCGTTCACTGTGACGCCCATTGAAACGCAGGTTCCGATGACCTCGAGAGCGCGGTTCTTCAGCGTCTTGCCCAGGACAGCGGATTCCTTCATGCCCGCTATCTTCACGACCTGCTCCATTGTGAGGTCACCGACCTTCGTGGCATTGTTGGAGCCCGAGCCCTTCTCTATCTTGAGTTCCTTGATTATGAGGGCGCTGGTGGGCGGCGTTCCGACCGAGATGTCGAAGGCTTTCGTCTTCGGGTCGATGGTTATCTTGACTGGGACCTTCATCCCGACGAACGCTTTCGTCTTCTCGTTGATGACCTTGATGATCTCCATTATGTTTACCTGCATCGGCCCCAGAACGGGTCCGAGCGGCGGGCCCGGTGTGGCCTTTCCTCCGTCGACAAGCACTTCAACAACTTCTGGCATGTGTTCACTTCTCCTTTCCGATTACTCTGACGCTGTCGCCCTTGACCGTGACTGGTATGGGCACCAGGGCCTCGAACAGCTCGACAGTGATCTCTTCCTTGCCCTCGTCAATGTGCTGCACCCTGGCCTTCTCTCCCTTGAAGGGCCCGGCAATGAGTTCGACGATGTCTCCCTCCACGATTCCCGAGACAAGCGCCTTGGGCGTGAGGTAATGCTCCACCTCGTCAAGCTTCATCTCGCCTCCGACAAGGCCCCTGGCACGTTTTATTCCCCTGATCACCTCTTCCAGCCTGTCCGAGTTCATGGCTTCGACCAGGACATAGCCCCTGAGCGGCGCCGGGGAGAGTATCGAGAGTACGCCCAGGTCTGCGGCGCGGGCGCTCAGCGTGTCCGCGACCGTTCTCTCGTGGCCTATCTGGGTCTTGATCGCCAGAACAGACTGCCTTGCCGTCGTCCTGGTCGTTATTGAATCTGACATCGCCGGGTCTGAGAGCGAGCTCACGTTGACCACGATGTTGATAGCGTCCCCGTACCTGGCTCCCTTGGGCGACGTGACCTTGACGATCGGGCTGAGCGTCTGGTTGGGCGAGACATCAAGCTCTTTCTCGGTGATGCCTGTCCTCGTGACCTCCCAGGCCTTCTGGTCCTTCATCGTGACAACAACGACCCATTCCGCGCCCTGCTCTCCCAGCGCGGAGTCGTGTATCGCGTTGACAGTCATTTTCAGCCTGTCCGGTTTGGAGCCTTCGTAGGCCACTTTCAGGCTGTAGTCCGTGGTTATGCCCGTTGTTATGGACCTTTTCTCCTCGCCCTCGCAGGCAATCTTTATCTTCCTGTATTCCTGCGGCTGGGCCGGTTCGGCCGGCTTGGGCGGCAACTCGTTTTCCTTCTTATCCATTCCTTCCAGAAGCGACATTTTTTTACCTCAGCAATCAGAAATATCCGGGAAGCTGCGTCCACAGCCAGTATATCAGGAATCCGAGTCCTCCCATCAGTGCAAGGCCTATCCCGGTTATCTGCACGACCTTGATGTACTCGTCGTTCTCGGGCTTCCTGGCCATCTTGAGGACTCTTCCGTACTTGCCCTTTCCGATATTCTTGAAGCGGCCTTCGATACGGCCCTGTACATTCCATGATTCCTCGACTATGTCCACCATGTGCTCACCCGGGTTGAAAAGTGCCTACCTTATGAGGTCCACACCTATGTCCTTGCCCCTCCTGGTGTCCTGTTTTGCATACATCTGGTTGGATTTCACACCAGTAATCACTATCATGACCCTGACCATTCCCTCGAGCTCGGGATCGACTGCTGCGCCCCAGATTATCCTCGCGTTCGAGCTGATCCTCGACTGGACTATCTCCGCGACCTGCTCGGCCTCCGAGATTGTCATGTCCGCGCCTCCGGTGACGTTTATCAGGGCGCCAGTGGCATCCGTGATGTCAACGTCTATGAGCGGCGAGTCTATCGCCTCGTTCACTGCCTCGATGGCCCTGTCCTCGCCGTCGCTCTCGCCGAGGCCTATCATGGCCACGCCGCCGCCTCTCATTATTGTCTTGATGTCGTTGAAGTCAAGGTTGACCAGGCCGGGCTTTGTCACGACCTCGGTGATGCCCTTTATGGACCTCATGAGAACCTCGTCCGCCACCTTGAATGCGGCGTTTATCGAGAGCTTGGGGACGAGCTCGATGAGCTTGTCGTTGGGAATTACTATGACTGTGTCTGCGACCGACCTCAGCTTCTCGAGGCCGTACTCCGCGTTCTCCATCCTGATGCTTCCCTCAGCCTTGAATGGGGATGTGCATATCGCTATGGCGAGCGCGCCTAGTTCCTTGGCTATCTGAGCCACGAACGGCGCCGAACCGGTTCCGGTTCCTCCGCCCAAGCCGCAGGTGACGAATACGATATCGGCTCCTGTGAGGGCGGCCCTGATCTCTTCCTCGGCTTCCCTTGCTGCCTCCTCTCCAATTTGGGGAAGGGCTCCGGCGCCGAGGCCCTTCGTGGACCTCTTGCCGATGAGGATCTTGTGAGGCGAGTGGATAGTCAGAAGATGCTGGGCGTCGGTGTTGAGGGCGTAGAGGTCAGCTCCGAGTATGCCTGACTCAACCAGTCTGTTGACTGTGTTGCTTCCGCCACCTCCGCAGCCGACTATCTTGATGTTGGTCTTCAGACCTGCCAGTATGCGCTCTAGTTCCTCGTCCTCCGCGCTCTGCCCGCCTACGCGGTACTCGGTCGGGGCCTCCTGGTGCGTCACCTCGGGGACCGAACGTGCCAATACCTCTTTCACAATGGAACTCATCCATTCACCTGCCTTGAACAAAATTGCGCGCATTTTCACGCACGCAACCTGTCACCCTAAACATATACAAATATATAAAAAGTTATGTAAGGCCGGAAGGGTTCAGCTTTCTTGAGTTCGGGACTCGGGAACGGGGAAGGGGGAACCGTACAAAATGGCTGTCAAAAACAGCCATTGATTCCGTCGCCGCTTCCCGCTTCCCGCTTCCCGGCTCTGCAACCTCCAACAGTCACAGCTTCGTTTCAGTGAATGCCCACGCAAGGCCGGAAGGGTTCAGCTTTCTTGAGTTCGGGACTCGGGAAAGGGGAAGGGGGAACCGTACAAGATGGCTGTCAAAAACAGCCATTGGTTCCGTCACCGCTTCCCGCTTCCCGCTTCCCGACTCTGCAACCTACAACAATCACAGCTTCATTTCAATGAATGCTCACGTAAGGCCGGAAGGGTTCAGCTTTCTTGAGTTCGGGACTCGGGAACGGGGAAGGGGGAACCGTACGGAATGGCTGGCATTGTGTCAGCCATTGATTCCGTCCTCGCTTCCCGCTTCCCGCTTCCCGACACTGCAACCTCCAACAGTCACAGCTTCGTTTCAGTGAATGCCCACGCAAGGCCGCCGCAGCCCCGCAACCGCAGCTTGGCGGGCGCGGAATGAGCGACGCCGAACAAAGCGCATTCAGGATGGTAGCCCTGCCCGAAGGCATTTTCCGCCAGCTTACTTTTTTATCCACAATCCTTATATAACGTAAGATGCATGACGTCACTCTGACCTAAAGGGGGCAGGAAAATGACAGTAGTCAACGAACTCAACAGGGAACTTGAAAAACTCGACAGCGAGCATGGCGTGGAGATCTCAGCTGTCATCACCCGCAGCGGAGCTCCTATAGCCTGGCATCTGCCTCACGGCATATCCGCGGAGACGATCGCGACTCTCTCGGCCACTATCTTCGGCGCATCCGAGGTCATTTTCACGGGAAGCGGATGGGACAAGCCGCACAAGGTCACGGTCGAGACCAGCCCGAACGGGATCATGGTCACAAGAAGCCTGGGGAGGAAAGCCATTCTCGTGTTGATGAGCCACAAGCTGGACGCTGCCGAACTGGAAAAGAAGGCAGGCGAGGCCGAGGTCCGGATACGCGAGGTGATGCAGAATGAATAAGCCCCACTCGAACCACATATCGATACCCGGGGAGCTGAGAACATTCTTCGGCAAGCCGGGCGGCCGCTCGCTGCTTGTGAAGGGCGGCGCCGGTTCCGGAAAGACAACAATGGCGCTCCAGCTACTGGAAGACCTGGGGGACCCCAACAAGAGCATCTACCTCTCCAGCAGGGTTTCGGACGAGGCGCTTTTCAGGCAGTTTCCCTGGCTCGAGAAGGAGGAGATGAAGAATCGGATAATCGACTCGAGCCGCGTGCTGCTCCAGTCCCTTGTTTCCGACGAGGACGAGGACGATCTTCCCGACAGCGAGACAGTCGAGAGACTCAGCAAGGCAAAGGATTTCCTGAGAAGCGTGAGCGAGGAACCGCTGGCTCCCCCGACCAAGGTTGAGAGGACCAGGCTCACTGTCCTTCTTGAGAGGAACAGGATGCCCGAGATAGAGCGCATTTACGACAGGGTGGAGGCAAATCTCCCGGACAAGTCCATGATTATCATCGATTCGGTCGAGGGCGTGACCAACAAATACAGCCTTGAGAACGAGGAGCTGGTCACCTGCATCCAGAAGGACCTTGTCGAAGGTTCCAACGCTGACGTCGTGTTTGTCCTCGAGAACAAGGAGGCCACGAACCTCGAGTACCTGGTGGACGGCGTCGTAAAGCACACCTTCGAGTCCAGGGACGGCAGGCGCGTCAGGAACATCCATATCGAGAAGCTCAGAGGCACGAAGATCCTGCAGCCCTCGTACCTGGTCACTCTTGACAACGGCAGGTTCAACACCTTCGACCCGTTCAAGATATATCTGGGCGACATCAAACCATGGAGCACCCTTCCCGACAAGAACGGTCACTACAGCACCGGCACGAAGGACCTGGACGCGCTTCTCGGGGGCGGATACACGGCAGGCAGCTACAATGTCATCGAGGTGGACGAGAACGTCTCGAACGAGGAATACCACTCCATCGTCGTTCCGGTTCTTCTGAATTTCATAGCCCAGGACAAGGGCATATTCGCAGTTCTGTCCGGAGGCGACCACGCGGAAACGCTGAAGAAGGACCTTGAGAAATTCCTTCCGGAGGGCCAGTTCGAGAACTATGTCAGGATAGCGGATTATTTCACCACGAAGAGCGACTCGCCCTACATCATGGCCCTGGGCACCCGGAACAAGGACGACGCGCTGAGGACATGGAAGAGCAATGTCGAGTATCTCAGGGGCTCGGACAACAAGCCCATCATGGACTTCACCGGATTCGACACGCTGGAGTACCTGCGCGGCGGCGAGGTGGCTATCCAGCATCTGCTCGACGCCGTGGCCAAGATAAAGATATCCAGGGACCTGGGGATAGGCATACTGAAGCCGGGCCTGAGACTCACTCAGGAGATAATGAACATGGCCGACACCTACCTCAAGATAATAACCATAGACAGGTGCCCGTGCATCTACGGCGTGAAGCCCAAGACGATAATATACGGCATAGTGAACGACCTGGAGAAGGGCACGCCGAACATCAAACTCATCCCGATAATCTGAACAGGAAAATGTTTAATTTCTGTGCATTTTCCGTCCAAAAAAATAACTCCCGCAGTTAAATCTTTAAACGCCAGAGTTCTATATCCATTCCTGGTGCGAGATGGAGAGAAAAGTACGCGGCAGCATTCTGAATTCGTACATGGGCTTCATAACGAAAAACTGGGGAAATGAGGGCTACCGCCTCTGCATGAGCGACATAGGTCTGTGGGGCGAGTTCAGGGACGGCAACTATTACCAGGACGCGATACGCGAGAACATTCTCCGTTGGATATCGAGGGAGAAGGGCGAGGAACACATAATCGAGTGCGGCAAGTATGTCGCCTCGAACCTGGGGATACTGTCCTGGATAGTGAGGTTCTCAGACCCGAAGACACTGGCGGCCAAGTTTCCGAGGAACTTCAGCGAGATCTATTCCTACGGAAAGATAGAGACTGTCACGGACAAGGACGGGGAGATCATCATCAGGCTGTACGATATCTGCAGGATAAAGGAGAGCTGCAATGTCTGGAGAGGGGTATGCCAGGGCATACTCGAGGCGACCAAGACAAAGGGGACTGTCGAGGAAACCAAGTGCCAGCTGGACGGTTACAAGTACTGCGAATTCATCATCAGATATTAATCCTCGAGTATTGTGAAATTCGCATCCAGCTTCATCAGAAGTTTCTTGAAGTTGTGCCTCTCGGAGCGGGAGAGATAGCAGTCGACGATGATGGCCATCCTTCCGGCCGATCTTTCCATCTCTATTATGTTGAACTTGGTGGGGGAGCTCCTGACTGTATCCTGGAACTCCGCGACAGCGGCAATGTCCATGAGAGCCCTGAACTTGTAATACCTCCTGCCCTTGAGGCCGAGAATCCTCTCCACCTTGCCCAGCACGATGAGGGACAACACGATGAGAAGCGTCACCACAACCGCGAAGACATGCATGTCCAGGCCTATTGTCATCCCGACGGCGGCCGATGCCCATATTGCCGCCGCGCTGGTCAGCCCGCTTATGCGGCCCTTGGCGAACATGATTGTACCGGCGCCCAGGAAGCCGACGCCGGTGACGATCTGCGCGGCCACCCTCAGGGGATCGGAAGTGCCGCCCCATTGCTCGATGAAATATATCGAAATCATCGTGAACATGGCTGCGCCCGTGCAGATGAGCATGTAGGTGCGCATGCCGGCGGGCTTGTCCTTCAGTTCCCTCTCCAGGCCTATGAGGCTGCCGCAGAAAATGGCCAGCAGTATCTTCGGAAGGAAATCCCAGAGCATCACGTCATTGTCAAGCATGCATTCGCCGCCCGGCCCATTGCTGCGTGACTATTTATATTTTACTGATGTAATAAATTTCAGGCTCCCGGCCTCCTCTTCAGGGGGCCGAGAAGCCTCCTCTTCAGGAGATTCAGCCTGCCGCTGAGCCTGAGCAGCTTCAGCTCCAGCCTGGGGTATCTCCCGGGATTGTCCAGCACGAAATAGGAGAATGCGGCCAGCCCGCTCAGGACAGTCAGCCCCGCAAGAACGATCACAGGCCAGATCGGGATATCCTTTCTGACTGAGAAAGCCGTGTCCGGAATTATTCCGTCATAGCCGAGCTCGTGAAGGTATGTCTGGTTGATCTCCCCCGCGCCCGTATCGCCAGACGTGAGAAGCTCCCACTGCGCATCCGTGAAATGGCCCCTGGAGACCATGGTGTAATTCACGCCCGAGTAGGCGAACGAGAGGCTGAACCTCACGAAATAGCTGCACTGGGAGAAGTAGGAGCCGTGGGCAGTGCCCCTCTCTGTGGCTATGGTCAGCGGCACCGGGACGCTTCCGCCCGGCTGGATGTCCCCGCAGACCACAGTTACGGAAGTGGCGCCGGAGCTCAGGAAGACTGGCGGCTCGTCGATATCCCCGATCGGGAGGGATTCCTCCAGGGTCGCGTACCGATAGATGGAGACTGAGATCGCCGTGTTCTCCATGACGCCAGTGAGATTCATCATGTCGGGATTGTTGACACTGAACGAAAGAACGCCCTCGTCCCCGGGCTCTATCGAGGGCGTGCTGAAGTCGGCGAGCATGCGGTTGACGAACCTGGGCTCATCGACGGACTGGGCCTGGGCAACCGGAATGAGAAGGGCCAGAGCAATGGCCGCTGAGATGCATGCGCGGAATATCATATCGGCGATGCCATGCCGGGCGATGTTAAAAAAGTTTTGATGGCTTTCGGTCGCCAAATCAATCCTCGAATTCCTCGTCCGGGCTGGCTGCGAGTATGTCGGCTCTCTCGAACACTTCCTTTGCAAGCTGCTGGTCCCCGAGTGCCGCGGAGAGCTTGGCTATGTTCGTTTTGGCAACATCGGCCAGAGTCTTCATGCCCGCGTCGTAGAGATTGTCCACATCCGCATTGGATATCTCGAGGTCGGCAGCGAGCAGTTGTTTGTTGTACTTCACGCCTCTCTCGTAAAGGATGGACGCTTTCTTCGCTATTCGCTTGGCTATGACTGAATCCCCGGTCACCCTGATCAACTCTTCCATGTTTGCCTTGGCAATCATCTCCAGGCTGTCATAACCCGCCATGAACAGTTTATTCAGAACCTTGTCGGTTATGGCCAATTCTGAACGCAGTTCATTCTTTTTCGCCCTTTCGGCCTCCTCGGTCACCAGATTCCTGTCCGAGGCGATTACCCCATCCTGAATTAACAGGGTCGAGTCGCATTTCTTTCCCACGCTGTCCGAGTGTGTGACTATAATAATGGTGGTCCCGCTTTCCTTTCTGAGTTTGTCCAGCAGATTGATGATGCTGTGACCCGATTTCGTGTCCAGGTTGCCCGTGGGCTCGTCGGCGAGAATGATGGCCGGGTTGTTGGCAAGGGCTCTTGCGATGGCAACCCTCTGCTGCTCCCCGCCGCTCAATTTCATGGGCTTGTAGTCCGAGCGTTCTCTCATCCCGACCGACTCAAGGAGGTCCGCCACCCGGCTTGCCCTCTCTCCCCTCTGCATGTTCAGGGTCTCCATGGGCAGCTCCACGTTCTCGAAAACCGTGAGATTCGGTATCAGGTTGAATGATTGGAACACGAAGCCAATGGTCTTCGCCCTGTAATCCGTGAGTTCCTTATCGCTCATCGTCCCGAGCTCCCTCCCGTTCACAATGGCTTTTCCAGATGTGGCGATGTCCAGCGCGCCTATTATCTGTAAAAGGGTGGTCTTGCCGCTGCCGCTCTGGCCCTGTATGGCAACCATGGATCCCTTTTCGAAGACCACTGAAATGCCGCGCAGAGCCCTGACAGGTTCCTTCCGACCCTTGACCCGATAGTCCTTCTTCACATCCTCGAGGACGACTACCATATCTGCCGCTTCAATTGAATCACTCGTCATATTTCAACGCCTCCGCTGGCTGAAGCTTCATAGCCTTGAAAGTCGGATACAACGAGCCGATGATTCCCAGGACCATCACCATTGCAAACGAGAAGAGTGCCAGTTCCAGGCTTATTGTGAAATCCATCTCGGATATGGCTCCTGAACTGCCTGCTTGGTCAACCCCGGGCCTGCCCCCGAATACGTCTCCCGGGCCTCCGGTGACCGAGGAAGTGACGCTGGACGTCTGAAGCAATGCCGCTGATATGTAAGGTCCTGCAACTACTGTCAGAATAATGCCGACCACGAATCCTATGGTTGCCAGGGTCATGGATTCCACAATGAATTGGGTGACAATCTTGGAATTCCTGAAACCCAAGGCCTTGAGAACACCGATCTCCTTCATCCTCTCCCTGGTTACGAGTATCATCACGAACACCATGACCGCGCCTGCAGTTATAAGGGCCACAAGGGCGCCCAGCTGGCTGTTCGCGGATATCTCCTCGATGCTCGTTCCCAGGTTCCCGAAGTCCATGTCGGCCAGGGCCACCACGTCGTAACCGTCGCCCAGCGCCGTTTTCAGGCTTTCCACGACCGAGTCCACGTAGCCGACTGACGATGCCGTCACGTACAACATGCTCGGTCCCTCGACAGCGTACGTGTCCTTGAACACCTCGTAGGGGATGATGACGCTTCTGTCGCCGAACATGCTGCCCGTTGTGAAGATGCCTATGACCTCGAAGTACATGCCGTTCAGCTTGATGGTGCTGCCGACCGAGGCGCCCGTCGTGTTCCGGTAAGCTGAACCGATGTAGGCCACGGCGTCATCCGCATCCGAGGAGACGAACGATCTGCCCGAGAGCAGTTCCATGGAACCGCCGCCCATCAGCACCAGGTCCGTGCCCGGAATCTCGCCCAGGACCTGGGTTCCCCTGCCCATGCCCTGCCTGGTGGCAGTGACCGCGGAATTTTCGGTAGCCATTGCCAATACCTGTACCGTCGCAACATGATCTGTCTGCCTGGCTACGGTGATGACCGACTCGTCGACTGGCGTCGAGGATGCCATGCCCGGCATCATTCCCCCCCCGTACTCGCCTGCGGGCCTGATAGTGATTGTCGTGTCAAGGTTCTCGGATATGTTCGTGGTCCTCTCGCTTATGCTCCCATTTACTATTGTCATCGAGAGGTACACGCATATGCACAGGCTGATGATGAAGATCACCATGATAGTCCTGGATGTGTTCCTGAAAACGTTCTTGACGCTCCTGCTTACGGCTGACATGGTTCAATCTCCTGCTCCGTCGGCAAAAAAAAGAACGGAGCCCATGATGGGTGAAGGAACTCCAGGCGGCTCCGTCCGGCCTTTGTCGTCGGTGGGGTTCATGGCTGTGCCAAGGCCCCGAGCATAAATATTGGTTTTCCAAAGTTTATACCAAATTTCACCCAAATCTATGAGTCTGCTCCGGTCCAATCTGCGGGTTCGGTCCGCGTGAAGGACTTGCGTTCAAGGCAAGTTATTATTTCAGACCCAGATAGAGCAGGATGGAGAGCGCTATGGAAGTGAATATGTCGGGCAGGATGGAGAATATCCCCACCCCGAGTACCCTGTAACCAAACAGGTAAGGCAGCAGCGGGTTTGAAAGCGTTGCGTAAAGGAACAGGGAGAAGGTCATGATTAACAGGCCGATGGTGAATTCGGATTTCGTCTCCCTATATACCTTGACATAAATTCCTATCAATATGGCTGACAGCGTCATGTTGATCATGGTAATGGCAGTCTTGACGCCCAGGTAACGGTCCCGGTCTTGCGGGACGAAGTCCTCGGGCGGCAGTGTGGGATCGTATCCCGGAGGCGGTCTCGGAACCCAGGTCTGGTCCCGGCTCAGAACAATGCCCACGGCCCCGACTGTCAGAAGCGCTGTGATTATGACTACCAATCCTATTTTCCTGTTCATTTTTTCACATCCCTATTCTCTTTGGTATTTACCTTGTTTTTCCCGATTTTCTCCCAAATCTCCTCGAAAATCGCATAATCGTTTTCCAGCAGCGGGGCGATAAAATACATCCTTCCGTACTTGGGACCCATTGTGCTGACCAGGTTATTCTTCTCCAGCACATCCATATGATGTCTGATTGTCTTGTAGTCGAGGCCTAGGACTTCTGCTAGCTGGTTGGCATTCGCGGGCCGGTCCCTGAGATGCTTGATTATCCTGGCGCGGTTCAGGCCGCCCTCGCTGCCGGCGATTATCCACCAGAGCAGCTGTTTGATGGACCTCATTCGGAACATGCAAGGAATAGTGATATTTCTAATGTTCCCAGAGGAAAAAGGAGGGGCGGCCATGGGCAGCCGCCCCATTGCTTTATATTGTCAGAAAACAGTTCTGATCATCAGGGGAAGGGAATTCCTCCGGGCCCTCCCTGGCCGCCGTTCATGTCATTCCCCGGCCCGTGCGGTCCGTTGCCAGGGCCGCGGTTGCCGCATCCGGCCTCCGGGCCCGTGCCCTGTGGCCGGCTCTCGGGCGGCTGCCAGGGCGTGCCATCGCCGAATCCGCGGCCATGCAGCTTTCCACCCAGGCCGGGCATGACTATGCCGTACTGGTCCAGCATGTCAGCAAGTTCCAGGCGTATCGCCGCGGTATCGTTCAACAGCGGCTCGAGCTGCGCCCTTATGTCCATCATGTTCATGTCCTGGGCCCAGAGATCCTGAGCCAGCTGCGCTGTCTCGTCGTTCATCGCCCAGAGCTCTGCGAGCTTAGCCTGTATCTCTTCGACCTCGGCCTCATCAAGACCGTAGGAGGCCAGGTTCTCCGAGACGAATTCCCGGGCCATTGTTCTCACGGCTTCCCTGATCTCGGTCCTGGTGGAATGGTTCTCCTGCATGGTGCGCTGCGTTTCCCTGAGGTACTGCATCTGCTCGAACGTGATTAGGAATTGAGGCTCAGCGGTGGAGTTGCCTGTCTCGCCGGCAGCGTCCGCACCCGTATCTGCCGCTTCCTGGTCCACTGCGGTGTTGTCGGCTTCCTGGGCCATCGCCATGACGCCCATCGCCGATATTGCCAGCACCGCAACCAGCAAACCGGCCATAGCCATTTTCGATTTCATTTTCTTTTTGCCTCCTCGTCGACATCTTTCGACGATGACGTTTAGGGTGCGGGTATTTTATAGCGATTTTCCAGATTCTCGCCCAAATTGATTCCCAATTGATACAGAATCTATGGATATTCCTTCTCCTTGAACACCATGGCCCCGAGAATCAGCAGGATGCATGTCAGCCCGGACAGGACGGCCAGGGAAGTGGCGACCGAGGCTCCGTCATAATGCGCCAGTTCCCCGTGATTTATCCATGCCGCCGCAATCGACCTGACGAAATGCTTGACAGTGTAATGGCTTATCGCCCCCGGAATCGAGCCGACGAAGGCCTCCCAGATGAATGCGTAGAACAGGCTGAAATAAACTGGCTTTGAGAACAGGGCGCCGACGGCCAGGAACAGGGAGGAATAGGCCAGAGCTCCGAGGACCGATATCGCCGACATCGAGGCCAGAATCCCGAGGGAATCCGCATCAACCCCCTTCTGGAGGAAGAACGCCAGCCATCCCGCGGCATTCACAAGGAGCATCATTAGAGAGAGGGAAACGGCCAGGGCCAAGTAGTACCCGAGATATGCGATCCTCCTGTCCAGGGGCGCGGTGATTACCTGCGTGATGCTCCTGTCGTCTATCTCGTTCCTTATCAAGGACGCGCCGTGGATCATTGCAAGTATCGGCATGATGAAAGACAGGATGATTATGTCCATGAGGTCAGCCCCACCGTCAGTCGCGTCTATGTCCTGCGAACCTGCGTAGCCCATTATCCCGGCGGCCAGAAGCACAATAAGCAGGGTGATGAGCCAGCGCCTGTTGAACAGTATCTTCCTGGAGGTGTATTTGAATATCGCCATGACGGGTGAGACAAGTTTTCCGGATAACATGTCACCACCCCACCATGTACTTGAACACGGATTCGAGATTGTCGTCCAGGCTGTACATGCGCTCGATGCTGGCCCCGGTATTCTCCACCAGGGCGGGCATACTGTCGAAGAACTCGTCCGGGGAGCTGACCTTCACAGTAATGCTGTTCCTGTCGCCGTTGAACCCCACCGATACAGTGTAACTCCCTTCGATGAGGGCCTTGGCCAGCTCGCTGAGTTTCGCTCCCTCTATCAGGATATTGTGCGGGTGCTGGCTTATCAGGTCCCGTATTTCCGATATCCGGCCTGTGGCAACAGCCCTCCCTTTGTAGATGAGTGCTATATTATGCGTCATCCGTTCAATGTCATGCAGAACATGGGAGCTCACCACAACTGTGTGGTCATACTCGCGGTGAAGCTTCCCTATGAGGGTCATGATATCCCGTCGCGAAATCGGGTCCAGGCCGCTCAGCGGCTCGTCCAGGAGCAGGAGTTTCGGATTGTGCAGAAGGGCGCCAGCAATCTTCAGGCGCTGCTTCATTCCCTTGCTGTACCCGCCCATCTTCCTGTCCATGCTCTTCTCCATCCTGACAATTCCGGAAACCTCGGATATCCTTCCCTCCAGGGTTCCGGGGTCCATGGCGTGCAGGCCCCCGAGGAACTTCAGGTACTCGCGCCCGGTCATCTCCAGCGGCAGGAACTCGTAGTCGGGGCAGAATCCTATTGACGCTAGGTTCCGGGTATTTCCCCAGGGCTTCTGGCCCAGGACACTCAGCTCGCCCGCGTTGGGTTTTATCGTCCCAGTGATGAGTTTGAACAGGGTGCTTTTTCCCGCGCCGTTCGGGCCCACCAGTCCGGTTATGCCCTCGCTAATGGTGAGGTTCAGGTTGTTGAGGCCTATCACGTCGCCATACCACTTGGATAGGGAGCTGGCATGTATTATCGGCGGCTTTGTCTGCTCGGGCGGAGATTCCTCATTCATTTTCCCACCGCCTTGTTGCGGATTCTCAGGTACACCAGGGCCAGCGGGACTGCCGTGAATATGCATATCATGGCGACCAGAAGCCCGCCGCTGACATCGTTCGGTATGCCCAGTCCGTACAGCCAGTCACTGAAATATGCGAGCAGGCTGCCCGGATCGATCATGCTCCAATTGGCGTCAAACTCGGCGAAAATCGAACCGATAATGCCGAGGACGAAGAATGTCATGAAAGTGCCAATGGCCGCGAAGGATTTTCTCGCGGTGAAGGAGGATATCATCAGGCTAATCGGGATAAGGAACAGGGTCGTCGCGAGGCCTGCCACGGCTGTCAGGCCGAGAACTCCGAAACCGCCCAGGTAGTCCGAGCCGTACTGCGTCCCAAGCAATGCCGCAGCCATGATGACCGCAGGCACCAGGCAGAAAAGGGCCATGGCCATGAATATTCCTAATATCTTGCCGGCCAGGTAGTCCTCCTTCCTGATGGCTCTGGAGAAGTACAGCACGAAGGAATTGCTCCTCAGATCCTCGGATATCGTGTCGGAGCAAACCAGGGAAGCTAGCAATACGGTGAATAAGAAAAAGATCTCACTGCCCATCTGCTCGGCCATAGTTTCCCGGTCAAGGCTCTCGTGCGCATTGAGCGAATTGAATATTATAGGTATCGCCCAGACGCCCAGGTATCCCAGGACCATGAGAAGTATGACCCATTTCGATCTCATCTTCTTCCTGAAAAGCGTGTTCGAAATCACCAGTATTCTCTCACGCTTGGCGGTGCGCTTCCCTGTCCAGGGTCTGTACCTTATCGGATCAATTCCCGTCCCCGCCACCCCCGACGGCGTTGATGAAGAAATCCTCCAGGCTAGGCTTCTCCGGGTAATATGCTCTGAGCTGGACTCCGCATTGTCCACAAAGCCTGAACACCTCATTGCCATCCCCGGGGTTGATTATCACCGCTGAGGTCTGGCCGCCCTCTTCCGATACTGACATTACTTCGTAGGAGTTCCTCAATTCCCCGAGGAACGCCTCCACCCGGACCTTTGCCCCCCTGACTTTCACGACCCTCAGGTTCTCGGTGCCGGCAAGGAGTGTCTCCATGTTGCCCCGGGCCAACATCCTTCCGTCGCCGATTATGATTGCATGGTCGCTGACCTTCTCCAGGTCGTCGAGAATATGCGTGGATACCAGGATGGACTTGTCGGACTCCCTTATCTTCCCGATTAGATTCAGCATGTCCTCCCTGCCCTGCGGGTCCATGCCGTTGGTCGGCTCGTCCAGGAACAGGATCTTCGGGTCATGTACGATGGCCTGGGCAAGCTTCACGCGCTGCTTCATCCCAGTGGAATAGGATGAAATCGGCCTGTAACGTTCCTCCCCGAGCCCGACGAAGTCCAGCATCTCGTGGCTCCTGGGCACCGAATCCTTCTTTTCCATGCCCGAAATCTGGCCCATGTACGAGACCAGCTCCACCGCCGTGAAAGAGTCCATCAGGCAGTCATGCTCGGGCATGTAGCCGACCATGTCCCTGACCGCAAGTCCCTGCCATCGGGAGTCCAGGCCCATGATGCGTATCTGGCCTCTGTCCGGGAGCAGGAGGCCGAGAGAAGCCTTGATGAACGTTGACTTGCCCGCGCCGTTAGGCCCGAGCAGGCCCACTATGCCGGGCGGAATGTCCACCGAGAAATCGCTAAGCGCGGTGATGTGGCCGTAGGCGACTGTGACGTTTTTCGAGATGATGGTGGCTGAAGGTTCCGGGGGCATCCGCGGCCAATCCCTCAATGGACATATTAAGGTTGCCGATGAATGACGTTTTGTCTCAGGGCCGGTATTTCGTGATGATGCTGGGAATTATGGCAATCACAAATACTGCGAGTGCGAGGACTATGATGGCTAGGACTAGATTCAGGGTATCTCCCAATGCCACGGTAAGGTCTTCGCTTGTCTGGGTTGTTGGAAGTGGGATTCCTCCGACAGATAGAACGGCAGTCACGTTATGAGTGCCGGATTGGGAGGTCCAGATATAATCGAAGGATACGGTTTCCCCAGCGCCGAGTTCTATAGCGGTGAAATTCTTCACAACCTCGTAATCCAGGTACAGCGACAGTGTGACATTGCTTACCGCAACCGTGGTATTCACGTTCTGGATTGTGACTGAAATAGTGACATCTTGGCCCTCGATGGTATCAGAGTTAGAAAACAGTATGTCCGTTATCATAAGCTCTGGCATGGTTCCAAGCATCTGGCCGCCAGGCCCCTGCTGGGCTGCAGCAAATGGCATCAGCAATATTCCGATAATCACCAACATCGGTGCGATTTTTCCGATTGACTTGTACATTTTATCCCTCCATTTTCTTTCTATTGGCTATTACAAGACCGGCAACAAAGAATCCGATTGCGTATGCCATCATGACCGCTATTCCCACATAGAAATCCGGGGAGAAACTCGCGCCCCCGAAGGCAGGGCCGCCGTCGCCCACCTGGCCGGGGCCGAATCCCCCGCTGGAACTGCCAAGCACATCGCCAATCAGGTCTGCGGAATGGGTGACCAGGAACCATGGGTCAACATTTCCAACACTGAGCACGGTGGTTATGATAGGCATTATCATCATCAGGGAGAAGAAGCCGACCAGCGTCGAGGTTATGGACCGCTTCATCAGTGCGCTGAAAAAGTAGATTATGCTCACAGCACTGGCTGAGTAGATCAAGGCAAGCAGGAAACTTTTCACGAATTCAATGTCTATATCTCCCATGCCATAAATTTGGGCCATGCCAAGCATCGTGATTAGGTAGTAAATCGCGACAGCCATCCATGTACTGAGGAGTGCGGCAATATACTTGCCCACGAATATGGAATTCTGCCTCTGTGGGGTGGGGAACAGGAGCAAGCCAGTGCGATTCTCGAACTCGCTGCAAACTATGTCTCCGGTGAACATGGCCGCCGATATCACGATGAGCAGCGAAATGAAGCCCAGATTGGTGCTGGCAAAACCGTTGGCCGTATCCGCGTATTCAACATCCAGCATCGGCGGGACCGCATAGAATATCAAGGGCAGGACAAGGGCCAGGAGCATGACGATGGGTAATCTCTTTTTCTTCCAGTGCTTCTTCAACTCGAAGGCAACGTTCAGGGAAATATGCCTCATGTCGGTTGAAACATCTTCTTTGAAGGTACTCACGCGCTCACCCCCTTTTCATCGCTCATCACGGAAACATAGAAATCCTCCAGATTCGCCAGCTCAGGCGCGAAAGAGGAAATCTTGCAACCGCAAGACATCATCTGAGTTAGAATTGCGTTGCTCGTTTCCGGCTTGCCGTCGAAACCGATTATGATGTCGCCGTTCTTTCTTGTAACGTTGGATACAGCATCCATGTTTTTCAGCTTGACAATTATTTCCTCCGAAACCGGGGCCAGGAACTTGACCTTGATGGTGGTAACTGCCATTCGGCCCTGGATGTTCTCCACCGTATCGTACGCAAGTATCTTTGAGCCGTTGAGGAAAATCACCGAGTCGCAGGTCTCGCTGACCTCCTGGAGAAGATGGGAACTCAGGAACGTTGTTATGCCGTCCCTCTGGAATTCCTTAATCATCTCCCGGATTTCCCTGATGCCCTTCGGGTCAAGGCCTATCACAGGTTCGTCGAGAATGAGGATATCCGGTTCGTGAAGGATGGCATTGGCAATGGCCAGCCGCCTCTGCATACCGGTGGAGAAGGAACCGATCTTCTTGTCCTCCCACTCCTGAAGTTTCACTTTGGCCAGCACCACCTTGATGCGCTCGTCAATCTTCGCAGGCTCCATGCCCCTTATCTTGCCGAAATAGGTCAGAACATCATGCGGCGTGAGATAATCGTAGATGCCTGGCACTTCGATAAGCGCTCCGACGGACTTCAGGGCTTCTTTTGGATTCTTATTCGCGTCAATCCCATTTATGAATGCCTGGCCAGCGGTAGGCCTGAGCAGATTTGTCAATATCTTGATTGTCGTCGTCTTCCCGGAACCGTTCGGCCCGAGATAGCCGACGATGTCTCCTTTTTTAACATTGAAAGACACGTTGTCTAGCACCTTGATGCCCTTGACGTATTCCTTGGTGATATTCCTGATTTCGATTGCATTATCCATGTTGACACCTCTGAATGATAAAAATTGGGACAGCTAGTGGGGCGGCTGTCCTATTTTCATGAAGCTAGATATTTCAAGGTCTCCGTCCGAACCTTCCCTGCCTATCCTGGCCCTGACAATCACCCTCGCCGCATCCCCCGCACATTCCAGGTTGCTGTATCTCGGGTGGGAGAATGCCGTACTGGTCGAGCATGCCCTTGAGCTCAGCTCGTATAGCCTTTGCCTCGTCTATCAGCGGTTGAAGCTCCTCCCTGATGTCCTGGCGGTTCATGTCCTGGCCCCTCAGCTCGTAGGCTGTTTCCCTTATCTCGAGCATCTTGTCCATCAGCTCGGTCATCTTGGCCTGTATTGCGCTAATCTCCTCAGGCGCAAGCCCGTAGGATTCGAGATTTTCCTGGACGCACGCGTGGGTCATATTCTGAACAGTTTCCCTTATCTGGATCCTGGTGGCGTGTGCATCCCTGAGTACCTGTGCCTCGGCCCTGATGGTTTCGATCTGCTCAGCAGTCAAAAGGACCTGTTCATCAGTTTCTCCGGCCACTGCTTCCGAGAGCGCGTATTGTTCGATCTCATTTTCGCTCATGGTGCTCTTGCTATCATGGGTCACCGCGAATATCCCGAGCCCGGAAATTACCAGGGCGGCCACGATGAATCCTACCAATGCCATTTTTCCTGTCATCTTTCATTCACCTCATTTCGTCAATCTGACAATGTCTTTCAGGTCGGGGTATATAATAGCCCTTTCCCCGATTTACACCCAAATTGGGTCCGGTTTAATCCATACTTATTTTTAGCAGGGTGATCAGGCCAGCACACTCAATTACATTGACCAGAAGCAAGATCAAGGGCGCTCCTCTGAAATCAACAGTCGTGTCCAGGAATCTGTATATTATTCCTATCGTACCCATTAGCATGATGCTCTTGAGGAGGAACGCGCTTGTGAAGAATATCAGGCCCAACGTGAATTGGCTCTTGACCTTCCGGTATGTTCCGATGTACACGTACAGCAGTCCAAGCAGCAGCAGTATGTTTATTCCTTCTATGGCTACCATCACTATCGGTATCATCATATTTTCAATCCTCCTATCTTTTCCATATATTATCTATTTATGCCCAATTTGACTCCAAATTTCCTCGAAGATGGAGTATTCCTCTTCCATTGCATTCGTGAGAAAGTAAATCGCGCCGTAGCCATCTCCCTTCGAGATTATGACGCTGTTCTTCTCCAGAACCTCAAGGTGATGGCGCACGGTTTTGTAATCCAGCTCCAGGGTTTCGGCAAGCTGGTTGGCATTGTATGGCCTATCGTTAAGAACCTTGATAATTCGGGCGCGATTTACCCCGCCCTTGGAACCGGCTATCAGCCACCAAAGAAGTTTCTTCATGTGAGCAAGCAAGTAATCTTCATGGGGAATTTAAAGTGTTCTCAGAACGTCGGCTCTTACGGACGGGGCGTGACCGGAAGGGCCGGTGAGGGTGGGTACACCGAGGCACCCGGATAACCGAAGACCACACCTTGACACCGGCCAACCCGTTCATGCCTCGCCTGGATGGAAACATTTTGAGGTCTGGAGGGCGTGGTTGTGACCCGGTTGGGCGAACCGGGTTGGTGACAATTAAGCTCATCCTTTGAAAGCCCCGCCTGTGAGGGCGGGGATGTGTTTAAATCGGCCTCTAACCCGGCTCCAGGGCTACGGCATCCAGCCATCGTTCCGAACCACGCTCGGATACCGATAAAGCCGCCCACCGCACCCTATCCCTTCTCTAATGTTCCCAACACGTTTAAATCGAACCTTTCCTTTCAGGATTCAGGGGGGCATTCCTGGCCGACGACACACCCATGATGAAGCAGTACTACCGCATCAAGTCAGAGCATCCTGGCACCATACTTTTCTTCAGGATGGGCGATTTCTACGAGACATTCGAGGAGGACGCGAAAACCACCTCCAAGGTCCTCGGGATAACCCTGACCACAAGGGGCAAGTCCAGGGGCGAGGACATGCCTCTGGCGGGAATCCCCTATCACGCACTGGACGCCTATCTCCACAGGATGGTCAAGGCAGGATACAAGGTCGCCATATGCGAGCAGGTCGAGGACCCGAAGAAGGCCAAGGGCATAGTGAAGCGCGAGGTCGTCAGGATAGTCTCGCCCGGCACAGTGATGGAAGAGTCCATGCTCCGGGGCAATGCCAACAACTTCCTGGTCGCGGTGAGCGGCCATGCCTCGGGCTACGGCTTGGCTGCGGTCGACATATCGACTGGAGAATTCTCGGCCACAGTTCTGGAAGGCGACGGGGCGCCCAGGCAACTGAGGAACGAGATCGCGCGTTACTCCCCCTCGGAGTGCCTTGTCTCTCCGGACATAGGGCCGAAGGGCCTGGAAAAGATTATGGACGGCGAGGTCGGCTTCACTGTTACCCTGGGTTCTAAGGAGCAGTTCTCAAAGGAGAATGCATGGCAGACGCTCTGCGCCGGCATAGCCGACACATCCGCTATCGCAGACTCGGTGCCTGCGGTCACGGCCGCGGGCGCGGCTCTCTCGTATCTCCGGGAGATGCAGAAGGGCAGCGTCCGCCAGGTCGGTTCAGTGAGGTTCTACGGGACAAAGGACTTCATGATGCTGGACTCCGTGACCCTCCGCAACCTGGAGCTGTTCGGCAACATCCGGGACGGAGGCAAGGCCGGGACGCTTTTCGGCCTGATGGACCGCACACTCACCCCTATGGGGAGTAGGACCTTACGCAGCTGGATGTCCAAGCCGCTCATGGACGCGGGGCAGATAGACGCAAGGCTGGACTCGGTCGAGGTGTTCTGCAGCGACAGGGCCAGGAAGTCAGAGGCCCGGGAATATCTCGGGGATGTCCGGGACCTTGAGAGATTGCTTGCCAGGACAGTTTACGGCACAGCGAATGCTCGGGACATCTCCGCGATCGGCCGGACGCTGGAGGCCGTCGCACCCATAAGGGCGACCCTGGAGGGCCAGACATCGGACGGCCTGAAGCGGATCCGGAAGGACTTGGACCCGTGCACGGAACTCACCGATGAGATAGGCAGGGCAATCGCGGACGAACCCCCGGTGAGCGTCAGGGAAGGCGGCATGATAAGGCCGGGCTACAGCGCGGAGCTTGACGAACTCAGGGACATGGCCTCGGCCGGGGGGAAATGGATGGCCGGGCTGGAGGAGGCCGAGCGCGCCAGGACAGGGATAAAGTCCCTCAAGGTCAGGTACAACAGGGTTTTCGGCTACCACATCGAGATCCCGCTCAACCAGTCGTCCCGCGTTCCGGAGAATTACACCAGGAAGCAGACCATGTCCAATGCCGAGAGGTTCATCACGCCGGAGCTCAAGGACAAGGAGAGTCTGATACTCACGGCCAACGAGCGCTCCACCGCTCTCGAGCACGAGATATTCTGCGCCCTGAGGGAGAGAATATCCGCTCAGTCCGAAAGGCTCAGGAGAACAGCGGCCGCCCTGGGTGAATTGGACGCGCTGGCCTCGCTCGCGGAGATCGCGGTCCTTCAGAACTATGCGCGCCCCAGGTTCGACGGCTCCGATGCAATCCAGATAACCGAGGGAAGGCATCCCGTGGTGGAGAGCCTTCTTTCGGAGAGGTTCATTCCGAACGACACATTGCTGGACATGAGGAAGAACCGCGTGGTCATTCTCACAGGCCCGAACATGGCAGGGAAATCCACTTACATGCGCCAGGTCGCGCTCACAGTCCTCATGGCGCAGATGGGCAGCTTCGTGCCCGCGAAGTCAGCCAGGCTCGGGCTGGTTGACAGGATATTCACCCGAGTCGGGGCTTTCGACGACCTGTCCAGAGGGCAGAGCACGTTCATGGTCGAGATGAGCCAGGTATCCGAGATTCTGAGGAACGCGACAAAGCGCAGCCTCATACTGCTCGACGAGCTGGGCCGCGGGACAAGCACCTTCGACGGGCTCAGCATAGCCTGGGCCGTGGCCGAGTACGTGCATTCCAGGAAGGTCGGCGCCAAGACGATATTCGCCACGCATTACCATCAGCTGAACGAGCTGGAGGACCTCCTGGACGGCGTGGTGAACTGCAACATCGCCGTGAAGGAGGAGAGGGACGACATAATATTCCTGAGGAAAGTGATTCCAGGCTCGACAAACCGCAGCTACGGCGTGCAGGTGGCCAAGCTGGCAGGCATGCCTCCCGAGGTCGTTGAAAGGGCCAAGGCCCTGCTGAAGGACATCGAGGCCCGGACGGTGATGGAACTCTCCGACGGGAAAAATCCCGGCAAGAAGAGCAGGACATACACACAGCTGGTGATGTTCCAGGACGCGCTGCCGTCCAGCCCGTTGGAGGACGAGCTGAGAAAGCTGGATGTGGACCATGTCACTCCCATGCAGGCCCTGCAGAAGCTGCACGAGCTCAAGTCTAAACTGGGGGAGAAAAAATGAGCCGCATCAGGGTCCTGGATGAAGCCACCGCCAATAAGATCGCTGCCGGTGAGGTCATAGAGCGCCCCGCCAGCGCAGTCAAGGAACTGGTGGAAAATTCCCTGGACGCAGGGTCGGGGGACATCAGGGTGAGGATCGAGGGAGCGGGGAAGCAGCTCATCGAGGTGACGGACGACGGCTGCGGGATTCCCGCGGACGAGTTGGAGCTGGCCTTCGTCCAGCATGCCACCAGCAAGCTGGGTGACATACGGGACCTGGAGACGCTCTCCACCATGGGCTTCAGGGGCGAGGCCATGTCCAGCATAGCGGCGGTCGCGGACGTTCTGATCTCCAGCCGAACCGCCGGGTCGGCAACAGGCCGCTCTTTGGAATTGAGGAAAGGCATCCCCGGGACAGTTAAAACCGTCGGCCGCCCGGTCGGGACCACGGTAACGGTGAGAAACCTTTTCGGCGGCCACCCGGCCAGGCTGAAATTCCTGAAGTCGGACAGGGTGGAAACGGCCCATGTCATCGATGTCATCACGGAGAGGGCGCTTGCGCATCCGGAGATATCGTTCAGGCTTCACAGCGGGAATGTCGAGGTCATGAACCTTCCGGCCTCAGCCTCGTGCAGGGACCGCATTGCCGATGTCATGGGCAGGAGGGTGGCGAAGGAGCTTGTCAGCTTCGAGGCATCGGCCCCGGGGATCAGTGCGGTCGGTTACCTGGCCAAACCCGCGGTCACGAGATCCACCAGGGACGGCCTTTACCTTTTCATAAATTCCAGGCCCGTGGCCAGCCCGGCCGTGTCGGAAGCCGTCGAGGAAGGGTATGCGGGCCTGCTGATGAGGAACAGGCATCCTGTGGGTGCGCTGTTCCTGGACATAGACCCCGGAAAGCTGGACGTGAACGTGCACCCTGCCAAGAGAACCGTGAAGTTCTCGGACGAGAGGGCGGTCGCCGGCCTGGTCTCGAAAGCTGTCGCCGGGGCCATGGGCAACACGCGTCACATACCGGAACCGGCGCCCACCCTGAGGGAGCTTTTCCCTGTCAGCGAGGCCGAGAAGCGCGAAGCAAAGGAGCGCATGGCAGCGCCTGCAAAGGCCCATGAGCAGAGCGAGCTTTTCCCCGCACACGGAGAGCCCGAGGTTCCGGAGAGCAGGATGCTGCCTCACATGAAGGTGATAGGCCAGATACTCGACACCTACATACTAGCCCAGAGCGGCTCGGACCTCATGATAATAGACCAGCATGCTGCGCATGAGAGGGTGATGCTGGACAGGCTGGCGAAGCGGCCCGAGAGGAAGTCCGCGCAGAACCTGATAACCCCGGTGCTGCTGAACCTGGGGAAGAGAGAGGCCGAGCTGGTGGAGCATTTCCGCCCGGTAATCGAGGGCCTGGGGTTCAAGATCGAACCTTTCGGGAGGGGCCAGTACCTGGTGAGGGCAGTACCCTCCGTAGGCGGCCACATAGACTCGGAGAAAGGCCTCACGGACCTCATCGGGGAGCTTGCGGAGCTTGGGAAGGCCAGGTCGATAGAGGAAAAAAAGAGCGAGATAATGCACCTGGTGGCCTGCCATTCCGCGATACGGGCCGGGGAAAAGCTGAGCCATGAGAGGATGGCGCTTCTCATCGAGGAGATGCACGGCCTGGAGAACCCTTACACCTGTGCGCACGGGAGGCCGACGATAATCAAGATAACGAATGCGGAGCTGGAGAGGATGTTTAAGCGGACGATCTAAGCATGGTTGATTAAAGTTAGAAAGAAACGTTCCATTGTTAGAGTTGAGAATATGGAACCCCGCCCTCCCAGGCGAGGCTTCCTGAACTATAAATGCCCTTGTTGCACATGTTATTCAAGCGCACTTGATATCACATGAAATGAAACCCTGGCCTCACAGCCAGGGCATGCTGTTATCAATATGCCATGCCGAAGACTACCTGGACGGCTGCATCCGTCCAAATCCAGTACCCATAGGCATAAGTCGTATCGTACGCCCAGTCATGCGTCGACATCCCCGGGAATGTCGGCGTGACAACATAACTGTGATACCATTGTACAATCGGATTCCACCGTGTGATAACTAGTTTATTCCTCGGAGGTACATTCAGGTCCGAATCCACGTTTCCATCCGTGAAATGGCTGGCGCTGAGCGCCGAGTTCCAGCCTCCGGGCTGCGCCCCCCCGTTCGTTATATTATGGGTGAATCCGAGGAGATTCCAGCCAGCAGCGAGATTCACCACATTGGCTCCTGCGACTGAATAATTCTGGGCTATAACGCTCACAACGAACGGACCCGGCACGCTGAGGTACATCCAATAGCCATGCACACCATCCATTGGAAACGCCAGATTCTCGGGCATTCCTATATCGAATATATTGTAGGCGGAAGGATTGCCGCCAATCCTATCAGCTATGGCCATGTTCGGGTCGCCAGTAATAATAAAGGTGATGTTCAGCGCGTCATAGGAATCGAATATCCCATTCCCACCTTTCTGTACAGGATTAGCTGGCACGCAGATCAAGTTCCAGCCCTGCTCCAGCCGCCAGAGGAATCCCGCGCCTGTGACGTTGATTGTCACATTGTCCCAGTCCTTCAGGAACCCGGCTGTCCCGTTCCAATGGCTGAACGCACTCCAGGGCGTGAGATACGGATTCAAATCCGGCCCTTCCGAGACATTGAGCCATCTCTGGCCCAATGGCAGGCCTAATGTGACAATTTCAATTCGAGTTCCTGGAGTGCCGCTGAGAAGCCCATCGAAGATATAATCAGCAGGGGCCGAATAAGACCCGTTGGCACTGATGTTCACCGGCCCATCGAAGAATGTGTAATAGCCCTGGCACAGGAAACCGTTGATGTCCTGGATTTCGTAAGTTATTCCAAAAGGGGAATTCACCGGCACAGCCAGCGGATAATTGGTGATTACCATATCGTAGGGAATGCCGCAGACGATGTCCTGCTGCCGTCCTCCGGGTTCCCCCGTGATATTGATCATCGTCCAGTTGTAGCCCCTGTTGTTGTAAGGCGCTGGAGCCGAGGCGTTGCAGAACACCACGCCGCCGTTGGTATAATTCATCAGGTCCACAGAATATTGGCCTGTCGCAATTGTATTGGTCGTGATGGTCTGCCAGTCGTTCAGCCAGACATTCCACCAGGTTATCTCGACCTGGGCATTGATAAGGGGAAGGGGATTGTAAGCCCCTCCGGCTCCATTGTACAGGTAGGCGTAGCCGTAGATGGGGTAGGGGTCGCTCACGGTCCCGTTTGCCTCCAGGGTGATGGTGATGGATTTGCTCTCGTTCATCCAGACAGAGGCGTAGGCCGTGTGGTAGCCGGGCTTGGAGACGGTGAGGTTGTAGGGGCCGTAATCGATTCTTTCACCGGGATCATTTCCATCCTTGTCCCCGTTGATATCCTTTTGGAAGTATTCTCTAAGGACTGTCCAGTTCAAGAATCCATTGTTATCTGTTGTAACGTTTTCATCGAATGTTCCGTTCTCGTTGTCTCGGATTCTAATGTTGGCATTGGAAACCGAATTGCTAAATGAGTCATTTACATACGTGTTGAAAAACCAATTCACAGTAAGGTTGGAATCTGTTCCCTGGAAAATAACTTTGGACTGGTTGAAAGTGGTGTTGGTTATTTTAAAGTACGCGGTAGCCAGAGATAAATCCCAACGGACATTGTTATCTTCGATTGTTGAGTTAATGACTGTGACGTTTCTTGGAGCTGATGAGGCAAGGGCATAGTTACCGCCTTGTGCATCGAATGAACAGTTTTTAACAATTGCTTGGCACCATTGCCCGAAAAATATGGCATCTTCGCCCCAATCGATTATTCTTGTATCTTCGATGATTGGATTGCTGTAAGTAGCAATTTGGATTCCAACACCACCTGGGCCATCTCTAGCTGTTTTGTAGATGGTGTTATTTTTCACGATAGGATTAGAAATCCATTTCCGGGTATTGTCCCAACTATCAATCTGTATACCATATGTGTCGCACCATTCAATCAAATTATTTTCAATCGTCGCATTCACCCAGCCACGACACCAAATCCCTTGGTCATTCCAAGAAATAGTATTGTTTGAAATTAATGGAGAACTAGCAGTCATTGCAATTCCACAAATATTAAATGAAATTAAACAATGGTCAATAATTGCGTTATTTGTACCAATAAATAATCCGTAATATGCTGTTAAATGAGGGGGGGGTGGATCAATTATCCAAAGACCAGTTCCACACCGATGAATTTCGCTGTTTTTCATCTCGAAATCAGATCCATTCCTCACAAGAAAAAGAAAAGTATATGTCCAATCAGTAACTGTGATGTTTGACCCATCATAAGTTGTCGTATTGTCATTATCCCAATCTAAAACACGCATCATTCCCCCATTCCAGACATCTATTTTCCATTGCTTGCTTGCTGAATTGTTCAACAAAAGTGTTACGTTTCGCAGCACGAGTTCGCCGCCAGCCTTCACTGTAATATTTCCTTCCATGATTATGGTGCAATTTCGATATTCTTTTGCATCTGTAACATTCCACGCCCCAGCTACGTAAATGGTTCCACCATCGGGTGGCTGGGGGGGGTCATTGTCTGCTTTGACACTGTTTGATAGGCTTATCATGGCAAAGATGCTACCCAGCAGCGCGATCACAATAGCCAAACACATGAATTTTCTCATCATAACAGATATTCTTTTAGAACTACATAAAACTACTTATAGGACGTTTAACAATACCTTTCTTCAACGCTGAAAAAGTGCGGAGGACGTGATGAGATGTTGAGGCAAAATTCAAGAATTTGGGGCAAGGTTATAGCAATCGAAATTGTGCTAGCAATGCTGTTTTCAACAGGTTTTGCACTCACAGAAACAGCGGCGGCGGAACCAGTGGAACAAGCGGATGATTTGACACCCCCATACCCACCGTTCATGGTCTGGGGCACAATTTACGATGAAAGCAACACACCTGTTCTGAATGCCATCGTTACGGTAACAAACCTAATGACAGGCGAATCATTGGATGCAGATGTTTACGAAAATGGAGCATATGATACTGAACTGGAGAATTTGCAGTATGGCTATTCAATCAGTGACGAGATAGAAATAACCGCTATTGTTGGAGAGAACACAGCCAGCAAGACCATAGTTGTAAAACAGTTGGGCTTCGGAGAACGCATTGACATTCATTTTGGCAACGGTATAAACAGCATCCAAAGTGAGAATTTACTTGTTTCTGGATTTGAATCCCAGGATGAATCGCCAAAATTCAACATGGTGGCAGATTATGAACGTCAGCCCATGCCGGCCAGACCACAGGATTCGAGTGGAAACCCGAATACGATTTACATTGATTCACCAGTATCGACAACCAACGAACCCGAACCTGAAATCTCGCTGGTTGACATACGAATGCCCCCATATTTCAGACTGGCCTTCACCGAAAAAGAGAACAATATCCGCATGACCATGAAGAATAGTGGCTCAGAAAAAAGAATCATCATTGTGGATTTGTATCATGTCGAGCCAGATGGCATCACAGAATCCTTCTTAAAAACCGTCCACTTCGGCGCAATACAGTCTGGCCAGACAAAAACGACTGATGCGTTTGGTAATAACGACGACATGTGGACGCCAACTGAACGCGGCAGGAACTGGATACGCGGTGAAATATACATCAAGGGTCACGGTAACGATAGAATTTTAGTTAATAATTTCAGGGAGAGTTTTTGGATAGTCCCTGGATGGCGGCCCATATTAGAATTGGGAACTACTGTAATTACAGAGCCGACTACTTGGGATAATTTTACAGTTATAATTGACGGAGATTTGTATGTCAATGCACCACTGGACATTGTAAATGCGGATGTAATTGGTGATGATTTGGTTGTAACGGACGAATATAGTATTCATGCAGGGTCCTCACACAATATGGCTTGCCCAGAGGACGGTCAATATAAAGTCGAAGTAAATCCCGACGGAACACTCAATATATGGGATGCACTTACGAATGACCCAGATGACAATCATTATTGGTTCTACATGAACGGAACCTTAAATGTGGGTAGAGAACTTCCAATTTTTAAGCCCGGCATCGTCGAAAACGTCATGGGCTCCCCCGACCTCTCGCAGCCAGGCGGGATAATCTGCACCACGGACAACGTCCGAATCGAGAACGGGGCCGAGGTCCGATACGGCAAGACCCACGGCGTCTGGCTCCAGGGGTCGGACGCGGTCATCAGCGGGGCGAAGGTGCATGATAATGGAATTGTAGGAATCGGCGGAGATGGTATAGTTTGCGTAGCTGGTTCCGCACCGACAATTGAAGGTTGCAATATCTCATGGAACACGAGATACGGGATAAGGGCGGAGGGCTCTATACCGATCATTCGGAACAACAATCTCGTCCAGTACAATCGTAACCATGGTATCTTCGTGAACGACGTTTGGAGCGATCGTGCGGTCATCGACCACAACACGATAAGCGATAATTTTGCCTCTGGCATATATGCCACGAACACGAACATCCCGATAACCGACAACACTATCTCATCCAATGGGCTGGACCCGGTTTTCGAGGACGATTTCGAGATAGATACCGGTATGTGGACCGCTGACGGTTTGTGGCATTGGGTGAGCAACGAGAGCGGGGCCGCGCCAGCCTGGAATCTCAGCCATTCCGGGGACTGGAGCTATTGGTACGGGCAGGATTCTACAGGAGATTACAACACTGGAGGAATAAATAATGGAAGTTTGACTTCTGAGGACTTAGATTTACCCAATGAAATACCTGTAACTCTTTCATTCTATAGCTGGTATGAAACCGATGCCAACCCCGGAACAGATCAAAGATGGGTGATTATAAAAACTAATGACAACGAATCTAAGATTCGACTCTTGGGCGAAGAAAACCGAACATGGGTTAAGTATGCGATTGATATATCTGAATTCGCTGATTTGATTATCAATATCACATTCTATTTTGATACAATCACCGCCTTTAACAACACATTTCAAGGCTGGTACATCGACGATGTTGAGATTCTTGCACCCAATAATGAGGGATATGGCATCTACTGCAGAAACATGAATGGCACTATCGACAACAATATAATCGATTCAAATCGGTGGGGAATATTTTGTGACGATACTCACAATATTACAATACATAATAATACTGTAGTCGCCAACCGTGATAGTGGCATTTTGTTAGTAAACAATGCTAGCGGCACTCTCATCCGTGACAACAACTGTTCTTCAAATTCAGATGTGGGGGTCTATATCGAGGAATCCTCAGGAAGTCGTAACACCATAATTCACAACAATCTGACAAATAATAGAGATGGTGTGCGTCTTCTTGATTGTGCAAATATTACTATTGACACCAACAATGTATCAAATAATACTCAATGTGGAATTCACATCCACGGCAGTGGTAACGATATTAATATAGTCAATAATATGATTTGGGGAAATGGTTTGCAGGGACTGAATATTATTGGTACTCACAACATAATTGATAACAACAGCTTCCAGTATAATTATATCGGTATTTGCCTGGCTACATCTATTGGTTGTATAATCACCAATAACACGATATCATATAATGAACTTGATGGAATCCAGGTTCGAGGTGTCTCTCACAATAATTCAATCAAGAATAATACCATAATGTCAAACTCATATTGGGGGATTTGGCTTGATGGTTCTTTCTCCGTTCCCGGTGGGAGCAGTAATAACAAAGTAACAAACAATACTCTTTCAGGTAATAAAGCTGGCATTTATCTCGTTGAAGAAAATAATGATTTCATAAAAGGAAATAGAATATCTAATAGCACATGGGGTATAGTCCTTTATAAATATCCCCGTAACAATTCCATCATTGACAATAACATTTCCGACAATTTATTTGGGTTTTATATCTTCCTTGTTGGCCCAGGACATAGCAACACTATCTGCAACAATACATTATATAGGAACACAGAGGCAGGGATATTTCTCGATTCCTCTGTTGGGATAAACCTTGTTGAGAACAGAATGAAGGTATGCGGAATTGTTATTTGGGGAGATATGCTTGAACACTGGAACACGCATTCTATAGGCACATCAAATACTGTCAATGATAAGCCTGTTTATTACTGGAAAAATGCAACTGGTGGCACGATACCATTGGGTGCGGGGCAGGTTATTCTGGCGAACTCCACAAACATTAATGTAGTTGGCCTAAATATATCAAACGGAAGCGTGGGAATAGAACTTGGTTTTTCGTTTAACAATTTGATAGAAGACAATACCATGTTCAGAAACAATCGCGGCATCTTATTGTTTAACAGCAGTAACAATAGAATTTTGAACAATTATATTTCCTCTAATACAAAAGAAGGGATATATTTACATTTATCTAATTCAAATATAATTGAGAAAAACACGATCCATTCCAATAGTCTTAGTATTTTTCTGTATACCTCCAGCAGCAATAGTATTATTAACAACAATGCATCGAACAACTACTACGGCATTTATCTATTCTACTCAGGTGGCAACAACATCACAAACAGCAACGCATCAAACAACGTATTTGGCATCATTTTCTACTCATCCTATGGCAACCTCATCCACCACAACAACTTCATCAACAACACCAACCAGGCCTACGACGACAGCACCAACCAATGGGACAACGGCTACCCCTTCGGCGGCAACTACTGGTCCGATTATACTGGCATCGATGCAATGTCTGGCCCAGACCAAAACCTCCCCGGCTCCGACGGCCTTGGTGACACGGCTTATACAGGTATTCAGGGCGGAACCGGAGCGCAGGATGATTATCCATTGATGGCCATTCCTTCGTTCGGTATATTCTCCATACCAGTGACACTGGGCTGGAACCTTATCTCCATCCCGTTCGCCTGTTCGGGCTTTCCGCCGGACGTGTTGAGGGACATTACGGGTGATACTGAATGGAACGTGGTCAGATGGTATGATTCACAAGATACCGATGACCCATGGAAGATACACAGAATAGATGGCGTCGCCAACGACCTTTTCAATATCAACTATACCATGGGCCTCTGGGTATACATTACCTCGATTGGCGACGGTTTCCTGACATTGGAGGGCCGGATTCCTGCGATTACCTCCATTCAATTGTATACCGGTTGGAACCTGATCGGCTACCCAACTTTCACTGAAAAAACGGTGGCAAACGCCTTCTGGGGCACCGGGGCAGACCATGTCGAGGTCTTCAACGCCAGCTCCCCGACGCTTCTCAGCGAGGTCGG
>DAKD01000033.1 GCA_002499085.1 Methanomassiliicoccales archaeon UBA280
AGTCGGAGTCTTATTGCTGGGGCTCGGGCAGCGTTTCGGACACGGATCTCGGGACCTGGGGCGACATAGTCTACGCGCCCGAGTACCGCATGATCATGATTCCGATTATTTTCTGTGTCATACCTGTCATCGTATACCGGGCCAAGAGGAGGGCTTCCGATGACTGAGGAGGAATACCGGCCCCTGGAAGGGGAGTTCGAAGAAACAGCAGAGTCCGAGCTGCCCCCGGAGGATATGGACCGGGAAACCGAAGGGGACGCCCGGCCTGAGGACGATGACGGACCGGACAGGGAGCTGCCCGCCGAGATAAAGAAGACCAACCTCATATTCGGGGTCATTCTCGCAACCCTGGGACTGATTGGCATAGCGTCCCTAAGAACAGGAATCGTGCAGACCATGCTGGGGCATCAGGATTTCTCGTCGGGGATAGGGGACCAGGAGATCATGGGTATAGGCATTTCCCTGGTACCGTTCGCTATCGGGATTGTGCTTATCGGGATGTGGGGCGTGAAGAACGACCCGATCTACCGCAGGCTCGAGAAGCTCAGGGAGGAGGGGCAGGAGCCGGAATCCGAGGACGAAGTCGAGGACCTGGACCTTGAGGAGCCCGAGCTCGAGGACCTGGAGGTGCCGGACGAGTTCAGCGAGCCTGTCGAGGAGCTGGAAGAGGAGGAGATGCCCCGGGCCGAGGTGCTGACCACTGCCAAAGTGCAGGAAAGGATAGCCGAGGAGATGAGAGTCGAGAGATGCACCAATATCCTCAGCGCCGTCGTGATCCTGCCGGAGGACAAGGCAAGGCTGAAAAACCTCATACCGACCGGCATATCGGCCGAGGACTTCACTGAGGAGATCAAGGTTGCGGTCCAGAGGCGGAAGAAGAAGGAAATGGCCCATGACGTGACAGCGGACGAGAAGGCAGCCATACTCGAGGACGAGCTTGTGGCCGAGCTGGACAATCTGGACAAAGACATCAACAAGGATTCAGACCTCGAAGAGGACATTCTCAAGGAACTTGATGACCTGAGCGACATCTGAGGCGTACTTGCGTTGAATGCAACAACGTTCCAAATGCCGAAGGCTTTGGATGCCGGCCAATCCATAATTAAATAAAGCGCGTTGATTCCGAACGTCCGAAGGACTTCGGACGGAGACAAGAGCATTCGCAGAGGGATGGCTGGTACGGCCGATCCTGACTCTTCTAACACAAGTGTTGAATGCAAAGGTCAGCATTTTCCATGCAACGCATTCGACTATGGCCCGGCCAACAATAAAAGAGCTGAATAAGGGCCATAAAACATAAGCTTAAGATGGCAAGCGGTGAATCCGAGAGCGGAATTATGGCTTATGAAGGATTCGCCATGAATGAGCATACTGATGGCAACCACATTCAAAATGGCCGGTAATCAGCAAACTGGAAGCGAAGTGATTACCGGGGGAAAAATAGAGGCGGGATCCCGTTCCAAATTAGGAAAGATACCCCGCCAAAGTGGGGAAGAGTTGAGTCTGAGCAATTCGCATTCCCATTGTCTCTCTGAATAGATATTGCTCAACGGGGATTTAAGGCTTTTGGCTAAATGTTTATACACTGCGGGGCGGATGCGGGGACGATGAGGGCGACAATCGAGACCTGCGTTCACCCGACGGAGGACCCTGACAGGGTCGTCCGGGCGGTGCTCAACATATTCCCGGACGCTGTGCGGGAGAGTGCCGAACCCGCAGGCCATGCGGAAAGGCTGGTCTTCCTGGCAACGGACATGTCCGGACTTGCCGAGAGGCTGGCGAACCAGAGGATACTGGACACTGCCAGGGCCATATTCCTGAGGTCGCTCAGGACCGGGGCAGTGAGCTTCCGCCTGAACAAGCAGGCCGCGTTCGCCGGCAGGGTGAATTTCACGGACCCGGGCTCGCCGCTCGGGGACCTGGCCGTGACGCTGGAGACTGACGACCCGGAAGGGGCCATCGATGCCATCGCCGGAGGAAGGAGATGATCGGCTTCTCATGCCCGCCGCTCTCGGTGCGCCCGTTCCAGGGGGCTGCGGACCATGTCCTGCCCAACTTCGAGCTCTGGGAGATAGTGTCGGAGGCTGAGCATTTCATTCCGGACATCGAGCCCCAGGCCAGGGAGCTTCTGGAGACAACGCATATCAGGCTGAGCGTGCATGCGCCGTACAGCACAGTGAACCCGGCGGCGTTCGACGAGCGCACCAGGAGGTTCTCGGTGAAGGCGCTCTGCGACACTGTCGAGGCCGCAGGGAGGCTCGGCATCGGGCCGGTGACGGTGCACCCGGGTGTCCTGGGGCCGATACAGAGATATGACCGCGCCAGGGCTGTCAGACTCACCAGGCTGAGCCTGGAGGATATCGCGGAGGCGGCAAGGGACTGCGGCGTGGCTGTGGGCCTGGAGAACATGCCGAACATGAAGGCCTGCATATGCCAGACCGCCGGGGAGATGGCGGAAATGCTGGAGGGCCTGGACATGGGCATGTGCTTCGACATCGGCCATGCCAACACAACCGGCCAGACCGAAGAATTGATGGCCTTGGCGCCGAGATTTCTAAACATCCACGTGCACGACAACGACGGTACCGGGGACCAGCACAGGCCCCTGGGAACGGGCAATATCGATTTCACGGTGCTGAAGCGCATCGCGTACCGGGGCAATCACGTGATCGAGGCCGCGACGCCGGACACGGAACAGGCATTGGCCTCCAAGAGGATTCTGCAGGATATCGTGGGCTGAGGCCCGAAATAACGCCTATTGCCGAACTTTCGCGCGAAAAGTAAATATAAGGCATTAATATAATCAGGGCAATATAAAGAGGAACGGGAATGAAGGTTCTGGTGCTGTGCATTGACAGGGACGACGACCTCGGCCACAAGGCTAAAATCGAGGGTCCGGTCATTGGCAGGCACGAATGCGTGAGGGCGGCCCTGGAGCTGGGGCTGGCTGACCCGGAGGACGCGGACACGAATACCATGCTCGCGGCAATCTCGACCTATGACGAACTCACGAAGAAGGGCATAAGCGCGGAAGTGGCTGCCATAACAGGCGACGTGAACGTGGGCTACCAGTCGGACCTGATGCTCACGAAGCAGCTGGAGGAGACTCTCGAGGTCACGATGGCCACGAACGTCGTGCTGGTGAGCAACGGCGCCGAGGACGAGTACATCTTCCCCATGGTCTCGTCCCGCGTCAAAGTTGATTCCGTCCGCAATGTCATGGTCAAGCAGAGCAAGAGCGTCGAATCCACATGGTACTTCCTGTGGAAGATAATCAAGGAGGAGAAGACCAGGAAGCAGATAATCGCCCCGGCCGGGCTCATACTGCTGGCAATAGGCGCGATGATGCTCATACCCCTGTTCAGGGCCCTGATAGCGCTTGACGCGGAGCTCACCGTGGACCTGGTTTCCGAGAGATGGCTCAGCGTGGTCGCGTTCATCATGGGCATATACCTGGTGCAGAACGCCTTCAGGGTGAGGGAAGGCATGAGAAGCGGCATGAAGCGCGCCCGGCGCTCGTTATACCAGGGGGACGTCACCATTCCCATGTTCATCCTGGCAGTCATCATATTCATCCTGGGATTGGTGAAGGGCCTGCAGGCCGCAGGAGCAGACATGAGCATGTACCCGCAGTTCAACGACGACATGACGATGAGGATACTCATGTTCCTGGACGGTTCCTTCTACTGGTTCATGGCAGCGACCCTGATATTCGAATCCAGGAGGCTGGTCAACGCGCTGATCCAGAGGGAGATAGCCCCGAGGGGGTTCTGGATAATCCCGATGTTCATAGTCGCGACCACGTTCCTGGTCCTGGGAGGCATACACTACCTCATGCTGTCCATGGACATGCCCCTGTACGAGGGCGACATGGTCACAGTCATCGCGGAGATATCGGTCGGGCTGACAGTTGCGATCATAGCGGCCGCAATGCAGAGGCGCATGAAGGTCGAGACCTGGGTCTCGAAAGAGGGCTGGAGGCGCTAGACCCTTTTCTTCCTGCCGTCCCCGAGGACGGCCGTCATCCCTTCGGGGCCGTCATGGAAAGCCAGCCCGGACAGGAAACCGGGCCATCCCGCGTCCTCGTGCCTTATGCCGAAAATGCCCTCCCTCAGGACGTTGATGTTCCAGTCATGGGTGATGTGTATGTCTAAGGTCCTACCCCCGTTATCAGCCCTACTCCCGTTGCCGGCTCTGCCTCGGGTTTCTGCAATCTTGGTTCTCAGGTAGGCGATCTGCAAATCCCTTGCCTCGGCCAGGGGCATGAAAATCCCTGGGGGCACCTTCCCCCCGAACCAGGCCCTGATGAAGTCACTGTGCCTGTCCGCCTCCAGGAAGCCCTCGTCCACCGACACCCGGAGGTAGGAAAGCCCCAGCGCCTTCTCGGGCTGCACCCTGTCCAGGCCGAGTTCCTCCGATACAGCCAAAGCTGTCTGCTCGCACCTTTTCACGGGGCTGTGGAATATCCTGAAGGAGGGAAACCGGCCTGCCAGCTTCCTGCCGAATTCACGGGCCTGCTCCTGCCCGCGGGCAGTGAGCCCGCATGTCCAGTAGCTCTGCGGCCCGCAGAGGTCGTGCCTCTGGGCGTGGCGTATCACGATTGCGGAGTGGCCGGGCAGGCTGTCGATTATTTCAAGGACATCCGACATTCAACGGGTCAACATGGTTCATTGTAAAAAAGGATTTGTGTCTGGCGAAGGGTTCTCAGATTCCTAGTCGAACATATTTTATAAGCATTCTCCATTACAGTGCCCATCACAATTTCTGGGCGGGAACATGGAAGTAAAATTGGCCGGTTATAACATAGATTCCTCCATCATCGAGAGGATGCGGGCCGCCGAAAGCCTCAAAGGCCTGCCGCTGACTCCCGAGACTGTTGCGGTGGCCTATGCCAGGATAAGCAGGGATCCGTCCCCGGTCACTGAGCTGAGGAAGAAATCCATAGACGACGTGGAGGCCGCCAGGAGATCCGCCAGGAGCATCGTGTTCGAGATGAACCATCAGTCGGTGGCCGAGCATGCTGTGTTCAACTTTGACATCCTTGACATCTCAAGGCTTTGCGTGGAGTCTCTCGAATGGCACAGGCTCTGCTCATACACGGAAAAGTCCCAGAGATACCAGGAACTGGTGGGGGACTATGTCCTTCCGAAGGAGTTCGAAGGGGAGGCAAGACCCCTGTTCGATAGGGCAATGAAGGACCAGAACGAACTTTACGCGAAAGCCTTCAAGGTCCTTCTGGATTACTTCAAGGGGAAGCATCCCAACATGCTGGAGAAGAAATCGGACAGAAGGACTGTCGAGGGATATGCCAAGGAGGATGCCAGATACGCCGTGAGCCTTGCCACCAAGGCCCAGCTGGGATTCACTGCCAACGCCCGCAACCTGGAGTACCTGATAAGGCGCATGAGAGGCAACCCCCTCAGTGAGGTGAAGGCCCTGGGGGAGGAATTTTTCAGACTTGCGGGGAATGTCGCGCCCTCGCTCATACTTCTCACTGACCCTGCGGAGTATCTGAAGGAGTTCGGCAGGCCCCTGAACGACGATTATTTCATCAAGACCCATCCCAACGCATCAAGGCTGGCCTCGGAGACCATGGGCCGCTGCGCATCCCCGGGCCGGGAATTCCCCTCCAACGGCGATGTCAAGCTGATAGATTGGACCGGGAAGGCGGACAGGGCCATCCTGGAGGCAATCCTTCACTCCCATACCCTGGCTTCGGCTGAAGCGTGCCGGGCGGCAGCAGACAGGCTGATTGAGGAGGGAGGAGCCGAGGAATTCATCCGCAATTACCTAGTCTATTCGAACCCATGGGAGTCGGCGACGAGGGAGTTCGAGTTCGCGGACTTCACCTTCGAGGTCGTGCTGAGCTCGGCTTGCTACGGGCAGATGAAGAGGCACAGGATGTCCTCCCAGCTTGTCCAGGAATACGACCCAAAACTTGGATTCACATATCCCCCGTCAGTGATCGAGACAGGCCTGAAGCGGGATTTCGAGGAGAATTACAGGCAGAGCTCGGAAGCGTATTACGAGCTCTCGAAGTACAACCGGGCAGCAGCCCAGTACGTGCTCACGAACGGGCACAGGCGAAGGATGCTCATCAGGGCGAACTCGCGCGAATTGCATCACATATCCAGGCTGAGGGAGGACGCCCATGCCCAATGGGACGTGAGAAAGGTTTCCGGGGACATGCTGGCACTTGCCAGGGAAAAGAGCCCTCTGAGTCTGATGCTGGCATGGGGAAAGGACCGGCTCCCGGAGAAGAAGAGGGAGCTGCTGGGGAGCTAGTTTTAGCAGTTCAAGAAAAAGTTAAAAATAGAAAAGCCGGCGTTCAAAAGAACGCCAGTATTCCTGTCGGGTTACCCGTTGACCGTCCAAATTGAATCTGCGGTCACATGCACCCACAGTCCCTGCCCCGGGCTCAGCACGTAGTTCGGCCCGGCCTCCATCAGCAGGGTTGGTGAGCCTTGGTCCATCACTTCTACCCGGTCCGCCCCAGTGCCCCAGAGGGCTACGCTGACTGTTATGCCTGTCTTCAGGGTCGGGTAGCCTACGAAGTTCCAGCCTGTGTGCAGGGCAATCTGGGTGGAGGTTCTCTCGACTCCGAACAATGGCAGTTCGGCAGAGGAGCTCATGTGCAGCCACAGCGCCATCGTGTGGTCCACTTCATGAAGGTCGTTGACCGAGCTTCCGGGCCTGTAGGATTTCCAGGGGTCTGCGGCATCGGTCGAGTCATAGTACTTGGCCGAGTCCCAGAGACCTGTTATCGGGGAGAGGACCCTTTCAATCGCCCCATTGTCAAGCTGGACGGGGAAGGATATAAGGTTCCAGCCTGGGGCGAGCTGCATTGTGTACGCACTCATTCCCGGGGGAGAGCTCATCATCTTGAACTCGCTGAAGTGTTCGGTGTCGCCCCATATGAGGTCTCCGAGGGTATCAACGCCACCCGGCTCGAGTGGCTCCAGCCTCTCGGTGTAGGCGTTGTACACCCAGAGCCTCAGACTGTCCTCGGACACATTCGCCGGTATGTCGTCCTCGGTATAGGACACATCGATATGCGCATATGTCATTGCCACGATTGCGTTCCCGCTGGGTATGAACTCCAGGTCCTTGCCGCCGGTGGCGTTCCGGTGCTCCACGATAAGGAAGTTGATGCCCGAGATATCGGAAACCGTGTTCAGGCCGATGGTGACGTTCGTCTCTGTGGAGCTCATCTCCACGAAACAGGCAGCAGTTTGCATCCCGGTGAATGAGTCGATGGCCACGTAATCAGTGGGAGAGACCATGATCGCATCCAGTTTTTCATTGAACAGGCCGTTTATGGATATGTCCAGGGTGTAGGTTTTCGACATATCTGCGGTGTCGAACACAGCAGTGAATGTGCCATCGCCTGCCACAGCATCGGAATGGGTTCCATCGTCGTACATGGGTCGGACAAAGGTTCCCCAGTGGACATGGCTGGACAGTGAGGCGAATATGGACTCGACCCCGACCGGGTTGAGAACGTCCGTCGTCACGGTCAAGTCCGTGCCGCCGGCCAGTATGTTGGCCGATAGCGCGACCGAGCCAACCTCCGGCATCTGCGGAACCGGGGAATCAAGGAAGAACTTGTCCTTCGCGTCATAGTTCTCGCCCTGGAGGTATCCGGGTTTCGTGGCGATGGCGTTTATCCGGTATGTTCCGGCGGCTGAAGCGTTCGTGAAGGGATAGCTGCCCACATAGATTCCCTCATAGGCTTCGGTGAGCGAGACCGAACTGTTGGCGCCGGTCGGGTCGATGACAAAGGCGGAAACGGATGCGCCGCTGATTAGTTGGCCCAGATAGGTCACTTTCACGATTATGTCCGCATGGTCGTCCGTGCCCGTGACGTACTTCTGCTTGTCGGAGCTGGCCTTTACTTTGAGCTTGCCGCAGGGCTCGGCGATGGAAAGGACCCTGGACGCGATGTTGTTCAGGATGTTCACATCCACAGGTTCGGAGTCGGTTATGTCGACGATGATGTCATGGTCACCTGTTATGTTGGCAAGCCATTTGGCCGAGACTTGGGTCGATTCGCCCACAGGAACGAAAACCTCGTATTCGCGGTAGATGAGGTTATCGGGGTCGATTACATCAAGGTAGAGGGAAACTGTGCACATCGCATCGATCTGTCCGATGTTTCTGACCGTTGCTTCTATTGTGATTTCGTCCCATTTGTCTGGACTCGTGTCGGAGAAGGTTATGTCATCCTGAGATATCGAAAGGTCGCAGACAGGACCGCTGATAGTTGTCCCGGTAGTAAAATGCCATCCATATGTTCGAAGGAACAGGAATATGTCATCACTCCCATTGCGGTCATCGGTCCAAGTTATGATATTCTCGTAAATATTTGGTTGGGATTGTCCATTAGGATTTGTACATAAAGGAACTTCATAACCTATGGTGAGATCATACATATAAATGTCAGAATTACCATTTCTATAATCACTCCATACAACAATATTTTTGTAAATATCTGGATTATGCTGATTACCTGGTGCAGTACAGAGAGGTGATGTGGTATTCGTTGATATGTTGTGGATAAAAAGATCTCGGCTGGTCGCATTCAGTCCCCAATCCATCCAGACAATATTGTCACCGTAAATCGCAGGATTATCCTGGTCTGTTGGATCCAGGCATATTGGAGTTTCATTCCCAGTCGATAAATCATACATGTAAATGTCCTTGTTACCGTTTCTTTGATCGACCCAGACAATCTTATCACCATAAATCGCAGGTACGTATTGTTGACCATGGCCAATACAAATTGGAGTTTCATTTCCTGTTGACAGGTCATACATATATATATCAGAAATCCCACTTCTCCAATCCAGCCATACAATTTTATTACCATAAATATCTGGGATATACTGGTTGCCTGGTGCTAGACAAATAGGAAACTCTGTACTGTTTGATAAATTGTAGGCATATATATCACTCTCAGTGAGTGGAATATTTCTATAATCACACCAAACAATCAAATCATCGTATATGTCAGGCATTAATTGGTTGGATGAATTTGTGCATATTGGGGTTTCCACATTTGTTGACAAATTATACATGTAGACATCTCTGTAGGTTGGGGGAACGATATTTTCATTTCTGTCATCATACCAGATGATTTTATCCTCATATATTTCTGAACCGGCTTGTTCTTCAATTTCTGTGCAAATTGGTATTTCAATACCACCGTTTCCTTCCAACCGGTTGCCAGCCAAGTCAGTGGCGGTATCATCCACCTGACAGTAATATGAATTGTTGATTACCATTAACCCATTCAATGAGTAAGTCATCTCATCTCCTGCCCCGTTCCATGTAAATGTTCCATTCACATGAGGATAAATATGAAATGCATTTTCGACGCTTAACTGATTCATTTGCTCACTGAATTGGACTATAATGTCAGTATTGATGCTGACATTTAGCTGGCCTTCGGATGGGGAGGTTGATATAATTGTTGGATTTATAAAATCCATTGGCGCCATCAGCGGGTAGTTGTCCTGGCCACCGGTGAAGTAATAGGGCGTGTCCCCTATGCCGTCGCCATTGCCATCGTTGCCGCTGTAGTCGCTCCAATAGTTTCCGCCTGAGGGGTAGCCGTTGTCCCAGGAATTGAAGTTGTCATTGGAGGCTTGGAACGCATTGTCCATGAAATTGTTGTGGTATATCTCATTGTAATCGGATTCAACGGTCTTGATCCCGTTGTGGTTGCTCGATAGAATGTTGCCGGTAATCAGGTTCTCATCCGCGTAAATGAGATATATGCCGTCATCCCCGGAGAGGGATACATGGTTTTCGATGACTGCATTGTTGCTGGAGGTATATAGATAAATGCCAGAGTCGAGGTTCGATGACGCCTGGTTATTGATTATCGTATTGTTGTTAGATACAGATATGACGATGCCGACGTCGTTGTTCGATGCGGTGTTGTTGGCGACGGTGATGTCCACACAGGAAAAGATGGCCATCCCGGAGCCGGCATTTCCTAGCAGCACATTCCCGCTGACAGTGCTCCCGTAGACCGAATCCAGCGCCAATCCGCGGTTGTCGGAATCGTGCAGGAAGCAATTCCGCACTTCGAAATAATATGTTGTAGAACCGATGCCAATGCAGTTCATTGACCCGGTTCCGTTGATGTCGTAGTTCTCGATGATGTATGGATCCGCTTCAGTCCCTGCCCCGTCCCACCCTTCGGCCAGCGCCATGCTAGCGAACTCCGCGTTGGAGTTAATCTGTATCGGCGCGTGCGGGACGTACATCGGCGATGTGCCATCACCCGGGACGATGCCCGAAACGGCCAGGCTCGCAAATGTCGATAAGACCATCGCAATCCCAATGACCACAGCTATTTCTTTCCTCCGCATGTCCCTCAGTACCTCATAGGCATCAGACCTTGATAACATTTTCTGCCTCCTAGGTCGGAATAATTCATTTGAGGAATATAAGCATTTCTAGTTTTTGCACCATAAAACAATAAAAATAATTTCAATAATTTTTGGTGTAAAAGAACAAAAAGTTTAAATATAATAAAATCGATTTCACATCCGTGTTCGGAGAAAACACTGATTTCACTGTGCAGGAAAGGATAATGCTGCACCTGAGCAATTACAACGGATTCAGGGACCATTACCTGAACCCCGAGTCGGTGACCCAGGAAGGAATAGCCGGAGCCGTGGGAATTGCCCGCAACCATGTTCCCAGGGCATTGCAGGGGCTGAAGCGCGGAGACCTTGTGACAGAGGCGACCGGCCGTGTGAAAGGCGCACCCAGGAGGAAAAAAGTATATTTCCTCAGTGAAAGGGGAATGGGGAACGTGAATGCCCTGAAGGAGAAGCTGAGCGCTGCGGAGACGGCAGGCCTTGACATCCCTGAGGCCCCCGGATTCATCGGCAGGGAGAAGGAAGCCGATCAAATATGGAAGGCGCTTGAGAAAGGCAAAGGAGTGCTTCTGAAAGGGGAGGCCGGACTTGGGAAGACATACCTGGCCAGCTTCGTCGCCCAAAATTCGTCCCGCACCCGGGACGTGATGTGGCACAGTGTCCCTGCGGGAGGGTCGCTTCACGGGTTCCTGAGGGCACTGTCCGAATTCCTGGGCAAGAGAGGAAACAGGCTGCTCGGATATCGCCTGGGAGCCGCCTCGGCCATAGGGGACGGGGAAGTGATCGGCCTGCTGGCCGGGATGGCGAAACCCACCCTGATTGTAATTGACGATCTGCAGAATGCTGATGCCGGCCTGAGCAGGTTCATGGGCGTGCTTGCTGCCGGCAAACCGAGGAAGCTCGGATTGCTGATGGTTACTGAAGAGAGCTTCCCGACACTTAAAGGGCTGGTCACCGTAAACCTGGCCGGCCTCGACAGGGACAGCGTCATGAAAGCCCTTGGCCCGAGAGGGGATATAGATGGATTTTGCGACATTGCAGTGTCCAATCCCCTGTTCCTGAAACTGGCTGCACACGGTCCGCAGTCTGGCCTGGAGGATTTTCTGAGTTCAGAATTCGCATCCATGCCTGACGAGGAGAGGAGGGCCATGTGGGCAATCTCACTTTTCGAGGGACCGGTTGCCCTGGAAATGCTTGCCGCGGTCGGGAAAGTGGATTACCAGGTGGCAGTGAACCTGGCCGGAAGGGGGCTTCTCAGGGAACTGGGGAATGGTACATTCGACACACATAAGCTGCTGAGGGAATACTTCCTAACCACAATGCCCGAATCCGAAGGAAGGGGCATGCATCTGAGGGCAGCGAGAAAACTGGCCGAGGGCCTGGACCCGAGATCCATGTTGGAGGCGCAGAGGCACCTGCTCGCGGGAGGCGCGGGAAACGAGTGCGCCAGGTCCATTGCGGCAACCGGGGTAAAGATAATCAACAAGGGCCTGAGGAGGGAACTGGAGGAAATCCTGGGGCTTCTGGACAAAGCGGAACTTGACGAATCTCTTCGTGCAGAAGTCCTGTTGCTAAGGGGCTACGCCGCCAAGCTGAGGGGGGAATGGGAGAGCGCCCTGGGAGATTACGGAAAGGCATTGGATATTTTCACAGGCATCGATCTCAGAGAGAAAATGGCAGACGCGCAGGCCAAGATAGGGAGGGTCCATCTCGAACAGGGAAAATACGACACAGCCACAGAGCATTTCAACACGGGCATGGGTCTTCTCGGACAGGAACCGGACATAGTCAGGACAAGGATCCTGGACGAGATGGCGACCATACATCTGAGAAAGAGAGAGATTGAGGAGGCAAGGGCAAAAGTGGGCAAGGCTATGGAGCAGGTCGAAAAACTCGGGGACAGCGAGATGGAAGCCAGGATACACAACACAATGGGCAATCTCCACATGACTGTGGGCTCGCTGTCCGAGGCGAAGGAGCATTACGAACTCAGCCTGGAAGGCCTGAAGGATGTCGACGAGCAGATGGCATTGGTGCTGTGCAACAATCTGGCGATAATCGAGTTCAAATCCGGGAACGTGGACAGGGCAATCGAACTCTGGGAGACAGCCGCGGGAAAGGCCGAGGCCATGAAGAGCCTCAACGTGATGCTCACGTTCTCCAACCTGGGCTCGATACATTTCTCCATCGGAAACTGGGACAGGGCGGCAGAGTGCTGCGCCAAGGCCCTGGAGATATCCGAGATGGTGGGCAAACACAACATCACGGCGGCATCTGAGAGCACGCTGGGGCATATCGCGCTCTACCGGAAAGAGGAGGCTTGGCTGGACAGGTACAAGAAGGCCATGGAGCTTCGCGCCAAGCTGGGTGACGCCGGCGGTATTGCATCGTCGCACAACGATATGGCCAGAGGCTTCGTCTTGAAAGGGGAACCTGATGAGGCCGTTGAACATTCGAGTTCCGCTCTGGCCCTAGCCCGCGAGAAAAAGGACTCGGAGGAAGAGGCCAGGGCTTTGCTGAACCTCGCTGACGCGCTGGCAGCCAAGGATAAATTCGCAGAGGCAAAGGCGAATCTCAAGCAGGCGCTGCTGAGATCCAGGGAGATAAAAAATAATGAGATGAATGCGATGGCCTGTTTGGGCATAGGCCGGATTTCCGCTTTGGAAGGTGAGGATTTCGCGGCTGAGAAATATTTCGAGGAGGCAGTGAACCTGCTGGAAAAGGCGAGAAGGCCGCTGCAACTGGCCATTGCCCTTTATGAGCACGGGGCTCTGCTGAGGGACAGCGGCTTGGGCGAGCCTGAAGAATGTCTGAAACGCAGCCGGGAGTCCTTCAGGTCGCTTGGGCTCGATGAAAAGCCATGGTTCTTGAGAGATTGAGTTACATCCTCAGCAGGCAATTCTTCTTGCGGATCACATTCTCAGCAAGAAGCCCTTCCTCTCAACCTTGTTCTTGCCAATCTGGCCGGGCGATAAAACCTCTTTCTCCACGTCGCCCAGCCTGTCTATGAGCTTGAGTATCGCGCCCTTCGAGGGATCGGTTATGTCCAGGCCTATGTCCTGGCACTGCTTCCTGATGACGGCCATGGCGAAGTCCGTCTCCTGGCCGTAATGCTCCACGAAATGCGAGAATATGTTGTCCAGGACCTCGGCCGCGCTGAGCCTTGTCT
>DAKD01000023.1 GCA_002499085.1 Methanomassiliicoccales archaeon UBA280
TGCTCTGCCAGTCCGTGCTCTCCATGAAGTACCTGAGCGTGGCGTTGAATCGGATGCGGGTGAGCGCCATTCCGGTCTCCAGTTCCCTGGCGCCGTTCGCCGCGTCAATGTTCGCTATGAATGTCCTTCCGGGCAGGGAGTAAAGCGCGGCAGAGGTGATCAGGCCGTTCCTGCCCTTTATCTCGGCCAAGTAATCCGCTCCTATGCCGCCGACGTTGAGTCCGCCCGGCACTGTGTCAATGTAAATCCTGGTTATGTCCTCGCCGCTCACCCTGGGCAGCGGCGCCGGAGTGCTTGAGCCGTTGCCGGGCTCCCCCGGAACTGACCTTATCCTGTCTGCAGGCACGTAAGCGCCCCCGGACATGCAGCCCGAATCGCTGACCATCATGTAGAAGTATACAGTTGACGACGAGTTCGCGGCCGCGTACCTGGCTATGTCCACGTTCGGGTTCGCGGCAGGGTCCGAGTCAGTCTGCTTGGTCACGGTGTTCCAGTCGCCGAACGCCCCGTCTATGCGGATTCCAGCGGGCGCGGAATTGGCATAGGCCTTCAGGCCCTGGCCGATTACGGTCACCTTTCCGTCCGTGGCAACCCCGGAGACGCTCACGTCCACCAGGGTCCCGGCGGCAAGGCCGGTGACAGGCAGGGTGACGTCAAGCGTCACAGTCTGCCCTGCCGGCACTGAGGCAGGAAGGCCGGCCACAGAGGGCGTTCCCGCGTTCGAATCGAATGTGATGCCAGTGACAGTGATCGCCGCCCCGGGCGCTGTCATCTGCAGCGTCATGACAGTGTCGGTCGTCAGTAACCCGTTCAGGTCCTGCGGAACCTGCCTGACACACACCGCGCCGGCTCCCCTCGTGATTGTGGCGTCGCAGACATCCGCGGCCGTGCCGCCGCGCTTTGTCATGAACAGGATTCCGTGGCCGTCGGCCAGCGTGACGAGCGAGGCAGGTATGCTGATCTCTATGCTGTCTCCGCCCATTGCGGCGCTCAGGCCGCGCCAGTTCCAGGCCGACCAGTTGTGCGTGTCTGCGCCCGAGAACGAGCCGAACTGCTTACCCTTGACCACACTGTCCCAGCCCCAGATCTCGACTGCGTACTCCGCGCCAATGTCCCTCACGGCATAGCCGGTGGCCGCACTGTTGTCCGCGTCTATGAAAACGAACAGGCTGTCAGCATTTGCCGACGCGAACCAGGGCGCGCCCGCCCTTGCGTACAGGAACAGGTTTCCCACGTTGTTGGTATCGGCCGAGTATTCCATGATGTTCAGCGAAGCTATCGGGTAGGTGTTGGTGTCGCTGTATATCGCGGAATCGTCCCAGTCCCCGAATTCGCCGTCGATCCTGATGCCCTCGTACGCCGGCGCGTTGCCGGTCAGCGCGAACAGGAATATTGGGACCAAAAGCACGAATGCGAGTATGAGGGCAAGCGAGACCCTGGACGGGGCTATGGCCCTGCTGTCCATCCTGCGGCCCCCGGTGCCGAGTCCGTTCGTGAGGCCGTTCGTTTTCCCCAGGCCGTTCGTGAGGCCATTGGTCCTGCCGAGGCCGTTGGTGAGTCCGTTCGTCCTTCCCAGGCCGTTCGTCATTCCGTTCGTGCGTCCGCCGAGTCCGTTCGTGAGGCCGTTGGTCATCCCCTTCCTTCCGGTATTCCTGCGTGCAGAATCAGCCCTCTCCCCTTTCAGTCCATTGTGCTCAGGCATGCAATCAACCTGTTTCGACGTGCTCCCGCCAACATTAATGAAATTTTACAATATTCTCATTCTATATTAATGTATTCATAGCCCGAATCATCCGGGCACGAAGAATCCGATAACGCAGAATACCAGCGTGAGAAGGTGCATCGAGTAAACGACCTGGCGCTCGTTCATCCTGAAGTAGTAGGGCAGCACCCATTTCAGCGTGAGCCTGTTCGGCACCTCTAACGTGCCGTCCTCCCTGACCCTGCCGAACTTGACTATCCTCCACCTCGGGTCCTCGGGGTGCCTGCGGTGCATGATGCGCCAGTACATGTACATCAGGAAGTTGATTATGTGCGGCATGAGCATGACCATGCCCGCGAACAGGTAATGCTGTATCACCAGGGCGCCGCCTATGCCAGCCCCGACAGCCAGCGAGCCTATGTTGCCTTCGATTATCCTCGACGGGTACCTGTTGTACCAGAAGAACACAGCCTGTGCGCCTACGAGGGCCGCGACCGTGTACATGCTGTCCAGGTTCCCGTCAGCCCAGGCCTTCAGTATGATGAAGCTCAGTATTATGAGCGCGCAGCCCGACTGCAGACCGTTGAACCCGGAGTGCATGTTCTTCAGGTTGGCCACGACCATGATGTACACCGGCACTATGACGAACCTGAGCATCATGGAGCCTGTCAGCGTCCCGACGCCAGACACGGAGATGTTGAACATGTCCAGGTCCAGCGCGCCGTGGAACGGCACCCAGGGCTCCCAGCCGCTCAGCGCCAGCACCAGCGGGTACGCGAACAGCAGCGGCAGCAGAATCTTGGAGGTCCTTCCCACGTCTATGTAGTCGTCCAGCACGCCGTAGAACGCGTAAAGCAGCATGACCATGAGCAGGGCCGTGTCCGCGGCCGTGAACTCCCTGGGGACGGGTATCTCGAGCTTGAAAAGCAGCCTGAACACGATGGGCACTGCCACGACCGTGATGAAGGCCGCGAAAAGCGTCAGAATCCCGCCGTTGTTTGCCAGCTGTGCGTTCCCGGGCTTGTAGTAATCCCTGACTGTCTGGTTCTTCTCCCTCATCTTCCTGATGAACCAGGGCGCGGCCATCGCTGCCAGGGCCAGGGATGTGAGCATTGTTGCGGTTATGGACACGGAGAACATTGCTGGCAATACTTTTGTACTAGTATTTATGGGTTGCGGCCATCCGGCCGCGAGGCCTCAATTACTATGTTCCGGCCAGAATCTCCCCTCACCGTTGAGATAACTGCTATCCAAATGTCCCCATGGTGACAGGCGACATTTAAACTTTATATGCAGATGTCCCTGGGTGGACACTACGGTTGGCTTTCCCGCACCGATTGCTCCAGCAGCCATTTCCACAACGGGACGAATCTGACTTTCTTCGTGCCGAGTTTTTCCTCACCTTCGTAGTCCCAGGTTATCACAAGGAGATCCTTGCAACGAAGGGCCTTAGATGCTGTTTCGAGTGAAGCGACCTCTCTCATTGGCACTTCCGATCTGTCACTGGCATATGTCACCTGAACCAGCTGTCGGATATCCAAGTCCTTCTTGACTATGAAATCAACCTCACGCTGGGCATGATCCTTCCAGTAGTATACATCTGTATTCGGCTCCAGTGCCTTCCTCCTCTGCAATTCAACGGCCACAATATTTTCCATGGCCTTCCCGATTCCGTCCGAGAATCTGAACCCCACTGCCCTGGCCAATCCAGTGTCTACGCAGTAAATTTTTTTAGGCGCAATGACCTGCTGCCTGAGGCTGTAGTCGAACCTGTCCAATTTGAAGAAAAGATATGACTGCTCCAAGTACCCGAACCAGTTGGATACCGTGGAGACATGGCCTATGTCAAACTGCTGTGCCAGCCTGGAGTATGAAGTTTCCGAACAGATATTGGTTGCCAAGTGATTTGCCAAATGTCTCAGGGTCACGGATTTGCGCATTTTATGCCGCTGAAGGATGTCCTTTGAAATTATGTCGCTGTAGATACCTCTGAGGATCCCACTCCCAAATGTTTTAGCTTCAGGGAATCCTCCAGTCTCCATATATCTCTCGAGAGTTTTGACGGCCTGCGCCACTTCGAATGCGGTCACGGCTTCCCGCCGGGGGTTGCCCATACTCGCTGTATATTCGGAGAATGAATAGGGAAAGAGCGTGATATCGACATGCCTGCCCGTCAAGCTTGTGGCCAATTCGCCCGAAAGAAGTTTCGAGTTGCTTCCAGTCACAATGACCCTTTTTGTCCTTCTCAGCCTGTTTGCAAACAGTTCCCAGCCCGGCACCCTCTGGATCTCATCCAGAATTATATAATCTATCTTCCCGTAAAGACCGTATAACGCCTGAAGGATGCGGTCCAGATCCTTCGTGGTAACGTCGAAAAGACGCTCGTCGTCAAAATTCACATACCCAAAGGTTCTTTCCTTTGCCAACATGTACGAAAATACCGATTTCCCGCACCGCCTCACCCCCAGGACGGCAAGCACGTTGGGCGCTGCCAAGGCGCTCTCTCCACCGGGAAAGGCCTCCCTCGGAACAAACATCGGCCCAATGCTCTCCAGCTCTTCCCTTTGCTCTGCTATGATGCGTCTGAAATCCATGAACCTTCCATGCAAAGCCGATATTAAAAGTTTTCTAGTATGGTAGAAAGAAATATGAAAAAGCTTTCTATTATAATTTTTAAACAGGTTAGCCAGCCCGAAGATCTGCGGATGGCTGGTGCCTTGAGATACTTTTTCCCTCTTGCTTTTCATGAATAAATCGAGATCAATGCGAACTTCCTTATCGCAGCCTATCGAATTCATCGACCGTAATCTCGATGTCGTCCAGTATCTTTGCGAGCAAGCCCTTTCCGATATTCTCCTTTCCATGCACCGGAACTACAGTAACTCGCCCATCCGGATGCGCCCATACCGAGTGTCCGCCTTTCTGTCGCACTTTCTCGAAACCCAATTTCTTCAAAATCTTGAAAACAATGCGGTGGTTCACCGGAACCAGCTTGCTCATGCCTGGACCTCTATTTCCTGGAGGCCGACAAAGCTCATTTTTCCAAGGTTGGTCGTGCCCTTCTGGAAATCCAAGTAAAGCGCTATGGCCTCTTTGGTCCTCTTCATCAGCGCATCGAGGGTTTTCGCCTGAGTGTGGCATCCTTTAAGCTCCGGCACAGTGGCCACGAAAACGCCATCCTCGTCCTGCTCGATTATCACGCGGAATTTGTAAATATCCATAATGCACCACTTGTTAGAAATATGAGGCCATGTATAAATAGTCTTTCCCCCGGTAATTCATTGCTTGCTAAATGGTGGAATTACCGGCCTTCTGAGCGAATCGCGAAAGATTAAGCACTGGCGATTCGGGGCGAACGCCTTAATCTCCATCCGAAGCCTTCGGCTTTCGGAACGGTTCAGCACCGGCGTTCACCATTTGCCATCAGAATGTTGTGAGCCGCATGGCATTCGATTCAGCCGCATTACGGGGCCATGCCATGGTCGAACCTCTGCTGAAAATCGATGGGAGTCGGTTCAACATTCGTCCTTTCCCACCCGAGGGCTTTTATCCTCCATCCAAAGTCCTGCGGGACATTTGGAATTTATCTCCATCGGTTTTTATCGGTATCGGAACCAAGGTTCCGAGACGCCGGGCTGGAATAGGAAAAAATCCGTTCCAAATCCTTTTATCTCCATCGAAATCGCGGATTTCGAGACGGGCGCTGGCGCTGGGGCAAGGAAAAATTGAAAAATAGAAAAGGGGTGGGCCGGGGTGCGGCCCGATTGAATGGAATTAATCGTTGCGGGCCTGGATCCAGATGGTATTGTCGAATGCTCAGCCCCCGAATCAAATCCATCTGCATTCGTCTTATAGTTTGCGAATGCTAACTATATAATTCAAGAATCGCAAACTATCACGCCGGAGTAGGTGATGGCTTGATCTGCATCGGAACACCAGTTCCGAACGGGCACCTTGCGGTGGCGCACTATGGTAACACTCGGGAGGGGGCGACCATCCGGGTTGTAAAGGATGTGAGAGGGATGGCGCATCAATGGCCCTCTAACCCCATATTTATATACGCGAAAACACCTATCTACCATCGATGAAAACAAGTGGTCTCGATTCAATCAAATCGACTCTTAAGAATCGCAAGCCTGTGCTGAAACGTAAATACAAGGTCAGCAGAATAGGCATATTCGGGTCGTTCGCCCGAGGCGAGCAAAAGCGCGCCAGCGATGTGGATGTGCTCGTGGAACTATCAGAACCCATCGGCCTGGATATAATTGCGCTGAAAGATTACTTGGAGAAAGCGCTGGGACGCGAGGTCGATCTGGTCACCGTCAAGGCCCTGAAAGCGAGAATGCGGGATGGGATATTGGCGGAGGTCGTTTACGTTTGAGCGAGCGATCAATCTCACTATACCTGGCGGACATGCTTGAAGCGGTCGACAGAGTCTGCGATTACACCTCGAAATTGACGTATTCCAGTTTTTCCGGGAACGAAATGGTTGCAGATGCGGTTCTGCGCAACCTTGAGGTACTGGGTGAAGCCGCGCGGCACGTTCCGCAGACGACGCGAAATAAATACCCGGGGATACCGTGGACGAGTCTGGTCGGCCTCAGGAACATCGTTATACACCAATATCACGGAGTCGACCTTGAGAACATCTGGCAGATAGCCCGCAAGGACCTGCCGCCTCTTAGAAATATATTGAGGGCGGCACTGGACAATCTGGGGTAAAATCAGGTTATATCGTCCGAAAAGGCCTGACATTAAATTTCACTTCTCCAAATGCTTTTACCCTCTATCCAAAGTCCTGCGGGACATTTGGAGCTGTGGGGGCAGGGGTGGGGGCCGATGGGGGCCGGTTCAACGCGCGCAGGCCTAGCTTCCCTTGGCCTGCTTCGCGATTCTGCGGACCGTTTCCAGGTCGTCCTCTTTCTCGGCCGGACCCAAAACCTCCGGGTTCCACCAGGCCAGGTTCCCCTCCTCGTCCTCCTTGATCCCCGAGACCCTCACCTGGATTACAGAGCCTTCCTCGGCCCGGACCTTCGTGGCCCTGGTGTTTCCTATGGTTCTGCCAGCGACCGAGCAGGAATAAATCCATCTCTGCACGCCGTCCTCGCTGTGCCTGGAAGGTTTGACCGAGGCCACCGTGACGCTGACCACGCGCTTCCTGCGCAGGAACAGGATTATGAGCATGGCCAGGATGAGTGGGACCAGGATGTAGGGGATTATCTCGAGCGGGGAACCCTCTCCCTGAACCTCGGGCGGCTCCGGCGCCGCCTGGACCGTTATCTCGACCGAGATGTAATTGTTGTTCTCGTCAGTCTCGGCAACTGCGTCGTCAGGGTCGGCCACGAACCTGAGCAGGTGCGTTCCCGCCGCCGGCGAGCCATAGCTGAACCTTGCTGTCGCGGAATCCCCGCTGGCAATGAAACTGATCGTCTTGCTGTCCACCGTGTCGTTGTAATCGTACATCCTGACGACGACATTGTATACATCCCCCCGGCCCGCATTCCTCACGGTGACGAAGATATTGGTGCTGTTCGTGTCGTACATCGTCGCATTCCTCGGGTCTATGGGGGAGAACGCCAGGCTGGAGCCGTCGATGACCAAGTCAGGCGCCGTGGAGGAGTAGACCCTGAAACTGTTGTGCGGCGAGACGCCGGTGTACACAGCCCCGGAGGCGTCGTTCACCGATGTGACCCAGTACTCCACAAGGGAGCCGACCGTGTAACTCGTGTTCTCGATAAGGACAATGTATCCGTTGTTGAACGAGTCATAGTCCATGGCCGCGGTCTGCTCGGCGCCGCCGTCCACCGTGTAATGCGCCGTGCTGCGCGTGAGCCCGCCGGCCGCATCCTGGACCCGCGCATATATAGTCGCGTCATAGTCCTCGTACACAACGCTCGGCGTGTGCCATGTCACGAGTATGTCCGCGGGCGTGGCCAGACGCAGGGAATAGACCTGCCTGTCCACCAGCGTGTTGTTGGGGCCGGTGAGGGTGAATATTATCTCGTAGTCGACTCCCAGCTCCAGGACCGTGCTCCACTGGACTGAGGTAACGGCGCTCTGGTTGTGGGCCAGGTTGGCAATGCCCGCTGTCTGCGTATCGAGCCCCTCGCTGTCCCGCGTGAGATTGTAGGACACATTGCCCGAGAACGTGGAATTCTGCCCGTTGTAGACCTCGCTCGCCGCGCCGATGCCGTCGGCATAGACGTTCATGAGGTACACCCTTGCCGGGATGTTGATGCTCACGCCTATGGCCAAGGCCATGTTGCCGGGGACGGCTGCGCCCCCCGTCTGGGCGGAGGCGGAGGGCACGCCGGAGGCGGTGATGTCGCCTGTGTACTCGCCCGGGGCCGAGGCAGGGAAATCAATCTCGTAATGGACTATCCTCTGCTGGTCCGGGTACAGGGTGAAGACCTGCAGGTCAGTCCAGCTGAGCCACGGGGCAATGTCCCCCGAAACTGAGAGCATGATGTCCAGCGAGCTCTGGGACGCATTGCCCATGCTTACGATGACGTAGCCCCGGAATGTCTGGTTGGTCCAAGGCTCGGCCTGGAAATCCACGGCGCCTGTCAGGGAGAGGCTGTACGCAGCCCGGGCGGGAGGGACGAGCGTCAGAATGAAGAGCAGGGCGATTACGATGCTGAGAAACTTGAATTTCATTGATTGATGTAAATGGATATGGGGTTTATGATATTTCCGGTGTCAGAACCACTGTTCCGAGGCGGACGCCAGGCTGGAACAGGGAAAAATTGTTCCAAATCCCGAAGGGTTTGGATACAGTAAAAAAGGGAAAAGGTGGGCCGGGGTGCGGCCCGAAAGGTTTGGCCCACACGATGCTCGTGTCCGAATCTCCCCGTATTGCACGTAGTTCCGAATCTCCCTCAGGAGTTCGGATGGAGATAAAATCGGGTACCGAGATTAATCGTTCCGGGCCTGGATCCAGATGGTATTGTCGAATGCTCAGCCCCCGAATCAAGTCCATCCGCATTCGCCATATA
>DAKD01000020.1 GCA_002499085.1 Methanomassiliicoccales archaeon UBA280
GTGATATAAAGATATCGTAGTCAATGTTCTTATATATACATAGTTAGCATGCAAAAAAAGAGTATTGCTTATGAATTATTAGATGCCCCGCCCACCTGAATTTGGGAGCTTTTTCCCAGGGCTTTTTTCCTGCCGGTTTCCCCGAGTCCAGCGTCTCCCGAACATTTCATCTTCCCGACTCCTCCCGTGTCAGATGTCCAGCAGCACCTGGATACTGTTCGTCTCCGGGTCCACTTCCAGCATGTGATAGGTTATGGCCTTGACATCCGTCTTGAGGTGGTGTATCTTGGGGTCCAGCTTCTCGCCCATTATCCTGGCCTTCAGCTTTGTGCCCTCGATTTCCACCTCGAATTCCGAGAACAGCATGTCGTCCACGTCGCACAGGAACAGAAGCCTGGAAAGCCAGTCCACGAGCAGCTGCTCCAGGTCGGGCGCCTCGCATTCCACTTTCTTGATTTTCAGGGGCTTGACCGCGGAGGCGTCGCACATCGTGTCGAACAGGGCGTAGGCCGCGTTCCCGAATGCCTCGTTCATGGTCTTCCCGGATGTCCTCACCAAAACATCGGCCGTGTGGTCGATGAGCTCGTACCTCTCTGCCATATCCTTGTGTATGGGCTAGGGGGTTAAAAACGTTATCTGCGCCGCCTCTCCCTTCTCTTGCCCTGCTTCTCCTTCTTCTCCTGCTTCTCCTGCCAGACCACGTATTTGTAGCTGAAGACGGCCAGCCCGACCAGGCCCAATGCCATCAATACGTAGTGGAGCGTGTAATTCTGCTCCGGGGCCTCCTCGGTGTGTATCTCGGCGGTGTAATCCACATCTATGCCAGCCGTGGAATAGACCTGTATGAAAAACTCCCGGTCGAAGCCGTAATCCTCCGGAAAGGTCCTTGAGAAATCCCTCACCGGCTCGGAGGTGCTGAAGCTCACGTAGTAATTGTTCGGGTCTGACATCTTGGAGAGGGACACGGTGATGTTGCCCTCGCCCACGACATGGAAATCGAATTCCAGGACATGGCCCGCCGGCACCGTGACAATGTAATACCGCGCCGGGTCGTTTGCGGGAAGCGTGTCCGTGCCCATATATCCCTCGGCGGGAACGTCCACCATTGTCTGCGCCGCCGCCTGGAAAGATGCAAGCAACAATGCCACTGCGGCCAGCGCACCCAGGAATCTCAGAATCCCACCACCGCCGTGACCCTGAGTCCCTGCTTCCTCTCCCCGGCATTGGCCGCTATCACGGGGCAGTCTTTGCCGGCCAATCTCAGGAAAAGCCTCAGTATCTCCGCCATGTCGCCGTGCACACCCCCGCCCTCTATAAAAAGGATTGCGGATTTCGGCTTCCTGGTGCCCAGTTCCAGCCATCTGGACTTTCCGAGCGCCTCGATGACTGCGAACTCGGCATTGTCCCTGTCCCATTCGGCAGAGTCCATGGCCATGATCTTTCCCAGGGCCAGATGTTTCTCGAGCATGTCCAGGTCGTCGCTTCCGAAAGACCTGAGGAACAGGTTTACGGGCGACGCCAGCACGCTGTTCATGACCCTGAGGGCGCTGTTGATTGGCAGGTTCGGGGCTTCAGAAAGTATCATGTCGTTGGGTATCACGAGGGATGCGTCCGCGACCTGGATAAGCGCCTTCAGCTGGGTCGCGGCCCTTTCCCTCCTGGAACCGCCCTCGGCTGAAAACGGCACGCTGGCGACGCAGAAGCCTATGCTCCTGGAGACCGCGGCAGCCCTGGCGCCGACAACCGCGCCCCAGCCCCCGCTGAGGCCCCCGAGACCGGCGATTATGAACGTGATGTCCGCGCCCACAAGCGAGGAGGCCAGCTCCTTCTCGAACTCGCTGCCCGCGAGCCTAACCGACTTGGAGGATATCATGGCGTTCGACTCCAGTTCCCTGGCGCTGGCCACCATCAATTTTCCTGTTTTCAGGGAGGCCATTGCCAGCCTGTCCGAGCCCACTGCCACCCTGGCGGAACCATCGGGAAGGAGACCCTCTGCCAGTATGTTGCGGCCCGTGCCCCCGCAGCCCACGAAGGCGACAGTCAGGGGGCGGCCACTGGGGCTTCGGATGATGACTGGCTCAACATTAGAAGGAGGCATGACAAACCTAAATATCTATGGAATTAAAAGGATTTGTATCCGTAATCTGTCTGCTTCCAGATTGCCGATTACGGGGAATAGTTTCCCAACCATAATAGGGCTTTGTATGCGTATTGGACCTGAACAGACGTTTCAGTTATCCTGGAGAAGTCCCATGTTTGGGCAAGTATCCTGGAGTCCACGATTGTGTCTGCCGGGTAATCGTCCGAATCATAGGAAAGGGCGAACACCTTCCTGTTCGCGGCATCGACAGCCGTGTCGTTCAGCGCGATCCTCGGTTTTTCGGGGATGTCGTTGTATGCCCAGTAATGGACCGTGTCAGTCCCTGCAACCCTCTCTTCCGTGTTTATCGGGATGTCGGCGAAATAATCAGTTACCGGGTGTGATTCGTTCCCGTAGATCTGGGGAGTGAGCGAGGCTGTGAATACGGGGAGCACGTTGATATGCATATATGTGCTGGCGAAAGTGGCCAGACCGGGAGTCGTGAGCGCTTCGGTCCAGAATCCCTCACTGATGAGCCACAGGCTGCCGCCGTTCATGCCATCGACAACAGTTCCCGTGGGGGAACCTGTCAGGAATTTTTGAAGATTGGCCACATCGTCTGTTCTGTTTTCCCAGGGAGCGTTGGAGACTGTGAGAGTTTTGACTGTGGTATATCCCGTCATCCAGATCACAATGTCATAATTCATCAGAGGACAATCGCCGTAATCGTAGCCAGGACCGTCACTGCCGCTAACTGTCGTGAAATCATAATTGAAGTCAGCGGCTTCGAGGGAGGCGCGCATGAAGGATACTGTATCTGCATCGCTGAGGTCGTTCACATGGGCATCGTCATCGACCAACAAAATCCTTGGGGTCACAAAGATATGAGTAGAGTTTTGGTTATCGGAAGGGTCCGGGTCATAGAAATCCTGTGTGATTGTGTATGGACTTACATCAGCCTTCACAATTATTGTGTGAGCTCCACCAGGGGAGGCCACCCATTCAATATGTGCGTCCGCCTGACCAAGCGACGGAATTAATATCGTAACCGGGTCGGAAACATTATCCCCTGTCATGTCCGCATTAATTAGATTGGCTGTGTCGTAAATGTCCCGGTAGAACCAGACATCTACAAATGCATCGGCATTTCCCAGGTTTAAAATGGTTGATGTAATCGTTATTATATCCCCGTTGGTTGGCTCGGGATTGCTGAATGTGATGTATTCATATATACCTGTTTCGGGATTATCCCCTTTTACAACAATCTGTGGTTTACCCGGGGTATTTTCAACAGTCCATATAGCATTAGCTGGCACATGAACCCAGTAACCCTCTCCAGGGGTCATAAAATAAGTTGGTCCGACCTCTTTTATCAGACTTGGTTCTGCAAAGTCGAATACCTCGACCCGGTCTGCACCGGTGCCCCAGAATGCATTGGCCACGGTCTCGGTGAATGTGAGCGTTGGATACCCAACCAGATTCCAACCGGCATTTAACAGTATATCCGTGGCAACCGGTACATTCCCATAGATTACCAGGCTGCTCGATGAATCGGTCACGTGGAGCCAGAATCCCATCGTATTATCGATGCGTGCCAGGTCGTTCATGGAGCTTCCGATCCTGTATGTTTTCCACGGGTCCTGCGGGTCGTTGGAGTCATAGCATTTCACAACATCCCAGTTCCCAGATATCGAGGAGAACAGACATTCAACTCTATTATCTACGGGAACAAGCGGGAATGAAAGTAGGTTCCAACCATTGTGAAGAGTGATATTGAACGATTCTCCTATAGAAGCGGTGAAGTTCCACGCGAAGTCAAGTTTGTTGCCGAAATAATCCGATGCGACAATCCTGCAGGTCACAACCTGGCCCTCGGTGAAGCCGCTTTCGTGCCAGTAAGAAACAGTGTATCCATCTGAAATCGGGTCCAGATTGTAGAACACCATGAAGCCGCCCACATATAGTCGGACTGTGGCTGTATCGACCCCGGAAATATCATCAATGACATCAACAGAGATTATAGGTGTGAGATTGAACGATTCGCCATTCACCGGTGGGTATTCGTTCATATGGTCCGGAGGGAAAGTATCACTGACACCATTGGGTAAGAGCGGATAATTGTCCTGGGCGAAATCGAATGCGTATGGCGTGTCGCCGATTCCGTCGCTGCCCGGAATATTCTGGCCTGAGCCTCTGAACATATCTGTTCCCGCATAATCCGACCAGTAATTGCCGCCCGAGGGGTAACCGTTGTCCCAGGAGTTCAGACCAAGGGAGTCATTTGCTTGGATTGAATTATTTATTATTATATTATGATAGATGTGATTGAAAGTTGAATCTGTTAGGTCTAAACCAATCGCACTGTTCGAGATATTGTTATTTAATATATGATTATCATCACTCGAAACCATCCATATTCCATAATTGAAATTGGAGTCGATATTGTTGGATTTCACCGTATTATTGTGTGCATTTGCCATATACATCCCGCACCAGGAATTGATAAAATTGTTCGACTCTATGCGATTGTCATCGGCATTGATATTGATTCCCACACCCCAAATCGCTGAATGCACTATATTGTCCGTAAGGCTGTTATTATTCGACAAAGTCAACCCAATACCTTCTCCTGGATCGGATACACCATTTAACGAAACATTATTACAATGTGAATACTGAAGGCAGATTCCACCAAACATGCATGAGTTGATTTCGTTGTAAATAATTACGCTCAAGTTTGATGATACAAGGAGAACACCACCGGATATATTTTCAATCAGAGAATTGTTGGCCACCATAATATATTCGGAATGATATAAAAATATTCCGTGGTCCTCACAATCGGTGAAAACATTATCCTGAATATTTCCTTTTTGTCCATGGTAGACAGTCAGGCCTGCGCAGGCCAAGGGATACCAACAGGAAGGTGCTGCCCCGTGAAATTCATTAGATCTCACAGTAAAATGCTCAGTTGTATTGCCTATGAAAATACAGTACCCGTACCCGGTCCCATTGATGTCCCACCCTTCGATTATCCACGGGTTCCCTTCGGTCCCGTTCCCCGTGTCCCAGTTCACCACCCCGTGGGCCTCATCGAAATCCGCGTTGGAATTGATGCGGATAGGAAGGTGCGGCATAAGCACTGTAATGTTAACCATGTCCGAGCCGAGGGCGGTGCTGCTCCCCTGGATTGCCCATTTTCCTGGTGTGTAATCGTAATAATCGAATGTCGCGGACGATTGGCCTGCGGGAATTCTTAATAACAGGACATTGGTGGAGAGATAACTCCCGATGTAACCGTAGATGTTGCCTAGTTGATCTCCGTCCGGGCAGCAATAGTATTGGGCTCCGGAAGTATCAGCTATCCTCCACAGGTTGTACTCCAGGGTGCCGGATTCCAGGCATGCCGGGATAATGCCAGTGTCCGTGCAAAGGGCATTTGTGTAGTCATTGGTTTCGCCGGGCCAAGTCGTCAGGATTGTCGATGGTGTCGGCGGCATTGGGTGGCTCTCCAGGCCGAGGCCTACGGTGAATATCCTGACATCCGAAGTCGGGTACAGCATGCCAGTCCTGCTGTAATCCATGGAGCCGCCGTGCGTCATTGCCTCCAGCCACTGCGTGGACGTCGTGGGGTTGGCCCAGTCGAACGTGTACTTGCCCTTATGCTCGGTGTAAGTGAGATTGCCTGCTGACATTTCCGCCCAGGGAGCCCAGTAATCGCTTCCGCCCTCTATCCTGTAGGCCGCGAGGGGGGATTGGTCCGATGCATCGCTGTCGCAACCGTCAGAAAGTACAATAACCGTGGGCATCAGCGAGGGATAGTCGTCCATGAACCATTCCGTGTCAAGGTAGGCTTCTCCTATCGCGTCCCAGAGTATGGTCTGGCCCGGGGGATTGTTCATGAGCGTGATTTCGTCGCGTATGTATTGGCGCCCGTCAATTTCTGAGCCGTTGATTATGCTCGTATATGTGTCTCCCAATCTTACAGGAGCCCTTGGGTACTGGTTTTTGTTTACGGGGTCGTTCTGCAGGCGCCCGCCTCCCACAGACTCCGTGGGCCCGGCCCAGCGCCTCTCGTTGTTCCCCTCGAAGTCCCAGATGCTGACGCATACCGAGTCGTTTGAAAGCTGGTTCAATAGGATGAGGGCGGCGTTTTTGGCTTTCTCGAGCCAGGTCAGTCCGTCCGTGGAATACCTCATGGACATGGACCTGGAGTCGTCGAAGACGAAGCTTACCAGAACCCCTTCGTTATATGACGGACAATATATCTGCCCGGTAGGCGAGTTTGTTGTCAGGCTGATGAATATGTCCTCTGTCGCGGTCGCAGTCTGGCCGGATTCGTTGCAGAGTGTGACGGTGAATGTTTTGTTTGTGTGGGGCAGCATCGAGTCGCCGTCCGGGGTGATCTCGAAGCGCGGGAAGTTTGGAGTGCTGTTTGTTGTCATGAATGTCCATGGATTGGGCACGATTCCAGCGACTAGGTAGTTTCCTGATACATCATGTGCGCTGGTGGTAACCTGGCAGATATAAGTAGCCAGAGGATAGAAGCTACTATGCGATATAGTAATCAAAGTGTTGCCGAGATTCCAGGAATAATACCAACCCATCGGGTTTGGTAGGCACAGGAACGCTGCCTGCACCGAGGCAGTGTCCATGGCCTCGCTGAACTCGACGATTATAGGTTGCGTCAAGTTTACACATGTCGATTGGTGTGCAGGGACCACGGAGATTATGTAAGGCGGCGTCGGGTCGTATGTCCTGAAGCTCCAGGGATTTGGCACCGGGCCGTCGACAATCCCGTTGCCGGCAGTATCCTGGGCAGTAAGAACCGCGACCGTGTACAGCGTGGATTGGGCGAAGTTCGTGTGGGCTATCGTGAGCACTGTGTTCCCGCCGCTCCATGTAGGCAGCAGGCCGCCCGGGTTGGGCGATATCGAATATGTTACCGTTGCAGGGGCCATTGTCTCGCTGAATGTTATCACGATGTTCTGCGTTACCGCCACCATGACCGCTCCCGATACCGGGACAGTGTCGTCTATGAACGGGGGGTTGTCCACCAGGGTCGTGAATATCCACGGATTGGGCACCGGCCCTGCAACCAGGTTGTTGCCAACCGTGTCCTGTGCGGCCGTGACCGTGAAGGTGTAGCTGGTCAGGCCGGCGAACATTGTGTGGCTCAGGGTGACTGTCCTGTCGCCGTTGCTCCATGCGGCAACCCAGCCGCCCGGGTTGGGTGTGCAAGTGTAAACAAGGCTCGCAGTGTTCATGGGCTTGCTGAAATCTATTATGACGTTCTGCGTCAGGAGCACGCCAGTCGCGCCGTTCACAGGCGTGGTGGCCACGATGGTCGGGGGCCCGACTGTTGTGAAGGTCCAGGGGCTGTACGATTCCATCGCTAGGCCCTCGTTCGCATCAATACAGTTGATTACCGATACAATGAATACAGTGCTGGGTGTGAAAGCAGCTGAATGGCTGAGCGTGACGATTGTTTCGCCTGCACTCCAGGTTTCCGTCCATCCTCCCGGGTTGGGGGATATGCTCCATGCCAGCGTCGTCGGGTTCATTGCCTCACTGAACGTGATGATCACGTTCGCGTCGACGGCTATGTCAAATGCCATGTCCGCCGGAACTGTGCTGACTATCCACGGGGCGACAGCTATGGTCCCTGTCAACTCCACGTCGTCCAGCATGAACTCGTCATCGTTGGTTCCGACTCCGCCTTCATTCTCGTCCATGCCAGCCGCCGCTGTGAACCTGATGATGAAATTATTGACCATGTTGTAGCCTGACAGGTCTACTGTGGCTTGGGCCCAATCTCCGGCATTGGTCTGCTGGTCCCCGTCATCAAGTATCGTGGAGTACCAGATTCCCGTGTGCCATGAGCCGTCCCAGACTGACAGGTAGGACCTCTCGTCGTTGTTCTCTATGTCCTGGTTGTCCCACCAGAATGTGAGCGCGGCAGCGGTGACTCCTGTCATGTCCACGGTCCTTTCGAGAATGTTATCAGCTCCGTTCGAGTCCCTGGCATTTGCGCAGTAATTGCCGCCATGAGTTGTAACCAATGAGCCGCCGTAATCGTTCTCCATGTTGTTAGTGCGTATCGCCCAGTCCGCGGTCGGGGCTCCGTCCCAGCCGTTGAAGTTATTGGTCTCGAAACCGTCGGACCATATCGTGGCCATAATGCCGGGTCCGGGCGGTATTGACCTGGTCTGTTTCTCCCCCTCGGCATCATAGCCCATGTCGGCAGAAATCAGCAATGCTGACGCGACCATTACCACGCATAACCATGTTGCAACCATTTTCTTTCTCATTGCTCAATCCCACAGATATATTGATATATAGGTGTAAATAGGTGATTGGGGTATTTAACTGTTGAGTTGCTGAGCATAGCGAAATAACAAACAGGAACATATTTTACTCACCCCACACTTGAGATTGCGCTAACCAAAAATGTAGCTTATATTGAGGACCTGGCCAATCATGCCTCGCCAGGATGATTTCATTTATTGATTAAGAGGGCGGGGAGGTACAACGGCACCTGGGCTGGCTGGCGATTTGGTAGAGGGTGCCACATTCAGGCTTTTGCATCTCGGTCTCCAGGCCTGATAGGGCTGTTTTGGGCGGTTGACCAGTGCTTTTATCGGTATCCGAACGCGGTTCGGAACGAAGGTTGGGTGCGCAAGTCCTGTGGCCGGGTTGAATGCCGGTTTTAACACCTCCCCGCCCTTACAGGCGAGGCTTCCTAAGGATGATGACGGGAATCGGTCAACTCACCAGATTTGCCTAATCTGGTGGTACAAACCCGGCCTCACAGCCGGGGCATGATGGGGTTGGCCAGTGCCGTGGTGAAGTTTATGGTTAGGCCCTATTTCAGGCGAGATTGGCCAGGGTACATGTCCTGGCGGATTTCCGAAAATATCGGAAAACCATTAAATACGCTCCCACCCTTCTAAACCCCATGGCCAGAAAGAACGAGCTGGGATTGGTCCATGTATACACGGGCGACGGAAAGGGCAAGACAACGGCCGCGCTTGGCCTGGGCATGAGGGCCGCGGGGCACGGCTATAAGGTCCTGATGATACAGTTCATGAAGGGCGATATCAAGTACGGGGAGCTGGAGGCAGCCAGGCACATCCCGAATTTCGACATACTGCAGTTCGGCAGGCCGGATTTCGTGGACAGGAACAATCCCGAGCAGATAGACAAAGACCTGGCCAGGAAGGGAGTGGAGCACACCGGGAAGGTGGTCGGGGAAGGCAAGGTGGACATGCTCATCCTGGACGAGATTAACGTGGCCGTGGAATGGAAGTTGGCGACGGCTGCGGAGATCCTGGAGATTATCAGGTCCAGGCCCGAACACATGGAGATTGTCCTCACCGGCAGATACGCGCCCATCGAGTTCATCGAGATGGCCGACACGGTCACTGAGATGAGGGAGATAAAGCACCCTTACATGAAGGACGTCATGGCCAGGAAGGGAGTGGAGTATTAGTGGACCGCGGCGCAGTCAGGCTTCAGATCGCATTGGTGCTGGCCGCGCTCATATTTTCAGCGCTGGCTCCGTTCGCGGCGCAGGCCCAGGATGCATCCGAGAAATGGACCTTCATGGTTTACATGTCAGGAGATTCGAGCCTGGACGATAACATGGCGGAGGACATCCGCGAGATGCAGCTTGTCGGCTCATCGGACATGCTGGACATAATCGTGCTCACCGATTCGTCAGGTTACTCGGACACCAGGCTGATCAGGGTGGAGCCGGGCGGAACCACGGAACTTGGCCTCGGCTCCGTGAATTCGTCATGGGCTGCGGAGCTGGACCTCGGCGAGCCGGAAACCCTGAGCCAGTTCGTCATCTGGGCCGCCCGGGCTTACCCTGCGGACAGGTACATGCTGGACCTCTGGGGCCACGGGAACGGCTGGCCCGGGGTATGCCCGGACAAGGGGAATTACCTCGACGCACCGGACCTGAGCGCCGCCTTCGGCGCCATTTCGGCCACGGGGCTCCAGATAGACATTGTGAGCCTGGACGCATGCCAGATGGGCATGCTCGAGATAGCCTACGAGATTCGCGGGTCAGCGGATTACGCGCTGCTCTCTCAGAAGGACATTCCTGTCGCGGGCTGGCCCTATGATCTGTTCCTCGGAAGGCTGGCGGGCAACGGCACCGTTGCCGAGAAAGGCGCAGCCATGATTGACGATTACATGACCTGGGGAAGGGCGAACAGCTATTACTCGCTCACGCTGGCTCTCATCGACCTCTCGCGGATGGACGCGCTTGCCGGGGCTGTTGACAATTATTCGGCCGAGGCAATCACGATGGCAGGGTACTTCAACACGGAGTTCGCGTCCGCGCGGGGCCTCACTGAGAAATACGACGGCAATGCCCAGTATGACACGGTCCATCTGCTTGAAAACATTGACAATGAGACACAGTGCATGAGCCTGAGGATTCTTGCCGACGGTGTGCGCTCGGCCGTATCCGCAGCCGTGGTGCATGAGGATAGCTGGTCTGCCGCAACCGACCCGGAGAAGGCCAACCACGCCCACGGGCTCTCGGTATGGTTTCCGATGACTGCGCCGGGCCCCGATTACCTGGCCACCTCTTTCGCGCAGGACACGCAATGGGACGGGTTCCTCGCGGCCATGGCGCCTTACTTCCGGCTTCCCGGGAGAATCGAAACGCCCTACATGGCAACGGTCTCGCCGCTCGACTCGGACGGGGACGGGCTGCTGGACTCGGTGAGGATATCGCACGCTGCGCCCGGCCAGGACGTGGCAAACATCGAGGTTTACGGGCCTGACAGCTCCCTTTTCGCCGATGAAACAGTGAGCACAGAGGGGACGACCGACATACCTCTCGGAGCCTTCGGGGCATACCAGGTGGCTGTTTACCTTCGGGATGCGAACCGCACGCTCCTGAACTACTCGCTGTTCGCTGAAGGCCTGGTGAACGAAGGCCTCAGCGTGATAACGGGGCGTGTCCAGTCCGACAACGGCAGGGGGCAGAGATGGGTTCAGGTCGCGCTGCTGGATGCTGACGGGGAAATAGTGAAATCCACGGTGACGGACACATCCGGCCGGTACAGGCTGGAGGTCGTCATCCCGACAGACACGGACGGCGTCGGGCTCAGGCTGGAATGCGGACTCGGGCCGGACAGGATGAACATGACCGTCGGAAGCCTTGAGGCCGAGAATGTCTACGATTTCATCCTGGAATCGGGCATCGATGTGAAATGGATCGTCAGGGCCGTCGGCATTCTGAACCTCGCGGGAATATCCTGCATTGTATATTGGGCAGCCTGGGGCAGGGAAAAGAGGTCGAAGAAGTTCAGCAAATCCCAATAGCTTATTACCCGGACCTCCGATTACCCGCGGATGCGCTTCAACGCGGACTTGCACATACACGGCCGATTCTCTGCGGCAACGAGCTCGGACATGAACTTCCCCAACCTGGCGAGGGGCGCGGAGCAGAAGGGGGTCCAGCTCGTCGCCACAGGCGACTGCCTCCATCCCGGCTGGATGAAAGAGATAAAGCAGATGGAGGAGATCGAGGAGGGCACTTTCCGGCAGGGCAACACCAGGTTCTTTCTGACGACTGAAGTGGAGGCAGACCGCCGCGTCCACCACCTGCTGATGTTCCCATCCGTGTCAAGCGTTGAGGATTTCACGGAAAGGCTGGGGGAGGTCAACCTGAAATCGGACGGACGGCCGAGGTTACATTTCACGGGCGGGGAGCTGGCCCAGATGGCCAAGGACTCCGGAGCCATGATAGGCCCGGCCCATGCATTCACCCCATGGACAGGCGCCTATGCCCATTTCGACTCGCTGAAAGGATGCTACGGGGACCTCGCGAAGGACATACCCTACCTGGAGCTGGGCCTGAGCGCCGACACGGACTACGGGGACCTCATTCCTGAGCTTGCGGACATCACTTTCCTCACCAACTCGGACGCCCATTCCCCGCAACCGGTGAGGATAGGCAGGGAGTTCAACACGATAGAGGCCAAGGACATAACCTATGCGGAACTGGTAATGGCCATCAGGCGGAAGAAAGGCAGGAGGTTCGTACGAAATGTCGGACTGCCGCCCGGGGAGGGGAAATACAACAGGAGCGCATGCTCCAGATGCTACGCCCAGTATGAACTGGAAAGAGCGTTGGCCCTTAGGTGGAGATGCGTGTGCGGCGGCAGCATCAAGAAGGGCGTGAGGGAGAGGGCACAGGAGCTCGGCATCGGCAAGATGAGACATCCGGACCACAGGCCCGAATACGTTTACATGATCCCGCTGGCCGAGATAATCGCAAAGGCAGTGGGCCATTCATCCCCGTTCACGGGAAAGGTCAACAGCATCTGGCAGGCCCTCGTCTCCGGAGCGGGCACGGAATTGGCCGTGCTCATGGACATGCCGGTCGCGGACATGGGAAGGACCGCGGGAGAGAGCATCGCGGCGGCGGTTCAGGCCTTCAGGGAGGGCAGGATAGAGGTCATACCCGGGGGCGGAGGAAAATACGGCTCGATTCTGCTCCCGGGCCAGGACAGGCCAGCGCCCACGAAGGCGCAGGGGCAGAAGAGCCTATTCGAATTTTGAGACAGAATCGGGAAGCGGGATTCGTACCGCGGGAAGCGGGAACCTGCTGGTTTA
>DAKD01000008.1:0-76566 GCA_002499085.1 Methanomassiliicoccales archaeon UBA280
AACCTTTAACTGTCAAAGTTAGGCTTCAGGTGTGAGATGAATCGGCATGAACAGTAACACGATACACCGCCCCGCACCGTGTTTATGCCATCATCAAAAACCAAAGCCCACTGGCTTTGAGAATTAGGTGCAAGGCTGTCTGGGTAAACTTCCAGCCCATGTAATAAACGCCAGTCCCTTTCGCTAACCATACTTGGTTAGCGTTAAGACGAGGCAAAGCCTCGTCTGGTTAGGGGCTGGTAGTTTACATCTTTCGCTTTGAGATATAGCCGAATCCTGCAATCAATGCCATAAGCCCTATGAAGATTATTAGGATAGTCAGCCAGTTACTTTCACCTTCAATGTAAAAGCTATTGTCAATTATCATGTCGCCTGAGTGTGTGTCGATGATGCCGTCACTGTTGAGATCAAGAACTATTCTTGAATCGTGCCAGCCTGGCTCTTTGTCTGTCGATATCCATTCAGACTCCACATTCACGGTTTGGTTGGCACCGATTGTCTGAATGATCTGTTTGTCAATCTCATTTCCATCGACAAAGAACTGAACTGTCGCATTTGATATTTCCATTGCGGTTGGGTTCCTTATCTGGGCTTTCAGGGAGACTGGGTATACAACGTTTATGCGTTGTACTTTCTCATAGTAATAAACACCGGACGTGCAGTTGATATGGATTTCCAAATATCCGATTGACTGCTGTGCTGTGATGTCGAATGTGAATGAGTTATTCTCCGGTGTGAGTGTTCCGTTGAGGGGAGAGTTCTTCAATGGCGAGGCTCCGGTAGTGTTGGATGCGGTTATGTAAACCTGGTATGACCATTCTCTCTCAAGGGGATCGTCAAAGGTTGCAGAGTATGTTCCGCTTCGAAGCGTGCCGAGTGTGGGGGAACCCGAAAGGGTCATCCGCGCATCCGTGACCGGTATAGCTGCGCTAACGATAGGGGTGATTGCTAAAAAGAGCACCGTACAGATGAGCATGCATGCAGCAATATTCCTCTTGAACATAGACCTCACCGTATCCACCTCTTTCTTCTGGCATAGTAGAATATTAAAAGTGCACATGCCACCGATGCGACCATGACGCCTGCATTCGTGAGTTGGTTGCCTGCATCTGAGGATACCTCAACCCCTGTCGCGGTCAAATTCTGCGATGCCACCTGTATTTCCGGGTATTTCAACACAATGTAACTTGATGATACGAATGTTGGGTCTGCCTGGGAATATGCGACGACAAGGACACTTGCCTGCCTGGAGGGAACATTGTTGATAGGTTTTACGGAGAGGGGGACGGTTACAGACGAACCGTAGGCTACCGTAACGTTGGTGACAGACATACCGTTTTGCGCAACGCTCGCCCCGGACACCGAGCCTAATTCCGCCTCCCAGCCGCTGAGCGCCAAATCCTCTATATTAGCTATGTAAACAGTTAATTTATCGGCTCCGTTTCCTGTGTTCGATATCTTGAATGAGGAAATGATGTCTCCGCTGGTGAATTTCGGCGATAAAGCTATCGAATTTACGGATAGGGAGTAGAATTGCGTTATCGGGACATTCATGACTTGGCTGTGCCAGATCGAGGTGTTTTTCTGGGATGTCGCGGTTAAGGTCACCTGATTCTGGTCCACTCGGGGACTGGCAGGTATGCTTACTGTGGCGGTCAATCTTACGGAAGCACCCGGGTCGAGCGTCACCTGATATTGGCTGAGCTCGATTGCCCAATCGGGGTTGCCCCCTGTTCCTGTGAGGCCATATGTATCCTGAATGTTGCCTGTGTTTTCAACCTCAAAGATGTATGTTTTTGTAACATTTCCCGGGGTTGCTGTAAGTTGCGAAGGATTGTAGGATACAAATACAATTCTCTCTTCAATCATGGAAAGGGGGAGGTTTACCTGCCTATCACGTTCCAAGGTGATGTCTATGTTTAAGGAATATGTCATGGGAATGCTGTTCTTCTGGATTTGAAGAGAGCTGGTTATTCTGTAGTCACCAGATGGGAGCCAGAGTTCGTAGTAGCCGTTTTCGTCCGTGTAATTCGAGAGTGTGAGTCCGTCATCGTTGGTGAATATAAGGGAAGTCACCGCATTCTCGCTCAGGTCATAATACGCAGTGCCATAAATCCGGTTACCGATTTCAAGCTGGAACTCCAGAGGTTCCTGATCAACGTCGATGAACTTCTCACCGAGGAAAACATAGTGAGACGAGCTCTGATGCGCATATATTTTATAATACGCTGGCGGGATATTAATAATGAAATCCCCGGTTGAATCGGTGGACGCTGTGTAATTGGCGAATTCGGAAATGAATGTCAGCAATGTGCCAGATGCAGGAACTTCGTTCGCAGTGACTTTACCTGCGAGTTCTATCGAATAGTTATCTCGGTTCAATTCTATGTGATAGGTTGTTAGGCTAGTTGTGGCATTTAGAATAGTGGGGGCGAAGAAATATCTGTAAGCCCTCAGATATGGGATTTCATCGAATCCGGTGAAATTGACTGTCACTTCGTATCGATGGTTCGGAACCAAAACAGTGAAATAAGTGCCAGTTTCATCTGTATTTGCGAATATTGTGGCATTGTTCGTGACATCTTTGAAAATCACTTTCTGGTTCGATGCGGCGTTCCCGACATATGATACTGTGCCTGTGATTTCTAGGCCGGCAGTCATGTTTACGGTGAAATTTCCCGCAGTGTCGTTAATGTCCACACCTATCATCCCAACCATGAATGTATCATTCAAAGCCTGAGAAGCTGAAAGTATATAGGAACCGGGCATGATATAGATGTCATCACTAAATCCCTCTATGTTGAAATAGACTTCCTCTGGTCCCATTCTGAATGAGATATTGGCCCCTGGTTCAATGGTGTTTGAAATGGACACTGTGACTTTGGTTCTCTCAACAGCGGTTAGATCCATCTCGAGAATTTCTCCAGAATACAGTCCGGTGTCAACGGCGAATTCATTGTCTATTTGGTATACGCGGGTATCGTTTTCAAAGCTGATGTTGTGCGTGAATGAGACATAGTAAATGCTCGGAATCAGGGTGGCTGAATAGCTTCCATCCCGTGCTGCCTGGATATCTACCGAGGGGATGTATATGTTATCGCTGATGAAACTGATGAGGATATTCTGGTCTCTAAGGATTTCATCTTTGAGATATACAGACCCTGCGAATGTCACAGGGATAGGTTCCAAGGACTGGTATAGCCCCTTGGAAAGCTGGAGGGGGGTAAGAGAACCCAAAGAAACCGGTTCGAAACCGTTTTTCGTGACAGATATCTGGTACGAGGTGGTGGAGGGAAGCACAATTGTGAAATTACCAGTATCATTAGTGATTGCCTGGGCATAGGAACCGGAGGGGTCTGTGAATGTCACTCGAGCTTTCTCAATCCCTTCGCCTGGATTGATTGCAGTTTTGTTATACAGATCCCAGTATATGCAGCCATGGATTACGCTTCCATCCGTGAGAGCTAAATTCAGAGTATCTGTGCCCCTGGTAAAGCTATGGGATTTATAGTATGAGCCGCTGCCGCTTGACACCTGTATCCTGTATGTTCCCCTGGGAAGGTTGATCGAATAATCACCTTGTTCGTCTGTGATTGAAGAGAGCATAATTTTTTGGTCAAGAGTATCGAATACTACCTGAGTGAATGTAGAACTGGCACCATAATATGATATTACTTTGCCGGTCACTAGGCAAGATAATTTGAGATCCATGTTGAGAATTTTATCGTCGCCAAGGTAAAACTGGCCCATGTCCGAGTAGGAGATGCCGTTTTTAACGTGACTAACATAATATGTGTAATCTCCAATGTTCAAGACCACTGAATAATGACCGGCTGCATCAGTTGTTGAAATTGAGCTGCTTGGCCCTGCAAGTTTCACCGTTGCATAAGGCACAGGCACACCGTTGATATACAATGTTCCCTGAAGTATTACAGATTCATATATGATGAAGTCTATTGTGTTGTTCTCTTGAGTGTTTATTTGCATACGCTGCTGTGTACTTGCATGGCTGGGGGTGTAGGCCTGAGCAGAATAATTTCCCTTGATGACATTAGCAAAAGAATATGAACCGTTCGCATCCGAATATGTGTGGATTTCGATGTTCTCCTCGGGCATTTTCAGAACCACAAGCGAGCCTTCCGCCGCAGAACCGTCAGAGTAAGTGACTGTCCCCGTAAGGGATGTCACCGTTAGAGCCAGATTTGTCCCCGAAGCCTGGCCGCTTAAGACGCTCACTGTTTGGGTTCCGATTGTCCGGTTTGCATAATTAATCGATGCTGTGTAACTGCCCGGCGGGAGTATATCAAACTCGTATTTTCCGTTTTTATCGGTGAATGCTGACTTCTCGTAAATGAAATTCTGGTTGCTGAGAACAACTTGGGCGTTGGATAATATCTCATCTGAATCTCCGCGGGTTCCGTCCGAGTCCATGTCCCAATACACATACCCATTCATCGAGCCTTTTGCAACTATAAGGTTCTGTGTGATGAGGTAATCCGGTTGGCCGTTTGAGTCCCTGTCCTCATTCTCGCGCATAGCCTGATAATCATGGATGAAGAGTTTTGTGGTGTTCAGCTCTGTTCCAACCATGGTCAAGGCATCAACTGTACCGGAGGACACGGTCAATGTGACATCTCCGAAAGGTGCGATGATTGAATAGGTTCCATTATCATCGGTCGTGACCTTCTGGTGAGGTATCGAGAAATCGTCCGTTACTGTCACCGTAAGGCCTGTTATTGGTGTGCCGTCTTCAAGCTGGACCTTGCCGCTGATTATGGCGCCGTCATAGTATTTCAGCATCATGACGCCCTGATACAGGCTGGACCTGTCGCTGAGATCTGAGATTCCGTTTCCGTTCTGCTGATTCTCAAAGGCATCCCAGTAATTCATAGCCCGCCAGGCATCCGTATGATTCTGTATGTCTTCGGCAGAATAGGGATTCCAATAGGCTGTCCTGTGGACAAGCTTGAAGTGGGTCATGTTCCAGCCCGGCATTATTGGGTTCGAGGAGAGTGATTCCGTAAGCCCGGGTATTCCTTGCTCACTGCCTATGTCCGAACCGCTGTAACCGATGAATGCCTTGTAGAGCATGGAATTGTAGAACATGTCTTTGTACTCGATTTTATAGGGCGTTTCCTGGTTCAGGTTGACATCCGGGGGTATCTCGTCCAGGGCATATTCGCCTCCGTATTCGCCGATGGCTTTTATTTCCCAGAAATCATAAGGCTGGTTTGCGATGTCGTCTATCCTGTGATCCGAAAGCTTGGCAGGAGCATAGAAGATGCCGGTGTTGTCTGCCGAGAAAGGAAACAGACGGCTGTCGATGCTGAAATATCTGATCGAATTTCCTGTCAAATCAGATATATCGCTGTAGAACTGGGTTATTTCCTCTTCACTGAGTGACTGTGTTAGAAGCACCCTTGCCGCTATGTATTTCGCATTCACATCTTGCATGTCGTCATCGCGCAGGCCATAAATGTGCGGATTCTCAAGTATCACATCGATATAGTCAGAGGGCGACTCGAATATCCTTGACATCTCCGAACTGCTCACGCCGTAGGAATCCATAAGTGCCAGCATTTCCGGACTGAAATAATTGGACCCTGTTTTCCAGACTTTGTACCAATCTCCCTCGAGGATTCTTACTGACAGAAGCGCGATTGCATCCGCCTCGCTCTGAGCCATGATGAAATTACCTGCAAGCTGATGCCCTCCCAGGAAATTGTCCGCCACTGTGGGATGCTTACCTTCGTTGACAACTTCGAATCCGTAGTCCCACCAGCTTATGAACGCGGGTTTATCCTCGGCTGGATAGATCTCAGTGTCCTGGGTTGCCAACCAATCGTAGGCTGCAGGCCAGTATTGGCTGTTCAGAGGGAGAGAGTATCCGAATGCCCCGAGATACCAGGTGGTGCCGTTTTCCGCATCATAATTTTTGGGATGGATGAATGAGGGCAGGGAATTGTAAATTTCAAGGTCATAGCCGGACTTGGTTTCATAAGGGATTCCTGCATCAAGCCCGGTCCAAACATTCGGCGCGATGACGCAGAAAGCCAGGAATGAGATGCCCATTGTGAAGAAGAAGGACGTTTTACGCACCTGCAGGTACAGAACCAGATATGAGAAGAGGAGAATGGCGAGAATGAACCCGTGGGTTGCTGGGGTCATTTCCCAATCCGAGTAAAGCTCAGCGAAAACGTAGAACAAAGCTCCGGCCACGGGTATCATCACGGCAATGAGGCTGTAAATCCTGCTCGGGTTTGTTGCTGATATCAGACTGAGGATGTATATGCCGAATATCGCGGCCATGCCAATGACAAAAATTGCATACGAAATGTCAGACATTGATGAGACAGCCACCGCGGCTATGATCAGAATTGAGGTCATTGCAATCATGCCTATGATGAACTTCTGGCTTGGCCTGAATCCGGGGGAACGCCTAAGGTTCGTGATATATGACTTGAAATTGAGCTTTCCGAGAACCAGAGCGATTACCCATCCGGCGGATATTGCAAATGCTGGCCCGGCATTGAACATGAACCTTGCCGCAGTGACTGCCATGTATATTGATGTGATGCTCCAGAGTAGGATGAACGTGAAATCCGGTTTCCAGGATTTCGGAAGTTGGACAATGGCCCATGCCATCCCTGCGAACGAAAGCCAGAAAGTTATTACACCGAAGGACATTGCCAGATTGCTGAATGAAGGCGCCTGGGCTTCTGCTATTGTCTGGTATTGCTTGTTGTTGATGAAATACCCTCCGCCGCTGAGCAGGGCATTGAGCATGGAATCGAGTATTGACGGAGCCAGAACGTATAGGAGAGTGACAGTGATCGCTCCGATGAGAATCATAAGTGAGAAGACAAGGAACCAGGGGAACTTCTTGGTTGCCATCAGAATGATGGCAAAGGCAAACAGCCCCAGGACAAGGTAGGCAGGCGTGTCAAACCAGCTGGGTATCTGTATTGATAGATAGTAGTAGGGGAATGCCAGAAGCAGGCCCGTGCCGACTGAAATTATGTATATGACAGAAATACCGAATGAGTCCACATTCCTGAACCTGTTTATCAGTATCTGAACGAAGAAATACACGGCTATCAGGACGATCGCGTATGCGAATCCCTGCCAAATAAGGGCCACGCCCGCGAGCGAGATTCCAGAAAGCAAGGCATAAAGAACCGAGGATTTGTTGGACACGACGAAGCTTTTTGCACCGGACAGAACCTCCTTCGGTTTGAACCAAGAGTCAATCCAATCCTTTTGTTTCATTACCTTCAGGGCTTTCAGGAAGAAGAAGAAGGCCGTCACGATGAAGAACAAAGTGATGGCATCGTGGTCTGCGTTGGTCAAAACGCTTCTCTGGATGTGGCCTGGCAATACTGCAAGCAGGAATGCAGATATCATTCCGGCTTTCTTCCCGAACGCTTCCTTTCCGAGGTAATAGACAGGGAATATGGTGAGCGCTCCCCAGAATGCCGTTGAGAATATGAACACGTAGAATGTGGATGTGAAGGTATCGCCGTCAAAGAACGGGGACAGACCCATGCCCATGAGTGAGACTGACCAGTCATACAGCGGGGGACGGGGGTTTCTCGTTCCGACAGGATAATTCAGCATGTTGTCCCAGAAGTGGTGAAGACCGGTTTCGTCCGCATTTGTTATCACATAGTGGTGATAATACGAGTCTGAACCACCAGATAGTATGAAACCGTCCTCTGTGGAGGGCTCAAGGCCGTAAAATGACCTGGCAAAGAATGCCAGACAGAATATGGCCATGAGTATGGCGAAGGTCTTCCAATGCTGACCCACCCAGGTTTTCCTGAACGGCGTTCTCCTTGCCCGTCCGGTCTCCTTGTCGCCTGCTTGGGGCTGGCCTGACCTTTCATCCCTTCTGCGGGCAGATTGTTTCGACAGCTTTGATTCCTGCCCGTGATCCTCCTCCGGAGGTAATATTTCCAGGTCATCCGGTTCTGTTTGGGACGCCTGTACGGTATTCCCTACTGGTTGCTCAAGAGTTTCCGGCTTTGGAGCACTTTTGGCAGCGTGCCCGCTGTACTGCTCCGGCTCCGGTTTTGACTCTGCGGTCGAGATCTGTTCGTTGTGAGAACTATCCTTCTTGAGCCATTTCATTCTAGTCACCAGTTGAACAATTTGGGTAGCCATCCCGATACTATGGTTATATATATTGTTTTGCATAAGAAATAATAGTTGAGCCAGCAATGTTAAAAATTTGATAAAATTCACAAGACGGTTGCAATTGCCTCACGGATTGCGCTAAGCAAGCCATGACAACCTTTTTTAATCAGCTTTTGTTGCTTGCCCTACCGAGATTGCAAGGGCGCGTGGCCTAGACAGGATATGGCGGCAGCCTCCTAAGCTGTAGATCGGGGGTTCGAAATGGCCTGCTTCACGGACGGGAGCAGGCCTGCGAGATTCCCCCCGCGCCCGCTCTTTTTATTTATTGCTATAATTCGCGGGCGCGGTCCGACGAATCTTTCGATCTCAATCTCTCACAGCCAGATTCGTCTCAGTCGCAAACAATGTCCCCATATGCCAGCAGATTGTTTGCTCCTCCCCCCGCCCCCGCTCTTTTTATTAATTGTTGTAAACCGCGGGCGCGGTACGACGAATCCTACAATTACTCTCCGCTTTAAACCGGATTCGTCTCAGTCGCAAACATTGCTTTCAAATGCCAACAGAAAGTTTGCTCCTCCCCCCGCCCCCGCTCTTTTTATTAAATGTCTATGATTTTGTATTTGCGCAAGCCCAGGCCGACTTCCTCCCCGTAAGCAAGCTGGAAGGACCAATCAAGGTCGTTGGCTGCCCTGATATTGTCCATGCCTTTCTCAACGCCCTCAGTTGTGCAGGAAAGAGGATTGGCTTTGGCTGAATTGACAAGGTCGGCAGAGGCCTGGTCTATTGCGACAGGGTCTTTGGATGCCAGTATACCGATGTCATCCACGATAGGGATGTCGCTCCATCCGGCGCAGTCGCAGTGCGGCGTGACATTCATGACGAAATTGATGTATCCAATCTTTCCAAATTTTCCTTTGGTAACGCCCATGCAGTATTCGACCATCTTTTCCTGCATTGACCGGGCATCCGAATCCCACCTTATATTGATGGCTCTCGGGCCGCAGGTTATGAGGCATTCCCCGCATCCGTAGCATTTTTCATGGTCTATTACGGCCTTTCCCTTAATCACGGTGATGGCAGACTGCGGGCACCACTTGGCGCAGGTACCGCACCCGACGCAAGCGGATTCATCGACCAGGGGTTTCATGTCGGAATGCATCTGCTGCTTGCCGGCCCTGGTTCCGAAGCCCATACCCATGTTCTTGATGGCACCGCCTATGCCGCCGACGATGTGGCATTTGAAATGTGATGCGACAATGATCGAATCGGATTGAACGGCTGCAGAAGCCAGCTTCACATGTTTGAAGTGCTTGAGGTTCACCTCGACCTCCGTGTCGTTCTTCCCTATCAACCCGTCAGCTATTATCACCGGAGCTCCGACCACGGAAGGGAGGAAACCATGGGCATGGGCTGTGTTCAGGTGGTCAACGGCATTTGAGCGCGTCCCGAAATACAGTGTGTTGGTATCGGTCAGAAAAGGCCTTCCCCCGGCTTTCGCCACTGAGTCGACGATTGGCCGGATCAGGATCGGATTGACAAATGTTGTGTTTCCTGTCTCACCGAAATGAACCTTGATTGCGACAAGGTCGTCCTTCGTGACGCAACCGTCAAGTCCGGCTTCCTTGAACAGTTTGGTTAATTTATTGATTGTGTTCTCCGACCCCTTCTTCGCGCCCAGCCTTGCTATGAAAACCTCTGAAGTCATTGCTCGGGGATTGGCCTCCGATATATATTTGTAATGCCTTACCTGAGTGTCGAGTCTGTCAACTTCTTGGTGTATATTTGGGGCTAGGGTCATAGGGGCTAGGGGCTAGGAGCGACACATGTGTCGCGACCAAGCCGAATCTCTGATTCGGCGCTGGGGTGCTTCCAAATCGCATTTGCTGGCTTGGTCCGAACAAGCCAGCCCCCTAGACCCTAGACCCTTTATCCCATTTTGAAAGCGCAGACCCTAGACCCTCGCAATTATTTTCAATATCACAAATTTTTGACAAACTCCTGACTGACCAAAATTACTTAATACCGGGTTTGATACAAGGTAGGCATGGCAGCGAAGCGGGTAAAGAGTCATGCGCCCTTGTCAGTGAGCAAGGATAGGGTTCTTGAATCAGCGGCCAAGAACAAGCTGGAATACATCAGGCTGCAGCTTACCGACATCCTGGGCACGCCCAAGAACATCGTGATTCCCATCAGAAGGCTTGAGGAGATACTTGATGACGGAATCGCTTTTGATGCCTCCTCCATCATCGGCTATGCCACGATAGAAGAGTCAGATCTCATAGCCAGGCCTGTGCTGGATTCCTTCTGCATCCTTCCGGAAGAACTTGAGAAGCGCCCCGCTGCCAGGATGATATGCGACATCTACAATCCCGACGGAGGGCGTTTCCCCGGGGACCCCAAGTACGTGCTCGAGCGTGTGGTGCAGAAGGCTTCGGCCATGGGATTCGAGTTCAACACCGGTCCCGAGTGCGAGTTCTTCCTCTTCAAGATACTGGACGGGCAGCTCACAACAGTACCGAATGACAACGGAGGGTACTTCGACCTCTCGCCCCTGGACCTGGCAGAGAATGTCAGGGAGGACATATGCTCCACCCTTGAGAAGCTGGGTTTCCAGGTATACACCTCGCATCACGAGTGTGCCGCCGGCCAGCATGAGATCAATTTTCATTATGCGGACGCGATCACCACGGCCGACAGGGTTGTGACCCTCAGGTATGTGGCCAAGGCCATCGCGCTCAAATACAATCTTCACGCGACATTCATGCCCAAGCCGATTTTCGGGGTCAACGGGACCGGGATGCATACACATATGTCCCTGTTCCGGAACGGCGGGAACATATTCCATGACAAGAAAGGACCCGAGGAACTGAGCCAGACTGCAATGCATTTCATCGGAGGCCTGCTCAAGCACTCGAAAGAGATGGCCGCAATTCTCAACTCAAAAGTCAACTCGTACAAAAGGCTGGTGCCTGGATACGAGGCACCGACCTACATCGCCTGGTCAACCGAGAACCGGAGCGCCCTCATCAGGATACCTGCCAAGAGAGGCAATTCCACGAGAGTGGAGTTGAGGAACCCGGATCCCGCTGGAAATCCGTACCTCCAGTTCGCGGTGATGCTGGCCTCCGGCCTCAAAGGCATAGAGACCAGAATAGAGCCTCCGGAACCGGTGCACAAAGACATTTATTCGCTCACGCAGAGAGAGAGGGAACTGTACAAGATAGACACTCTCCCCTACAACCTTGGCCATGCCCTTTCATTCATGGAGAAGAGCGAGCTGATGCTCGAGACCTTGGGAGCGCATATCTTCGAGAACTATCTCTACATACAGAACAGGGAATGGAACGAGTACAGGACCCAGGTTACGAAATGGGAGATAGACAGATACCTGAGCACCATCTGAGTCTCATTCAAGATGCCGGCAGTCGCCTGCATTGACTGTTCTCCTCTCCCCGTTGCATTTCAGGATCAGGGCACCGTTATCGTCTATGTTCTCCGCTGTGCCGTTGATTTCCCCCCCCGGCGTCTGAACCGAGACCTTTTTCCCCAGGGTGATGGACAGCTCCCGCCAGTCATCCAGGATTTTGCCGAAATCTCCCTCGGAGAGAAGCTCGTTCCTGAAGTTGAGCTCCTCGAGTATGGTATTCTCCAGGTCCTCAAGGCCAACGGGCTTGCCGAACTCCTCCATCACCGATGTGGATTGGCCGCTGAAATCGTATCCCTCTTTCACCGGGTTGTTGACGTTCACGCCGATGCCCACAATCGCACATCGCGTGCCGCCGCGCTCGATCAGTTCGCACAGTATGCCTGAAACCTTCCTGCCCCCGATAAGGACGTCGTTGGGCCATTTCACGCCGGCGTCAAGGTCATATTCCATGATTATCGAGGTCGCCACAGAGGCGCCTGCCATCAGCGGAACGAGCCCGAACCTGTTGGCCTCGAAGCCTGCGTCGGTTTCCAGTAGTATTGACATCCATAATCCGCCTTCCGGCGATTCCCACTTCCTGTCGAGCCTGCCCCTGCCGGAGAATTGTGCCCGGGCCGTGACAACGGTGCCTGTCTCTATCCCGTCAGCGGCCAGTTCCCTCAGCAACTCATTTGTGGATGTTACAATGTCATACCGGATTGTCTTCCTGCCAAGCAATCTTTCCATGTTGGCACCGCCGTTACATGAGCAGGCCCAGCAATATCCCGGCCGCGCAGGCCGAGCCTATGACGCCCGCCACATTCGGACCCATGGCCTGCATGAGCACGAAATTGCCCGGCTTGTCCTGGCTGGCCTGTTTCTGAACCACCCTTGCCGCCATCGGAACTGCTGAAACCCCGGCCGAACCTATCATCGGGTTGATCTTGCCTTTTGAAAGTTTCCACAGAATCTGGCCGAATATCACCCCGCCGGCCGTTGCCGCGGAAAATGCCACTATTCCAAGGCTGAGGATCTTGATCGTCTCGAGTGTGAGGAACAATTTGGCCGTCATCATGTAACCTATGCCCAGGCCCAGCATGATCGTTGCGATGTTCATTATTTCGTTCCCGCCTGTCTTCGAAAGCCTGTCCATGACTCCCGAAACCCTGAATAAGTTGCCAATCATGAGCATGCCAACAAGCGGAACAGCGGAAGGTATCACCAGACCGACAATTATTGTCACGGCGATGGGGAATATCACCTTCTCCGCCGTGCTCACATCTCTCAATTTCTCCATCTCGATGCATCTCTGCTTCTTGGTTGTCAATGCCCTGATAATGGGGGGTTGGATGAGCGGCACAAGGGCCATGTATGAATAAGCTGCTACGGTAACAGGGCCCAGTATCTCGGGTGCAAGCCTTGTGGCGACATATATCGTGGTCGGGCCGTCCGCGCCGCCGATGATCCCGATGGAGGCGGCCTGGTTCATTGTGAATCCGAGAATCACTGCAACCCCCAACGCGACAAATATCCCTACTTGGGCGGCAGCGCCGAGGAGGAAAGTCACGGGCTTGGCCAGGAGCGGAGAGAAATCAGTCATCGTCCCGATGCCGAGGAAAATGAACAGAGGGATGAGGCTGGTTTTAATCAGGTAAGTGTAAATGAGGTTCATGAATCCGCCCGGGTCTGTCGCGCCCGTGATCGGAAGATTGGCCAGCAGCGCCGCGAATCCCATCGGGCCGAGCAGGAGCGGTTCAACTTTCTTGACAATCGCCAGATAGAGCAGTATCCCGGAAATCACAAGCATTATGGCCTGGGCGACTGACATTGCCTCAATGCCGGTTTCGAAGAGGCCGAACATCTCAGTCCCTCCTTGAGTCTATCGCGGCTGCAATTGCCGCAACTGTCTCTGTCTCGCCCGGGTCCTGTCCCGGTTTAAGTTTGGCTGACTCAAGCTTCTGGATTATCACGCCAGTGAGATGAGTTGAAATCCATAGAATCGCCAATATCGAGAAAACAACGCCCATTCCGATTAGCATAATTGATACGGCATTCACTTCTACCTCATGCTCGTATGATTCCCATCCACTTTCTGCGGCCCATGGTTTCAGGTCCCTGTTCGTTCCGCCCGGTATCATATAGACATTGTCCATGACACGGTTCTCGTCTTCATCAACCAGTTCCTGATCGTCCCAATAATTTCCCCCGGTTGGCAGGGCGATGTTCCATGCGTTGGTGCCGTCATCGAACGCATGCAGTGTGTTGTTGATGAAATTATTGCTGTGGACTGTGTTACCGTAACTCGCTGTCATGAAAATGCCGAAATGGTTGCCTATGAGGGTCGTGTTCTCAACCGTGCAGTTGTTTGAAGCGATAAGCATTATACCAGCGTCATACAAAGATGCGCCGCTTCCTGTGACTTTGAATCCTGTGATATTTACCCAGTCAGACGTGATTAGAATTACTGATCCCGAGCCATCGCCCCGGATAGTAGTGTTGGAACTGCTTTCGCCGGCGAGGGTGATGTTCTTGTCGATTGCTATGTTTCCTATATACGTCCCTGCACCGACATTGATTGTGTCGCCGGGTCGTGCTGCGTCTACTGCCTCCTGGATGGACGTGTATTGCACTTCTGAACCCTGTATTGTTGCCGCACCGGAGGCATTCTCGCAGGTAATGAAGGTCACGCAGACAGAAGCCATGGCCAGGAGCCCGATCAAGATCACCGAGATGCCTTTTCTTGTTGCCATATCTCATCATCCCATCGTGAACATCGGGACGCCTTCCTGGACTTCCTGGCCCTCCCGGATGTGGATTGCCGTTATGGTACCGTCCCTGGGCGCGAGTATGTCGTTCTCCATCTTCATTGCCTCCAGGGTGGCGATGACCTGGTCATTCTTGACAACCTGGCCAACCGTGACCTTGATCTTCAGGATGTTGCCAAGGATGGGGGCCTTGATCACATGTGTTCCCTGCGTCACGGACGCGGAAACCGGCTGGCTGGGAACTGCCTGGGCATGCGCTCCGGCCACAGAGACGGAGTAATCCTTCCCGTTGACACGGATGGAAGTTTCGGATGACTGAACAACCTCATGGTCGACATTGTTCACGGTTATCCGGTAGCTCATCGGGAACTTCTTTGGCGCTGGCGGGACATCCGCGGCGACCTTCTTTATCGGAAGCATGTCTCCCATGAATTCCGCCTTGGCCTCGCCCTTGAGGAACTTCAGGCCAACCTGCGGGTACAGGACGTATGTCAGCACGTCCTCCGGCTTCTTAATCAATCCGTCCTTCTCCAATTCCTCCCTTGCCAGCTTCATGCGGGGCTCCAGAAGGTCTGCCGGCCGGGCAGTTATGACCTCGTCACGCCAGTTGGGGCCGAGGACTGTCTCGTAAATCCGGGGCTTTATCTCGCCCGGGGGTTTCCCGTACATGCCCTTTACATAATCCTTGGTTTCCTTGGCTATGTTCTTGTACCTGCCGAACATGACATTGAGGAAAGCCTGGTAGCCCACAATCTGGCTTGTGGGCGTTACAAGCGGCGGGTAGCCGAGCTCCTCCCTCACGACAGGTATTTCCTTGATCAGCAGGGGAAACTTGTCGGCGGCCTTCTGCTGCAGAAGCTGGTTCCTGTAATTGGAAAGCATGCCGCCGGGTATCTGGTGAAACGTAACTGACGGGTCGTACAGAAGGTTGTCGATGTTGTGCAGGTGCTGGTACTTGTACCAGATGTCCAGGAAATAATCGCGTATCTCGTTCAGCAGCTTCAGGTCGTACCCCGTGTCATACGGTGTGCCCTGGAGCGCGGCAACCATGCTTTCCGCGGGCGGCTGGGCGGTTCCGCCGCTGATTGAAGATATATTTGTATCCACTATCTCGGCTCCCGCTTCTATCGCCTTCATGTAGGTCATCATGGCAAGTCCGCTCGTGCAATGCGTGTGGATGTCAATAGGGACCTTCACTCCACTATCTTTTGAACCGGTGACAATTGCCACGGCAGCCTGTGGGGTGAGTATCCCGGACATGTCCTTGATTGCAACGGAGTCGCAGCCCATCTTCTGAAGGTCCTTGAACAGGTCCACAAAGAATTGGGAAGTGTGCACGGGGCTTATTGTGTAACTCACGCAGCCCTGGGCGTGCCCGCCTTCGGCCTTTACGGCATCGATTGGGCCCTTCAGGTTCCTCCGGTCGTTGAGGGCGTCGAATATCCTGAAATTGTCAATTCCGTCTTTGTGGGCGTAGTGGATGAATTCCTTCAGAACGTCGTCCGGGAAGTTGCTGTAAGCCACTATGTTCATGGCCCGCTCCAGCATCTGGAGGGGCGTGTGCTTCACTCGGGACTTTATTGCCTTCAGGCGGTCCCATGGATCTTCGTTGAGAAAACGGATGGGAACATCGAATGTTGCCCCGCCCCATACCTCCATCGAGAAAAACCCGACCTGGTCCATCTTTTCCAGTATCGGCAGCATATGCTCGGTTCTCATTCTCGTGGCAAGCAGGGACTGATGCGCATCCCTGAGAGTTTGGTCGTGAAGTTTAACCATCCAGACACCCTCGGGTTATATGATTGAAGCGGCGTAACCTAACATTGTAATTAAACATTTCTACTATAATAGTAGAATCAGAATCTCAGGGCGACCTTCTTCTTTGCGGTTTTCACTGGCTGCTCCTCTTCCTTCTTGGTTTCTCCGACCGGTTCGGGAGTGAGTGGTGGCTGCTTCGGAGGGCTCTCCGGAGGCTGTGCAGGTGGAGCGGACGGAGGAGTCACGGGAGATGTTGCGGGCGGCTGCTTTGTTCCGTCAAGATCGCCTATGTCATCGTCTTTTGCCTTGTCTTCCAACGTCTCCTTGAATTCGGTGCCGCAGTCAGGACACTTGCCGAAGCGCCTGCCGCACATGGCATGGAATTCCTTGCCGCAGGAGCACCTGATGATTTCCAGGCCTTCCTTGGCCTTGCCCATGCATATCCCGCATTTCGTGTCCGCAGGGCTTTTGAGAATTTCGAAGGTGGACTTCGAGACTGCCGGCTTCGGCGCTTCGATCTTGGGTTCCAGCACGAATATCGTGTGGTTGACCTCATCCTCGTAGGTCATCCCGTCCATGATCCTTGTCGAGCCGATTTTGATGAGAAGCGGGACTTCGCCGGGCGTTTCCAGCTTGAATTTCAGCTTCAGCTTGGCCTCGCCCCCGCCCCCGCGTATGGTCTCGATCTTATTGTTGCCCTCGAATGTCACATCCCCGATTATATTCACTGAGATGTCCTTTGCCAGGGCCTTTCCGGTGTTTGAAACCGTTATCTCGGTCTCAGCCCATTGCCCCTTCTCAACCTTGTCCAGAGAAACGGATGCTGTCAGCTTAGGCCTGAATTCTGCAACCGCCGATTTCACTGTCTCGAGGCTCTTCTTCAGGGTGGAAAGTGCCAGCTGGTAATCCGTGTCCTTATGCGTCCTTGCGGCATCGAACAGAGCCTGGCCTTCCTTGACATTGATTCCGAATTTCCTTGAATTGGAGATGACCCTCTCTGCCTCGTAGGTAAGTTCGATGAACTCCCTCTCGAAACCCTTCTTCAGGTCGATGGCGTCTTTGGATTTCTCCACGAAAGTAATCGCATCACGGAATTTGTTCTCTTCGAAGGCCTTCCGGGCTTTGACCAGTAGGTCCTGGCTGGCTGTGATCTCGGCTCCGACTTCCTTTGCATGGGCCATTGCCCTTTCGGATTGGGCGTACCTGTCCTCGAAGAATGCCTTGAGCTTGGTCTGTATGTCGGACATGGTCTGGTTTATTTTGTCATTTGAAACGACGAACTTGCCTGTGTCCATGAAGGTCTTGGCTTCGGCGAGCAGGGAACTCGCACCGGAAACGTCAATGCCATATTGGCCAGCAAGATCCGTGTACTTGTAAGCGGTTGAAACCAGCGAGTTCAATTGGGAATGGCACAGGCGCTTTGCTTCCAGGGCGCCTTCCTTTGCAATCTCGGTTGCCGTCTTGTAGTCGTTGTCGGCTTTTGCGCTTTCGGCATCGGCAAGCAGTTTCATGGATATCGTGACATCAGCATTTATCTTCTTGGCCAGGTCTATCTGGGTTGTGAGCATGTTGATTGCCTCGACCGCTTCGGAGTACTCCTCGCTGACCATGTGAAGCTCGTCCCCGCTCTGGATGGCATGCTCCAACGCCCTGACGTAATTGCCGTTCTTCATCTCCTCCCTTGCCTGGATCAGCAGGCTCTTGGCCTTCTTGGAGACCATGCCCGATTTCAGGGCCTCGGCCTGCTTGGACTCGGCTGTGGTGATGGCCTTCTCGGCCATTTCCTGCTGCAGGCCGACCTTCTCAAGCTCGCCTTCGCTCTTCATCGCTTCCGAAAGGGCAGTCTTGTAATCCTTGGCATTGAAGGCTTCCATGGCCTTTCCCATCAGCTTCTCTGCTGCCAGGACATTGATTCCCTCGAGCTTCGCCTTCTCTATGGAGACTCTGAAGGCCTTGATAGTGTCCGAAACATGCTTCTCGATTGTCTTCCTGGAGGAGTTGGCGCTCTTGAGAGCGAAGTCAATTGCTTCCTTGTAATGCGAAGCATTGAGCTCAATCAGGGCATTCTCGAGAAGTTTCTTTGGCTCGGCCATGCTGGCATGCAGATTCTCTCCCTCATTCAGCACGTCCTGGGCTGCCTTTATCTCCATTGCGACTCTCTGGCTGAGTTTCCTCAGGTCCTCAATCTGGGTCCTAACCTGCCTTGCAGTCTCGACAGATTCCTTGAACCGTTTCTGCTCGAATGCCTTTCTGGAGGCATCCAGCAATTCCTCCTGGGCTGTGACGATGAGGTTGAGTTCTCTAGCGTCCATGACCAGGGATTCAGTTGAGGAAAGCAGACTGCTTATTGACTGGCTTAGAAGGGTCATTGTCTTGGATTCTCCCTGGGCTGCCAGTGCCAGAACCTCCTGCTGCTTCTCAGCCTTCAGCCCGGCCTCAAGTTTTTCTGACAGCTGATTCAGTTCCGGGTCTTCCTGGCCCAGATCTTTCATTATCTGCAGGGATTCCTTGATGAAATGCAGGGTGGAGGCAGCCTGGAACAGGGCAGTGAGTCTCTCAGTTTCGATTTTGGCTTTTTCGGCTTCCTTCAGGGCATTCTCGTATTCGAACCGCTCAAACATGCCTTTGGCAGAGAGAAGTATGCCCATCGGGTCCTTGACGTCGACCTTTGTTTTCTTGGCCTCCGCAAGTATGGCGGCCGCCTGGTTGATGGCCTCATAGGCCTTGTTATGGAACAGCATCTGCTTTTCCGACGAGGATTTGGCAAAGTGACTTTCCTTGTATGTCTGGAGGAAGTCGGCTTTGGAGAAAGCCGTCTTTGCCCTTTTTAGGGCCTCCTTCATGTCTGTTATGTCGATACCCAGTTTTTTTGCCTCTATGGCAGCCAGTTTGCCTTCCCCGAACATTCTTTCGGCCGTGACATATTGGAGGTTCCTGGCATCGGCAAGGGCTTTATCCGCATCGGCCAATGCGCTCGAGAAATCCCTTTCTTTCAGATGGGTTTCGCATGATAGTATTGCTTCATCGAGCGGACCCGTGTCTGCAGTCATCTCCTTCAGAACCGCCAAGGCGCGTTTGAGACTTGAAACCGAGTCCCTGGCCTTGCTGGACTGGCTTGTTTCAAGCATGTTGAGCGCTTTGTTGGCAAATTCATATGATCTGTCGAAAGCATTGCTCTCGAATTCGGCCTTGGCCGAGTCCAGCAGGCCCTTAATCACGGAGATATCAACGTTCTCGGCATCGTACATGGCCAGTTCAACTGAAGCTATCGTGTTGGAAACATGAATCTTGATGATCTCCTCGGCCCTCCTTGTGCTTTCTGCGGAGAGTTCGATCGATTTCTGGTAATTGCCTGACTTGGTGGCGTCGATCGCCTGTTTCATCATGGCTTCGGGCTCGACAAGGTTGGCACCGAGTCTGTCGCCTGCGCTGATGACCAGCTCTGCAACCTCAATGCATTCGGTTGCATAGGAATAGAGGGCGCTGGATATCTCCTCACGGGCCTGTTTGACATAAGCCTGAACCGACTCGAAATCCCTTGCTTCGAGGGATTCGGTGGCGGACCCAAGGGAGGATTCCACGTTTGACACCTCAGTACCTAGGCCCTTTGCCATGGTAATCTGCGATTTCAGCGAGGCTATAGTGTTCTCGATGTTCTCGTAATCGGCCACGATCCCGTCGACAACGTCGTCGCCTTTCTTGGCCATCTCCAAGGCCTGGACGAAATTGCCTTCCTTGAGGGCGTTCTTCGCGCTGTTCAGGAATTCCATTGCCTCAGTGAGGTCTGCGCCGATCTTGTTTGCGGCTATGAATTTTGAACGAGACTGGGATATTGTAGCCAGTACCTTCTGGAACTGCGCGTTGTATATCTCGGAATTGAGTTCCTTCAGCGCATCGATCGCACCCAGGTAATTGCCCTCTTTGAGCACGTTTTTGGCAAGTCCCAGGAGTTCGTTGGCTTTATCCACATTGGATTCGATCTTCTCGGCATCCTGGATATTCTGGCCGAGAATCTCCAGGTTGTCGCTGATTGCGCGGCTGAGGGTCTTCTCGGATTCAGATTTGGATAGCCTTGCAGAACTCAGTGCTGTCTCGAGGTCGCCGGACGCTATCTCGGATTCGGCCCTCTGGATAAGTTCGGTTACCCTGGCCACATCTGTTTCGAGTTCCTTGGCTGTCACCATGTATCCCTTTGCTTCGTCCAGTAGGGCTTCGACCTGAGAGGACAAACCTGTGCCCGCGGATTCCATGCAATCCTTGAGCTGGCCAAGGGCAGTAAGATAGTCTTGGGTCTCCATGGATTTCCTTGCCTGTTCCAGAAGCGCTTCGCTTGAGATGACATCCTCCCCTATGTTCCTTGCCAGGACTATCATGGACTGGGCTTGGGAATAGGTTTCGGAAAGGAATTCTTGTGTCACTTTCTCATAGACACTCCATGCCTGTTTGGAGAGGTTCATGGACCTCTCGTAATTCTTCTCCTTGAGGGCGGCCTTGGCATCCTTTAGGAGGCTCATGCCCTGTTCGCTGTCCTTTCCGACATTCTGCGCGAGTTCAGCCAGCTTATCGACGGAATCCATGATGGACTTGATTCCGTCCTCAAAACATTTCATGGCAGTGTCCTTGGATTGTGTGGCCAACGAAAGGGATTCCCTGTATTCCTTGCCTTCAAAATTCTGACTTGCCTTCACAAGCAGCTCTTCGGCCCTTGCAACATTGATGTCCGAGGATTTGGCGGAATGTATCGACTTTTCCGCCTCCTGCATCTCGACTTCGGCCAGCTGGCGGTTCTTTTTTTCCTCTTTGGCCTTTTCCTCCAGCTGCTTCGTGAGCTGCATTGCCTTCAGGTAACTGCTGGTCAATTCTTCAACTCCGAACCTGACTAAAGTGATGCAACGCTGCCCAAGCTGACATTGCACTTTACAGACTTGTTGGTGAAATATATAAAGCTGTACTATATATATTTATCGCCTCTATCAAACTAACAAATTAATAAAATACCCCTCGCAGGGATTTCGTCTGCTGCTGGATTGGCTGCCTTATTCAGTCCGTCGGTGTGTGCGACACAAGAGTGACCTTGAAGATGAGTGTCTTGCCGACGACTTCCCTGTTATAGTCAACAGTGTAGGTTCCCGAGACTGTATCGACAGAGCTTATTACGAACTGATTCCCGGCTTCGTCGGTATGCATCACGGCCTTCACATTGCTCGGGGAAAGAAGGTGTTGGACAATAATTTCGCCCTCGCCCATATTAGCGGATGTGTCTATGGATATGACCCTTGAGTTCCAACCCTCGGGCATCGTTATAATCTCGCCCATGAACGGGTTGTTCTTAAGAAGCACCATGTCCGAAGCGTAATCCACGTGATAGACGGTCATGTTCCAGCCGTATTTCACGTTCTTCACATTCGTGCCCTCGGTGGGTGATATCTGGAACGTGTTCTGGAAATCCGTTGAATTGCCCATCCATTCATATACGGGAACGCTCAGTGTGAGGGGCTTCTGGATTATCAATGACTGGTCAGTAGGGCCGTATCCCTGTTCGGGAGGGATTGCCAGGGTTTTTGTCTGGCCTACGACCATGCCCAAAACTCCGCTGTCGAAGCCAGCAATCATCTGGCCTGCACCGACTGTGAAGTTCAGAGGGGAATACATTGATCTAGGCGCAAAAGAGAGGCTTTTCGGGTAAAGCGTGTTGTTCTCGGCGACAGACTGCATCGATGTGTCGAACACGGTACCGTCCTCGAACATGCCGATGTATTCGACTGCCACGGCATCACCGATGTTCACATGGTTCCCGGATCCGATACCGGACTGGGGCGAAGACAACAGGGCATATGAGGTGTAAGCACCGGCTATGACGAGGGCAACTATGACTATGAACAGAATGAACATAGTCTGCCATCTTGACCAGAAATTACTGTCGTCCTTAGCCATTTTACATCCTCTGAATGATGCCCTGTTTGTTCGCGGCCGGAGAGATCAAAGCTTCTGTATCATCTCTGCGACAAAGTCCTTCAGTTCTTTGTCGTCCGGTATGGTCAGAGATTTCTTGAACCTGGCGCTGCCGTCAGGCAGGAAATATCCCCTGGAGACGGATATGAATTCGTTCACCCCGTCATCGGTGACTGCCTTCTTTCTGGCAACTTCCAGGAAATTGTTCCTTCCAAAAGTCTTTCTCTCCGATCCAATCGTTTCAAATTCCACGTTCGCTTTCGGTGCGTAGTCGTCTGACATTTTAATACCTCATGTTTTATTGGCACCCCTTAGGGTTGTCCCGGGGATTTCCTTAACCAATATAAAGGTTTGTATAGGGCGCAAGCATTCATTGAAATGAAGCTGTGATTGTTGTAGGTTGCAGAGTCGGGAACCGGGAACCTGCTGGGTTAATGCAATATCGGGAAGCGGGAAGCGGGAAGCGGCGACGGAATCAATGGCTGTTTTTCACAGCCATTTGGTACGGTTCCCCCTTCCCCTTTCCCGAGTCCCGAACTCAAGAAAGCTGAACTCTTACTATACGCCTATTTCCGGTTTCTACACTATTTCTGGAATTCCTTACCCACCAATGAAAAATATGCCAACATGGACTCGATCTGGATGCGGCTGTTGCTTCCCTCGATTATCCTGAATTCAATCTCGCCCATTTTGTCAAGAAACCTGACCTTTCCGAATTCGGAAATCTCCAGTTCATATATGTTCTTGTGCATCTGTCTGACAATGTCCTCGCCCGAGAGCCCGTAATCGATAAGCAGAAGGTCCAGTTTTTCCCTTGCCTCGCTGAATTTCCCGGATATTGCCAATTCCATCATGGAGATTACGTCCTGTGGCTTGCCGGTTGAGCTAGTCTTGTAAACAATCTCCGAATCGACCTTGGTGCCCAGTGCCGACGATACCTGGAACACGTTTGTGGCCTTCCTCAGATCCCCGCCTGCGACATACAGAAGGGCTTCCATGCCGTCCTTTGTTATCTCGAGACCCTCGGCCTTGGCTATCCTCTCCAGATATTTTTTAACATCATCGGGAAGGAGTGGCCTGAATCTGAACACTGCGCACCTGGACTGTATCGGATCAATTATCTTCGAGGAATAGTTGCAGGAGAGGATGAACCTGCAGGTCCCCGAGTACTTCTCCATTGTGCGCCTCAGCGCGGCCTGTGCATCCGATGTGAGGGCGTCGGCTTCGTCGAGAAATATCACCTTGAACTGGTTGCCTCCGAGGGGCGAGGTCCTGGCGAAGTCCTTTATTGTCTTCCTGACGACGTCTATCCCTCTCTGGTCAGAGGCGTTGAGCTCCTGAAAATTGTTGCTCCAATCATCCCCGAACATCTGACGGGACAGCGCTATTGCACATGTTGTTTTTCCTGTGCCGGCCGGACCGGCGAACATGAGATGGGGCATGTTGTTGCTCCCCACATAGGCTTTCAGCCTGTCGACGATGTCCTCGTGGCCCACCACATCGTCCAGAGTTTTGGGCCTGTACTTCTCAATCCACAGGTCTTTCATCTTTCCCCCTACTTGAACACGACAGCCTTGAACTCTGGTGTGTCCCTGACCTTCTCAAATGAGGGGTCTGTCTTTGCCCTCTCACGGAATTCCTCCTCCACCTCAGCCGACCTGGTAAGGAACGGCACAACCAATTTAAGATTGCCCTTCATGGCCTCTGCCGACGCTTTGTAATACCATGCTGCGGCATCGTTCATGTCCCTCTTGACCACATTGTTCAGAGCCTGTATGGATTCGTCATACTTGCCTGCCTTGAAGAGGGCTGCGCCCTTGGTCAGGTAGGCGGAAGTGTCCTCGCTGTCAATGGCAATCAACGCATCGAACGTTGTGACTGCATCGTCGTATCTCTGCATTACGAACAGGACTGAGCCTTTGTTGTGCAATGCCACTGTGTCCTTGGGCGACAATTCGACAGCCTTGCTGAAACATTCCAGCGCCTTGTCCAGCTCTTCGTTTTCGAAATAATGGTCCCCTGCTTCCATATAAATATCTGGGTTGCCGGGATTCGCAGCGATTTTGGCCTGGAAAGGGTCAGGTGGAACTCGCACCGCCGGTGGTGCGGGTGGAGGTTCGGTTTTGACCTCGATTACGGTTTCTGGTTCAGGAGTCGGCTCGGGTTCCGGAAGGGGTTCTGGCTCGGGTTCCGGAGAAGGCTCAGCAGCCACCAGTTTGACTGGCTCAGGTTCCGGGATGGGTTCAGGCTCAGGTTCCGGAATTGGCTCCGGCTCTGCGACTGCCGTTGGCTCGGGGGCTGGTTCGGGTTCGGGCGGGCGCAGCGAATCAAGCTGGAGTCTGGCATTTTTGTCATCGGGATCATTTGAAAGAATTCTTTCCAAAATGGATATAACCTCGTCGGTTTTACCGTCGGATGTGAGCGACGCGGCCTTTTTGTGAAGCAACCTGACGTCGTCGGGATTTGCCTCCAGCAATTTGTCAACGGCCGTCATATTGTTGGGATTCAGTTCCAGGACCTTCTCATAAACTGCCGGTTCCTTGGACAGATAGGCCAGCCTGAGATAGGCCTCTATGGCCTCCGAAGTGTTGCCTGCCGATTCCAGCATCTCCGCGCGTTTGCGCCAGAGCTGCGGATCCTTCGGCGATTTCTTGAGCTTGGCCGTGATGGTTTCCAGGTCGTTCGGGGACAGTTCCGCAAGTTTCTTTTTGTAAGCTTCGTTGGCCGGGGCGATTTTTATCATTTTCTCGAGTATCTCGGCGGCATCGTCCTGCTTCTTGCTGAGAACCAGTGCCTCCACCTTGTTCTCCATGGCTTCCAGGTTGTTTTCCTCGTGCTTGAGGACCTCGTCGAAACACATTATCGCATAATTCAGCATTGCACCCGACTTCATGTGGACAATGCCCCTGCTCATCCAGGCATCGATGTTGTTGGGATTCAACTGGGTGGCTTTGTCAAAGCACTCGACTGCGCGGTCGGGCTCGCCGGTTTCAAACAGGCCGTGCCCAGTCCTCGTGAAAAGTACGGAAAAGTCCTCGGGATTCTCGGCAATGTTCTCCTCCCGGTAGAGGTAACGGTGTGCGCGTCTGTACTCGGATGCCGCCTTGTCGAGATCCCCCGACTTCAGGCTTTTATCGGCATCGTTCAAAAGCACCTCGATAGCTGCAACAGCTTTGTTCTTCTTTTCCTTCTTGCCACCAAAAATCGGCATTTCATGTCTCCATCGTTCAGCCCAACTGATGTAACCTGAACTTGAAGCACGCGAAGGTTTATAAAATCTTCGTCAGATGGCAGAATCCGACCTTCACGAAACATCGGTTTTAAGGCAAAAACGGGCAACAGGTATATCTATCATCGGTTGTTTTCGGTAGAGTCAATGGTGGGGAGAACCGTGAGAACCAGGGGCCGCATCAGCTTCAGAAGGCCTTCGGCATTGCAACACCCCGCGGACAACCAGCCAGTTCCACATGCTCCGAAAAGAAGCACAATAGCCATAACCGGGACAAGGCCAGATAGACTGTGTGCGATATGCCTGGGCAGGCTTGAAGCGGGGGCCGTAATGACATTCTGCGAATGCGGCAGATTCTTTCATCTTTCATGCATAAGTGAGATGGGCCAATGCCCGATTTGCAACCATGAGTTCGCATTCTGCCGGCAAAGCGGGGAGAAGGAAAATGAGCCTGGAACCATTGATGAGAACTTGCGGAATGGCGACACAGTCGAAACTGTGTTCCAGTGCCCGGTGTGCTACTCATATGTCCGGGAAGATGCTCAGGTCTGCCAGTGCGGCGCAGTGTTTGATTCGGAGGAGGAAGTTTACCTCTGCCCGGGATGCGGCTGCGAGGTATCGAAGGATGCCGCATCATGCCATCAATGCAACATGGAATACGAGTGAGTGTCTGTCAACTTCTAGGTGAAAATTTGGGTTGAGGGGCTAGGGGCTAGGGTCATAGGGTCATAGGGTGCTTCCAAATCGCATTTACTGGCTTTGTCCGGACAAGCCAGCCCCCTAGACCCTAGACCCTTTACCCCATATTATTGGCAAAGACCCTAGACCCTTTATCACATTATGAAAACGCAGACCCTAGACCCTCGCAGTAATCTCAATATCACAAAATTCTTGACAAACTCACGAGTGACCAAAATGTATATATGGACAAATCATCCCCCTTCCGATGATGAGGGCTAGCATCCGAATAAAGCCCGAGGCGGGTGCCGAAACGCTTGCCCGGGCCCTGTCGCCGGAGACGGACTGGGAGATTCCGAGGGCTGCAATGCGCATATCGGAACAGGCGGGCGAATTGCTCATCGAAATAGAGGCCGAGGACATTGTGGCTTTCAGGGCCGCCATGAATTCGTATCTCAGATGGACAAAGCTGGCGCTCGACACATGCGAGACAGCAGGAGTGATACAATGAACGACATAAGCCAGGAGATGCAGGGCAAGATAATGCAGTTTCAGCAGCTTCAGCAGCAGATTCAGGCAATTGCCCAGCAGAAATACCAGATAGAGATGCAGGTTACGGAACTGGAGAAGACCATCGAGGAATTGGGCAAGCTTAAGAAGGGTGCCGAGGTTTACAAGAGCGTCGGAACCATTCTCGTCAGGAATGACGACAGGGAAGGCCTGAAGAAGGAACTTGAGGACAAGAAAGAGACTCTGGAGATCCGGATAAAGACCCTGGGAAACCAGGACAAGACCCTCAGAGAGATGCACCAGAACCTCCAGAAGGAGCTCACCGAGGCACTCCAGAAGGAAAAGGCATGAGCGGGGACATCACTCGGATTGCTTCATTGATCGAAAAGGGACCGAATGCCATATTTCTGCACTCTAACGCAGACCTCGACTGCGCCGGGGCCGCGCTTGCCCTGGCCGTGCATTACGGCAATTCATCCCTGCATGCACCTGCCGGCGTGAGCCATCTCGGCAAGAAGCTCATGGCCAGATTCGGGACCGATGCTGTTCCTGATTTTGATTCCGCGAATGGAAAGAACATACTTGTTGTGGATGCCCAGTCGGATTCCTCGCTCGGATACGGCGGCGTGGACTGGAGCTTGGCCACCGTGATAGACCACCATTCCCAAACTGAGAAATGCACGGCACCAAGGTCCTTCCTGGACCCGAAGGCAACCTCATGCTGCGAGCTTGTCTGGGAGATCATGGGCAGACCTGACAATATCGGACAGGAGGCAGGATTCGCCCTTATGGCAGGAATCATCGCTGACACAGGGCATCTCAAAAGGGGAACGGCCCGCACCCTGGCAAACGCGTCCGAGATACTTGCGGCATCCGGACTCTGCCTGGAGGATGTGCAAGCGGCTTTCGAGAGTGCTGAAGACCAGGACATATCCAAAAGGATATCCCGGCTGAAGGGTGCCCAGAGGATGAGGTTCGAAAGGATCGGGGAATGGGTGGTGGCTGCGACAGAAACAGGGGCATTCGAGTCTGCCGCGTGCCATGCTCTTCTCTCGATCGGCGCTGATGTTGCATTCGCGGCTTCCCGGAAAGAGGGCGGTTTCAGGATCACAGGAAGGGCAAATCAAGCGGCCTGCATTGCCGGGATGCACCTGGGCGAGATGTTCAGCGCGGTTGCTGCCGAATGCGACGGAGAGGGGGGCGGCCATGACGGGGCGGCCGGACTCACTGGCAGCGGGGATGCGGAAGCGTTTCTGAACATATGCATGGTCAGGGCAATGAAATCCCTGAAGGGAAAGGAAAGGCAGTAGGGCAAGGAAAGCCTATTATAGTGAAAAGCAATCAGCCAGCAAGGAGAATGTAATGGCAAGCACACCAGCGCCGCAGCCGCCCGCAAACATGGGTTCGCAGATGTTCATGATGATAATGATTTTCGCAACAATGTTCATCATGTTCAACGAGGACCTCAGAAACTCCGTGGGCGAGATTGCGGGAATCGTGCTTGAGCCAGTCATCGGCTTCAACAGCCAATATCCCGTACTCACGATCATGGCGGCCGGCGTCATCCTGGTCACATTTTCCAGCGGAGTGCGCCACTATTTCATAGACTGGATCGAATCTGCCGAGAAGCAGTTCAAGATGAAGGACTTCAACAAGAAACTCAGAGATGCCAGGATGTCCGGGAACAAGGACGAGATCGAGATAATGACCAAGAAGCAGCTCGACATGTCCAAGGACCAGATGACGACGATGATAGACCAGATGAAGCCCATGATGTTCACGATGATATTCCTCATAGCCACATTCGCGTTCATCGGCACTTTCATCGGCAAGATTCCCGGTGCAACGCTCTCGGTTCCCTGGTCGGGCAACATTGACATGAATGGAGCCCTGAGCACAAGCCAATGCTGCGGATTCTCCAACTGGATGCTCCTTTACATGCTCATCTCAATGTCCACAGCGCAGGTGATCCAGCGCATATTCAAGCTCTACAGCTTCAACAAGTTCCTCAAGAACCCCGAATTACTGGCCAAAAAGGCGGAAACCGAACCCGAGGCTGAAGAGCCCGAGATTGACGGAGGCGGAGAGGAAGAGACCTTGGATGTGGAAGAGGAGGAATACCTTGTCATTGATGATGGGGAAGAGACCCTGGCACCGGTGGAGGCAGGGGTAAGGAAATGATTGTCACAATCAGCGGGCCCCCGGGCAGCGGCAAGACCACGGTGGGGAAGCTCCTGGCCGAGAGATTGGGCTATGAATTTGTTTCAACGGGGATGATCTTCCGGCATATGGCCGAGGAGAAGGGCATGTCCCTGGCGGAATTCGGGGAAATGGCCCTGACGAACCATGACATTGACAAGGAGCTCGACAGAAGGATGCTGGCCCTGGCGGGGGAAAAGAGGAAACTTGTCCTTGAGGGAAGGCTGGCCGCGCACATGCTGCATCTGAACGGGATCCCTGCCTTCAAGGTGAGGATCGATGCCAGCCCGGAAACAAGGGCTGAAAGGAACGCCGGAAGGGAGAACAAGTCTGTCGAGCAGGTAAGGGAGGAAATCATTGCAAGGGAGAGTTGCGAGCGCGAGAGGTACAAAAAGGTCTACAACATCGACCTTAACTCGCTGGCAGTGTACGACCACGTGGAACACACGGACGGCCACACACCTGAGGAAGTCGTGAACAGCATACTCCTGAAGATGGAGGGAAAGCTGGATGGCTGAAACAGGAACCAGAAGCAGGCACGGCGTCCCGCCGGACCAGAGAGAGATGAAGGACCATCTCAGGAAGGGCATCATTGTCATAGACAAGCCCAGAGGTCCGACGAGCCATCAGGTCTCCGCGTGGGTCAGGAACATGCTCGGCGCCGAGAAGGCAGGCCACGGAGGCACTTTGGACCCCAATGTCAGCGGAGTGCTCGTCATAGCGCTGGACGACGCCCTCAAAGCTCTTCAGGTTCTGCTGCTGGACACGAAGGAGTACATTGCCACGCTCAAGCTTCACGCCGAGGTTCCGAGGGATGATCTTGACAGGGTGTTCAGCGAATTCACGACCGAGATCTACCAGACCCCGCCCGTAAGGGCCGCGGTAAAGCGCGAGAGACGGGCCAGAAGGATTCATGAGATGGAGATTCTGGACATGCAGGGCAAGAGCGTGCTGTTCAGGGTCGTTTGCGAGTCCGGGACATACATCCGAACGCTGTGCGTGGACATGGGCGACGCGCTGGGCGTCGGAGGCCACATGTACGAGCTGCGCAGAACCAGAACCGCCGGATTCGGCGAAGCCCAGATTGTAAAGCTGCAGAAACTCATGGACGCCCATGTCGCATACACGGAAGACGGGGACGAATCCCTTCTCAGAGAGGTGGTACTGCCCTTCGAGAGGCTGCTTGACGGGCTGCCAAAGATATACATCAAGGACTCGGCAGTCGACGCGATATGCCACGGCGCGGACGTAGCTGTCCCGGGCATCACGAAGCTCGAGGGTGATTTCAAGCAGTGCCAGATAGTGGCCGTTTTCACGCAGAAGGGAGAGGGCATTGCCGTGGGAAAGGCGCTCGCAGAGTCGGAGAAGATGCGGGAGATGCAGAAAGGAGCGGCAGTGAACCTGGAAAGGGTTTTCATGGCCCCCGGGACCTACCCGAGGCAGTGGAAGCATACCCGTAATCTCATCGCTCCCTGATTGCCGATTACGAAAATCCCTCTTTCTTGAATGAATATGTTGGCAAATGCTCATTCATGGCGAACACTTCAATCTCCATCCGAAGCCTTCGGCATTCGGAACGATTCAGTTTCCGTGTTCACCTCTTGCCATCACATCGCCAGCAATTCATGGCCCTGATTTAGCCAACAGAATGAGAGCCGGGCCATCGCGCAATTTCCGATGGCATTTGCCGAGAACCAATTCCGCTTTGGCGATTAATAATCCGTATCGAATGTAACCTGCATAGCTGCATCCGTCCACACCCAGTATCCATAGGCATACGTCGTGTCGTACGCCCAGTCATGCGTGGGCATCCCCGGGAACGTGGGCGTGACAACATAGCTGTGATACCACTGTACAATCGGGTTCCACCATGTGATAACTAGTTTATTCCTCGGAGGTACATTCAGGTCCGAATCCACGTTTCCATTCGTGAAATGGCTGGCGCTGAGCGCCGAGTTCCAGCCTCCGGGCTGCGCTCCCCCTCCCGAGACATTGTGGGTGAAGCCCATCAGATTCCATCCTACCGCAAGGTTGGCCACATTGGCTCCGGCGACTGAATAATTCTGGGCAATGACGCTCACAACGAACGGCCCCGGCACGCTGAGGTACAGCCAATAGCCATGCACGCCATCCATTGGAAACGCGAGATTCTCGGGCATTCCTATATCGAAAATATTGTAGGCAGAAGGAATGCCGCCAATCCTGTCCGCGATGGACATATCAGGATCCCCGGTAATCGCATAAGTGATGTTCAGCGCGTCATAGGAGTCGAATATCCCGTTTCCGCCTTTCTGCACCGGGCTGGCAGGCACGCAGATGAGGTTCCAACCTTGTTCCAGCCTCCAGAGGAATCCAGCACCTGTTACATTAATTGTCACATTGTCCCAGTCCTTCAGGAAGCCTGCGGTTCCATTCCAATGGTTGAACGCCCCCCAGGGAGTGAGGTACGGATTCAGGTCCGGACCTTCCGATACATTGAGCCATCTCTGGCCCAGGGGCAATCCCAGAGTGACTGTCTCAGTCCTCGTTCCGGGAGTTCCGCTGGCGAGGCCGTTGAACAAATAATTCCCCGGGGCCGAATAAGACCCGTTGGCGCTGATGTTCACCGGGCCATCGAAGAATGTGAAATACCCCTGGCTTCGCAATCCATCGATGTCCTGGATCTCGTAGGTTATTCCAAAAGGCGAATTCACAGGCACAGCCAGCGGATAATTGGTGATTACCATATCGTAGGGAACGCCGCAGACTATGTTCTGTTGCCTTCCTCCAGGGGCCCCTGCCACATCGACAACTGTCCAGTTGTAGCCTTGATTGTTGAACGGTGCTGGTGCCGTGGCATTGCAGAACACAACGCCGCCATTCGTGTAGTTCATGATGTCGACCGAGTACTGGCCGGTTCCGATTGTGTTGGTCGTGATGGTCTGCCAATCGTTCAGCCAGACATTCCACCAGGTGATCTCGACCTGGGCGTTGATAAGGGGAAGGGGGTTGTAAACGCCTCCGGTGCCATCGTACAGGTAGGCGTAGCCGTAGATGGGGTAGGGGTCGCTCACGGTCTCGTTGGCCTCCAGGGTGATGGTTATGGACTTGCTCTCGTTCATCCAGACAGAGGCGTAGGCTGTTTTGTAGTCGGGCTTGGAGACGGTGAGGTTGTAGGGGCCGTAATCGATTCTTTCACCGGGATCATTTCCATCCTTGTCCCCGTTGATATCCTTTTGGAAGTATTCTCTAAGGACTGTCCAGTTCAAGAATCCATTGTTATCTGTTGTAACGTTTTCATCGAATGTTCCGTTCTCGTTGTCTCGGATTCTAATGTTGGCATTGGAAACCGAATTGCTAAATGAGTCATTTACATACGTGTTGAAAAACCAATTCACAGTAAGGTTGGAATCTGTTCCCTGGAAAATCACTTTGGAATGGTTGAAAGTGCAGTTGGTTAAAATAAGAAACGCCGTTGCCAGAGAGATATTACCAGTGTTGACAATTGTAGAATTAGTCATTCTGACTATCCCCGGAGACGATGTCGCTACACCATAATTTCCGTCTTGTCCGTCAAATACGCAACTCTCTATGGTCGGGTGGCATTCCTGGCCAATGTAAATGCCATCCTCTCCCCAATCAAATACATATGTGTCCAGGATAACCGGGCTGCTGTAATACTGGATTGAAATAGCATCGCCTTTATTTAAAGCATCTCGACCCGTTTTCATTATTGTATTATTTCGCACGAGCGGGTTCGAACTTCTCTTGACTGTATTATCCCAACCATCTATTCGAATGCCACAAGTATCGCTCCATGCAATATAATTATTTTCTATTGTTCCATTCGACCACGATGTAGCCCGTATCCCATATTCGCACCACTCTATCGTGTTGTTCGACACCACCGCGTCGGAGCCGTAGAGGACGATACCGTAACGATTATCGGATATTAAATTATGGTCAATTGTAGCGTTGTCTGTGTACACCATAAGACCCGCGCCACCAGAGTTGACAGACCACCCCCCACATTGATGCAATTCGCTGTTTTTCATTGTAAAATTACTACCATCTCTAACCCAAAACCAATAATAGGCTGCTGGGTTATTTAGAGTAATGTTTGAAGCTCCATTTATTGTGGAATTGTCACTATCTAGATCTAAAATATACATCGTACCGCCTTGTTGGACCTCTATATGATAGAAATCCTCTATAGCTGAGCCTCCAGCAGTGCTATTCATTATTAGGGTAATATTTCTTAAAGTTAAACTTCCGCCAGACTGTACCGTTAGGTTTCCTGTTAAAACAATGGTCTCGTTTTCTCTGACCTGTGCATCTGGTACTACCCAGTCTCCAGTCGTGTAGATAATCGACGATGTCTTAGCGGTGTTTGCGGTTTTCGCTAATATGGTTCCTGCCAACCCACTTACAAGATACAGTAAGCAAATTGATGCAACGAGTAAGTGTTTCAACATCAATTAGACTATATTTGTTACATCCTACATAAAACTATTTATACGCGGCTCTGCTATATTAACCTCTAACGCTGAAGCGAGCAGTTGGAAGGGCGGAGGATGTGAAAAGATGGCGAGAGAAAATTCAGGAATTTGGGGCAAGGTTATAACGATTGCAATCACAATGGCTATGTTGTTTTCAACAGGTTTCGTGTTTTCGGAAAAGACGGCTGCCGTGCCGATTGATGGGACAGATAATTCCGCACCGCCGATACCGCCATACACGATATGGGGGACAATCTACGATGAAAATAATATACCTGTTTCGGCTGCAATTCTGACAATCACCAATCTCAAAACTGGCGAGTCGTTGGATGCCGAATCTTACGAAAACGGTCTTTATGAAGTGACACTGGATGATATGCCAAACGGCTACGAAATAGGAGACGAAATTGAGATAACAGTGGTTGCCAATTCACAAACAATCACCAGAAATCATATCATAGAGCATATTGGATTCGGAGAACTGGTTGATATTCACTTTGGTAACGAAAATATACTCACCAATAACGACAACAAACGTACTGACAATATGCTCCAGACTTTTAAGGATGGAATTGAGACCACAATGCCTGAACATGATTTTCCAACGAATTCTGCGTCGCCGAGAAGCATCGAGAACTCAAGGACGATTTTTATAGATTCTCCCATCACAAACGCTAACGCTGAACCAACTCCAGATATTACACTGGTTGACATCAGATGTCCTCCATATTTCCGCCTCGCGTTTACGGAAAAAGAGAACAATATTCGGTTGGCAATATTGAACGGTGAAAATGAAAGAAAGAATGTCATTGTTGACCTCTATCACGTTGGACCAGATGGCGTTACAGAATCGTTCCTGAAATCGGTTCACTTCGGCGCAATACAGTCTGGCCAGACAAAAACGACTGATGCGTTTGGTAAAAACGAAGACATGTGGACACCAATAGAACGTGGTAGAAACTGGATAAGGGGAGAGATATACATCAAGGGTCATGGTAATGAACGAATTCTTGTGAATGAATTCGAAGAGAGCTTCAATGTTGTTCCGGGTTGGCGACCGATACTCGAACTGGGGCCAACAACCATCACCGAGCCCACAGTTTGGGAAAATTTGACTGTGGTGATACGCGGTGATTTAACCGTTGATGCACAATTGGATGTTATAAAAACTGATGTTCTCGCAGCGAATTGGACCGTAAGTTCTGAGACTGCAACTCTTGATGGTAATTCGTCTCATGACATGGAATGCACGCGGGATGGAGAATTTAAAGTTGAGGTCTATCCCACAGGCACCCTCAACATCTACGGCAAACTCTGGAACAACGACCAAGATAATCATTACTGGTTCTACATGAACGGCACACTCAACATCGGAAGGGAAAGTCCACCTGACAAGCCCGGCATCGTCGAAAACGTCATGGGCTCCCCCGACCTCTCGCAGCCAGGCGGGATAATCTGCACCACGGACAACGTGCGGATCGAGAACGGGGCCGAGGTCCGCAATGGCAAGACGCACGGGGTGTGGCTGGAGGGGTCGGACGCGAATATTACTGGGGCGAAGATACATGATAATGGTGGGAATGGCGTGGTTTGTGTGGGAGGTGCGGCTCCCACTATCGAATTTAGTAACATCTCATGGAACTGCGGAAATGGAATTTTCGCGGAGGATTCATTCCCGATTATCCAGAACAATACTGGTATTGTGTGGAATGGAAAGCATGGCGTATTCCTAAGCGGTATTTCAAGCATCGGAAATATTATTTCTGGCAATAGAATTAGCGATAACTTCGGGTCCGGTATATGGTGTGATGAAGTAGATTACATGACAATAGCATCAAATACAATCTCCCGGAATGGAAAGAATCTTATATTTTCAAGTAACATGGAATCAATATGTGAGAAACCCTGGATTGGCACTGGTCTTTGGCATGTGGTCGATAATGAAACGGGCGTGGCTCCGCCGCAGAACCTCAGCCATTCAGGTAACAAATGTTGGTGGTTTGGTCAGGATTCAACAGGCAATTACGACACTGGTGGTCGGACTATAGGTCAACTGACCACATCTGGATGGATAAACCTCATAAACGCCACTGATGCGTCGCTCGTATTTTGGAGTTGGTACGAGACAGATACAATGGGAACGCAGACGGATCAACGCTGGGTGAGGATTTATAGCGATACATTTATACCTCTGGTGGATATCCAAATGTTTGGAGAGCCAATGGGTGAATGGATTCGATATGTCGTGAATATTTCGAATTGTGTTGAAAAAGAGTTAAAAATAGAATTTTTCTTTGATTCTATAAACGATAATGAAAATGATCATCAAGGTTGGTATATTGACGATGTCCAGGTTATTTCCTCATACCCATACGAACCCTCGTCGGAGGGGCACGGTATTGTGTATATATCCGGGATGACTGTAAATATCAACAACAATACAATAGATGCCAATAATTGGAATGGCATATATTGCATGGACGTATCCAGTGTGATTGTGGATGACAATGTTATTTTTAACAATAAACAACATGGCATTGAATCTGATGCATTGGACAATTGTTACAGAAGAAATAAAATAGTAGGCGGATTAATTTGTCTCAACTTGTATGGTGTAAATAATTTAGTTGAGAGAAATACTATATCTGATGGAAACACTGGATTACATCTATCCCAGAGTGCATCAAGCGTTATATATCTGAACACCATCATAAATATAACCTATGGGATGCAGGCAATACAAACACAGAATTGCATCATTTTTTCTAATTATTTGACTGATACTGGTGTGGGTATTTTCTTCGATATTGTATCTTTTAGTTGGATATATAATAATGAGTTCATCAACGATAAACTGGCGGGTATAGTGTTGTACGCCCATTCGAATTACAATTTCGTTACAGGCAATGCATTTACATCAACCCATTGGGATACGGGAATTCGTATAGCATCCAGTAATAATAATACCCTCGATTGTAACACAATGAATGGAAACTACCAAGGAATAAAATTATTTCAAGCGAATAATAATACTCTAAAGAATAATTCAATACTCTATGGACTCGCAGACGGTATATTTTTAGGATTATCAGATGGAAATCTGATTAGAAACAATAAAGTTGAAAATCATTCTAATGGAATCGCATGCATTTCATCCAATCATAATAAAATAATTGAAAATATCGTAAAATTCAACCCAAACCATGGTATATTTCTCACTTCAAGTGTATATAACACTCTTTCCAATAATGACATTAATGGAAACGGGAATGGGTTTGCCATCTATGAAGGATCAAACTCTAACATAATTTATCATAACACATTTACCCAGAACAATAACCAAGCATACGATGACACAGGTTCTAACCAATGGCACAACAGCTACCCCTCCGGCGGCAATTACTGGTCCGACTACACTGGCAGTGACGAGAAAAATGGCCCGAACCAAGACATCAATGGCCCCGATGGTTTCGGGGACACCCCCTACACGAGCATCCAGGGCGGGACCGGAGCGCAGGATGATTATCCATTGATGGCCATTCCTTCGTTCGGTATATTCTCCATACCAGTGATACTGGGCTGGAACCTCATCTCCATCCCGTTCGCCTGTTCGGGCTTTCCGCCGGACGTGTTGAGGGACATTACGGGTGATACTGAATGGAACGTGGTCAGATGGTATGATTCACAAGATACCGATGACCCATGGAAGATACACAGAATAGATGGCACCGCCAACGACCTTTTCAACATCAACTATACCATGGGCCTCTGGGTATACATTACCTCGATTGGCGACGGTTTCCTGACATTGGAGGGCCGGATTCCTGCGATTACCTCCATTCAATTGTATACCGGTTGGAACCTGATCGGCTACCCAACTTTCACTGAAAAAACGGTGGCAAACGCCTTCTGGGGCACCGGGGCAGACCATGTCGAGGTCTTCAACGCCAGCTCCCCGACGCTTCTCAGCGAGGTCGGGCCGACCTACCTGATGAAGCCAGGAGAGGGCTACTGGGTGCATGTGCCTGCGGATTCAGTCTGGACGGTGGATTGGTAACTAATAAATATCATACCGAAAAGTGAGCCCATGAGGAAATCCAAACCCGACATTGCCCGAACTTACGATGCCATCGCCGAGAACTTCGATGTGACAAGGTACCATCCCTGGCCCGACATCAGGAGATTCTCCGATCTTCTTTCTGCAGGCCAGCTGGTCCTGGACCTGGGTTGCGGCAACGGCAGGGACATGAGGCTCATGGAGGAGAAGGGCCTAAGAACCGTCGGCCTCGATTTCTCGTCGGGGCAGCTATCTTCGGTTCGGAAGCGGGCGGACGGTTCAACACTTTTAGTTATGGGGGACGTGGTGAAGCTCCCTTTCAGAGACTGCATTGCGGACGCTGTCCTGCTAAGCGCTGTCCTGCATCACATTCCCGATGCAGGCGAGAGGGTTCTGGCCCTCAGGGAGGCATACAGATGCCTGAAGCCCGGAGGCCTTTGCCTGGCCGGTGTATGGTCCGCGGAACAGCCCAAGTTCAAGGAGAACCTAGGGCAGGCCAAGATCGAATTCCAGCATGACTGGGAACCGGGAGATATAGTGCTTGACTGGAACATGCCGGACGGACGTGTGTTCCAGCGGTACTACCATCTTTTCACGGAAAAAGAGTTTGAAAGGCTCCTGGCTTCCACAGAATTCGCGGTTCATGAGAAATGGTTCTCTGCCGATAACCATTACGCGGTGCTGAAAAAAAGTTGAATGCAATTTTCTGCAGACAAACGCAACGCATTCGACCATGGCCCGGCAATGATTCATGTTAAATCGAGGGCCATAAATTCTTGACATTTTATGGCAATCGGTGAACGCCGGTGAAGTAACCTTCCGAATGTCCATCAGGACTTCGGATGGAAAATAAAGGCGTTCGCCTCGAATCGCCGCTGCGATTCGCTCAGAGGGCCGGTAATTCCACCATTTTAGAAGCAATGAATTACCGGTTTACTCCACGGTGACGCTCTTCGCCAAATGCCTGGGCTTGTCGATCTCGCAGCCCAGTATGTTGGCGGTGTGATAGGCCAATAACTGGAGGACGACCGAAGTCAGAATCGGGGTGAACAGAGGCGGCACCTTGGGGATGTAAATGACATGGTCCGCGTATTTATCCAACTCCCTGTCGCCCTCCGTTCCGATGGCGATGACCGTTGCGCCCCTCGCGCTCACTTCGCCTATGTTCCCCAGCATCTTCTCGTATGTCTGGTCCTTGACAGCTATTGCCACGACCGGCGTCTCCTCGGTGACCAGGGCAAGAGGCCCGTGCTTCAGCTCCCCACCGGGATAGCCCTCCGCATGGATGTAGGATATCTCCTTCATTTTGAGGGCGCCTTCAAGCGCCACAGGGTAATTGAGGTTCCTGCCCAGGAAGAACATGCTCCTGGCTCCGGAAACAAGCTCCGCGAGCTCGAATATCCTGTCGGATTGGTCCAGAACGGAGCGCACATGCTTCGGCAGCTTCCTCATCTCATTGGCCAGATGCCTGGCCTCGTCTATCGACAGATGCTCCTTGGCAACGCCCATCTTGATGGATATCGAGAGCAATGCCACGAGCTGGGTGATGTACGTCTTGGTCGCAGCCACGCCGACCTCGAGGCCAGCCCTCGTGAAGAACACGGAATCCGCTTCCCTTGTCATCGTGCTTCCGACTATGTTGACTATGGCCATCGTGTCGAACCCGCGCTTCTGCGCGGTCCTGATGGCCGAAAGCGTGTCAGTGGTCTCGCCGCTCTGGCTTATTCCTATCACCAGCGGATTGGAGGAGGTGATTGATGAGAACCTGTATTCCGAGGCGAGGTCGACTGTCGTGGGTATGCGGGCGAGTTCCTCGAGCATGTATTTCCCGACATAGCCCGCATGGTAGGAAGTGCCGCATGCGATTATCTTGACATTGTCCGGGGCCATGTCTATCGAGTAGCCGCTCTCCGCATTCAGGTTGGCGCCGATTATGGTGTCTTGGATTGCCTCGGGCTGCTCGAAGATCTCCTTGAGCATGAAATGGTCGTAGCCGCCCTTCTCCGCCCCCTCGAGTGTCATGTCGATTCTCTGCCAGTTGCGTTTTATCTCCTTGCCGTTGAAGTCGGTTATCTTCACGCTTTCCCTGGTCAGGGTGACAATCTCCCCGTCGAGAAGGTAAATCATCCTTTCAGTGTAATCCAGGATGGCCGGCACATCCGATGCGAGGAAATTCTCCCTCTTCCCTGCGCCGACCACGAGCGGGCTGATGTTCCTCGCGCCCACAATCTTTCCGTTCTCCTTTACATGAATGGCGGCCAGCGCATAGCTGCCCTGCAGCCTTGCCACCGTCTTCCGCATGGCTTGCTCGAGATTGCCGTCGTAGAATTCCTCCAGCAGATGCGCCACGACCTCTGTATCGGTCTCGGAACGGAAAACATGGCCCCTCTTCATCAGCTCCTCCCTGAGCGCCATATTGTTCTCGATGATCCCGTTGTGCACGAGCGCGATCTCGCCCTTGCAGTCCTGCATCGGATGCGAATTGTTCTTCATGGGCGGGCCGTGCGTGGCCCAGCGCGTGTGGCCTATTCCGAACTTGCCTCTCATGACCGGGATAATCCCCATCAGGTGGTCAAGGTCTCCCTTGTCCTTGAAAATGTTCAGCGAGCCGTTGCCTATTGCCAGGCCCGCGGAATCATATCCCCTGTACTCGAGGCGCTTCAGCCCGGAGAGAATCACATCCCTGGCCTGCCTGTTTCCCGTGTAGCCGATGATACCGCACATGCACTGTCCCTACATTATTCTGGTATTGTCCGCAACGTTTCCCCTGACGCAGACATGGTTGGCAATCCTGCATTCAGAGCCGATGATGCAGCCGGGCTCAACCGACACCTGGCTCCCGATAACGGTTCTCTCGCCGACCAGGGCGCCCAGCCTGTCCACCTTCCTGCATTCGCCCTCCAGTCTGACATGGGCCTCGGACTCGACCGCGCAGAACTGCGGAAGTATCTCGGCGCCCTCGCCGATGACGGAATGTGAGATGTAAGAGCCGGAGCTGAGCTGGACATCGTTCATGAGAATGCTGTTCTCGACAATGGTGAACGGCCCGATCCGCACGTTGTTCCCGATGCTGGTGGATGGGTAGATGCAAACTGACGGGCCGATTTCGCAGCCTTCTCCTATCACAACCGGGCCCATTATGTGCGTTCCGGAGCGGATGATCGTGCCCTTTCCAATGGAGACCGGGCCTTTCATCGTGACACCCCTGTCCATCTTCCCGGATGTCTTGGATGCGCATTTTCTCAGAGCCAGAGCGTTCATTCCGAGTATGTCCCAGGGATAGACTACGTCGCTCCAGACTTTGGATGTCTTCACGGCTGTGACCTTGGTCGTGGGAATTATGTTCTGCAGCACGCTGGTAAGGCCGTACTTGCCGGATTTCATGACCCTGTCGATTTCGCCGAAGATATCATCGCTGAACATGTAAATCCCGGTGCTGATGAGGTTGCTGATGTGCGTTTCCGGCTTCTCGACAATGTTCTTCACAGTGTCCCCGGACAGTTCCACAACGCCATACTTGGAAGGGGTCTCGCTCTCGGTGACGACCATCCTGTACTTGCCCTTCTTGCCGAGAAGGTCCCCGATCAGACTGGGGCTGATGATGTTGTCTCCCGGGAGAACCAGGAAATCCCCCTTGACAGCTGATTTTGCCATGGAGAGAGCATAGGCTGTACCGGCCTGGGCGACCCGCTTCTTCTGGTCTATGTAATCAATGTCAACCTTCCAGCGCTTGCCGTCCTCGAAGTGGCTCATTATGCGCTCCTTCTTGTAGCCGACAACCATGGTTATATCTGTCACGCCGTTCTTGGCCAGAGCTTCAATGGCGTATTCGAGAATCGGCCTGTTGGCAATGGGTATCATGGGCTTGGGCTCCGAATTGGTAAATGGGCGGAGCCGGGTGCCTTCCCCTGCGGCAAGTATCACGGCTTTCATATGGTCACCTTTTGGCCTTACAAACTGAAACCTATTTATAACTTAGCATAAAGATGTGCCTGTGTGCCAGCCTTGCACGCTCAAGCGGGAGCGCGTAAACTACCAGCCCCTGAAGTTAGTGGCGAATTCATTATAGTCTGTGAAATTCGCCCTATCTCCAGTCTTCCTTCGGAAGCCTGAAGAGGCAGGCGTTCACAGCCGGGACTGGAAGTTTACAGAGGGGCGGTTGCATGCCTATTCATCGGGGCTTTAAGGCCCCGATTTCCGATGGGACGGATTTCACGGCATGCAACGGTCTATCCACGTTTACTGCCCTGCGTTTTCATCCAGGCCTTTAAAGGCCTCGCGTTCAGCTTTGTGTGGCAGTAAAATATTCGATAAGATTAATATCCTTGATTTTATGGGGTGCCTCGCTAGGTGAATGAACTTGGCATCATCAAGAAGGGTGGAACAATGACCGACAAGAAGAACAAGATTGTAAGCATGAAAATGTCAGTTGACGGAAACACCGCCGCGGCCCATGTGGCCTATGCGTTCAGCGACGTTGCGGCAATCTATCCGATAACGCCTTCAAGCCCGATGGGCGAGGAGGCCGATGCATGGGCGGCCAAGGGCAGGATGAACATGCACGGCCAGGTACTGAGGATTGTGGAAATGCAGTCCGAGGGCGGCGCTGCCGGGGCAATGCACGGCATGGCCAGCGCGGGAACACTGGCAACATCCTTCACTGCGTCTCAGGGGCTTCTCCTCATGCTGCCCAACATGTACAAGATCGCAGGCGAGCTCATGCCCTGCGTCCTGCATGTTTCAGCAAGGGCCATAGCAGGCCAGGCGCTGTCCATATTCGGAGACCACCAGGATGTCATGGCAGCCAGGTCCACGGGCTGGGCGCAGATCGCCTCCGGCTCTGTGCAGGAGGTCATGGACCTCGCGCTTGTTTCACATCTCTCCACGCTCAGGACCAGTATTCCTTTCATAAGCTTCTTCGACGGCTTCAGGACCTCGCATGAGATCCAGAAAATTGATGCCATCGGATACGATGACATGAAGCCGCTTGTGGACTGGGATGCCGTGAAGAAACACAGGGCCAGGGCACTGAATCCCACCCACCCCCATCTCAGAGGCACCGCCCAGAACCCGGACATATATTTCCAGGTCACCGAAGCCTCAAACAAGTACTACCAGGCTGTTCCGTCCATAGTCGAGGAGGAGATGGCCAAGGTTGCCAAGCTGACAGGCAGGAAATACGGACTGTTCGACTATGTCGGCGCAAAGGACGCCGACCGCGTGATAATAATGATGGGCTCCGGCTGCGAGGCCGCGGAGGAGGCTGTAAACTACCTGAACAAGAGGGGTGAGAAGGTCGGCCTTGTCAAGGTCAGACTGTTCAGGCCCTTCTCGGCCAATCATCTTCTCGCAGCCGTGCCAAAGACTGCGAAGAGATTGACTGTCCTCGACAGGACAAAGGAGGGCGGCGCCTACGGCGAACCGCTTTACGTCGATGTCTGCGCGGTGTTCCAGAACGCCCATGACGACCGGGTCATCGTGGGAGGAAGGTACGGGCTCGGCTCCAGGGATTTCACGCCGACCATGGCCAAAGCAGTGTTCGACAACATGAAGACGAAGGAGCCGAAGAACCAGTTCACAGTCGGCATAATCGACGATGTCACATTCACATCCCTTCCGCCGGGGGAGAACATCGACGCCTCGCCCGAGGGGCTGGTCCAGTGCAAGTTCTGGGGCCTGGGCTCCGACGGAACTGTGGGTGCCAACAAGGACGCCATCAAAATCATCGGCGACAACACCGACATGTTCGTCCAGGGATACTTCGCATACGATTCCAAAAAATCCGGAGGAGTGACTGTTTCACACCTGAGATTCGGAAAATCACCGATCCAGTCAACTTACCTGATTGACAATGCGGATTACATCGCATGCCACCAGCCCTCCTATGTGCACAAGTACAGGCTGCTGGTCGGAATAAAGGACGGGGGCACGTTCGTGCTCAATTCCCCATGGTCTATGCAGGAAATGGACATCCAGCTACCGGGTTCTGTGAAGCGCGTCATCGCCCGGAAGAAATTGAAGTTTTACAACATAGACGCTGTGAAGATAGCCGCCGAGGTGGGCCTGGGCGGGCGCATCAACATGGTCATGCAGACTGCCTTCTTCAAGCTGGCGGACGTTCTCCCGGTCGAGCAGGCAGTCAAACTCCTGAAGGATGCTATAGCCAAGACATACGGCAAGAAGGGAGAGAAAGTTGTCAAGATGAACCAGGATGCCGTGGATATAGCCATCAACAACCTTGTCGAGATCAAGTATCCAGCAGCCTGGGCCGATGCCCCGCCGGAGAAAGCGGAGGAGCTTGACGAGCCTGAGTTCATCAGCAAGATCATGAAGCCAATGCTGAGCCAGGAGCCGCACAGGGGAGACGACCTGCCAGTGAGTCTGTTCATGCCAGGCGGATTCTTCCCGCTCTCCACCTCGAAGTACGAGAAGCGCGGAATCGCAATCAACGTGCCGGAATGGCAGCCCAAGTCCTGCATCCAGTGCAACCAGTGCGCCTTCGTGTGCCCGCATGCGGCCATCAGGCCTGTGCTGGTCAGCGCCCAGGAGAAGGGCTCGGCCCCTGCCGGGTTCGAGACCCTCAAGGCTAACGGAAAGGGTCTGGAGGGACTTGAGTTCCGCATGCAGGTGAATGTCCTGGACTGTGTGGGCTGCGGCAACTGCGCCGACATCTGCCCGACGAAAGAGAAATCCCTGATAATGAAACCGCTGGCCGAACAAATGTCCCAGGTGCCCCTGCTGAAATTCGCGGACACGATACCCGTCAGGACCGGGGAACTGGGCAAGTTCACGGTCAAGGGCTCCCAGCTGCTGAAGCCGCTTCTGGAGTTCTCCGGTGCATGCGGAGGTTGCGGGGAGACGCCCTACCTGAAGCTGATAACGCAGCTGTACGGCAACAGAATGATTATTTCCAACGCCACGGGCTGCTCATCCATATGGGGAGGCTCGGCGCCTTCGATTCCTTTCACAGTGGACAAGAACGGCCACGGGCCGGCATGGGCAAATTCGCTGTTCGAGGACAATGCAGAGCACGGCTTCGGAATGGCAATCGCCACCCAGCAACGCAGGCAGAAACTTGCGGAGCTAATCACGGAGGCGATCGGAACCAAGGCCATGCCCGGGCTGGATACTGACTTCAAGGGCTGGCTCGACAACATGTTCGAGCCCGAGAAGGCATCGGAATTCGGCGGCCGGATAATCGCAGGCCTTGAGAAGGCGAAGAGGACACCGCTTCTTGACGAGATTTACGAATCCAGGGACATGTTCCCGAAGATATCCCAATGGATAGTCGGGGGCGACGGCTGGGCCTATGACATAGGCTACGGCGGACTGGACCATGTGCTGGCCAGCGGCCGCAAGGTCCGCGTGCTGGTGCTGGACACCGAGGTGTATTCCAACACCGGCGGCCAGGCATCGAAAGCCACCCCCATCGGCTCGGTTGCGAAATTCGCTGCGTCCGGCAAGAAGACAGTGAAAAAGGACCTGGGGATGATGGCCATGTCATACGGGTACATATATGTCGCAAGCGTGGCAATGGGCTCGAACAAGAATCAGCTGCTCAAGGCGCTCCAGGAGGCTGAATCCTACCCGGGGCCTTCGTTGATACTTGCCTACTCGCCGTGCATAAACCACGGAATCAAGTCGGGCATGACGAAATCCCAGGAGGAGGCGAAGATGGCAGTCGACTGCGGATACTGGCCCCTGTACAGGTTCGACCCGAGGCTCAGTGAACAGGGCAAGAACCCGTTCCAGCTGGACTCCAAGGAACCCAACGGCAAGATCAAGGAATTCCTTATGGGCGAGGTGAGATACCAGAGCCTGACAGCATCATTCCCGGAGGAAGCGGCCAGACTGCATGCATTGCTTGAGAAAGACCTCAACGCCAGGTACAGGCGCTACAAGGCCATGGCGGAACAGCCGGGCTAGACTGTTGACCAAACTGGCGGCATCAAATTTCGGTCGACTAAACTCAAAGATTGAAAAACACGATTCCTTGCAAGAGCTTCGGAAATGCATTTCACCTGGCTTCGGCGGGCCAGGCGAGTACCTGACATCCCCGGCCTCGTCGCCGAATTGCACGCAATTCGGCTTGCTCGCATCGATGTTGCGAAAATGCTGGGGAGCTACGATGCTCGTACAGCCGGGGCCATCAATTTCAGAGCAACAAAATGCCCTAGATGGTTCTGTCACCCATACACCCAACACATCGGATACCCCGGGCTAAGAAACTGTCTTGGAAAATGCCACCCGGGGCATGCTGTCATAAACGTGGATAGACCGTTGCATGCCGTGAAATCTGTCCCATCGGAAATCGGAGCCTTCAAGCCCCGATGGATAGGCATACAACCGCCCCTCTGCAAACTTCCGGCCCTGTAATCAAATGCCAGCCATTTCAGGGGCTGGTAGTTTGCATCTACTTCTTCTTGAACCAACCCTTGCGCTCCGGTTCCCTGACCTGGATGTCAAACACCATACCGCAGTTGACGCAGGCTGCCCTGTTGTTCGGGAATATCTTGAGCGAAGCTGTGTTGCATGAGTGGCATTGATGCAGGGGCTCGCGCGAGGCGATTACTGCCTCCCTTGATGCCTTTATCTGGGTCCATACGGGTTTAGAGCGGGCCTCGGCATCCCTTGCGTAAGTGAGGGCGTTGACATAGTCATTGTTCATCAGGGCGGTTCTCGCAGCCTGCACTGCGCCGGACATTTCCGATGCCGGAATTGCGTACACTTCGGCTTCCCTCATCATCGGAACCAGGGAGTTCAGTATCTTCTCCGCATCCCCGAACTTTTCCCTCTCCAGCTTGGCGGCCTTCTGTATCTGGGAATGTTGGCTCTCCATGGCCTTCCTCTCGGCCTGCTTCTTGAGCTCCGAGCAGAGCGAATAATCCTGGTTGTCGAAGGCGCTCTTGGCCTGGGCAAGATGCTTCTGTGCGGCCGAGACATCGGCGCCGAGTTCGGCAGCCTGGTTGAGTATCGATTCGACCCGCGGGATGTCGTTGCCTATCTCCTGAATCCACCGGTCCTTGGATTCGTTTGCCATGTTCAGGGCCTTGTCCAGATAGGTTGTGACGGATGCCAGGTCCCCCAGGAGGAAGGCCTCCCTTGCCCTGTGGAGGTAACGTTCAGCGTTGAACACATCCACGCCCTGGACCTTCATGGCGTTTATCAGAGGCTCGACGAAAGACATGCGCTGCTCGAGGAATATCACCTCTTCCCTGTGAACGTTGGCTGCGATCTCGCTCAGCCTGTGAATTGCCTCCAGCCGGTTGGGGCCGGGAGTCGAGAAGGTGCGCTTGGCATGTATCAGGGCGTCAGCCGCCTTCTCATCGTTGTTCTTCGAATCGCGGCATTCCTCCAGTATTTTCTCCGCGGAGAGGATTATGAATGCCTGGGTGATGTCGTTGTAAAGGGATATCATTGATTCCGAGGCCTTCATCGCCTCGTTGAGAATGGACATGCTTTCCACATACTTTCTGTCCAGGAACTTGATGCGGCCCACATCCAGCATGCTGGCGATATTGGAGTAGTCTATGTTCATCTTCACAACGTCGGCAAGCTTCTGGTCTATGACATATATGTCAGTCATATCGGTAGCCGGCCTGTGTTCCAGGTTCTGGACAACGGATTCCACATCCTTCTCCAGGTCCACAAGTTCTTCTCCGATGTTCTCCAGCTGCTTCTGGGTCACTGGGGAGCCTGCAGCCCCGAAAAGGTTCTTCAGGCATGCGTCTGACATGGCCGGCTTCAGGGCCTCCATGCATTCTGTGACTTGGCTGAAGCCAGATAGGTCCACGCCTATCGAAGCCCCGAATTCCTTCATGCTCTCCAGCGACATGGAGCCGAGCCTGCTGTCCAGGGCACTGGATATCGCTGCTAGAAGCTCCGACTTCTTCTCTTTGCCAGTCAACTGCAGACCAATGTCTTTGGCCAATGCCTTGAGCTCCGGTACTTTCAGCTTAGTTATTTGATCGTCTGAAACCATGATCAACCTGACTCTCCTGTGCGAAGGTAATGGCCACTTTAATAAATCCTTTTTGGTTTGGGGGAGGCTTCCATGAGCAAACGTTTTATATGATATGCTTGATGCACCGCAGGATGCCAGAGGAAAATGCAGAGTTCAGGATACCGAAAAAGGTCATAATGGCCGGATATGCGGCCCTTCTAGCCTTGGGCCTGATGATCTACATCTCGTGGGGCCTCATGTACGGTTCCTGGAACGTTTTTGACAGGTCCAACCTGGGCATTTATTCCGTGACAGTCGTACTCTGCGGCTTCGGATTGGTCGGCCTGGTCCTTTACTCGCTTAAGGACGAACAGCCTCAGAATTAATATGTCCTGGCGACATAAACGGTTTTCTCTGTGGGGCTTCCGCATACAATGCACTTTGTGGATGTGGGGGGCGCGCCCACGGGCTCGCCCAGAACCGACATCTCCGTGGCCTGTTCTATGGAATGGCCGCAGTCCTCGCTTCCGCACCACCCCATGACATTGATTCCAGGCTGAGCGTCCTTCAGGTCGCTGACCTTATGGACGGAGCCGCGCATTGCCTGTTCGGCCTTTGCAAAGATGTTTGCCTGAATGGCAATCATGTTTTCGGATATGCCTTCGAGCATGGCTTCGTTGCCTATCTGTACCCTTTCGCCAGTGTCCCTTCTTGCAAGGGTGATTACATTGCTCTGGATGTCCCTGGCGCCCAATTCGATCCTCAGCGGCACGCCTCTCAGTTCCCAGTCATAATATTTGTTCCCCGGCCTGAGGTCCCTGAGGTCCAGATGTATTCTGTAGCCCGATGTATTCAGTGTCTCGGCCAGTTCTTTGCAGCGGGCCAAGACGAGCTCGGGCTCGGTCTTGGATATAATGGGGATTATGACAATCTGAACCGGGGCGATATCCGGCGGAAGGATGATTCCCCTCTCATCGTTGTGAATCGATATCAGGGCGCCGAGAATCCTCTCGCTCATGCCGTATGTTGTCTGGTGCACATGCACATGCGCCCCTTTTTCGTCCTCGTATGTGATCTCGTACGGCTTGGAGAAATTGTCCCTGTACTGGTGAATGCTCCCCATCTGGAGCGTTCTTCCGGTCGGCATGAGGGAATCTATCCCTATCGTGTAATGGGCTCCGGCGAACTTGTCCCAGTCCGGGCGTTTGCACAGGACATAGGGCAGGCACAGCCTCTTGGCGAGCCTGGCCATGATGTCAAGGTCTTCCCTTATCTGGACTTCGGCGTCCTCGAAATCCTTGTGGCAGGTATGGGCCTCGAAGAAATGGATCTCCCTCATCCTGATGAAGGCGCGGGTCTGCTTTGTCTCGTACCTGAAGACATTGACTATCTGGTAGGTCTTCAGGGGCAGGTCAGCGTGCGAACGCACCCACAGGTGGAAGATCGGGTACATGGCGGTTTCGCTGGTCGGCCTTAGGAGAAGTGGGATGTCCAGCTTGTTTTCTCCGGCATGTGTGACCCAGTAAACCTCGGCGCCGAACCCTTTGATGTGGTCCGCCTCCTTCTGGAACTCGTTCTGCGGTATGAGAAGGGGGAAGCAGACCTCGTCATGGTCGGTGCCGTCGAACTCCTCCCTGAAGTAACTGTCAATCAGGCGCATCGCCTTCCAGCCGTATCCTGTCCAGACATTCATTCCTTTTATGGGATACCTCTTGTCGGCAAGACCTGCCTTCTCGACAATGTCCTGGTACCAGTCGTTGAACTCATCCGGCGTTCTCATCCGAATCCACCTTTTTGTCCGGTGAAACAGCTTCCTCTTTAATAGGCTTCCGACGGAACCTGACGAGTACCAGCAACAATGCCGCGGCAATCAGGATGAACAGGACGGCCAGAAGGAGATGGGATATCCATGATGAGGTATCCGCAGGCTCGACAAATGTCCGGTGGGCGCCGCTCTCCGGGCTCCAGGCAGTGTTGACGCTGTCCGTGGCTTCGATGTAATATGAGAATTCGCCCTCGGGCTGGATGCCGAGAAGCGCGACATAGTCATCCGAGCCCGATGCCCTGGACATCGCGTGCTCGCTGAACGACTGGGCTGTGGAATTCTTAAAGAACAGGCTGACGCCGCTGACTTGCCAGTTGTCAGTCACATTTGCAATGATGATAGGCATCTCGTTTGCGGAGATATTGGATATGGGGCTGTGGACGATGACCGGGGCCTCCAGGTCAGTGACTGATATCTCGAGCTCCAGCAATGCGGGGAATCTGGATTGGCCCTCGGCGTCGCAGGCCGTGACGAAATACTGGATTGTCGCAGGCTGGCCCTGGGAGATGTCCGCGGAGAATAAATCGGCGGCAATTTTTTCCATCGGGGCTGAAGCGAACTGGGTTTGGCCTTCCAGCTTCCAGTTAAGCGTCACGTTCTCCACGCGCAGGTCGTCCGTGACCATCGCAACGAGCGCCACGTTCTCCCCGACGGGCGCAAATGGCACCGGGACATGGGTTATCACGGGCAGAGCGTTGATTATGCTCATGTTATTCACTTGCGTCTGATTGTAGATTATTGAGTTGTCCCTGACAGTGACGAAATACTGCGCGGTACCGCTCCTGTTCTGCGCGGGAATGGTGCAGTAAAACGTTCCGTTCTGCAGCAGAGCCGGTTGAATCGCCCTGAATGCCGCGTCTTCGGTCCCTTTGAAGGAGAATTCCGCCCGGGCGCCTTCCCTGTTGTCAATGACATGGATGTAGGCTTCCGATGTCCGGTTCACTCCGACTGTAGTTCGGGCGTCAATGAAAATTTCCGGTATCGTGGTGTTGAAGAACTCAATCCGGTACGGGTTCAGCTTGGGCTGAAGCGCCGGCAGTGTCACATTGTTGCCGCTCGGGTCGGACGCGAAAAAGTAGAACCGGACAGTGTCGGGTTTATGAGCCGGGAACAGGGCTTCGTACACCCCTGAACCGACATCGGCCATTGCCAGCTGGGACCAGGCTGCTCCCGTGGAGTTCAGCCACATCAGGGACACTGTCCCGACCCGGTCGTTGTCAGTTGCGTTCACCCTTATGGCAACAGGGACATTGGCCGGACAGTAGTCCGAATAATTCAGACCGGAAAGGACCGGAGGGACTCTGTCCAGAACTTCTATTGGATATGAGGGGGATACTGCAGGCCAATGGATGGAATTTCCAAAACTGTCGGTGGCATTGATGAAATATTCCAGTGTGCCTATTCCCTGCGGGGGGATTGCGGCCGTGAAATTCTTATGCATCGCATCTGTATCAGAGGTTGTCATGGGGATCTTCGTGAAGATAGTTCCCCCGACCGGTTTATAGCTCAGGTTGACCTGGTCCGCCGGAACGTCGACGTCGTCCGTGACATAGGCATTGACTGCGTGGGACGTGTTGAACGCGATGTATTCAACGGGAATGTGAGTTATCTTGGGCGTGGTATTATCCGTTATGGCCATGGCATGGGACCTACGGGCGATGTTGCCGCTCGTGTCCTCGGCCCAAATTGTGTAGAATAGGGTTCCGGTATTGTCTTGGCCTGTGGAATTCAGATGATACCATTCCGAGCCCCCGCCGGCCTGCATCGTGAAGTTGAGCTGAGCGCCGTGGACATCGGTGAAGTTTATCCAAACATCGGAAAGCCAGGGGTCGGACACCTGGCATGTAAAATTTATCGGCGTCCAGACATGCTCCGAGTTGATGAAGGTATGGATTATTGACGGCGCCGTGGTGTCCGTGACCGCGACCGTATGATATCCTGCGGCCGGGGAGGTGACAATGTTGTTGCTCGTGTCGTTGCACCAGATGTAATACTCGAGGTAGCCAAGGTACATCTGGGCCGGTATCGTGGCTCCGTACTCGTTAGGGTTCCCTGTGGGGAGCATCTGGGCCTGGGTGAAAGTCGGGGCGAGGGACTGGCGGTAATGCAGAACTGCCGTTGAAATCGCGACATTATCCGTGAGTGCCGCCGAAACGGCCCTGGGCTGGGCGGATTCCATCTGGGTTATCGGAGTGTGGGATATGGTCGGGAGCGTGGCATCAATTATCGATATCTCGAAAGGATTTCCCTGCGGGTCAGTCGCCGGCAAGGTTACAGTGAAAATCGAGTCGGACACCTCGAAATAATACTCCGCTATGCCGGGTACAATCTGGCTCGGAAGAGTGTCGGAAGTTGAAATACCGAACAGCGAGGGTGTGAGCCAGTTGTCGCCGTTCCAGTCGTACGTTATACCATCGTCTACATGCATCTGGTACTGGGTGAATATTGTCTGGCCGGGTTTCTTCATGCAAAGTTTTACCCAGGATATTGCAAGGTTATCGACCGCATATGCTATTATGCGGTGCTGTTCGCCGATGGTTAAACTTGCAGGGGCCTCGCTCAGGCTTATTGCGGGTGCCTGGACATCTGCGAGGGAGATGTTGACCCAATCGGTCTGGTTCGCTGTTGCAGCGGCGTAGTTGGAGCCGTAGAATCCCTGAACGTCCACTGAGACGCAGATATTGTCGCTGACGCTGAAACCCGCAGGATAAAGGCCAATGTCGCCCCTGTAAAATCCGTAGGAGTCCGTCGTGAAATTCCGCGATTCGGATGTGTCCATGTTGAGGACGTTCGCAGCGTAATGAATAGCCGCCTGGCCGTTGGGCTTCAGGACATAGCCGGAGATTATATGGTTCCTGTATGCCAGGACCAGATCCCCCAGTTGCTGCACCGGTTCTGTGTTGACCGTGATATTGCCGGACGCACGGAAGATGTCGTAAACTGCCGTAATAATCAGGACTTGCCCTGAGGAATAGCCATTCGGATAGGAGTCTATGTCCACCGAGTAGCGCCCCAGGTAATCCGATTCCGTGCTCAGAGAGTCGCCTGTCGCGGTGTTGTTGACCCACACCAACGCCCCGAGCACCTTTTTGCCGTCGAGGTCGGTGACGTTGCCGATGATGGCATGGGGCACTCCGGCTGACCTTGAGAGGGACGGCGTGAAAATGCATATGAGCAGCAGCACGGCGACTGTCACTGCCAGTGGTTTCAGCATGGTTCACCGTTGCCCTCAGCGCCGCCTGCGCCTCTCCACCCTCTTGGGGGCTTTTTCCTCGGTGTTCTGAAGCTCGTCCTTTTCGCCCGAGCGGTAGATGTAAAAGCCGATGAATGCTGCAGCCGAGATTGCCACAATCACCATGAGCCCGATGGGGGAGACCAGCGCATCCAAGAGACCCGGGCTATCTTCATAGGTGAGATTGGCCCATGAGCCAAGCCCGGTAATCGCCACCATGGTGCTCACCGTGACACCGTCGGCGCTGTAGGCGACAGTCATCTCTGTGCCCTGCTCGAAGCCGCCCGGCTCCATGGCGGCGACATAGTACCTGAAATACCCGTTGATATCGGTCTCAGCGTAGAAGGTTTGGGTCTGGTAGCCCTGGGCCGTGTCGTTCCAGTATCTGCCGCTTATGGACACGGTGGCCAGCGTTATGGGCAACCCCTTGGAATCCTTCAGGTAGCCCTCTATCTTGTAGGGTATGGCAGAGGTCCTCTGGGGTACAGCCGTCATCACGACCGCGGACATCAGGAGCAAAGCCAGTACAATCCTAGTTGCTTGCCTCATCATGCCTCTTCCTCCTCTGCCTCCCGAGGAGAACCACGAGCGCCAGTATTGCCAGTATCGGGACAATGAACGAACCGAACTCGGGTATCTCGGACAGCCTGATGCTGACCAGCCTGTTTGGCCATGTCATGTCTGCATCGTCCCAGTCATCCAGGTCTATGAAGGACTCGTTCGTGCCGTAGTACATTCCGTCGGTGGCGTACACGGCGAGATTCTCGAGGTTCATGTAGCCCGAGTACAGCGTGGCCAGGTCGACCTGGTATCTGCCGCTCGAGTCAGTTAGTGCCATGACTGTCTCGTTGGTGAACGTGTCTGTTACCTGGACGATTGCATTCGAGACGGGTGTGTCGCGGCGCGATGTGATGAAGCCCCATACGAAGTAGGGTGGCAGCCTTATCGGGATGTCGAGTATTCCGGTCCTGTTCTCCAGTTCGTTGGTGTCGTTGACCCACACGAAGTAGGAAACGAATCCCTTGTAGGGCTGGGCAGGTATCGGGCATCTGTACCAGCCTGTTCCGTTGACTATGTTGACGGCTCCGGCGATTTCTGTCATATCCGCGCTCCAGCTGTCCCCGTATATGCCTGTGAAGTACAATCTGACTGTTCCGATGCTGCTGCCGCCCATTGCGATGACCTCCGCGAACAGAACGAAGTCTTCTCCGGCCCATTCATACGCCGGCGGTACTGACCTGACTATGGGCGGAATAAGGCCGGGAATCTCCCCGACCAGGGTTACAGCGACCGAGAATATCGTGGGATAGACCATATCGGCGGAGTTCGTGTAGGACAGCGTCGCATTGTTTGTCAGGATGGCAGCCCTGGTGGGTTGCACGGTTATCTGGATTATGCCTACTGTCTCCGGAACAGTGCCCGGGTCTCCGGCCTCGAAGGTCCATTCGTAGTATCCGCCAGTTGTGGATGAAGGCGGCGGGTACACTGCCAACACGCCGAGCCCGCCGGGCAGGGCGTCCCTGATGATGACATTGTACGCGGGGGCTGTGCCCGTGTTCCAGAATCTTATCGTGTAGTTGAATATCTCGCCGACGGAAACGTTGGCGGGCGCGGTCTTCTCGATATGCATTATCGGACCCTCGACCGTCGTGTTGGCCCATGCGGTCAGCGGGGGCATCGCCATGTTGGCCAGGCTGCCGTATGTCATGTTGACCGTGTTCCTGAGCACGGTTCCGGGAGCTGTGCCGTTGTCCACGCGGACGAGTATCAGCAGCGAGCCGGCGAAGCCTGCGGGCAGGTCGTCGAACACCCAGACATTGTTTCCTGTGGTCGGCGGGATGCTGGCCCATACGAACGTGACGCCTGCGGGGTAATGTTCTGTGACGGTCACGCCTGTGGCATTTCCCGTGCCTATGTTCTCGGCTGTGAGGTTGTAGAGTATGTAGCCGCCGGGCACGGCTGTGATGTTGGCAATCTTGGTCAGTGTCATGTACGGGTTCTGCACCCAGGTTGTCCAGGAGTCGCTTACCTGGGCCTGCGCTTCCATCGAGAAGTCCGTGTAGTCCACGGTGACAGTATTTGTGAGATTATACTGGACATTAACCGTGACATTAATCCATATATAGATGATAGCTCCAGGGGCCAGAGTCGCGATGGTCCAGGTGTTGAAACCCGGGCCCACCGTTCCGGGCGTGGAGTTGACATAAGTGACCCACTGAGCGGTCATGTTGGACGGGTAGATGTCAGTGACCTGGATGTTGTAAGCAGTGGCCTGTCCGGTGTTCTCTATGGTTATCAGATAGGTGATGTTCTGGCCTGTGCTGGCGACTGCCGGGCCTGTCTTGGTGACCTGGAGCAGCGGGTCTAGGACGGTTGTAATCACGAAGTCGCTTTCAGGGTCCTGGGCCTCATTGTTTGCATCCTCGTAGGTCACCGTGGCTGTGTTGGTCAGCGGCGTCGTGGAGGCGACGTTTGTATTGACTATCACATTGATTGTGATTGAATATACACCGCCGACAGCCAGCATCGGGATAATCCATACATTGTTGCCTATTGTCGGGGCCGGGACGGCGCTGACGAAGGTTATGCCTCCGGGGTAGGCCTCTGTGATCACCAAGTCGTAGGCAGGCGCGCCGCCTGTGTTCCGCACCAGGATCGTGTACTGTATCGCCTGGCCGCTGTTCGCGGTTCCCGGGCCGTCCTTGTCGATGGTGAGTATCGGGTCCAGAACATGGGTCTGGGCTGTGGCGAATTCGCCGGGCTGGGGCACATTGGCCATGTTCTCGTAGGCCAGGTCCACCCTGTTGTTCGCCCATGTGTCGTTCGTCGCGGCTGTGAGTATGCGCACGGTTATCTGTATCGAGGCCGAGGCTCCGGGAGCAACATCCCCGATGAACCAGTAGTTGTCTCCGAGTGTTGGTGCGGGTGTGGCGCTGAAGAACGAGGTCCACACCGAGTATGTCTCGGTGATGGCCACGTTATGCGCGAAGGCATACTGGTTGGTGTTTGTGTAGATTATCGTATAAGTGATGTACTGGCCGCTGTTCGCAGTCGCAGGTGCCGTCTTGGTTATCGTCATTGTCGGGTTGTACACAAGGGTGCTGGCGAGGGTTGTCCTCGAATATGACGTGCCCAGGGAGTTGGTGTAGTTGAGATACACCCTGTTGTTGGCAACAGCTATTCCGGAGCCCACAGTGAAGCTCACCGATATCGTGCCCATGGCACCGGGCGCGACATTGCCTATCACCCATCTCCTGGTGTTGCCTATCGTGTATGTCGGCGGCGGAGTGGCCGAGACGAATGTCAGTTCGGCCAGGTCGAAAACGTCGTCGAGGTACACGTTCACGGCCATTCCCGTGCCGATGTTGCGGTAGGTTATGATGTAAGTGACCAGCTCGCCCGATGTCGCCATTGTCGGACCTGTCTTGGTGATGGACATCAGGGTTACTCCGCCCAGGACCGTTGTTGTGGCCGAGGCCCATTCCTCTGGCATCTGGGCGCCGGAAATGTTCCGGTAATTCAGGCTGGCCCAGTTTGTCAGCTGGCCGGCCGCCATCGTCGAAACCCGAACTGTGATGACTATCTGGCCCGTGTTCATGCCGTATATGCCGTCGACCATGCCGAGGTTCCAGACATTGTTGCCGATGTTGGGCATGGGCACTGCGCTTACGAATGTGACCCAAGAGGGGTAGTATTCCCGTATGACGACATCCATGGCCGGACCTGGGCCGACATTCGTGTATGTTATCGTGTAAGTCAGGAGTTGGCCGGGGGATACGTACTGGTAGTTCGCGGTCTTCTCCAGCTCCATCATCGGGCCGCTGGTCACTGTTACGGCCGTGTCGTTGAGGAAGTGGTTCGTGAAGGCGTCCGTGAAGTTCAGCATGGCCGTGTTCACCAGCACATCGGGCGCCAGAGGGTCAACCGTGACCTCAATCATGAGTGTCCAGTAGCTCCCGGCCGGCAGAGGCCCTCCCAGGTACCAGATGTTGTCGCCGACATCGGGTGCCCGTAGGTTCCATGGTCCGCCCATGATGCTCAGCCAGGAGTTCACGAACGTGATTCCGGCCGGGTAGGTTTCGGTTATGGTGACATCGTTGGCCGGGTTTAGGCCAGGGTTGTCTATGGTGATGTAGTAGAACATATTGGAGCCCGGATTGACGGTTGGGTCGGCCATCTTGGTGATCGTGAGTTCGACTGTGGATATGTCTGTCGAGGCCTCGGCGTATTCAGTGGGCTGGGCAATTCCGACGATGTTCTCGTAATCCAGCGATACATTGTTCTCCTGGACTCCGGTCAGGGCAGTCACTGTGACGGTGATCGTTATCGTCCCGCTGCCGCCTACTGGCACGAACGGTATCTCCCATACGTTGTTGCCTATTGTCGGGGCTGGCACGGCCGCGCCGAATGCCACTCCGGCCGGGTATGTCTCCGTGATGACCACGTTGTAGGCCGGGGCAGTGCCGATGTTGAAGTATGACACGGTGTAAGTCAGTAGGTCTCCGTTCTGGGCTATGGCCCGGTTCACGGATTTCGTAATGTCCATCAGCGGGGCCACTATTACAGTGCTGGCCCATGCCATGTCGGCGCCGCCGATATAGGTCACATCCACCCAGTTTGTCAGGGTTCCGGATGCCGCGGTTACAGTCACGTTGACCATGATGGTGCCGCTGGCGCCTGCAGGCAGGTTGCCCAGGGTCCATGTGTCCGGCGGAGTGGTCGGGGCCGGGAAGGCGTCCACGAACACAACGCCGGCATCGTACGTTTCAGTTATCACGACGTTGTTGGCTGCGCCCAGGCCGATGTTGGTGTAGTTCAGCAGGTAGGTTATGGTCTCGCCTGTCACGGCTTCGGCCGGGGCCCATTTCTCTATGACCATGAATCCGGCCAGCAGGTTGACCAAGGTGTCGCAGTACGCGAACTCCTGTGGGTACGGAACGCCGATCGTGTTGTCGTAGTCCAATGTCACTGTGTTGGTCTGGACCGTGCCCGAGGCGGCCGGTTGGACCTGCACTGTTACAGTGATTGTGCCTGAGAAGCCCGCTGCTATTGTCGCGAAGTTCCAGGATATGACCTGGCCGACGACGGAAGTCGGGGGCGGCGATGCGACCGGCAGATAGGTCACGCCGGCGGGCAGGGTGTCCACGATCCAGACATCGTAGGCTGTTCCGTTGCCAAGGTTCACATAGGACATCGTGTAGCTGAACACCTGGCCAACCGAAGCAGTCAACGGTCCGGTCTTGGTAATGTCCATCAGGGCATCACGAACTACTGTGTTGGCAGTGTCGAAACCGGTGAACATGAAGCCTGTCGAGTTCAGCCATTCCACGACTGCCAGGTTTGTCAGCGTGCCGTATCTCTCGCCCGTGACCGTGACGTTTATGAATATAGTTCCGCTGGCTCCGGGCGCCAGATCTCCCAGGCTCCAGCCGTATACCGGCGGAGCTATGTGGTCGGGCGGGGTCGGGTTTGAGTCGAGGTATGCAGTTCCGTAAGGCAGAGTGTCGTTTATCCAGACATTGTAGGCCCATATTGCAGTGGGGTTGGACCAGTCTATCCTGTACATTATGACCTGGCCTGCATTGGCGTAGGCCAGGGCTGTCTTGTCGATTATTATGTTCGGTATGTCGCCGAGCGTGGTTATGGCGCTGGCCCTGAGTGTCCGGTAGTCTATGCCGATGAGGTTCTGGTAATCGAGAGTGGCCCGGTTGAACAGAATGCCGGTCGCGCCTATGTCGACTTGCATGGTTATCACGATGCTCACTGTCGCGCCGGGTGCCACATTGCCTATGTTCCAGACATTGTTGCCTGCAGTGGGGGCGGGGATTGCCGAAACGAATGTGGCGCCTGCGGGGTAGGTCTCGGTCACGACAACATTCTGCGCCCAGCCTGTTCCCGTGTTGGTGAAATTGAGGTAATATGTTATCAGGTCTGTGGCATTGGCGTGGGGCGTGGCCCATTTCGTGAACTGCATCGTCGGGCCTGTAACATATGTGCCGGCATTGGCCTGCACCCTTGCCTGGTCCTCGCCTGCGAAGTCCTGGTAGTCCGCAAATGCGAAGTTGATTACAAGCAGATTGGCCGACATGGAGAATGTCACCGTGATCGTTATGGTCACCGTGCCGCCTGCTGGGACGGTCGCGAAGTACCAGACATTGTTGCCGAGGAACGGCGCCGGGACTGCGCTGACGTACGAGACTGAAGCAGGGTAATTCTCCTGGACATAGACATTGTACGCTGTGTCTGTTCCGATGTTCTCGATTGTGATTGTGTAGGTCACTGTCTCGCCCTGGGTTGCTGTGGCCGGGGCTGTCTTGGACATGATGAGCAGCGGGTCGACGACTGTCGTGTTGGCCCACGCATAGGCGGGCGGCATGGTCCTTGCGGCGCTCGAATAGGCGAGCACCGCGAAGTTCCGGAGTATCCCGAAGGCGTTTGTGTTCACTCTGACTGTTATCATAATTGAGCCTGAGCCGCCCGGCGCTATGTCGCCGATGTCCCAGACATTGTTGCCGGCGGTCGGCACCGGGATCGACGAGACGAAGGTGACTCCTGCCGGGTATGTCTCCGTGATGACCACTCCGTAAGCCCAGTCAGTCCCAGTGTTCGAGAAGTTCAGCCAGTAAGTTATCTGCTGGCCTGTGTTTGCAGTCGCGGGCGCGGTCTTCGATATTACCATCCTGGGCTCGACTATCGTCGTGTTCCAGAACGCATACTGCTGCGGGAACGGCCTGACATTGCTTGAATACGCAAGGGAGACCATGTCGGTCAGTGTCCCGGAGGCTGTTAGACCGATTGTCACATTGACGAATATCGTGCCGCTGGCGCCGGGGTTGACCGTGCCGATGTTCCAGACATTGTCGCCGGATGTGGGCATCGGTGTCGCGTCCAGGAATGCGGTACCGGCCGGGTAGCTCTCGGTGATGATTACGTCAGCAGGTCCGGTGCCTATGTTTTGATACGTAATAGTGTACATGATGGTTGCGCCGGGGTTGGCAGTCGCCGGACCCGTCTTGGACACGAGCATGTAGGGATCCGCGACCAGGGTCATAGCCTGGGCATTGAATGGGCCGTAGGCCTGGCCGTACTGGTCGAGGCATGTGGCCGCCACGTTGTTTATCAGCATGCCCGAGGCCCCGAGGTTTACTTGGACTGTGATATCCACGGACCATGAGGCGCCGGGAGCCAGGTCCCAAACGAACCACCGGTTCGGCGATATGTCCGGAGCGGGGACTGCGCTGACGAATGTCACTCCCGCGGGATATGCCTCTGTGAGGATGATTCCCGTGGCCAGAGCGTTGCCGATGTTCCTGACAGTCACCGTGTAGGTGATGAGCTCGCCCGTCGCGGCTGCGGCCGGCGCTGTCTTTGTGACCTGCAGGTTCGGCGCTATGACAGTCAACGAGAGCTCCGCGACGACAGGCGTCATCGGACCCACTGTGTTGCGGTAGTTGGCAGTCACGCGGTTCAGCAATGTGCCTGTTGCACCTGAGTCGACGCGGACAGTGATGAATATCGAGCCGCCGGCTCCGGGCGCGAGCATGGGTATGAGCCATTCATTGTCCCCGAAGTTGGGCGCGGGAACGGCGCTCTGGAACGTGACGCCTGCCGGGTATGTCTCGGTTATCCGGACATTGTATGCCCAGTCAGTCCCGATATTGGAGTACCTTATCTCGTATGTGAATATCTCGTTGGGGAACACAGAGCCTGGCACCGTTGTGGAGGCGAGTTTCTCGAGCTGGATGAGCGGGTTGATGATCAGTGTTACGAAAGTCGCTGTGACCGGATCCATGTTGCTTCCGGCCTGGTTCCTGAAGGTCGCCCGTGCAGTGTTTGTTATGCTGCCCTCTGCAGAAACGGAGATTGTCACAGTTATCCGTATCGAGCCGCTGGCTCCGGGAGCCACGCTGCCGATGTACCAGACATTGTTGCCTGCAGTTGGCGCGGGCAGAGAGGAAACGAAAGTCACGCCTGCCGGGTATGTCTCGGTGATTGTCACATTGTGGGCCCAGTCCGAGCCTGCGTTGGTGTAGTTTATCCAGTAGGTTATAGTCGCGCCGGGGTTTGCGCCCGCCGGACCTGTCTTGACCAGCTGGATTATGGGCTCGCGGATGACCGTGTCCCAGGTCGCATTGGCATTGTATCTCGCGCCGACGGAATCAGCCCATGCTGCGTTGACGAAGTTGTGCAGCGTGCCGGTGGCGGTCGCGGAAACAGTGACGTTGATGTATATTCTGCCAGAAGCGCCGGCCACCAGGTCGCCGATGTTCCAGTTGAAGTCAGATGTCCTGGCTGGGTTGGAGTTGAGGAATGTCACGCCCGCAGGGAAGGTCTCGTTTATCCAGACATTGTAGGCTATGTCAGTCCCGATGTTCTGGTAAGTTATGGTGTACATGATGACCTGGCCCGGATTAGCAAATGCCGGTCCTGTCTTGGATATCACAAGGTATGGCCCTGTGATCACGGTAACTGCCTGGTCCGTGACAACCGGCCTGATGTTGCCTGCAGCGTCCTCGTACTCAGCTTGCACAGTGTTCACAAGGATTCCGGTCGTGCCGGAGTTCACTGTGACATTGATGAATATGACTCCGCTTCCTCCAACCGGCACAGTGCCTATGTTCCAGACATTGTTGCCGAATGTCGGAGCCGGGTTGGCGTTCACGAATGTCACGCCCGCAGGGTAGATTTCGGTGATAATCACATTATAGGCTGGGGCAGTCCCGTTGTTCCAGTACCGGATTGTGTACATGATGGTCTCGCCCGCATTGGCGGTGGCTGGCGCTGTCTTCTGGATAACAATCAGCGGGTCGCCGACCAGGGTTTCGGCCGTGTCTGTCACCGGGGTCTGCTGTATCGGGACAGAGTTGTTGTAGTTCACAGTCACGGTGTTGACCAGCAGCCCGGTCGCATTGACTGTCACCGTGATGAATATCGGGACTGCGGCTCCGGGAGCCCGGTTCCCGAGGTTCCAGACATTGTTGCCCGAGCTGGGCATCGGCACAGCGCCGACGAAAATCACGCCGGCCGGGTAGGTTTCGGTGACCACGACATTGTAAGCCATGTCTGTTCCGGTGTTGTTGACCCATACGGTATAGACGATGTTCTGGCCCGTGTTGGCTGTCGCAGGGGCCGACTTCTCGACCGTCAGCAGCGGGTTGATTATCTCGGTCGTATCCGTGTCCCAGACTGTCGGGTAAACGACACCGAACTGGTTTCTGTAGTTGACATTGGCCGTGTTTATAAGCAGTCCTGTGGTGGCTGTGACTGTTACCGTAACCGTTATCGTTCCGGAGGCTCCGGGGGCCAGGGTTCCTGCGATGTTCCATGTGTAAACCGGGTAGGCCGAAACGCTCGGAACCGGCACAGAGCTGACAAAGTTCACGCCGATGGGCAGTGTGTCGGTGATGACAACGTTGTAGGCCGGCGCCATTCCGACGTTCTGGTAGAATATCGTGTAAACGATTGTCTGGCCTGTGTTCGCAGTCGCCGGCGCAGTCTTCGAGATTGTCATCACAGGTATCTGGACAAGTGTCGAGGCTGAAGCGCTGACCTGCTCAAGGTCTGTTCCTATGGGGTTCTCGTAATCCAGATAGGCCCAGTTGGTCAGGATGCCTGTCGCTCCCGCATCCACGATGACAGTGATGACGATTGAGCCGCCTGTTCCGGGCGCCAGGTTGCCGATGAACCATATGTTGTTGGGCACAGTCGGTGCCGGGACTGCGTTGACAAAGGTCACTCCGGCAGGGTAGGCTTCTGTAATTATCACATCGTAAGCCCAGCCTGTTCCCGTGTTCTGGTAGGTGAGTGTGTAGGTGATTGTCTGGCCCTGAATCGCTGTCCCGGGCGCTGTCTTGGTGATTGTCATGTTCGGCTGAATGATGAGCGTCGAATCCGAGGCATATTCCGTTGGCTGGCTGATATCGGCTGCGTTCTGGTAATCAAGCTCTGCATTGTTGACTAGGGTCCAGCCTTCGGTTCCCAGGATGATTTGGACTGTTATCCTGATTGATCCCGAGCCGCCGGGGGCCACGGCTGGAATGAACCAAACATTGTTGCCGGAGGTGGGCGGAGGCAGGGATGAGATGAAGTTCACGCCAGCCGGGTATGTCTCGGTTATCGTGACATTGTATGCCCAGTCTGTTCCGGTGTTTGTGTAATTCAGCCAGTAGGTGATTGTCTGGCCCGGGTATGCATTCTCAGGTGCCCACTTTGTGACGGCCATGTCAGGGTTTCTGATGATGGTCTGGGCAGTGTCCAGGATTGCGGGCATGATCCTGCCGGCGAAGTTCTCGTAAGTGACATCCGCAGTGTTGACCAGGGTTCCTGCTGCTGCAGTCACCTGGACTGTGATGGTGATCACATACGAGGCTCCGGTGTCGAGGAAAGCCACATTCCACACATTGTTGCCCGAGGTCGGCGCCGGGATGGCGCTGATGAATGTTACGCCTGCCGGATATGTCTCGGTTATTGTGATGTCATATGCCGGCGCCGTGCCGACGTTCGTGACGGTTATCGTGTAGGTGATGGTCTCGCCGGTATTGGCATATGCCGGGGCTGTCTTCACAACTGTCAGCAGCGGGTCGACTACCAAGGTGTCGGCGAATGCCCATTCGACTGGCATTGCGCCATTGACCTGGTTGGTGTAGGCTACAATGACCACGTTGTGCAGGATTCCGATGGCTGCATTGTCCACCGTGAGCGTGATTGTTATGGTCCAGACCGCGCCAATGGGCATGGCCATTCCGTATATGGTCGTGAGGTCCCAGACATTGTTGCCTGCACTGGGCCAGGGCATAGCGCCCACAAATGTCACACCCGCAGGATATGTCTCGGTCACTATGACGCTGTTGGCGACATTGGTGCCGACATTCTCAACCATGATTGTATATGTGATTGTCTGGCCGGTTACTGCAGTGGCTGGTGCCGTCTTGGATATTGTCAGCAACGGCGAGTCCACGACCGTGGTCCACTCGGCCCAATTGGCAGCCCAGTTGACAAGGCCCGGGTCGAGCGCATAATCGACTGTCACATTGTTGATCAGCAGGGTTGCTCCGCCGTTCACCGTGACCGTGACTGTTATCACGCCGGATGCTCCCGATGCCAGGTTGCCCAGGTCCCAGACATTGTTGCCTGCGGTGGGCGGCGGGACGGCTGACACGAAGGTGATATCGACCGGGTAAGTTTCAGTTATTGTGACGTCATATGCGATTCCTGGCCCCGTGTTGGCATACGTGATCGTGTAGGTTATTGTCTGTCCGGGCGAGGCATTCACCGGGCCTGTCTTCTGTATGTCCATGTACGGGCCCTGCACCAGGGTATCGACCGTGTCCTGGTCCGTGAATTGGACGCCTTCGTCGTTGTAGCCGGCTATCTGGACGTTATTCGTCAGCACACCGGTTGCCGAGGTTGAAACTGTGACAGTGACAAGGATTATGACCGGCGCTCCGGGAGCCACCGTTCCGATGTTCCAGGTTATGACCTGGCCCACTACAGTGAACGGAAGGACCGAGGCTGTAACATAGGCAACTCCGGCAGGCAATGTGTCGGTTATGGCGACATTGTAGGCCGTGTCGGTTCCGGTGTTCTGGTATGTTATCGTGTAAACGATTGTCTCGCCGGGTGCGGCAGTCGCAGGTGCTGCCTTTGTGATTGTCAGGACCGGGTCGATTATGGTTGTGGCCGCGGAGTCTGTGTCCTGGGCAGCCAGTCCGCCCGCGTTCTCGTAATCCACGGCGACGTCGTTCGTCAGCACCGTGCCGATGGGTAGGCCCGTGTTCACCGTGACCGTGATGTCAATCGAACCCGAGGCTCCTGGCCCGACAGACCCTATGTTCCATGTGAGGATCTGGCCCACAACGGAAACAGGCGCCGGGATTGCGCCGACATAGGTCACGCCAGGGGGCAGCGTGTCAGTGACAACGACATTGTAGGCCCAGTCCAGGCCTGTGTTCTCGTAAGTAATTGTGTATGTGATCGTCTCGCCGGTGTTGGCATTTGCCGGGGCGGTCTTGTCAACGGTAACGATGCAGCCGATGATGGTTATCGGAAGCGTATCTGACTCAACTGGCTGGTCGACGTGGGCCGCATTCTCGTATGTCGCGGCTACGGTGTTTTCCAGCACTCCCGATGCGGCCGGGTCTATCTGAACTGTAATCTGTATCGTGTAGGAGCCGCCGGGGGCCATTGCCGCGACGTACCATGTGTATATCGGCGGCGCGGATGTGTTGAATCCCGGGACGGAACCGATGAATGTCATGCCTGCGGGCAATGTGTCGTTCACCCAGATGTTGTATGCCCAGTCATTGCCAACGTTCCTGACCGTGATGGTGAAAACGATGATCTGGCCGGGCGCGGCAGTTGCCGGGCCCGTCTTCTGGACTGTGAGCAGCGGGTTTATCAGGTTTGTGGACCAGGTGCCGATTACTGTCGGCTGGACCTCGTTGGCCAGATCCCTGTAGTTCAGGGTGGCTGTGTTCAATATCGGTCCGATGGATGTTGTGACGGTCACATTGACGAGGATGACTCCGCCCTGTCCGGGATTGAGCAGACCTATGTTCCAGGTGAGAACCTGGCCTACAACCGAAGTAGGTGCAGGGAATGCGCTCACGAATGCCACTCCGGCCGGAAGCGTGTCCACAATAACGACGTTCGTAGCGACACCGTTGCCTATGTTCTGATACGTAATAGTATAATTAATGGGGCCGCCCGGGTTCGCAGTCGCTGGGCCTGTCTTCGAAAGGATCATGAGCGGGTCGAGAATGGCAGTTGTCCAGTCATCGGACATCTCGGGCAGGGAGACGCTGGCGTTGTTCCGGTAGTTGAGGTACACCCAGTTTGTTATATCTCCCATTGTGGCCGTGTTGACCGTGACTGTGACTGTGATTGTTCCGGTTGCGCCGGCCGCGACAGTCCCGATGTTCCAGGTTATGACCGAGCCTGCGACAGAACCTGCTGGCACCGAGGAAACGTAAGTGACGCCGACCGGCAGATTGTCTGTTACCGTGACGTTGTGGGCCGCTGCGTCGCCGATGTTCTCGTAGGTGATGGTGTAGACAATTGTCTGGCCCGAGTTCGCGGTTGCCGGACCTGTCTTGGAAACTGTCATCCAGGGTCCGTTTATGAACGTGTACCATTCGTCAGAGACCTCGGGCATTGCCTGGTTCTCAGTGTTGTTGTAGGCCAGTGTCACGGTGTTAACCAGTATTCCGGACGCTGTCGGGCTGAGCGTGATGTTGATGAATATCACACCGCCTGCGCCTGCCGCGACAGTAGGTATGACCCAGACATTGTTTCCGGAGGTTGGCGCCGGCGTGGAGTTGACGAATGTTGAGCCGGCCGGGTATGTTTCCGTTATCGTGACGTCGTAGGCCGTGTCCGAGCCGGAGTTCCAGTATGTAACCGTGTACATTATGGTGGAGCCGGCAGTCGCATTCGCAGGCCCTGTCTTCTGTATGTTCATCATGGGCCATGTGACCATGGTGGTATCCCATGCTATGGCTTGGTAGTCCTGGTGGCTGCTGCTCTCGTAGTCTACGACCACCGAGTTGTTCAGCAGGCCCGTGGTTCCGGCCAGTATGTGCACTGTGATGCTGATGTTGTAGTATCCTCCGACCATAATGGCAGAGACGAACCAGATATTGTTCGGCGTGGTCGGGGCTGGGATGGCGCTGACGAATGTAACGCCGGCCGGGTATGTTTCGGTAATTGTTACATTGTATGCAGGTTCGCTTCCGATGTTGTGGACCGATATCGTGTAGGTGATGTCCTGGTCAGGGAGGGCAGTCGCAGGCGCGTTCTTTGCGACTTCGAGTAGCGGGTTGTTCAGGACTGTGGTAACAGAGTCCGAAACTTGCGCCTGATCCTCTCCGGAGCCGTCCTGGTAATCCGCGAAGACCCAGTTGACCTGGGGGAGTGTGGCGGTTGGGTTAATCAGAACGGTAATCGTTATCAGGAAATTGCCCGGGGCTGCAATGAATGGGATGTTCCAGACATTGTTGCCCACCGATGGGACCGGTATGGAACTCTGGAATGTTACGCCGGCCGGATAATTTTCAGTTACAACAACGTTCTCGGCCGGTGCGGTTCCGATGTTGGTCACCAGTATCGTGTAGGTTATGGTCTCGCCCGAGTTGGCCACTGCGGGGCCCTGTTTGTCTATTGTGAGCAGCGGGTCCGCGATTGTGAAGGACGCCGTGTCCGTGATGGGACCCAGGTTCTGGCCCGCAAAGTCCTCGAATGTCACCGAGACTGTGTTTGTTATCGTGCCGCTGGCTGTGGGGCTGACAAGGACAGTGATATCTATCCAGCCGTCCGCGCCCGGCGCCAGGACAGGTATTATCCAGACATTGTTGCCGAATGTCGGCGCAGGTATGGCGCTCTGATAGGTCACGCCGAGCGGGTAGGTTTCCGTGATGTTGATGTTGTAGGCCCAGTCCGTTCCGGTGTTCCGGTAGTGTATGGTGTAGACAATGGTCTCGCCCGTGTTGGCGAAGGCCTGGACAAGCTTCTCGACGAACATCGCAGGGTTCGCTACCGTCGTGTTCCACCAGGCATACTCGTCCGGCATGGCGCCGACTGAATTGTCATAGGCCAGCCTGACTTGGTTGACCAGTGTTCCGCTGAAGCCCGAGTTAACGGTCACGTTGATGAATATGGTGCCGGAAGCGCCTGCAGCCAGGTTACCGATGAACCATGTGCCGGGCCATACCGTCGGCGCCGGGTTCGCGTTCTGCAGGGTTACTCCAGCGGGATATGTTTCGTATATCCAGACATCGTAGGCCGTGTCCGCCCCGAGGTTCTGGTAGGTGATAGTGTACATGAAGGTCTCGTTCGCGTTGGCGGTGAAGGGACCTGTTTTTGTGATGTCCATCAGCGGGTTTCTTACTGTCGTGTTGGCGAATGCCCAGTCCGTGTTGGAACTGGCGCTTGTGATATTGGCCATGTTCATCAAGATGCCGGTGGCTGTCGCGTCCACCTGCACCCGAATTTCTATCGAGTTGGAATCGCCGGGATTCAACGTTCCGATTATCCAGACATTGTTCCCGATGCTCGGGGCCGGTATCGAGCTGACGAAGGTTACGCCTGCGGGATAAGTTTCTGTGATCACGACATTCGCGGCGGCCTGGCTTCCCATGTTCGTGTAATTGAGCCAGTAGGAGAATATCTCTCCGGGATTGGCATATGTCGGAGCCCACTTGGTGATGCTGAGCAGGGCCGCGCCTATCGTGGTGTTGGCCCACGCGTCTACCTCGGGCCAGAATATTGTCCCGACCGAGTTGGTGCAGTTGGCCTTGACATAATTGGTCACGACAGTGCCCATGGGCGTGCCTGCAGCGATGTGGACCGTTATCGTGATGACATAGGAGGCGCCCGGCGCCAGGGACGGCACTATCCAGACATTGTCCGCGAAAGTGGGGAGCGGCACCGCGTTCACATATGTGACCTCAGGCGGGTATGTTTCTGTTATATTGAGATTGTATACTGTAGTATTGCCTGTGTTTGTGACCGTGACAGTGTAGGTGATGTCCTCGTCGGCGTTTGCGCTCAGCGTCGCGCCCTTGGATATCGAGATGCTGCCCGTCTCGAGCGTGATGTTGAACATCTTTCCGCCGTCGTACGGGAAGTTCGGGAATGTGGTGTTGTAGCCCCAGATGCCCCCGATTGTCGCGTTCCCCCATATCAGGCTGTTCTGGTCGTATTGCATCATATCGACGGAGTACTGGCTCGCGGCGTTCGTTATGTACGGGAACATGCCCGGGTTCGGGTCATGTATGACCGAGCTCGTCCAGGGGCCGGATGTGTTCACCCATTCGATCCATACCTGCACGCCAGGTCCGACCAGCGAGCCGTCCGCCCATTTCACATAACCGTAGATCGGGTACGGGTCCTCACCTGGGGTCTCGGCTGTGAAGTCCAGCGGCTCAGGGTTTCCTGGACCGCCCGGGCCTCCGCAGAGCGCGTTCTGGCTGCCGTCGCCCGCCGATATGTAGTATTGATAGTCAACCGACGGCTGGCCGCCCATGTCAACCGGTATCCAGGCCTGCCAGGTCCCGTCCTGGGCTGTGCCGTTCTCCAGAGCCATCGGTGCCTCGGCCCATGCCCCGGATGTGCCTTTCCTGTAATAGACCGTGGCCGACTGGACTCCGTATCCGTCAGTCATATCGGCGGTTATTGGGACCATGGAAGCATAATAGGTGTCAAGTTCTGTATGCGCAATTTCCGGAGCCCAGAAGTCGGCGACCATGTTCAGTTCCATTGAGAAATTGTAATTTGGGCCGTTCACAGCTTCCAAAATGTAATAGTTGGTTTGGTTCTTCACTGGATTATAATCCAGGTATTCCGTGGCTGTGCCCGTAATCCCGGAGACTGCAGGCAGACCGTAGTACCTGCCCCGGCCTTCGTATCCGTCGTAGTTTGTCGTGCGGTTGGTCCTGTAGAGGTTGAAGGTTGCTGGGTCCGAGGCATGGTTCCAATTCAGCCTGATTGCCTCATCGCCCGGAAGGTTCGTCAATGTGAAATCCACAGGCAGAACTTCGGGTATGGGGTCGGCCACGTTGAGGTTCTGGGTTACGGCATTTCCTATTTCATCGTCTGCCGGGTACATGACCCGGGCATAATCCCAATGAGTGTTATTCACCGCATGAAGGCTCACGTAGTTGTTGAATCCGAATCCCTGCGATATGAAATAATTGTTTGATGAGAGATTAATCGGCTCGAATGACACATACGAGTGAATCCTGCCGTTTACGGATGATTTCATCACAATCGTCGTGCCGCCTATCGGTGTGGCCCCGTCGGATGTTGCCTTACCCCTGACTCCGCCTATCTTCGGTATCTCGTTCCTGGTCCCGCTCCTTGTGTTGGTCTCGAACACATCCCAAAGCGCTATATCGGCAATGTCGCCGTTCTGGTTCCAGTCGATTATCCTGACCACGGCGCTTGCATTGTGCGAGATGTCTGCGAAACTGAGCAGCGGTATCCCTATCTCCACGCGGCTGCCTGCTGCCTTGCCGCCGTCCGGGACGGATGAGTCCAGAACCCAGTTCTCTTGGTTCCTGTCGGTGCCCGAATGCGTGTACAAGTAGGTGCCGGTCACCGTGCCGTCCTGGCCCAGCGTCTTCACCAGATAATCCGCGCCTATCCCGCTCACTGAATATCCGGTTGCAGTGTCATTGTCAGTGTCGATGTAAGCCAGTATCGCGCCCTCTCCGGTCTTGACCGGTTTGGTCGTCGGCCTCTGTATGTCCGGCGCCCTAGTCCTCGAAACGTCCGGCTGGGTGTAGGTGTAATCCTGGGTCGCGTCCGCCGATTTTGTGCCGGTCGCAGTGTTCAGGTAGGTCTCCTCTATCTCCGGAACCCACATGCCCGCAAGTATGTCTCCGGTTGTCTGGACCAGGAAATTCAGCCTGTTGTCCTCCCTCGCGGATGTCTGCCTCACGAGGTCAAGCCCCTCGTCAACTATCGGCACTCCGGCCTTTGACAGCTGGTCGTCCGCAGCGTCGTCCTGGGCGAGTCCCTTGCCGTTCCAGTCCGCGAATGCGCCGTCGATCGTGATGAGGGATGGCGGGCTGGTCGAGTAAGCATATGCGCCTTGCCCTACCACAACAACATGAGTGTCGTCGCCTGCATTGATGTTTGCCGGAGACGCAATTCTGGATATGAGCGAGCCGGGAGTCCCGGCGCCCGTCGTGAGTGTCACCTGTACGGGTGTGCCGTCCTGAACTGTCCTCTCGAAGGCCCCGGCACCGCATTCGGGCACCGTTATGGAGTTGACCATTACAGGCTGGTGGATCGCGAACATCTCAAGGCTGAGAACTGATGCGGATGAGCCGGTCAGAATGCCGCTCGCCGGCACCAGGCTTGTCTGCCTCACGAAAAGCACGCTTCCCTGGTTCGTGTTGGGCAGGTGCGAGTAATCGCTGCCGCCGTTGCTGTCTCCCATGTAGAACACTGCGGTTACCGGCGTGGTCTGGGTTATGCCGATGTCCTCGAGGGCGACCCTCACCTCGAACTTGTCGTTATCCTGCGCCTGGTCTGCGGCATGGGGCACGGACGGGCATATTGAAGTGAAGCCGTTGAAATCGTTATGCAGCCCGCTGTTGTCGAATGCCAGACATGAGGAGCTTTCCACAATCCCAGCGTGGCCGAACACCCGTATCTGGTAATCCGCGCCCAGGCCCATTATACGGTATCCGGTTGCGGGATTCTGGTCAGTGTCGATGAATATCCTGGCAGTGTCCCCGGAGGCATCTCCGAAGGCCTGGCCTCTGACCTGGTAATAGAAGTACAGATTGAAGGCGTCCGAGAGCAGCTTCGTGTCTATGATGTCGATGTTCGGGTTGAGTGTGAGCAGTTCGGTATCGTTCTGGCCTGTGACTTCGCCCCAGTCTCCGAACGCGCCGTCAATGCGGATCTGGATCCTGTCAATATGGGGGAGCGGCACTGCGAACGGAAGTATTCCGGAAATCAGCAGAACCACGACGACTCCCAGCGCGATGATGCGGTACCAGTCCCTTTCGGGTTTCCTGAACACCTCTTTCTCCTCTTCCTCAGGTTCCTTCTCGATTAGCGGCATGCCGCATTCCGGGCAGATGTCGTCGCTCGGGTTTGCCATCTCATGACAGAACGGGCATTCCACGCCGTAGACTTCCGAGATCTCCTCGATATGGTCCTCCATCTCCTCCTCGGACATTTCCTCGGCCGGAACTTCCTGGGGAATCTCCGATGCAATCAGGGGTTCCTCTGCGGGCTCCTCGATGAGGACGCCGTTCCTCAACTTGGCGAAACATTCGGAGCATATCTCCGAGGCCAGCGGTATCAGGCTTTCGCATTTCGGGCAGCCAATCATCTCGGGCATGTCTGTCCAGCATTCCGGGCATTTGGAAGTGCCGATCGTAACAGGTTTCCTGCAGTTCGGGCAGCGGAAATGGTTCTCGTCAATGATCGGTAGGCCGTTCTCCGGCAAAACCTGGGCCTCAGGGACAGGTTCCTCAGGAATGTCCGGGATATCCTCTTCCGGCATGGGCTCCGCGTCAGAGGATGCGTCCCCTCCCACGGTTCCTGGATCCCAATCCTCTTCCTGTGAGGGTTCCGGGCCCGGCGCTGCCTGGGCCTTGGCCGTCATCTCAGCTCCGCAGATGAAGCACGACTCTGTACCCGGGGGCAGTTCGGCCCCGCATTCGTTGCACACCAGGGATTCCCCTGCCTGTGCGGTAGGCTCAGCAATGCTGTCCTCCCCGAAGGTAAAGCTGCATCCGGCGCAAACATTCTCGCCGGGAGAGCTGAACTCTCCGCAGACCGGACACTGCTTGGTCTTGCCTCCTCCATCGCCTTTCTCAAGGTTCTTCTTTGACATGTCTGTCACCTTTCTGTTCTGAGTCGGCTGGCCCAGAGACCTTACGCTGCCCGCGATACTTTTTTGGGGCGTCGCCGACTGTCCATAGATGACTGACGTATAAGTCCAAGATATATATAAGGTTTTCTAAATGCAGTATTTAAAATTTGTTAAAATTAAATAAGTAAAAGGGGCCTGCGCCGTTCGGCGCAGGCATTCCTTGCTCCGTGTAACATTCTCCCCTGCCTAGTAGGTGAGGAGGAATGTTATCGTGTCAGCTTCGTCGCTCCAGATGAAGTATCCGTAGGCGTAGGTCGTGTCATAGGTCCAGTCGTGGACCGAACCGGCCATGCCCGGGAATGTGTCTGTCTCAACGTAGCTGTTGTACCACTGGGTTCCCTGTACCCACCAGGTCGCAACTATCTTGACGTTGCTGCCTGCCGTGTCCAGATCCGCATCCACTGCGCCGCTGACGAAGTCGTCAGCGTTCAGCACAGCGTTCCAGCCGCCTGCCTGTGCTCCGCCAACCATGTAGTTGTGCGTGAAGCCGAGCAGGTTCCAGCCGACCGACAGCGTTATCACGTTGTCAACGCCGGGTGCGGACACGTTGATGGCCTGGATCGAGACGTCGCCTGCGATCGTCGCATATATCCAGTATCCCTCGACGTAGTTCATGGCGAAGTTGAGACCGTCTGTCTCAAGCAGGCCGTAGTCGAACACCTGGTAGTTGGACGGGTTGCCGCCTGTCCTGTGGGCTATCGCGCAAGCTGCGTCAGTGGTGTCTGCGTTGACTTCCCTCAGGGCGTCGAAGGCTCCGAATACTAGGTCACCGCCATCATCCACTGGGTCCATCGGCACGCACACCTGGTTCCATCCGACAACTAGGTGCCAGATGAATGCACCGGATATTACCTGAACGGTTGTGTTCGCCCAGTCGTCGAGCCAGATGTTCACCAGTACGCCGGCTACCATCGTCTGCACGTTGCCCCACGGAGTGAGGTACGGGTTGACTCCTGCTGCTCCAGCTTCTGTTATGTTCAGGAACTGCAGGCCGCCGGTGAAGAACTGTACCGAGCCTGTGTAGGTACCGTCTGTCACCGCGCCGCCGTCACCGTCGAAGGTGAGCGGGTGGTTGGCGTCGTTGACGAACAGCGGGTCGAAGGTCCAGAAGTTCATGGGTCCGTCTGCGAAGGTGTAGTATCCCTGGCAGAGCATGTTGTCGCGGTCGACTATCTGGTAGGTAACCGGGTATGCTGCGCCCGCAATCACTGTTGCCGGCGGTACCGGGTTGTAGATGACATCGTACGGCACGCCGCAGATAACATTCTGCTGGCGTCCGCCTGGGAAGCCGGCTATGTCGAATGTGGTGTAGTTGTATCCGTTGTTGCCGTACGGCGCAGCGAAGGTCGCTGTCAGCCATACCGGGGTTGCGTCGGTGTAGTTCAAGCAGTCGATCGAGAACTGGCCCAGTGCGTTCGTTGTGTCGGTTCTTGATATCGGGAGACCGGTCAGCGAGCTGACCCAGTTTGCTGTCACTACTGTGCCTGCGCCCGATATTATCGGTGCGTAGTTGCCTAATGCGTCTCCGTTGTAGAGGTGCACATATCCGTATATCGGGTACGGGTCCTGCACTGCGGGCGGTGCGTCCAATATCTGGACGAATCCGTTCGACAGAAGGCCGGTGTTCGGTGTTGCCGCGGTGTCCCTTATCTGGCCGTCATACTCGACCCAGTCGCCTATGGCGAATGTTCCGCCGGGTATGGAGTATGTTAGCGTGTACAAGTAGCTGCCCCAGTTGAAGCTCTGGACGTTCCACACTACATTGTTCCAAGAGCCGTTGTTGACCCTGTACTGGAAGTACGAGGCTGCAACTGCCGGGTTGTAGTCAGTGAAGTCGCCGTATCCTGCCGCGAAGTTCAGTGCCGCGTTGTAGGGCGCTGTTGTTCCGGGCTGGGCGTTCCATGCGACGACCGGTGCGGTCGTGTCCGTTATGGTGAACGTTCCCTGTGCAATCGGTGCGGTCTCGTTCCATCCGTCTCCGGCATCCTGTCCCTCTACTTGGAAGGTGTGCGGGCCTTCTGCGAAGGGTCCGTTCGGGAAGTTGAACGTTCCCGATGCTGCAATCGGGCCTGCGCCGGGGAAGGCGCCGGTCATTGCCTGCCATGATCCGCCGTCAACGCGGAACCTGGCACCGGTGATCTGGTCCGGTGTCGTGTCCTGGGCCGACTCGGTTATGGTCGCGGTTATGGTCACGAGCTCGCTGGCGATGTTGCCGTTGTGCGGGTTGGGTGTCGCTGACAGGGCCGAGGCTTCCGGCGGGTATGTCGATTCGGGGAGGAAGCTAGCCTCTGTCGGTGCGCCGTATGCGACGCCCCTGACAGCCTGTGTGTTCAGGAAACCGGCTCCGGTTCCTGCCCAGTAGATGACCAGGGAGTACCAGTTGTGGTTAATCGGTGCATAGGCAAGTGACGTTCCGGTCGACTGGCCTATTTCTGTCCATGGTCCGCTGCTGGTCGCGCTCTCGAGCACGCCGTATCCGTAGATGTTCGGCACGCCTGCGATTGCTGTCCAGGTTATCGGTCCGAATTCAGGTGTGACGGGTGAGGGTATCTTGGTCATGGTCGAGCCGAGGAAGCATCCGTATCCCAGAGGTTCTGCCCAGTTGAACGAGTACACTGGTGCGCTTGCAACATAACCGTTCGGTATGTTGCCACCTGCCATCGACGATATCTGTACTGACACTGGGAAGAGTGCAGTTAGTGCTGCAGTTGTGTCCCTCTCCGCAATGAATATCGTCGGGTCTCCATTCACTGAAGGTGTTGTAAATCCTTCGCTGTCTATTTGCGCCATGTTAGGCATGCCTGATGTTCCCGATACTCCAACTCGGTCATGGCTCGTTGGTGGGTTGGGGGCGGTCGCACCTTGGATGACTTCGCCGGGCCTTGTTTGGATATAGTGCCTGCCCAGGGCGTCAGTAGGTGTTGTGGCATCTGCCGCATTGGCTATGTTGCCTGTGGTTCCCCCATCACTGGAGGTAACCCATAGGTGACTTGCCTGTGCAGACACCGTTGGCAGTGCAGCAAAAGCCATAGCTACCATTACAAGCGCTACTATAGTCGCTATTATTTTCGTCTTCATATTTTTCATCTCCTCTGTTTTTTCTCTATCTCTTTTGCTCTCTTTGTGTTTATTTCCTCCCTTTGGTTTGTCTCATTTAATGCTCGTGAACGCCTTTTCAGGGAAAAGGCGTGTCTGATTCCCCTGGAATCAGACCCTCCCATATGTGAAGCTGTGAATCGTGATATGCCCACCATTCTCATTCTGGTGCCCTTCTATGTTTCTATTCTCTATATTATTAAATGATAAAAGGGGGGCTCCTTTCGGAGCCCCATTTTATTTGTGCTTACGGGCCTGGCAGTTTCACTGGGCAGGTCCAGGTGCCGGCTTGGTTTATGGTGACAAAGTATCCTCTGCCGGGAAGGAGTGCAAATGGCACTCCGACTCCTGCCCATGAACGTGTTCCGACGGTCGGGTCCCACCAGGCAACTACGCTACAGGTGACACCGGAGAATCTCGATATATCATCCCTAAGTGCCCTTGCATCGTTCTTTGTTCCTGTGAGAGAGGTCATGTTCAGAACATATGGGAGAGATATCCAGTTTGTCGCGCCTCCGTTGATTGTTGTGCTGTAGGCTAATGCATAGCAGCACTTGTAGGCAAGAGAGTTCACCTTGGTCATGTTCTCTCCGTTTACGTTCTTGGAGTGTACGACCCATGTGTAGTTGTTGTTGTCCGAGTATGCGGTTGTGTCGTTGTAGTAGAGTGTAGCGACTTCGGCGATCTGCGCCCAGCCCCATGTCGCGTTCAGGCTCGTTGTCCTGTAGACGACATAGCTGGTTGCGCCGGCCTGTGCTGTCCACTGAAGGAGGATGCCGGTGCTTCCGAGCCCGTAGTGTGTCGCGTTCAGGTTGTTGACCTGGGGCGGGATTGTGCCTTCACTGTATGTGTAGGATCCAGCCTCAGGGGCTTCGGTGTTCAGCGGCGGGCTGTTCTCAGTCGAGCCTCCGCCTACTGCGGATGCGATCCACCAGTATGTCCCGGGTGCGGGCACTGTCCATGCATAGCTGCCGTCAACGGGTGCGTCATTGCCGCACAGTACCCATGTGTAGGGCGAGGCCGTGCTTGTTGTGTAGTAGATATTGACAGAGGTCGGTGTCAGTGTCCAGGTGTATGTCAGGGTTATGCCTGATCCGCCTGTTCCGGTCGGGCCGGTCGCGGTTGCGGTCGGGGTGTCCGGTTGGTACCTGTACCTGACGTCGGCGCTTGCCGGTGCTGCCTCGAGGTTTGTGGCCCTGTCTGTTGCCCTGGTGTAGAACTCGTAGTAGCCCGCTCCGCTCGCGAAGGCGAAGCTGAAGGAATAGGGCGAGGTCGTGTCAGGCGCTCCGGTCGCGGCCCATGCGTTGAACGTTACGTTGTCCGCGCTGTACCTGAAGTACAGCTGGACGCTCGTCACTCCGCTGAGCGCGTCGGATGCGGTAGCATCGATGGTTATCGGGGATGTTGTGCGTACATAGGCTCCTGCCACTGTGCACTGGCTTGCCGGGGCTGTTGTGTCATAGCCGTAACCGACATCTGCTGATGCCGGTGCTGCCTCAACGTTTCCTGCTCCGTCAGTTGCCCTGGTGTAGAACTGGTAGTATCCCTGTCCGCTCGCGAAGGCGAAGCTGAAGGAATACGGCGAGGTCGTGTCGGGTGCTCCCGTCGCGGCCCATGCGTTGAAGGTTACGTTGTCCGCGCTGTACCTGAAGTACAGCTGGACGCTGGCCACTGGGCTCAGCGTTGAGCTGGCTGTCGCGTCGATGGTTATCGGCGAGGTGTTGCGCCAGAAGGCTCCTGCCACTGTGCACTGGCTTGCCGGGCCTCCCGTGTCGTAGCCATACCGGACATCTGCTGCTGCCGGTGCTGCCTCGACATTGGTTGCCCTGTCTGTTGCCCTGGTGTAGAACTCGTAGTATCCCTGTCCGCTCGCGAAGGCGAAGCTGAAGGAATAGGGCGAGGTCGTGTC
>DAKD01000008.1:76606-102630 GCA_002499085.1 Methanomassiliicoccales archaeon UBA280
GGCGAGGTGTTCCTCCAGTAGGCTCCTGCCACTGTGCACTGGCTTGCCGGGGCTGTTGTGTCATAGCCGTAACCGACATCCGCTGCTGCCGGTGCTGCCTCGACGTTTGATGCTGTGTCAGTTGCCCTGGTGTAGAACTGGTAGTATCCCTGTCCGCTCGCGAAGGCGAAGCTGAAGGAATACGGCGAGGTCGTGTCGGGTGCTCCCGTCGCGGCCCAGGCGTTGAACGTAACGTTGTCCGCGCTGTACCTGAAGTACAGCTGGACGCTGGCCACCGAGCCGCCGCCCGTGTCGGATGCTGTTGCGTCGATGGTTATCGGCGAGGTGTTGCGCCAGTAGGCTCCTGCGACCGTGCACTGGCTCGTCGGGGCCGTAAGGTCCCTGACGACGCTCTGCGCCCTTGATGCGAAGTCGACTGCGCACATGTTCGTGTCTGTTCCTGCCGCGGGTGTCCTGTAGATTTCCTGGCCCGATGCCGGGTTGGCTGCGTTGGACATGATTGTGTTCTCGGGCTGTGTCATGCTTCCGCCGTACTCGACCCTGTCAACGACCCTCGTGTTGGTTGTGCTGATGAGCTTTATCGAGTTGCCTGTGTTGCTCAGTCCGCCCCACTTGGTCATGTCGATGACCAGCGAGCCTGCTGCGGGTATCGGGTTGACGTTGTTCGTTATCAGTCCTGTCGGTATGTCGCTACCGACAGTTGCGACAATTGCCTGGGCTGCGGCCGTGCCGACTGCCAGCGAGTAAGTTGACGCATCGACTGCTGCTGTGTGTCCGTTGTATATCACGATGTAGTCCGGAAGACCTGTTACGGTCGACTGGGATGCTACAATCGATATCTTCAGCAGGATCGTGTCCGCTGCGTCAGCTGTCAGGTCGCCCGTGAAGGTGCCGCCGACAGACCAGACATCGTTCTCTGCTGGTGCAAAGAACCTTGCCGTGGTGCCGGTCAGCTTTCCGACCGAGTACTGGATGACATCCGCAGCGACTCCGCCGGTCTTCACGGTGTCTGGCACCGTGTCGTCACCGACTGTGTCGAGCTCGATGTATCCGGTTGCACTCGATGTGCAGTTCCCGTATTCCACACCGTCTATCCAGCTTGAGATTCCCGTCGTGTTGTAGGTCGTGTCCCCGAGCCTTGTGAAGGGCAGCGGGGGGGCGGCCAGAACAGGCGAAAACACCATGCTGAGCAGCAGTATGGCTGTCATAAAACTAGCTCCTTTCATTAATTGGGTTTTCATTTTCGTTCCTCCTCTCAATTCTCTTTCTCCATTTTTTAAAAAACAACACAAAACCCCAGAAAACCCGTGTGAAGATGGATTTCTATCCCCCCAAGGGATCGGAGTTTCGCTTGTTTTTTCTCTTGTTAGTCTCCCCTATATACAGAGGTATTTATATACCGTTTGGTACAACAATCGAACAATGCGATAACATCTAGCCAGACCCGTTTCTCAGGGCTTCGGCAATGCAGTTTGCCGCGGAAATGACCGAGGTCGGGCGCTCGAGCGTGTCTGTCGAGAGCACCCTGTCGCATGCCGCCTCCAGCTTGGGCAGCGAGCCCCCCGTGAAAAGCCCGTGCGTGCAGGCCGCGAAGACCTTCTTGGCGCCCTGGGCCTTCAGCTGTTCGGCCGCTTTTATCACAGTCCCGCCGGTGGCGATTATGTCGTCCACGATCGCCACTGTTTTCCCGCCCACGTCCAGGTTCTTGGGCTTTATTTCGACGGTGGAGCCGTCTATCCTCTTCTTCTCCAGGAAGTCCCAGGGTATGCCTGCCGCTTCCGCTGCCAGGGCCGCCCTTTCCTTGGAACCCTCGTCCGGTGAGACAATCGCATCGACCGAATCATCTGCAAGGAATCTTCCTATCGTCGGCATGGCGCTGAGATTGCTGACCGGGACCGCGAAAGCCTCCAGTACCGAGACATTGTGAATATCCACCGTGAAGACCCTGTCGCATCCCAGGCCTATGTGCTTGGCCATCACCCGCGCGCTCACTGCCTCGCCCTCCGCGAAGCTCTTGTCCTGCCTGGCATAGCCGAAGTACGGCACGACCGTGGTGATGCTCTCGGCGCCGGAGTTCCTCACCGCGTCCTGCAGAAGGAGGAGCTCGATTGCATTCGGATCCGGGTACGTGGACTGGACAATTACAGCCTCATGGCCTTTCAGAGACTCCTTCACCTTGACATAGCATTCCTGGTCCGGGAACCTTTTTATCTCCACATCGGCCGTCCTGCATCGCAATATTTCCGCCAGCGATTTCGTTAGCATGCCCGAGGCCGAACCTGTGACTACAATCATCTCGACACCGCTGACCGAGTAGTTGATTCATGGATTTATATGTTGGGAAAGCTAACCTTTTGGACAAAAGAATTATATAGCCAATCTGAGTTGGAACTTCGGGGAAAAACATGGTGAAGAAACAGACGCTCGAAACTGTGACCAGCGACCCGATGATGGACTATCTGAGGATGAAACTGAGCATACCACATGTCGGCAGAATCAGATGGGTGGCGGTAACCGGCAGCGACACCTTGGGAAATGGGTGTTACGACAACCCTTACAAGACCATAAATTTCACAGTCAGCAAATGCACTCCGAACAACAACGACGTGGTGGCGATAAAGTCGGGGGCATACGATGAAAACACCTCTCCATACGGGGTAACGGTCAACATACCGGGAACCATAATCATGGGAGCGGGCAATCCGGCATCCGTCACCGTCAGGAATTCGAAGACAACTATACCAGCCTCGAAATGCGTTTTTTATGTCAGCGCCCCCAATGTCATCATATGCAACATCCTAATCAACGAAACGAGAAATGTCGTCACCGGAATCCAGACAGCGGCAGAATACACAAGCATCCAGGACATCATTTTTTCCGGCAACATGAGGACCGGCATCATGACGTTCAACCACACAACGATTCGGGATTGCTGGTTCGAAGGCATGACGTATGATGGCATCCAGGTCAATTTTGCACATGCGATAATCGAACACAATTTCCTGATGAACATCGGAGGAACCGCGATAAACATCGCATGCCAAGCCGATGGCTTCCGCAATGTGTTATACGGCAATGTGATAAACGGCGCTGGACTGACTGCCACGGGCATCGCCGCAAACGGCAGCAACAACCTCATCGCGAAAAACGTGGTGGGTGGCTGCGCGAACTGGAACTCGGACACGGGCACTGGGAATATCTGGCTAGATAACAAGAATGCACCGTAGACGTGATTATAAGATTCTTCGCAATCAATACAGAACCGCCCATTTGGGAAATGCACTATAACGGCCAAACGCTTATATCCAACCTGGAGAATTAACATCCATGAAAATCCTTGTCACGGGCTCGGCGGGTCAGCTGGGCTCCTATCTCGTGGAGGCGCTGGCTGCCGAGCATCAGGTTACCGGGTTGGACCTGAGGGACACAAGGTGGCCTGTGAAGAGGGCAGAACAGGTGAAAGGCGATGTGGGCGACTACCGCCTGGCAATGAAACTTTGCCGGGGCAGGGACGCGGTCATCCATACCGCAGCCCAGGTGAGCGTTGAAAGGTCCGTTTCCGACCCTGTGATGGACGCCAGGGAGAACATTCTCGGGACCATCAACATGCTGGAGGCGGCCACGAAATCCATGGTTGGGCAGTTCATCTACATCTCTTCGGCCGCGGTTTACGGCAACCCCGCGAAAGTGCCCATCGGAGAGGATCACCCCACAAGGCCTCTCTCCCCCTACGGGGTGAGCAAGCTGGCCGGCGAGAACTACGCATTCGCTTTCATGGAGACATACGGCCTCGGGGTCACAAGCATACGCCCGTTCAACATCTACAGCCCCAGGCAGGATCCGGCCTCGCCCTACTCCGGAGTGATATCCAGGTTCGTGGACAGGGCCAAGGCCGGGGAGGGCCTTACAGTGTTCGGGGACGGCGCCCAGACAAGGGACTTCATCGCTGCGGAAGACGTCGTCCGCATGGTCGGGCTCTGCCTTGGCAACAAGAAGGCCATGGGCCGGGCATTCAACTGCGGCACAGGCAAGGCCACGAGCGTCAACGAGCTGGCCAAAACGGTCGCGAAGCTCTCCGGAAAGAAGTTGGGCATAGAGCACGCCGAGGAGCGCAAGGGCGACATAAAGCACAGCCTGGCTGACATCTCCGGGGCCAAAAAGGTGCTCGGCTTCAGGCCCGGGACGAAGCTGAAGGACGGGCTGTCCCGTTTCTTCTGAGGGATGCTGGATGAAGACTTCCGACAGGGTGCTGTTCGTCATCGGCCTGGTTCTGCTGTTCGCGGGCCTTGACCTGACGATCTTGCTGAGCCACATGAGCCGCCTGGTGGGCATTGCGCTGCTCGCCGCGGGCCTGGGCCTGTTGTTCTGGTCAGTGAGAAGCGAGGCCGCGCTTCCCGTGAAGAAGCCAGTCAAAGGCAGGAACATCGCGGCCAAGCTCATCGACATGCTCACATTGCAGGGCCGCCTCAGGGCCGTTTTGCCGGTCGCTGGATTGGCCGTCATTGCTGCGGTCGTCCTTTTCAACCTGGTGGTAAGAGATGAGTTCTACCTGGGCAGCAATGACTATGTGGCGCTGTTCCTGGCAGGCACACTGGTGGCCTACAATTACATACCGGCGAAATACGCTGTCGAAAGGGACTTCGCGATGCTTTTCAGCATTCTGCTTTTCCTTCTGCTGGTGATTCCGACAACCATGCTGAGCACGGGAGATAGCGGCGGGGCCGACACCAACACCCCACTGACCTATTATCTCCTCGTCATGCCGACGGCGGCGCTCGTCAGGCTGATGGGCGTGGATGTAGTTGCGCCGGTGCACAATGTGATCACCGACACCTATCTCTACAACCAGATGGAGATTCCGGGACCGGACGGGTTCCCGATCTCGCTGTCCATCGCCCTGTCCTGCTCCGGGCTGTACTCGGTGGCCATATTCGTTTCCGCGTTCATCGCGTTCGTGGCCGTGGAGTACAGGAAGTTCGACAGGGTTGTCGCCACGCTCCTGATGGTAGGCATAGCCCTGGCCTGGATAGCCAACATACTGAGGATGTGCATCATAGTGCTGGTCGGCACGCGCTACGGCGCCGAAACCATGGAATGGGTGCACAACAATATCGGAGAGCTTATATTCATGGCCTGGGTGACTGTGTTCTGGCTGTTCATGTTCCGGCGTTTCGGCATCCTTGACGGTAAAAAGCCGGCAGAAAAGAAGAAGGAGGAGCCGAGGAAGGGGCTGTGCCGGGTCTGCGGGGGGCCGCTGTCACCCACTATCCCTTCGAGGAAGTGCGAATGCGGCACGATAACGCACACCGGATGCCTGGAATCCGGCGGCGGAAAATGCCCTGTCTGCGGCGATGCCTCCGGTCTTGCTCCAACCGATAAAACCTAGAAATGTTTTAATACGAACCAGATGTTTTGCCGCAGCATGGAGACAGTGAAGAAGAACATCATACTCCTCGGGGACGGGGCCACGGGCAAGACCAGCCTGGTGAGGCGCTTCGTCTCGGACCAGTTCAGCGACAAGTACATGACCACGCTGGGCTCCAAGGTCACGAAGAAGGACGTCTACATCAACACGCCGACCGGGCAGAAGCACATGGTCCTTCTGATCTGGGACATTCTCGGGCAGAAAGGATATCAGTACACACAGGCACTCTCCTTCGGGGGCATAGAGGGCGCTCTGCTCGTGTCCGACATAACAAGGGGAAGCACCCTTGACAGCCTCAAGGATTACTGGATTCCGTCGCTCGTCAGCGTGAGCGGGGCTTTGCCCATGGTGTTCCTCGGCAACAAGACCGACCTTCAGGAGCAGGCCGAGTTCGGCGAGAAAGAGCTTGCCGCTTTGGCAAAGGAATACGACCCCTGCAACCTGTCCAAGCAGATTTTCCTGACATGCTCCAAGGACGGGAGGAACGTCGAGATGGCGTTCAGGGTTCTTGCCGAAGCCATCATGAGGAACACTGAGCAGGCGAAGCTGACCTATACCCAATATATTATGGATAAAACAGAGATTAACACTATCAGGGATGTCACTGACCACATCATAGCGGATTTCACGGACCAGTTCGGAGGCTTGGCCAATGCCGGGCCCGTCATCGAGGCGCAGATAATGAGGGTCGGCCTGGACATCAACAATCCGACGAAGAGAGAGCTCGTCGAGCTGGTGAATGCCCTTGCCGGGATAGAGGAGAGGTTCAAGCCCGAAAAGGTTGTCAGCATGAACAGGAGCAAGCGCCTTTACCTGGTGAATCTATTCTGATTTCTTCCTCTCGCGGAGAAGTTCCAGCGTCTCCCTCAGGTCCCTGGACAGTCTCCTGATAATGAGCAGACCCCAAACTGCAGGGATCATGAAAAGAAGCACGGCGATAACAACATCGATATGGTCGACCCTGAACCCTTCTGGCCCGTTCACGTTGATTACCGAGGACGTGGTCCTTGCCTCTTCCCCTGTGTTCAGGACTGCTTTGAAGTAATAGACAGAAGTGCCTTCTTCAAGGCCGGTGCGCACAAAATAGTCCTTGCCGTCGGTGCTGTTGAGGTCCGATGCATCGACCTGGTCCATCTGAATGGCCGCTCCCTCGACATACAGCCAAACAGTGACCGGCGACTCCCCGGTGTAATGCACCGTGAATGTGTAAGTATCCCCGACCGTGCCCGTGGAGGGCAGCACCCTGGCCGACGTGAGTTCCGGGCTGGCCGATGCCAGGGGCGAGAGCATCAGGACAAGTGCAAATAGCGCTAACAGGGCCGGGAATCTCATGCATGAAGATATCTGATTTCGGATATTTACCAGTTTCGTAAGGTTTCCGGGACGGGCTCGGTAAACAAAAATATTATATACGGACTTGAAGATATAGGTTTAGATAGATATTTAATGTGTGTGTGCGCTTTTGTGTGCACAGGCGGAAGAAATGAACAAGGAAAGGGTCGATGTCAGGGTGGAGCCGGAGCTCCTGGAGGAACTCGACGGGATAGCGGAGAGGCAGGGCCTCGGAAGCCGCAGCTCCGCCATAAGGGAGGCCATATCCTCCTATGTCGCGGAACACAGGGAAGGCTGGAACACCTCGGGCATCAACATCAGGATCCCCAGCAGGATCGCCGAGAAGCTGCAGAGGCATATCATGAACGGAGATGCCAGGGACGCGGACGAGGCAGTTGTCCTGGCCCTTGATTTCTGGCTCAGAGACCTTGAGATTTATTACCTGAGGCGGAGAGCCAAGCTTGAAAACATTGTCCGCGAGAACATCGCCTCGGACACAGCAGTCGAGGAGCTGAGGAGGAAAGGAAAGGATCTGGAGGGACTCTGATGGTAAGCTTAACCCATGACCTTGCGGACGGAGCCGCCCGCGAACACAGCGAAATCGGCCTGAGAGGTTTCACGAGGCTCGAGAGAATGCTTCTGTTCGCAGTCATCTCGGAATGCGAGAGGTGCATCGCCTCGGAAGGATACGACTGCTTTGACGCGGGAAAGAATGTCGGATGCCCGTTCGTGACCATCCGCGAGGAATACGATATGATAGACATCATGGAATGGAAGGAGATGGTACGATGAAATACATCTGCCGGGTATGCAAAACAGAGGCCTTTCACAACGAGAAGCTCGGGATTCACTTTTGCATCAAACACGGTTTTTCGACAGAGCCAGTTCGCAATAAAAAAGCAGCTGTCTGACAAAAATCCTTAGTGAATATGACAAAATCACAAAGTATTTATACTCTTGCCGATATATAGGTCTCGTTTGTCAAATGCGAGAAGATAATTTGTCAGACAGGGTGTAAGATGCAGGAACAGGCCGAGGAGCGGATATCAGCCAGATTCGAAAAGGCGATGATGGATGAGATAGACGCTCTGGTGAAAGCTGGAGATTACGGGAACCGGAGCGATTTTCTGAGAGCCGCAGCCAGGGCCCTGCTTGATGCCCAGGACCAAAGCAACACGATAACGGTCGAGATGGCCCCGCTTGTCAAAGAGTTCATCGAGACCATGGTGGGCCGGGGATTCTACCGGTCGGAGGCGCACGCAGTACAGGCAGCGGTTGACAGCTTCTTCACGGAGGAGCGGGTCAAGGAGTCCTTCAAAACCATGAAGCGCATGGAGATCGTGGCTGGGAAGAAGGCAGAAGTTGACATAAACACCACCCCGAGACAGATAATAAACCCGTAGTGGACAATTCAGACGCAATCGGGAACGAAAGCCTGTCGCCAGGCAATGCCAGATGCATTTGCCCGGTAGAAAATAGCCTTGGCTGTCAGAGGGATGGGATGCACTCTGCCTCAAAAGGCATCAGGTTCAATATTACAGCCCCCGATCCGGTTACCCCGACATTGTTTGGCCGGGCCTTCGTTCCCATTCCCCAGAACAGGAGGGCGAAACGATGAGCCTAGCATCGGAAACGAAAATGGAAAACGAGATACTGAACATAATATCGGACTGCATGGACGAGCCCCGCATGGTCATAATCGGATGCGGCGGCGCCGGCACGCAGATAGTGAGCAGGATGGGCGCACAGTTCCGGGGCATACCCAGAATAGCCATGAACACTGACATGACCGGCTTGGGGTATGTTGATGCGGACAGGAAGGTCTGCATCGGGAAGAGCATCACTTTCAAGGGTGATTCGGGCGGCTTCGTCGAGGTTGCGCAGAAATGCGCCGAGCTTGCCCAGGAGGACATCAGGTCCTGCCTCATCTCCAAGGACGTGGCATTCATAATCGCCGGGCTGGGCGGAGGCACAGGGACCGGCGTCGCTCCGGTCGTGGCCAGGACTGCGAAGGGCCTCGGGCTCGTGACCTTCGCGGTGGGGATATTGCCCTTCAGCGCGGAAGCGGTTCGGCGGCAGAAGGCCGAGGAGCATGTGCAGGATCTCAGGGAAGCGGCCGACAGCTGCATAACCCTGGACAATGACGCGCTCGCCAAGTTCGGCAGCGACATTCCGCTGGCCAGGGCATACGCGATCATGGACTCGATGGTAGCCAAGATAATCAAGGACGTCACTGACTCGATGAGCAGGTCTTTCATGGCAGTCATGGCAGACGAGATACTCTCCTACCGAAGCGAAGCAGGTTTCACAGCGATGGAGGGCCAAACACTGGTGGGCGAGAGCTTCGGCGTCGCGGCCGAGGGACCCGCACCCATGGCCTATCCCCAGCCCTCGGACACCAACCTGGTCCAGGCAGGCGGCATCTTCCAGAGATTCTAGAATCAGGATTAATCCTCCCCTTTTTTTTTATTTCCCTGGTCAGCGTGAGCCAGGGAAAGTGCCCGGCATCCCCGGGCTTTACCCGGGGTTTTCCAAAACGGTGCAACAGAATGCATAATATGTTGGGTCAAGGGTAAGCATTCAGTGAAATGAAGGTGTGACTATTGTAGATTGCCAGGTCGGGAACCGGGAACCTGCTGGGTTAATGCAATATCGGGAAGCGGGAAGCGGGAAGCGGCGACGGAATCAATGGCTGGTGATACAGCCATTCCGTACGCTTACCTTTTCCCTTTTCCCGAGTCCCGAACTTCAAAACACTGAACTCTTACGGTCAAGGGCACTCGAACGTTCACAGAATGAAACCCTGCCCTGACAGGCAGGGGATGCTGATTCAAATATGCCCTGCGCGAAAATGCCTGGTCAGCGTGAGCCAGGGAAAGTACCCGGCATCCCCTGAGATATTCTGAATATATTCACGCGCTGTAACACGGGAGTGCGTCAATCCGCTCATATTTCATGGGCAAAATTGATAAGGGACATGTATTATGGGTTGGGCATAAACAATCAGAGGTGTGCATATGGCAGCAAAAAAGGTACTGATAATGGGCGCAGCAGGAAGGGACTTCCACAATTTCAATGTGGTGTACCGGGACAACAAGGACTACGAGGTCGTGGCATTCACGGCCGCGCAGATTCCAGACATTGACGGAAGGATGTACCCGCCGTCCCTGGCAGGCAAACTTTATCCCAAGGGCATTCCGATTCATTCCGAGGACGACCTGGTGAAACTCATCGGGAAGTACAAGGTGGACGAGGTCGTGTTCTCTTACAGCGACGTGCCGTACCATGTGCTGATGAACAAGGCCGCCGTTGTGACTGCGCACGGCGCGGACTTCATACTGCTGGACGCAGAGAGGACCATGATTAAGTCGAAAGTTCCTGTGATTGCGATCTGCGCCGTGAGGACGGGATGCGGAAAGAGCCAGACCACGAGAAAGGTCGTGGACATCTTGAAGGCCAAGGGCAAGAGGGTAGTCGCCATCCGCCACCCCATGCCGTACGGCGACCTTGCGGCCCAGGCAGTTCAGAGATTCGCCACGTATAAGGACCTGGACACGCACAAGTGCACTATCGAGGAGAGAGAGGAATACGAGCCCCACATAGACAAGGGCATCATCGTTTACGCCGGCGTCGACTACGGCGCGATACTGAAGGAGGCCGAGAAAGAGGCGGACATCATCATCTGGGACGGCGGCAACAACGACACGCCTTTCTACAAGCCCGACCTGCATATCACGATAGTGGACCCGCACAGGCCCGGGCATGAGCTTGCCTATTTCCCGGGAGAAACAAACCTCAGGATGGCCGATATCGTAATCGTGAACAAGATAACGACCGCGGACCCCGACAAGGTCGACATTGTCCTGGCCAACACAAAATTTGCCAACCCGGAGGCTGTCGTCATAAAAGCCGCATCCCCCGTAACGATCGAGAACGAGAACGCCATACGCGGAAAGAAAGTGCTGATCATCGAGGACGGGCCGACGCTGACCCACGGGGAAATGACTTACGGAGCAGGAATGGTCGCGGCCAAGCAGTACGGGGCCGGCGAAGTTGTGGACCCGCTGCCTTATGTCGTTGGCGAGATAAAGAAGACATTCGAGAAATACCCGCATGTGAAGGGCAAGAAGTTCCTTCCGGCCATGGGATACTCGGACAAGCAGATAGCCGACCTGAAGGCAACCATCGACAGGACACCCTGCGACATCGTGCTTGCTGGAACGCCTATTGACCTGAACCGTATCCTCACTGTCAACAAGCCGATAGTCAGGGTCTTCTACAGCCTGGAAGAGATATCCAAGCCGGATCTCACAGAGGTCCTGAAGAGCTTCTGATTTAGGGGCAACTGCTTTAAACGACAATATTATTCGCCCCTGTATCATGTCAGAACACAGACTGTTCGGCACAACCTTCATAATCATAACCCATGACAGGAAAATCGCAGAGCAGGCAGACCGCATAGTCGAGATGAAAGACGGCCGGATCAGCTTGGACCTGAAAAGATAGTAATAATTTATTTTTATTCGTGTTACCAAAGAAAATCCAATAAAACAGAGGGAAATAATTCAAATTTTGAAAAAATTGAGCGTGAAATCAGAAGATTCGTAATAAAATAAATAAAAAAGTATTAAGAATTATATCAGAGCGAGGTCGGCTATGCTCGTTGCTCTCAGGCATTTGTTGGATTTCTTCTGATTGGCAAGCGTGTCGCATACTTTGTCTCCGTAATCATGCCCGGGATAGACAGTCAGGCTGTCAGGAAGGGATTTCAGCCTCTGCATGCTCCTGAACATATCCGCATTGCTGCCTCCGGGCAGGTCGGTCCTGCCGCAGTCGCCGATAAAAAGGGTGTCCCCCGTGAAAAGGTATTTTTCGTTGGCCAGCACGCATAGACTCCCGGGCGTGTGCCCCGGAGTCAGCAGGAATGCCAATCTTACAGAACCGATCATAAGAGTCTCGTTGTCTGCAACGGCAGTATCAACACCCGGGATCTGCCCGGCTTCAACCGCCGATGAAACTGACTTGCAGCGAAACCTGGAGACCATGCTCCTGTTCCCGGAGATATGGTCGCAATGGCTGTGAGTGTTTATTATGCACTCGATTTCAAGATCGGCCATGTTAAGTTCTCCGATGCGGTCCGCTGTTTCCGGGCCCGGGTCGATGACTGCAGCTTTTCCCGAGGCCTCGCACATTATCAGATAGCTGAAGTTGTCGGTTTGCTCACGGAATTGATGAATCTTCACGTATCCCCAAAGGAATCGGCATTTATTTCTATTTCCATCCCTATTTACTGCCGGTGAGAAAATGAACAACGCATATTTGGAGAATATATTCAACAACATCCTGGCACGGACCGAGAGAATAGTCAAGGACGGAAACAGGAATAAGATACTGAACGAGCAGTTCTTCCACCATCAGTTCTCGAGCCTTCTAACAAAGTACTATGTTGACAGGAAAATTGATCCCTGGAGAAGAATGGTTATTGTTCCCGGCCACCCCACCAAGGAACTTTACACCTGGAGGGAGTTCGGGCTGAACAGGCCCAAGACAACTCAGAAGCTTGCACTTGAGGAGGGCGTTCCCGCGAGATTCGATTTTGTCATTCGGGACGATCCCCGCATCCATGTCGAATTTAAAGGACCCAATCTCTACAATTCCCGCGATGTCGCAAAGAGCCTCACGAAGCTCCTGATGCTCGAAGGCAGGAAACCCGTCAAGGTTTTTGCCGCCATTGTCACAAGCTCGCACACAGGCGATGCGAATCACATCCGCGAGCTCACTTCAAGATTTTACGAAGCTCTTGAGTTCACGCAGGTCATCCTGGATATCGAAGACATTCGCAGGATGAACCTTTACGCTTACATCGCTACTGTTCCCGATCAGGGTGCGGAAAAATTCATTTGGGGGAAAGTGTAGCCCCGTAATCTCTTTGCTCAGAGAATGCTGATTACGGGGAATTATAGGATTGAAATGGAATCGTTCGGTCCAATCCCGGCGAATACTTTTCATGTCATTTGCTCCGAGACGTATTCACCTTTTGCATTAAAGATGTTGTGAGCAGCATGATGCTAATTCATGAAATAATATCGATTTCGCATCATCGTCGAATGCTTTTATCACAATGTGAAGCCTTCGGTGTTCGGGATCGTTGGAAGTCGCATTCAACTTTTCTTGTTTGATAATTCGCGTAATTTTCAGCGAAAGAATTGATTTATGCTGGCTAATTATTATTGCACATCACATATTTTTATAACGATTTCATATGAGAAAAAATAATTTTCACTCTAATATTCATTGTGTTTATTATATATAAATTTACATATGATTCATTTATCCATATGTTTTATATAATATTAGATGTATATCGGGTCGGTAGATTGTTAAAAATCTACGGGATGGATAAAAACATGGCAGCAAAAAAGAAAGTAGCGAAGAAGAAAGCGCCTAAAAAGGCAGCAAAAAAGAAGACCGCAAAGAAGAAGAAGTAAAGCGGCGAATGTTTGAGTGTCATAACTTCGTCGTCTTGCTTCGGGTCTGAATTTCATTCCAAGAGCGGGAACCGGTTGGACACTCTTACCTTTTTCTTTAATAATCCTGATTTCTTTTTCAGTTTTTTAATAGAGGTATGACATCCATCGTATCATGAGACCGATCCCGAATTCCTTCAGGATGAACTGAAAGTTGTCGTCCGTGCAGTTGATCTCGATTGAATATTCTGTCAGGGATTTCTTTCCCTCGATGACTATTTCCAATTCGGATTCCTCTTCGGAATCCCAAATCGGCCACACGAGAAATCCTGTCAGTTTCTCCTTCAGGTAGTATTTCTGCGCGTTAAGGTAGAACAGCGGGATTTCAAGCGCCGTGTTGCCCGTCTCCTGCTTCACAAGAATGTAATTGCGGAACGACTCGAACTCGACCTCGCTCACCATTCTCTCATTCTGGCTGTATATCTCGTATTTCAGAGTGAATGCTTTCTTTATCGAATTCACGAGCCCGGTCTTGTTCCAGCCCTGCGGCTTTGCGACATAAGGTATGCCGTTCTCGATGGCGAGGATGTTTCCGCCCATGCGGCGGACCCTGACCCGGTGGAATGTGTGTCCGTCCCTGTGAATGTCAACCATTTCTCCGTTTCCCTTCCCACTCGTCTCTGAGTATGGAGTATACTATGTCGTCGTGGAATGCGCCTTTGTAGAAATCCTTCTGCCGCATCACGCCCTCCCTTGTGAAGCCCATGCGTTCGATGGCAGCCAGGGAGCGCCTGTTGTCCGCGTCAGTGCTCACCTGGATGCGGTTGAGGCCAAGTTCTCGGAACGTATAATCGATAAGGGCTTTTCCCGCTTCGGTCATGTAGCCATGGCCCCAATGTTCTTTCAGAAGGTCGAAGCCCATCACGGCACGGAAATCCTCCGTCTTGATTCCGTAAAGGCCGATGGTTCCGATGGGGTTGCCTGTTTCCCTGAGAAAGAGCCCTAGCCTGAAGAGGTGGGGATTGGGGCTGATGAATTTCCCGTAAAGCTCTTCGGCCTCGGCCATGTCTTTCACCGGGTCGTCCGCGACATACCGGTTTGTTTCCTCGCGGCCGAATATCTCGAAAATGAAATCCATGTCGCTCTCTGTGAGCTGACGCAGCACAAGCCTTTCCGTCTCCAGGTCCGGAACCATGACAGGCTCCCCCTTGCCGATCAAACCAGAGCACTCCTGTTCTTCCTGTCCTTCGCATAGAGCGTTTCTGTTATTTCCATTGAAACAGCAGTGGATAGATAAATCTATATTTGATTGTTGTCTTAATACACTGCATGTCAGACGAAGTAAGGCAGTCCTGGGAGGACTCCGCGGAAGCCTGGGCTGATTTCGTGAGGACTGGCAAGGACCTGAGCAGGGACTGTTTCAACAATCCTGCGACGTTCGCCATGCTCGGGGACATCAGGGGAAAGGCAATACTTGACGTGGCCTGCGGGGAAGGGTACAACGCAAGGCTTCTGTCCGGAAAGGGCGCGAGCGTGACTGGGATAGATTTCTCTGACAGAATGGTGGGCCTGGCAAGAGCGGAGGAGGAGCGCGAGCCCCTCGGCATAACCTACCGGGTCATGGACGCGGCCGACATGAAAGGTATAGATGGTTCGACATTCGACATTGCCACCTGCCTTATGGTATACATGGACTTCGAGGACATCGAAGGCGTGACACACGAGATTGCCAGGGTACTGAAGCCCCGCGGCTTCGCCATAATCTCCATGCCGCACCCCTGCTTCGAGATGAGCTGGCAGGACGGGAAGAAGGTCGCGGGATGGGTTTTCGAGAACGAGGGGGACCCGCTGAACCGCGGAAAGCCGCTGTATGTCAAGCAGTCAGACTACTTCAGGACAGGCAGGTATGAAATCAACTGGAACATGCCCCGGCTGACAAACCATTTTAAGACAATATCTTTCAAGAGGACCCTGACCGATTATGTCAGCACTCTTGGCAAGCACGGCCTTTACATCTCGGAACTCGTGGAGCCCAAGCCCACGGAGGAGGGGCTGGCCAAGGACCCCAGCTCTGAGAAGCACCTCAGAGTTCCCGAGTCCATAATATTCAAGGCAGTCAAAGTGGCCGATTAGCCGAAATCCTCCAGCTTCGTCGCGCCCGAGTCAGTCTCCGCGCGGATGCCGGCCCGGTGGGCGTACTTCACGGGCATGTTGTGCCTGAAGTAGGGTGTGTTCTTCGCCTCGGGCCGGTATTGGCTCCAGTAATATGTGTCCCAGAGCTTCTCCGGATTCTCAGCCGTACCCTGCCCGAGCGCTTCCTCGAGCTCCCCGAGTGTGCCATTCAGGGACATGCCCCTGCACTGCCTCACTTTCCTCCCGTCGAGTATGAAAGCCCATGACACCGATGCATTGCCCAGGACTATCACGGTTCCGGGGAAGCGCCTGGCGAAGAAAGGCCCCACCATAGACCAGATGTCGTGCCGGGGTTTCATGTAGGCGTACAGAACCCTCTCCCCGAGCGGCTTCAGCCTGGCGAAGGCCTTCATCATGTGGCATTCGGATAGCACGGAATTGACCATCTTACGGATTCTCGCTGTGCCCGGGTCTGCGGAGAATTCGATGATGTCTGGGTCGATTGCCGCAGCCTTGTTCAGGATCATGCCGGAGCATTCCGAGTGCCGCTCCAGTATCTCCAGGAAGTTGTGCGGCGTGCTGTTCATGCCTGCCACTCCCTGAGCGTCGAATCGCGCCATCCGTTGATTTCCAGGAATGTCCTTGCATGGCCCACCCTCACGCCCAGCGCCCTGAGCTGGGCCTTGCTTTTTATCATTTCAGTGTTGCGCAGGTTCACAATCCTGTTGGCGCTTACCGGGCCTATGCCTGGCACCCTGAGCAGCTCCGCCTCCGTTGCCGTGTTCGGGTCTACCGGGCTCTCGATTGTATTGACTGCTATGGCCCATTTCGGGTCCCTGTTACCGATGTTCCCGGACTCGCCGAACGCATGCTCCATCTCCTTTCTGTGAAGCCTGTAAACCCTGTGAAGCCAGTCAACCTGGTAAAGGCGGTTCTCCCTCCATCTGGGCTGTGTCTGTTCCGCCTCGAGGGGTGTGCCGTCCACTGCTATGAAGCGCGAGAAATACTGGCGCTTCATGTTCATGACATTGTACTCGTACAGCATCCTGGCGAATATCTCGCGGTCTGTCTCGCCTGCAGCGCCGACAACATACTGGGTTGTCTGGCCCGCGGGAAGCCTTTCTCCTGAGACAAGGTCGCGGATGTACTTCTGGCGCCTGATTATGTCCACCTCGAAATCCTTGGTCGTGCTCAGCTCCTGCAGGTGGCCCTTGGACGGGCACTCGATGTTCAGGCTCACCCTGTCAGCCATCTCCATTGCCTGTTTTATATGCTCCCTGGAGGTGCCGGGGAGTATCTTGAGATGGATATATCCCATGAATTTGTATTTATTACGCAACAGATGTATGGCCTCGAGCATCTGCTCCATCATCCTTGTCTCGTCCCCGGCCACTCCGGAGCTCAGGAAAAGCCCCTCGACTGTGTTGGCCCGGTACAGCTGCAGCGTTATGCTGGCAAGTTCCTCGGGAGTGTAACTGACAATTTTTGAAGCTGAGCATGCTGTCGAGTTGGGGCAATAACCGCAATTATGCTGGCATGCATTCGTGTACAGTGTCTTGAAAAGGCTTACGCACCTGCCGTCCGGCGCGAATGCATGGCATATTCCGGACCTCATGACGTCGCCTATCCTGCCATCGAACTCCCCGACCTTCCTCTTCGAGGCTGTGGAGGCGCAGGTGTCGTGCTTGGTGCCTTCGCCCAGTATCCTGACCTTGCGCAGGTCTATCGGCCTATCGTAAATCCCCGGGCCCGAGGAGTCGAACTGGCCCTGGCTGGCCAAACGGATTATCTTGTCGAGTGCGACCATCGGATTAATAGAATACAATAATATTCTATATATACTCTATGAAGAGGTGGCCGAAAGTACAGAGATAGCTTCGGCCTGCCTTTTCCCGTCCTGGTTCATAGTTCATCCAGATCTTTCTGGACCATCGATTTCAATAGCGCATCGCCTATTTCCTTCGCTATGGACATCGAGCGTTCCAGGTGCTCCCTGGCCTTTGCCCCGTCTCCCATCTGCTTGAAGAGCAGGCCAAGGTCATGATGCGATTTCAGTATCTCCTCCTTCTCCTCGGTCTCCTCAGCAATCTCCAGCGAACGGGCCATCTGCTTCATTGCCTCCCCGAAATCGCCCGCTGCCATATGGTTCTTGCCTATTATCCTCCTGACCCATCCCTCCTCGGCAAGTGCGCCGATATCTGAAGACATTTGCAGCGCCTCCTCCGCGTTCTTCATGGATTCCGCATTGTCGCCGGCGGTGACGTATTCTTCTGCAAGGCTGCACAGGTCGTACAACATGCCAGGCTTCGAGCCTATCCTGCGGTTGATGGAAAGGCCTTCGTCAAAATGCCCGATGGCAGCCTGACTGTCCCCCTTGACAGAATGAACCACGCCGATATTGTGCAGGGCGGTGGTGATTCCCGAGAGGTCCCCTATCTGCCGCCTGATGGCGAGGCTTCGATTGTAGTATTCCAGGCATTTCCCGAGATCCCCTCTGTGAAAATGACTTATCCCGATGTTGTTCAGCGCCACAGCCATTCCGAACTTCTCGCCTATCTTCTCGTAGAGTTCGTAGGAGCGAATCTTTATGGGGAACGCTTTGTCAAGGTCGCCCCTCAGGTGATGCACCGAGCCCAGATTTGTGAGGGTATTGGCCAGGCCCAGGATGTCGTCCAGTTCCTCCCTTATGGCCTTGGCCTTCTCCAGGTTGTCCAGTGCCAGGCTGAAATCCCCCCTGTACCAGTTCATTGTGCCGAGATTGTGAAGTGAATCAGCCATCTCCCTCTTGAGGCCCAGCTTGCTTGCGAGCTCCAGGCCCCTGTTGAAAAATTCATTGGCATCATCGTAGTCTCCCTTTTTGCCGTGGCACCACCCCATGGCGAGGAGGAGCCTTGCCCTCTCCGCGCTTTCATCATTCTCGGGCAGGACGGCGAGGCCTGCGTCGCATTCCGTGCTGCAGTCATCATACCGGCTCATCTTGAGGAAGTTGTCCGCTATCTTCTTGTGAAGCTCTGCCTTGCGTCGCGGCTCTGTCTCGGCCTCCATGGATTCCCTGTAACTGGATATCGAGTCTTCGAACCGGCTCACCAGGCCGTACAGGTCTCCAATCCTGCCCAGCAGTTCCGCGCTGTCTGGCAGGCTGCCGGCTCTGCCGGAAAGTTCGAGGGCGTTACGGTAGAAACCTATGGCCTGCTCGGCGGCAAACACGCCTTCCGCCTTCTCCGCGGCCTTGATGCAATAGCCATATCCCTTGTCTGGAACCCCGGCTCTCGAGAAATGCTTTGCGAGTTCGTAAAGCACCTCTTCCAGCTTCCCGGCGTAGGCTGTCTCGTAATATTCTCCGATGCCCCTGTGATGCATCCGCTTCCACCTGTCCCCGATTCCGGAATATGTCACCTCCTGGAAAAGGGCATGGGAGAATTCTGCATGGCCGTTCAGCAGTCTCAGTATCCCGCTGGAACTCAGCTTGCCAAGCGTTTGCGCGGCATCGCCGGCCGAGCGCATGGACGCCAGCAGGTCTCTCCGGAACTCTCTGCCTATGCAGGATGCATACTCGATCATGGCCATTGCATCCGGATCCAGACCCTCCAAGCGCCTGTGCACGATGGACTCGATGGAAGACGGTATGGAATAGTCCTCGGTGACCAGCCTGTGCCCGTCCGCGCTGTGTTCTATGTTACCGTCCTTCTGCATCTGCCACAGCATCTCCCTGATGAAGAACGGATTGCCCTCGGACTTCCCGGAGATGGTGCCGGTGAAGGATTCCGGGAACAGGTTGCCCGGGTACAGCACTTGGATGAGCGCAAGCATTTCGTCGGGATTCAGGGGAGGCAGTTCCAACTCTGTTATGGTCGCTCCCTCCCTCATCTTTGCCAAGGCGCGCTGAAATGTTTGGCTCTCTGCATTTCTGGCCGTGCTTACTATGACGATGTTGCATTTACCGATGTTCCTGGCCAGGTATGCTGTCACGAACAGAGATGAGTCGTCGGCCCAGTGTAGGTCTTCCAGCAAAAGGACGAGCAGGTTGCCGCCAGCCATCCTCCGGAGATTCGAGAGAACTGCATCGGATATCCTGTATCTCTCGCTGTCCAGTTTCAGGCCTTCCAGTTCCTTTCTCACGAGGAATCTGAGAGATGCGGCCGTTTCAATCTCGGCCAGTATGCCGTCCATTTCGCCCATGCGCCCGGACCAGTTATCCAGCATCTGCCCGAAATTCATCTCGATGCTGTTCAGGCAGCGTTTCAGCGCCGCCCTCATCTCGGCATGCTCCTGCCCTTTCACCACAGCTGTGAGGAACAGGCTCCGACCATGTTCTATCAATATCTTCATGTCGCCGTACTCAATGCGCCCGAGGCCTGTCTTCTGACCGCCGGACGAGTCAAAGGAATCACGCACGAAGTCCTGTACAGCGGACAGCATGCCTGCGAATATGTCCGCATCCATGTCGTCATCGGCATCGGCCCGGGACTGGGCCAACAGCAGACCTGCCCGGTTGACCACGAATATCTTGGCGAATGACTGATGCTCCTGTTCCTCGAACAGGGGGGATTCAGTATGCCCCTCCAGGGCCGACGAGTACAGCTGGAATGGATGCGAGGAGTCGGGTTGCGCGGCTCCGTACAGGACGCGGGCGCCTTTCCGCTCGGCCAGGTCCCGGAATTCATTCATAAGATGCGTCTTACCCATGCCGGGTTCGCCGGAAATCAAGAACGAGGAACCCTCACGGGCAATCGCCCTGGCCAGGGATTGCGACAGCGCGTTCAGTTCTTCCCTGCGGCCAACCGAACCGTGCTGTCTGTCAAAGGGGTCATACATGAACTAGCATAAGCGGCACAATGTAGAAAAAGATGCCGCTGAGAGCGAAGATAACCTCCAAATAGATGCTCACAATCCAGACCTCATGCGCAGAGGCTTGCTCGACCTGATACTCATTGAGTCGCTGGTCACAATCGCGGCAACGCTGGCAGGGGCCTTCAGCGTTGTTTATCTTGTGAACTCGGGATTCAGCCTGTTCGAGTCCTCACTGTTCTATCTCCAGGCATTCGTCTGGGCCGCCATCCTGTGCGTTTGCGTCGCCAGGTTCGGCTATTCCAACCCAAAGAAATGGATGGCCATGGGAGTCCTGGTGCAGAGCGGTTTCTACATGAGCTTTGCGGCACTGGACGGGTATTGGCTGCTGCTCGTCGCCCCGCTGTTCATGGGCCTTTACTTCGTCGGGTTCTGGATACCCTTCAACATCCTGATGCTCCGGCAGACAACGAAACGCAACAGGGGCGAGATGATAGGGTATTTCTTCCTGGTTTTTCCTGTCATCGGCCTTGCCAGCCCCATAATCGGCGGCTACATGATCGAGGGAATCGGTTATGGGCTTCTGTTCGGCTGCGCCTTCGTCACGCTGCTCTGCAATGCCATTCTGATAATGATGAGCGGGAGCACCGAATCCGGGCCAATGAAGGGAAAGCTCACCCTCCAAGGCATGGGGAAGAGGCTCGCTGCCGGCCTGTTCTTCGAGGGCGGCCAGGAGGGCGTGTGGTGGACAGCGGTTCCGCTGATTTCAATGCTTTTCATCACGGGTGAGAAGGACCTTGGTTATCTCTTCGCCCTGTTCAACCTGAGCGGCGGCATTGCCTCGATTGCGGTCGCCAGGGTTTCCGACCGCAGGGGTTTCAGGCACTGGTATGTGAGAATCGGCTCGGTCGCCTGCATACCGCTCGTCCTGGGAATCGCATGGGCCCCGGAATACTCGGTCTATCTTGTCCTTGCGGGCTGCATCTACCTTGTCCAGCCCATGCTCCAGATACTGCTTTTCGCCATGGCGACAGACCGGATGGAGAGGAGGCTCACATCCTGCTCCGTGACCCGGGAATTGCTGCTGAACGCGGGAAGGATCCTGGGGGGAGGGGCAGTGGCAGCGATATTGCTCTGGACGGGGGACATCAGGTTGGCATTCGCAGCCTCGGCGCTCATGTTCCTGGGGATGGTCCTGACAAAATAGATATACACTGCGGGCTATTCTGGCACGATGTGGGAAAAAGCCATTTCTGTCAGCAGGCTCGTGAAGAGATTCGGGGACTTCACTGCCCTCAATGGCCTCGACCTTGAAATAAGGAAGGGCGAGGTCTACGGGTTGCTGGGACCGAACGGCGCAGGCAAGACCACGGCCATAAAAATCCTCACTGGCCTTCTGAAGAGATCCTCCGGGGAGGCCGAGGTCCTGGGAATCCGGGCCCCGAGCAAGGATATCGCCGCCAGGATAGGCTACATGCCGCAGGAGACCGCGCTGTACGTCGGTCTCACTGTGCACCAGAATCTGGAATTCTTCGGCAGGCTGTTCGGCTTGGACAGGGCCAGGATTCTGTCCAGGGAGGCCGAGCTTCTGAGAGTCATAGACCTCGAGAGATGGCGGGACGAGCTTGTGGCCAATCTCAGCGGCGGGATGAAGCACCGGGTGAGCCTGGCCTGCGCGCTCATCCACGAACCGGAGGTGCTTTTCCTGGACGAACCTACCGTGGGCGTTGACCCGGAACTGAGAGTCAGCTTCTGGAAATACTTCTCAAATCTGAAATCCAGGGGGATAACGATTCTCATCACGACCCATTACATGGACGAGGCCGGCCACTGCGACAGGGTGGGTTTCATGCGGTCAGGAAGGCTCATAGCCGAGGGCGAGCCCGCGGCCGTGCTGAAAGAGTCGGGCGCCAAATCCCTCGAGGATGCGTTCCTCTTCTATGCCAGGAGGGACGGATAATGAATCTGAAACGCGCACTCGCAGTGTCCCGACGGGTGTTCATGGACCTCAGGAACGACAAACGGACTCTGGCACTGATATGCGTGGCGCCGCTGTTCGCGATGTTCGTTTTCGGGCTGGCATTCAGCGGGGAAATCAGCGATGTCCCTGTCATCGTCGTCAGCGACGACATGGGATATGGCCGGTGGAACATCTCGGAAGCCATTGTTTCCAACCTAGATTCGAATACGCTGGATATAATCCGCATGACCGATCTTACGAGCGCGCAGGACCAAATCCGAAGCGGAGATGCGTATGCCGTGTTCTACTTCCCGGCGAACTTCACGGATGTGACCATTCAGGCCTACAGCCATCAGACAGATGCCAGTACTTCTGTGGATATATACATCGACATGAGCAATGTGAATGTCGCCGATTCGATAATCCAGACTTTCAATGATGCAGTCCAGCAAACCATGAGCGAGAACAATCTGGAGATGCCTGTTTCGATGAACAGGACGGCCGTGTTCGGCCAGAACGCCGAGTTCATGGACTTCTTCGTGCCGGGGATAATGGCCTTCGTTGTTTACATCCTTACGACATTGCTTACGCTCATAACCTTTGTCGGGGAAAGGGTCTCCGGTACGCTGGAGCGCCTCATTTCAACCCCGCTCCGGGAGAGTGAAATCGTCGCCGGTTACGCGATAACGTTCAGCATCGTCGGCACGCTCCAGGCCGCGCTTCTCCTTACCGTGGGCATGCTGGTGTTCGACGTCAATGTGGAGGGGAACGTCATTCTCGCCTTCATAGTCGTCGCATTGCTGGCGATAGTGTGCCAGGCCCTCGGCATCCTGCTTTCGTCCGTTACCCACAGAGAAGCCCAGGCCGTCCAGCTCATTCCGTTCATAATCATACCCGGGTTCCTGCTGTCAGGGGTTTTCTGGCCTATCGAAGCAATACCTACTTGGCTCAGGCCGCTCAGCTACCTGGTGCCCCCGTCCTATGCCATTGACGCCTGCCGTTCGGTGATGCTCCGGGGCTGGGGTCTGGAGATGATTTGGACAGACATCGCGGCGCTGGTCGTGTTCGCGGTCCTTTTCCTGTTTGCCGCAACCCTGTCTCTGAAGCGGAGAACATGATCACTTGTGCACGGTTGCCGACCTTCCGGGTCCGGGCACATGGGCGATAATCATGCCCTCGACCTGGTACGGCTTTATCATGTTTGAGAGGTTGACGGCCTCATCCAGCTTGTGCCTGTTGTCCGCATAAATCTCGTACATCGGCTGGCCCCTGTCCACCTTCTCCCCGCGCTTCTTCAGGAAAATCAGCCCTGCGCCCTTGTCCTTGGGAGAACCTGCCGCCCTGGCCACCCGAACGAGTTTCTTGTTGTCGAGGAATATGACATAGCCGTCCGAGGGAGCAAGAATCTCGGCCTTGTGCTCGCCGGGAAGAATGTCTCCCGACTTCAGGTCGGGATTGCCGTCCTGGGCCTCCAGGATCTCGCGGAACTTGGCCAGGGCCTTGCCGCTGTCAAGGATGTCCCTTGCAACGCTCTTGCCATTATGTATGCCGCCCATCTCGAGAAGGATGCCGGCCATGGCCACGGATTTTTCAACCACGCTGGTCGACGGCGGCTTGCCCTCAAGGCACATCATTGCCTCCTTGGCCTCCAGGGCCGGGCCGATATGCTTGCCGATTGGCTGGCCTCCGTAGGTTATGGCGCATTCCACATGCATGTCCAGGCGCCTGCCTATCTCGATGAAATCATGGGCATACTTGTTGGCCAGCTCGTTCTCCGTCACCTTGGTTCCGGGCCCGATGGGAATGTCCAGCAGGAAGTAGTCCGCGCCCACGGCCTTCTTCTTGGCCAGTACCGAGGCAATGAGCTGGGAATACGGGTCCAGGCTCAGCGGGTATTCGACCCTGATTATGACATCGTCAGCCGGAGCGAAGTTCACATTCCCGCCCCAGGCAATGACGCCGCCTATCCTCTCGGTTATCGTCTTAATCTCTTCCATTGACAGACTTACCCTGGCAATGGTCTCGAGGATGTCGGCCGTGCCGCAGGCGCTGCTTATGGCCCTGGAAGAGGTCTTGGGGATGAAAAGGCCGGCCGCAGCCACTATCGGGACGACGAGAAGCGTGATCTTGTTTCCGGGTGCGCCGCCGATGCTGTGGAAATCGAAAACCGGCTTCTTGTCCAATTCCAGCGTGTCGCCGGTCTCCACCATGGCCTTGGTCAGCCATGTGGTCTCGTCCAGGGTCATGCCCTGGAGCTGGTTGGCTACGACATAGGCAGTGAGCTCGATGTCAGTGAGATTGTGAGATGCGATGTCCGAGATTATCTCCCGGATTTCCTCTGCGGTGAGGGCCTTGCCGTCGATCTTGTTCTTTATCAGCTCCACTGAATGGGGGCGGCTGGTTGGCATTATCTGAACGGTTTTGAGCTGGGGGTCCTTGAATTCCTCGAAGACCTTGCAGAGCATCCCCACCTCGCCTTCCTTCACAACAGATGTGGTTGTTTCCACGACCGAGGTGACAGTTTTTTTCGGGGATATTATTTTCACCCTGTCCAGAGAACGCACGCCCATGTCCTTCGCGTCCTTGACGTTCAGGATGACCGTGTACTCGCCCGCATCTATATTTATTTCCTTAATTTTATATTTCATTCTAAATACCTCCGAGGTACTTTTTGATTATCTGGACTGCATCGACAGGCTTCACGATACCCGCCTCCGTGATGATCCCTGTTACAAGTTCGGGAGGCACCCTGTCGAACACCGGGTTGAATATCTCCACGCCGCCCGGTATCTCGGATTCGGCGACGACCTCCCTCACCGAGCGCTTCTCTATCTCCACCCTCCGGCCGATCTTGCTGGCAGGCAGGAACTTGTATGTCTCGGCACAGGCATAGAACGGCACATTGTGGTCTCTGGCCGTTGCCGCAAGCAGGTGGGTCCCGATCTTGTTTATCACGGAGCCGTCCGATTCCAGCGTATCCGTGCCCACGAACGCGACAGATATCTCGGGCATCACGTAACGCATTGCGGAATCCACTATCAGGGTCACGGGAACCTTCGCCTCGGCCAGCTCCCTTGCCGTGATGAGCCCCTGCCTCCTGGGCCTTGTCTCGCAGGCATAGACGCGCGTTATCTTTCCTGCCCTGTGGCATGCCACCATAGCGGAAACCGCCGCCGAGCTGTTGCATATCGTGATTGCATTGCCCGGCCTCTCCAGCACCGACGGAGCCAGCTGGCCGATCCTTTCGACGGCCGAGTTGGAATTCTCAACGAATTGGGCCGCGTTTTTAATTACGAGCGCTCTGGCAAATTTAAAATCCTGCTGTGATTCCACGCCTCTCAGTGTGAGCTGGACAGCATTGTTCAGCGATATGGCGGTCGGCCTTGTGGATATCAGCCTCTTGGCAGCGTCGGAAAGGCTCCTGAGGAATTCATTCCTGGAATCGCCCTGATAATTCTCGGCAAACTCGCCCAGGGCAGAAGCTGCAGCCCTTGCTATCCGGCCCGCGCCGCGTATTGTCATGTCCTCTATTTTCTGCGATGTTTCCTCGATGTCCATGATGAACGTTGGCTTAATGATGATATTAGTATTAATATTAGTAGGTGAGAGGCATTTTCAAATTGATGACCTGCTGGAGGGTCTGGTCATCTTCTGGTGAATGTTTGGGTCTAGGGGCTAGGGGTTAGGGTCTAGGGGCTAGGGACTAGGGGGCATAGTAATGCATTCGACTGGCTTGGTCCGGACAAGCCAGCCCCCTAGACCCTCGACCCTTTATCCCATTTTGAAAAGGCAGACCCTAGACCCTTACAATAGTCCCAATATCACAAAATTCTTGACAGGTTTCCTGTCGGGGTAAGAGTTCAGTGTTTTGAAGTTCGGGACTCGGGAAAGGGGAAACGGGAACCGTACGGAATGGCTG
>DAKD01000008.1:102697-105253 GCA_002499085.1 Methanomassiliicoccales archaeon UBA280
CAGGTTCCCGCTTCCCGATATTACATTAAGCCAGCAGGTTCCCGCTTCCCGATATTGCATTAACCCTGCAGGTTCCCGCTTCCCGACCTGGCAATCTACAATAGTCACACCTTCATTTCACTGAATGCTTACCTGTCGGGGGTGTTGCCCCTAAAATCCAACTCGCCCCTTAATTCATGATTTTGCTCCTAAAGTCGATAGGTATTTATTCAAACACTGACTTGTGGGGCATATGGCGAGTATGATAATTGATGGCGTAAACTTTATTGGGATGAAACGGAGAGATGCGGTTTCGCTGGTGGATACGGTTTTCCCTGTTTTAAATAAAGACGGGCATCAGATTAATGTTATTATACACGGTTTAAAGTCTGGAAATTACCTCGCAATATCTGATGAATATCTTATCGGAGTATCTCTTAAAATGGAAAAGGCTGGATTCTTAAAAATGGAATTAAAGACAAGAATCGTTAGCACAATCCCATTGAATGAAATTATCAAGGTTAAACGAGATAGTGGAACTGGGCCAAGTCCGATGATTGGTGTAGTATGGCAAACGAATATTTTAAGAGTTGAAACTAAAACTCAAGAATATTATTTTGAATTTTTCGCAACAGATTTGAGCAGAAGCCCACCTGAAATCATTAGTGACATTGATTTATTCAGCAAATTAATCGCGGAACGTATTCCAAAAGTACAAAATGGAAAATCTGATGTGCCCAACCAAATAAGAGAACTGGCAAAATTGAGAGATGAAGGATTAATTACGGAAGATGAGTCCAATATGAAGAAGAAACAGTTACTTAGGATATAATCATTTCTCATCTTCTCTTGGTTGCCCAGCATCTATAATTAAATCATGTGGTTGAAATGTTTCGGTGAAAAATTCTAATAGTTTTTTACCATCTTTCGTCAATTCATAAGCAGTATATTGATAACTTTTGTATCCATGAATCGCTTTAGTGATTAATTTTTCATCTTGAAGTTCACGGAGTATTTTATTTGCCTGTGCCTTTGGTAATATTGTTGGCACTATGTCTTTATATCGTTTATGACCACTTTCTAGATACCTTAAAAGTGACCAAGAACCTTTTCTTGTTAAAGTGTTGAATAATTGCAATACTAGGTAATCCGAAGGCACACCGTAACCTTTAGTTCATGATTTTTAATCTTTGGTTCACGTTTTGTGAACCTTACATCTAAAAAGGTGCTCCTTTGTTCAGAATTCATTCAATGTGTTCAGAATTCATTCAATGTGTTCAGAATTCAATTCGAAAATCGATATATAAATAAAAACCATTGTGGTGTTGAGGACGGGGGGTGCTTGTAGTGCACTGCAAGATGTTCCCCCTCGTCTTCTCCTAATGGTGTCATCTTATGCAGACTTCTTTGGATATGTTTAAAAACAATAGCCAGACAACCGAATACTTTCGGTCACCCCCTATGTTTTCATTTATATACCCAGACCGCATAGATGATATTAAGCCAAAGAGGGTGCGCAAACACCCTCTCAGGCAGGAGCACGATAGTTTGAGTATCGAACCCCAAGTAAAAGATATAGGAAACCAAGTTAATAATAGTTTCCACATGGAAATAGTAGTCGAGCCCACACCTTACATAAATGTGGGTGTTGTAGAGTTTGAAAGATTGGACATCTCGGTTAGCGGAGAGGTAAAGAGTAGAAATTGGTCTGCCTATAACCATGCCCAAAGGGATGAAGGCCAACTCTTTGACATACTTTTGAGGGATTTGGTTGAACCAATTCCAGGGCCAGAACGAAAGATAGGTAGGCCAGAACTTCCATTGCCTGACCTGATATTCTGTGCTGTTAAGAAGGTTCACAGTAGTTTATCCAGTCGAAGAGCTTACTCTTTGTATGCTGATGCAGAGAGCGAAGGTGATGTTTCCCACGCACCCCATTATAATGCAATATCTAAGATGCTGTTAAAAGAAGAAATCACCCCAATATTGCAGGAACTCATTAGGAAATCAGCTTTGCCACTGGCAGGAATAGAGAGTGACTTCGCAATAGATTCCAGTGGATTTAGCACATCTAATTTTGGAGCCTATCATGGTGCAAAGCATGGTGTCAAGAAACAGCACGAGTGGATTAAGGCACACATATGTTCTGGTGTTAAATCCAATATTGTAACTGATGTAGTCATTACAGATGGTCATGGTGCTGATATTTCTCAATTCAAGCATCTTGTGAATGGAACAGCCAACGGATTTGATATTGAGGAAATAACAGCAGACAAGGCGTATTTGTCAAGAGATAACTACGCACTTGTTGATGAACTCGGAGCACAGGCTTATATCCCATTCAAGAAGAACATCACCGCAAAGACAGGCAGATGTGGGCACTCTAAGGCATGGAAGCGAATGTTCCATTATTTCCAAGCACATCGAGAGGCTTTTGATGCTTATTATCACAAGAGGTCTAACGTGGAATCAACCTTCGGAGCAATCAAGGCCAAGTTCGGAGAGCATCTGAAATCGAGGAAGTTTACCGCACAGAAGAATGAACTGCTTTGTAACCCAAGTTTGACACTTTGCTCC
>DAKD01000012.1 GCA_002499085.1 Methanomassiliicoccales archaeon UBA280
GCTGACATCGGATTATGTGCTGCACAGTCCGGAAAAAAATATTTCTGCGAACGGGGAAATACCAAGGGACACATGTTCCGCATGCGGGAAACCCGACATCTCCCGGGCGCAGAAGAAGGCGATTGGCGGAAGAATCCTGGAGAATGCATCCGGGTTTACCGAACTGACCCGGGAAATACAATCCTCGCTCGAAATGTGCGGCGGCTGCAAGAAAATATATGTGAACCAGAGGGCGATACGGAATAAAATGAAAGATTGGGCATATAGCGGGCCATAATTACGAGATAATGCATTGCAGACCAGACATAGTTTCGCTCAAACTTTTATAGTATCATGGGATTCCCCTCCTCGCCAATCAGGCAGAGCTGATATTCATGGAATTAATGTCTCTGATAAATGCCGTGTTGCTGCTATCGACCGCTATAATGTTCGTCATGGCAGTTGAACTGAAGAAACTTATTCATGCTTCCATACTCCTCGGCGCGGGAAGCGCCATTCTGGCATGCGTGTTCTTCATTGCGGGAGCGCCGTTCGCGGCTGTTTTCGAGCTGGTGGTCGGGGCCGGGCTCATCACGGTGCTGTTCATCAGCGCCATCAGCATGACCAAGCCGGGGGGTGGTGAGTGATGGACAAGGCAGCAAAGCTGGGCGGCGCGTTGCTCGCGGGTTTCGTCTTCGTCATGATAATCCTCGTGTTCGGCACCATGATGCTGGACGAGGCCGAGGTCCAGGAGGGGGAGACCCAGGAGATTGGCGTCCAGCTCTGGGAGCTAAGGCCCCTCGAACTTCTTCTGTTCTCGGTGATGATGTTCGGCGCTGTCCTTGGCATCGTCAAGCTCGTTGGGGGTGACTTCAGATGGAACTGAGCGACGTCCAGATAAACATGCTTGCTTCCCTGGTCCTGCTGTTCCTCGGGCTGTACTGCGTCATCAGCAAGAAGAACCTAGTCAAGGTAATCATAGGCATAGAGATAATGGCCAAGGGCGCCCTGCTGAGCTTCATAGCCAGCGGCGGGGCCAATATTCAGTCTGTCGTGATAATAGCAATCGCGATAGATGCAATCATTGCCGCTGTGGCCCTGTCGATAATCGTGAACGCCTGGAAGCATACCAAGAGCCTGGATGTGACCAAACTGACAAAGCTGAGGGGGTAGATTCACATGCTGCTTGACAACGGACTTCTGCTGGGGCTCGTCGTGCTCGTTCCATTCGTGGCCGCAGCCCTCATCCCCCTCATAGGAAAGGCCGCTCCGAAAGCTGTCGCATGGTTCGCGGTTCTGGCCGCTGCAGGCCTGGCAGGCCTTGTCGCGCTCCTTGTCCCGGACATATTCTTCGACCATGTCGCACCCATAGGCCTCGGGGACGGGATCCAGTATGACTGGATTCCCTCCGCTGGCATAACGTTCGGATTCCACATCGACCCGCTCGCCCTCACCCTGGCAGTAGTCGCCTCATTCATAGGCATGCTGGCAGTGATATATTCAATAAAATACATGGAAGGCCAGAAGGGGCTTCCCAGATACTACGCCATGGTAATACTGTTCATAGGCTCGATGGTCTGCCTAGTATTCACCAATAACCTGCTTATTCTCTATATATTCTGGGAGATAATCGGCCTGTGCTCGTACGCCCTCATCGGCTTCTACAACGAGGACCCCAAGGCCGCAAGGGCCGGCATAAAGGCGTTCGTGTTCACCAGGGTGGGCGACATAGGCCTCCTCCTGGGCATTTTCATACTTTACTTGGGTGCGGGAACGTTCAACATCCAGGAGATAATCGCGAACCCGCCGACCATGGAATACCTCGGTCCAGCGGCTTTCCTGTTCATACTGGGCGCCATGGGCAAGTCGGCCCAGGTCCCGCTGCATGTTTGGCTTCCCGACGCCATGGAAGCCCCCACGACGGTCAGCGCGCTCATACACGCGGCGACCCTGGTCAACTCCGGGATATACATCCTGGCAAGGATGTCCCCCGTGTTCTTCGACATACCCGGCTGGGGCAACATGCTGCTGTTCATTGGCGGACTCACTGCCCTGCTGGCCGCGCTCATGGCCTGCGCCGAGCCTGACCTCAAGAAGCTCCTGGCATACTCGACGATTAGCCAGCTCGGCTACATGGTCTTCGCGCTCGGAATAATAGTCAACGAGCCGGAAATCGGCCTGGTCCACATCGGCATACTGGCAGCATCGTTCCACCTGTTCAGCCACGCCATATTCAAGGCCCTCCTGTTCCTGGGCGCGGGCTCGGTGATCTACTCCGTGGGAACAAGGGACATGCGGGAGATGGGCGGCCTTAAGAATACCATGAAGGTGACTCATTTCACAATGCTGTTCGGCGTGCTCGCTCTCGCCGGCATCGTTCCGTTCGCTGGGTTCTGGTCGAAAGACCTGATTTTCGCAGGCGCATGGGAAGCCGAAATGTGGTTCCCCCTGTTCGTGGTCGTCCTCACGGCAATACTGACGGTCGCCTACTCGCTCAGGATGTACTGGATGGTCTTCCAGGGCAAGCCGCGCACGAACGCGCACACTCACGAATCCCCCGGCGCCATGACTCTTCCCCTGGTCCTCCTTGCAATCGGCGCGGTCGCCGCATGGGCCCTAATCGGCATATTCAGCGAGGCCATGCACGCCCCGATCTACGGGTTCGAGGGCGCGCATGCCTACGACATCGTCGGATTCCTGGAGCACACGTTCACTAGTCCGGCTGTTCTCCTGTCCTTCCTGGCCATGGGCATCGGGCTCCTGATATTCCTCGCCCGGAAGAATTACCTGCTCAGGAGGCCGAGAACCTCTATCATGAAAGTGGCTGCAAAAGGCTTCCATTTCGACACGTTCTACAACTGCTTCCTCGCCAGGCTGAGGATAATCGGCATGGGCCTGAGGCGCACCCAGACAGGCGACGCCAACATGAATGCGGTCGGGATAGCCATGGCATTCCTGCTTGCGTTCATCTTCATATTCATCTGGGGGGTGTTCTAGATGGAAGCGATCATGCCAATCCTGGCCCTGGTGGGCGGCGCCTACCTGTCGTATGCGGTTCTCAGGGCAGCCCCGGGCAAACCTCATATAGGCGGCATACTGGCGACGGTGTTCGCATTGCTGGGCTTCATGCTGACGCTCTGGATAGGGCTGAAGGTCTGGGACGGCGAGACGATCGAATTCACATTCGCCTCCAGCACTGTGCACGCGGATGCCCTGGGCATACTGCTCGCGCTTGTGGCCACAGGACTGGCGGCGGCCGTGTCAGCCTACTCCATAGGATACATGAAGAGCGACAAAGGCCTGGAGAGCTATTACCCGCTCCTGCTGCTCATGGTCGCAGGCATAGTCGGGATCGGTTTCTCCACGGACTTCTTCATGCTCTTCGTGTTCTTCGAGCTGATGGCAGTGTCCTCGTACGCCCTGGTCACGTTCCACAAGGAGAAGCGCGACGCGGCCGAGGCAGGCGTGAAATATGTCATACTCAGCGCAGCCGGCTCCGCTGTTGCGCTGTTCGGTATCTCGCTCATCTACGGGCAGACAGGTACACTGAACATAGCTGACTCGCTGCCGCTGCTGACTGACAATGCCTTCTCGATGGTAACCATAATGATGCTAATAGTCGGATTCGGTGTTAAGGCCGCCATAGTGCCGCTGCACACCTGGCTTCCTGACGCGCATTCCGCAGCCCCGTCCGGCATAAGCGCCATACTATCCGGCATTGTCATCCAGGCAGGGTTCATCGCCCTGCTGAAATGTCTCCTGGCCTTCGGGAACGCGGGCATATCGATAGGCATACTCCTGATAGGGTTCGCCCTGATAACCATGACTCTCGGCAACATGCTGGCATTCGCCCAGGCCTACATCCGCAAAGGCGACCTGAAGCGCGTGCTGGCCTATTCCAGCATCGCGCAGATGGGCTACATAATCCTGGGCATAGGCCTTTGGATGCAGTATGGGGTGGAAATGGGCCTGCAGGGCGGGCTGTTCCACATAATGACGCATGCCTTCATGAAGGGTCTCGCTTTCATGTGCGCCGGCCTGATAATCTTCAGGCTCGGCACCAGGCAGCTCTCCAAGATGCAGGGCATCGGGCATGTGATGCCGCTCACAGCCTTCTGCTTTACAATTGCGGTGCTGGCCCTTGCCGGTGTACCTCCGCTCAGCGGATTCATGAGCGAGTGGATGATATTCAAGGCCGGTATCGACGCGAGCGCGACCATCGGCATCTGGGGCATACTCATCACGCTGGTGGCGGTGCTGAACAGCATACTCTCGATGGGATATTACCTGCCGATGGTCAAGACATTCTTCCTCAAGCCGAAGCGCCAGTTCGCGAACCTTAAACCAGCCCCGAGGTCCATGATGATACCGATACTCGTACTGACTGCCGTGACCATAATCCTGGGCATATGGCCACAGCTCGGCCTGGAAGCGATCGAGCCCATTCTGCGGCTGCTGGGAGGTGCTTAAGATGGATTTCACCCTATTCTTCACGCCCCTATTCGCCTTCCTGGTGTTCCTGGCCATCGCCTACCTGATTTACAGGTTCGGCGGGGCATTGGCACCGAAGCCAAAGCGCCAGTCCAGGCACAAGCTGAGCACATACGCATGCGGCGAGGAGTTCGAGGGAGGCAAGGTGCAGCAGACCTTCCCCCTGTTCCATGTGGCCTTCATCTTTACCATATTCCACATCGCGGCCCTGATCATCGCAACCATACCCGACGGGGACAACGCTTTTTACGGGCTGCTGTTCATAATAGGCCTTCTCATTGCCGCTGTGGCGCTGGTCACCTCCGGAGGTGAGAACCGTGTTTGAGAAAGTCGTGAAATGGTCAAGGCTGAAGTCTCCCTGGGTGGTGCATTTCAACTCGGGAAGCTGCAACGGATGCGATATCGAGATAATTGCCGCGCTCATGCCCAGGTTCGACGCCGAGAGGTTCGGCGTGCTGCTCAAGGGCACCCCGAGGCATGCTGACGTGCTGCTGTGCACGGGCCCGGTGACAGGCCAGATGAAGGACAGATTGATCAAAATTTACGAGCAGATGCCCGAACCGAAATTCGTAGTTGCATTCGGGGAATGCGCCTGCACTGGAGCTGTGTACACAGGGGCCTACAACGTGGAAGGCGGCATTGACAAGGTCATACCCGTGGACGCCTACGTTCCTGGCTGCCCTCCGAAACCGGAAGCAATACTGGATGGCGTAGTGAAGCTTCTTAACGCCTACAAGGAGAGTGAGTGATATGACAGGCGAGTTCATAACCGGAATCACTGCCCGCCTTCAAGGCCTGGCCAAGAACATCGTTGCAGGCAGGCCCAACGGCGTCTATGCGGATGTTCCGAGGGAGCATTTGCTCGAGGTAGCGAAGATACTGAGGGACGAGTACGACGGCTATCACCTGACGACCATCACCGCTCTGGACTCCGGGGAGAATTTCGAGATTCTCTATCATTTCGTAGTGGGCGACAGGCTTCTCAACCTGAGGGTGTTCCTTCCGAGGAAAGACCCCACAGTCGATACGCTGAGCGACATCATTCCGGGCGCGGTGCTCTACGAAAGGGAGATACACGACATCATGGGAATCCAGGTGAGGAACCACCCGGACATGCGCAAGCTTCTGTTACCGGACTCATGGGGCTGGGGATGCCCGCTAAGGAAGGACTGGGCCGACCCCAGGAAGAAGGAGGTGAAGTAGATGGCCAAGGTCACGATACCCATAGGCCCGCAGCACCCGGCACTCAAGGAACCCGAACGCTTCATGGTCACGGTGGAAGGCGAGACAGTCGTGGACGCAGACGTACGCATCGGCCATATCCACAGAGGCCTGGAGAAGCTGTTCGAGCAGCGCACCTACATGCAGAATATACACATCACCGAGAGGATATGCGGCATTTGTTCCTTCACACACAGCACGAATTTCTGCCAGGCCACCGAATACATACTCGGCGTCGAGCCCCCGAGGCGCGGCCTTTACCTCAGGACCCTGATGAACGAGCTGGAAAGGCTGCACAGCCACCTTCTGTGGCTCGGGGTCGCGGGCCACGAGATGGGCTTCGACACGCTCCTCATGTGGTCATGGGATGACAGGGAACGGATTCTCGACCTGTTCGAGGATCTTACTGGCAACAGGGTCACGCATGCCTACAACACGATTGGAGGCGTCAGGCGCGACATCACCGATGCCCAGAGACAGAGGGTGCTGCACACCATGGACCTGCTCGAGGAGCGGATGAAATCATACATTCATGTCGCACTGAACGAGCAGACGGTTCTCAAGAGGACGCAGGGCGTGGGGATACTGACGACGGCTGATGCCAAGAGGCTGTGCGCGGTCGGACCCAGGCTCAGAGCCTCCAACGTCAAGTACGATGTCAGGAGGAACGACCCGTACGCTGCATATGGCGAATTGCCCTTCGATGTGATAACCTCGGACACGCTGGACGTGCATGCCCAGCTAGTGGTCAGGGCGCTGGAACTTGTAGAGACCATCAAGATGTGCAGGCACATGATGCAGAACCTCCCTGCCGGCGAAATAAGGGTCAAGGTGCCCAGGAAGGTCCCGGCCGGAGAGGCAATCAGCCGCACCGAGGCTCCCAGGGGCGAGGACATCCACTACCTGAGGGCCAACGGCACTGACAAGCCGGAGCGCCTGAAAGTCAGGGCTCCGACCCTGGCGAACATACTGAATGTCGCCCACACCCTGAAAGGCGCAAACATCGCCGACATACCGCTGATAGTCGCGGGCATAGACCCGTGCATGGGATGCATGGACAGGGTTCTAATCCTCGACAGGGACAGGGAAACGTCCAAAATCATGACGGCCGAGCAGCTCAGGGACTATTCCATTGCATGGTACGAGAAGGAGGCGCCCAGATGAACGAACTGGAATCGATAATCTACCTGCTCGTGTTCCCCGGTTTCCTGTTCCTGACCAGCTTCGCCTTCGCCTGCCAGTATCTGGACAGGAAGCTGTATGCGAGGTTCCAGAAAAGGGTCGGCCCGCCGTTCCTGCAGCCGCTGGCGGATTTCATCAAGCTCATGTCCAAGGAGGACATCGTGCCCAGGGCAGCGGAAAGAAGCCTGTTCACGGCCGCTCCGATCGTCGGTCTGGCGGCTGTTCTCACGGCCTTCGTGTTCATACCGGTTCTTGCCCTGCATGCGGTCATCCCGTCCTTCGAGGGAGACCTGATAATGGTCCTGTACCTGCTGACCATTCCCTCGCTGGCCATATTCCTTGCAGGCTGGTCCTCGGGAAATCCGTTCGGCCAGATAGGCGCGATGAGGGCCATAGTGCAGATGCTGTCCTACGAGATCCCGTTCTTCCTGGCATTGCTCGCTCCCGCCCTGATTGTGGGGAGCTGGAGCATGGGCGAGATACTAGATTACCAACTGGGCGGGATGTGGCTCGTGCTGTTCGCGCCCTTGGGCCTGTTTGTGGCCATAATCACGCTCCAGGGGAAGCTTGAGAGGCTGCCGTTCGATATACCCGATGCGGAAACAGAGATAGTCGGGGGCCCGATGGCGGAGTACTCCGGAAGGAGGCTCGCACTGTTCAGGGCCATGCTGGACATAGAGATGGTGGTCGGTGCCGCGCTCATAGTCACGCTTTTCTTCGGCGGATACGACCTAATCGTCAGCTTCAACGGACTTGGGTGGTACCTGCCCTTCATCGTCAACGGCATAGTCTTCTTCCTCAAGGTTCTGTTCGTCGTGGGAATTCTGGCTCTCATCAAGGCCGTGGTCGCGAGATACAGGATAGACCAGATGGTCTCCCTCTCCTACAGGTGGATGATACCCCTCTCGGTGGCTCAGATAATTGTCATAGTGGCATTGAAGTTCGGAGGCTGGTTCTGATGAAAAGGCCCGGAGTGATGATAAAGGACGTGTTCAGGCGCCTCACAATGAAGCCGGTTACATCGAAATACCCCTATGAAAAATCGCCTGCAGAGCCAGGTTACCGCGGCGTCATGGCATTCGACGTGGACAAGTGCATCAGCTGCGGCCTGTGTGCGAAGGACTGCCCGTCCTTCGCCTGCGTGATGGAGACCATCGACGGCAAGAAACGCCCCGTGTTCTACCTGGACAAATGCATGTTCTGCGCCCAGTGTGAGGAATCATGCCCGAAGGACGCCATCAAGATGACCGGCGAATACGAGCTCGCGCATCTGAAGGGAAACCCGCCGATAGTGAAGTGAATGAGCTTCGCAGAATCGCTGGCCAAATCCCTGGAAGGTGCCACGAAGGCCGTGATCGTCGGCATAGGCAACGAACTGAACGGCGATGACGGGTTCGGCGTCGCCGTTGCCAGAGAACTTGGGAACACCCGAAGGGCGGTAAGTATCCAGGTCCACACAGTACCGGAGAATTTCATCTCCAAGATTGCCGGGGAAGAGCCCAGCCATGTGATATTCGTTGACGCGGCAGTCCTGGATGCAAAACCCGGAACCCTTCGCCTGTTGGAACCGAAGGATTTAGCCATGATTGCAACTGTAACCCATCGGATTCCTCTGTCAAGAATTATCGGGAGGCTCAATGAATTGCACAAATGCAAAGTCCTCGTAATCGGACTTCAGCCGAAAAACATGGAAATCGGTTCCGGTTTATCCGACGAGGTGCAGTCCGAAGTTATTTATTTGACAAATCTACTTAAAATAAATCTTGTATAATAATCGCTGACCAAATCATATAAATAGATAAAGACAATACCATTTGAAATTAACCCTGAGGGGGGCACCAACGATTATGAAAGGGCAAAAAAAAGAGGTTGATTTAAAGGACACCGTTGAGTCGATACTGAAAATCTACAATTATGAAAAAAAGAACTTAATCTCGATATTGCTCGCGGTTCAGGAAAAGTTCAATTATTTGCCCAAGGAAACCATGGTTATAATTGCCGACGAACTGAAGATTCGGCTGATTGACGTTTACTCGGTCGCCACCTTCTACAAGGTTTTCAGCCTGAAACCCAGGGGCAAGTATGTCATCAACGTCTGCATCGGCACGGCCTGCCATGTGAGAGGCGGGCGCAAGATTGTCGAAAAGGTGCAAAAGGAACTTGAAATCGATGTAGGCGAAACAACTGAAGACAAGATGTTCACACTCGAAACAGTTAGATGCCTCGGGGCCTGTGCCTTGGGCCCGGTCATGGTGATCAACGGGGAGTATCACGGCCAGCTCAGCACACAGAAAGCAGAAAACATACTGAATCAATACCGTGCAAAGGGACAGGAGACAATTGGATGATACATGTCAATCTCAAATGCCATAAATGCAAGAATAACCTGATGGACGCCGATTTCCAAATTGAAGAGCACCCCAGTGTGAAGGTGTTGATTGAACATAAGGGAAAAAGAGGCCCCCTTCATCTGAGCTCGTGCTATGGGAGCTACGAAACAAGCACTGAGTTGAGCATAAAGGACGGGGAAACAGTTAAGTTTTTCTGTCCCGCCTGTAATGCTGAATTGACCAGCAGCAGGCTATGCTACGAATGCAAGGCGCCCATGGTCACTTTCGAATCCGAATTGGGCGGATACCTTCGCATCTGTTCCAGGAAAGGATGCAAGAAACATGTTATCGAGTTCGAAAAACTGGAAACCGAACTCAGGGCTTTCTATGAAAAATATTCCACATTCTTCAAGGGAGAGGCAGGGCATGAAGAGTAAGAAGCTGAAGAATGTTGGGGAATTGGAGTTGCTCAGAGATAAGATCGACAAGAAAAAGGATCCAAAGAAGCCTTGCATCACCCTGTGCGGCGGCACTGGGTGTTTGGCATCCGGCGGCCAAAAAGTCGCCGAGACGTTTAACGAGTTAATCAAGAAAAAGGGCCTTGAGAAAAAAGTCACATTCAAGATCACGGGCTGCCATGGTTTCTGCGAGCATGGCCCCCTCATAGTAATTCACCCAGAAGAGATATTCTATCATCGTGTAACGCCCGAAGATGTGGAGGCCATCCTGTCTGAAACAATATTGAAACACAAGGTCGTGGAGCGATTACTGTATGTGGATCCGGTGACGGAGAAAAAAATAACCTACGAAAAGGATGTGCCCTTCTACAACAAACAGATGAGAATCCTTTTTGGCAACAACGGCATCCTTGACCCAACCAGCATTGACGAGTACATAGGTGTCAACGGTTACAAAGCCCTTGGAAAGGTCCTGAGCAGTGTGACGCCCGACGAAATAATTGACATCGTTAAAAAATCCGGGCTTCAGGGCAGGGGAGGCGCAGGTTTCCCGACTGGCTTCAAGTGGGACTTCTGTCGGAAGGCCAAAGGAACCGTCAAATACATAGTCTGCAACGCGGACGAGGGCGACCCGGGCGCATACATGAACAGAAGCCTGATGGAAGGCAACCCGCACAGCGTCCTGGAAGGCATGCTGATAGGTGCTTTTGCAATAGGCGCATCCGAGGGTTTCATCTACATAAGACATGAGTATCCGCTTGCAATGAAAACCCTTATGACTGCCATGCGGCAGATGAGGGAATACGGCCTGCTCGGAAAGAACATACTTGGCACGGGATTCAATTTCGACATCAAGATCGTTCCGGGCGCCGGTGCATTCGTCTGCGGCGAGGAAACAGCGCTCATCGCATCGATCGAAGGCAAGAAAGGCGAGCCCAGGCAAAGACCTCCGTTCCCTGCCCAGAAAGGCATATGGGGGAAACCGACCAATATCAACAATGCGGAAACCTGGGCCAACATCCCGCTCATAATAAACAATGGCCCGGAATGGTTCCAGGGCATAGGCACGGAAGGCTCCAAGGGCACCAAGATATTCTCCCTTGTGGGCAAGATCAACAACACCGGCCTGGTGGAAGTCCCCATGGGCATCACGCTGCGCGAAATCGTTTTCGAGATCGGCGGCGGCATTCCCAAGGGGCGCAAATTCAAGGCCGTGCAGACCGGCGGCCCCTCGGGCGGTTGNNTGATTTACGACATCGGCGGCGGCATACCAAGGAACAAAAAGTTCAAGGCCATTCAGACAGGCGGACCGTCCGGCGGGTGCATACCCAAGGAACTGCTCGACCTTCCTATTGATTACAAAAAATTGGCAGAAGCCGGGTCCATAATGGGCTCCGGCGGCATGGTCGTGATGGACGAAGATACATGCATGGTCGATGTCGCCAAGTATTTCCTCGGTTTCCTTCAGGAGGAATCCTGCGGCAAGTGCCTCACTTGCCGGGAAGGCATCGAGAGGTTGTTGGAGATAGTCACCGACATCACCGAGGGCCGGGGCAAGATGAGCGACCTGGACCTGTTGAAGGAACTCGGCAATGTCGTAAAGGAAGCATCCATGTGCGGGCTGGGCCAGACCGCGCCGAACTCCGTCCTGTCAACACTGAGATACTTCTATGATGAATACGAGCAGCACATCAAGTACAAGCGATGCCCCGCCGTTGTGTGCAAGGAGATAATCTCCTCGCCATGCCAGCACACATGCCCGATCGGGACCGAAGTTCCGCTGTACGTCTCGCTGATAGCTCAGGGCCGTTTCGAGGAGGCGTACAATGTCATCGCCAAGGACAATCCCCTACCATCTATATGCGCAAGGGTGTGCAGCCATCCATGCGAAGGCAAGTGCCAGGCAGGAAAATTCGGCGACCCTATCGCCATCAGAGCGCTCAAGAGATTTGCAACGGACTATGCCATGAAGAGGAACCTGAGGCACATGCCGGATATGCAGAGCCCGAAGAAGGAAAAGGTCGCAATTATAGGTTCCGGACCGGCCGGACTGACAGCGGGCTATTATCTTGCCCTGCAGGGTTACAAGGTCACCATTTTCGAATCCCTGCCGGTACTGGGCGGCGCTCTGTCCATCTGCATACCGGAATACAGGTTGCCCAAGTCCATACTCAGGCATGACATCGAGAACATCCAGCGCTTGGGGGTCGAGATAAGGAACAATGTCACGGTGGGCAAGGACATTTCCTTCGAAGAATTGCGCAGGACATACCAGGCCATATTCATCGCAACCGGAGCCCGCAAATCTATTCGCCTGGGCATCCCCAACGAGGATGCGGAAGGCGTGCTCTATTCCATGGAGTTCCTCAGGGACGTGAGCCTCGGAAAGAAGGTGAGCGTAGGCTCACGCATCGGGATAGTGGGCGGCGGGAATGCGGCGGTCGACGCGGCCAGGATGGCCAGCCGCATATCAAGCTTCGAGGAGGCGACGTTCAGCGCCGCCATTGATGCAGCCGGGATGGCCAGCCGCATGAAGGGCTTCGAGGAAGCCACGCTAATCTACAGAAGGACGAGGGCGGAGATGCCCGCATTCGAGGAGGAGGTGAGGGCGTGCATGGACGAGCGCATCAAGATGCAATTCCTCACAGCCCCCAAGCGAATACTGGCTAAGAACGGGAAGGTCACCGGGCTCGAGTGCATACGCATGAAGATGGGCGAACGCGATGAGACTGGCAGAAAGCGGCCCATACCCATAGAGAACTCGGAGTTCACGATCAAACTGGACACATTGATAATCGCCATCGGCGAACAGCCCGACCTTTCCTTCCTGGATAATATAGAGGGTTACACTCTTGGCAGGGGAAACACCCTCAAGGCGGACGCAGAACTGTACACGACCGGGATTCCCGGCGTCTTCGCGGGCGGAGATGTCGTGACCGGCCCCAACACCGTAATCGAGGCCATGTCGTCCGGCAAGGTTGTTGCCGGGCTGATAGGCAAGTACCTCCAGGGCAAGCCAGTCGAGAGGGAATACAAATTCACCAGACCTTCCATGTATGTAAAGCCCATCGAGTTGAGCGAGGAGGAGGTCGCGCAGGCGAAGCGCCCGGCTATGGAATGCAGGCCCGCGGACAAGAGAAGCCACAATTTTGAGGAAGTGGAACTCGGCCTGTGTGTCGATGCCGCCGTGAAGGAGTCCAGGCGTTGCCTGAGATGCGATTTGGAAACCGAGGAAGGGAAGAAACAGTTTGAACAGACGGAGGGCAAATAAATGGTATCAATGAGAATAGACGGTCTGGATGTCCAGGCAGAAGAAGGATGGACAATTCTTGATACCTGCAGATTTTATGGAATAGACATTCCCACTCTTTGTCACGAGGACGGTCTCACCCCCTACGGGGCATGCAGACTGTGCATAGTCGAGGTTGGCGAAGGAAAGAACGCAAAACTTGTGACATCCTGCACGTCCCCCGCCCAGGACGGTCTCAGGGTAAGGACGCATTCCGAGAAGGTAGTGAGTACAAGGAAGATGATAATAGAACTGATGGTTGCGCGATGTCCCAATTCAAAGACAGTTCAGGATCTGGCATCAAAGTTCGGCGTGCAACAAGTCAGATTCAAGCCGAAATATGAGGAATGCATCCTGTGCGGACTATGTGTACGCATGTGCAAGGAACAGATGATGTCCGGCGCAATAGATTTCGTGGGCCGCGGCAAGGACAGGCGGGTGACCACCGCTTTCGACGAGAAGTCTGATATATGCCGCACATGCGGCGGATGCATGTACATATGTCCGATATGCGAACTGAGATGTCAAGGGCCGGAGCCGCCCGGAGTGATATGCGGCGGCTGCCTGGACATGACGCCAACATGTCTGGACCATTATGACGATGCACAGTGTTTTATGGTTGAATCGGGTTGTGGAACCTGTGTCAGAGAATCAAAAAAAGTAAAAGAAAAAGAGGAGGAACGATAAAATGTCGTACACAAAGATAAATGCTAGCGCAGCAACGCTGTCAAAGAACAGAACCGAGGGAACTACCTCAAAATTGAGCGGATTGTGCGCCACATGTGTGGATGGGTGCATAGGCATGTGCGAGGTTGGAAAGTCGGCCTACAGAGGCCACGAGGTGATTTATCCGCAGCCGTTCGGGATAATTACATCAGCATGCGAGAAGGATTACCCAGTGGATCTTTCTCACTTCACCATAATCGGGGGCGTCGAAGGTGCATGGGGGATGGAGGCCGACAGCGACAAGGCCCTGTTCTCCAATGTGAATTTGGAACAGAGAATAGGCAATGGCAAGAAGATCAAGACCAGACTGCCATTCATCATTCCCGGGCTGGGCTCAACTGCCATCGCGAAGAACAACTGGGAAGGTCTAGCGATAGGAGCGGCGTTATCTGGCATCCCTGTCACAGTTGGGGAAAACGTGTGTGGCATGGACCCTGAATCCAAGTTCTCGAAAGGCAAGGTCATACATTCTCCGGAACTTGAATGGCGCGTGAAGCTATACAAAGATTGGCAGCAGGATGGCTACGGTGCAATAGTCGTCCAGGCCAATGTAGAAGATACCAACCTCGGGGTGCATGAATATGCTATTTCCGAGCTGGACGTCGATGCTGTGGAACTGAAATGGGGCCAGGGCGCAAAGAACATAGGCGGTGAGGTAAAAATCAAAGACCTTGAGAAAGCCCAACTTCTGAAGAAGAGGGGATATGTCGTGCTGCCCGACCCGGACGACCCAGTTGTTATTAAATCGTTCAAGGCAGGCAATTTCAAGGAGTTCGAGAGGCATTCAAGGGTGGGTATGGTGACCGAAGAAGGTTTCCTGGACAGAGTCAAGGAACTCAGAGAACTGGGTGCCAAGCATGTATTCCTCAAGACCGGGGCTTACAGACCATACGCCCTCGCCCAGGCCCTGAAATTTGCATCCAAAGCGAAGATTGACCTGCTGACTGTGGACGCGGCTGGCGGCGGGACCGGTATGAGCCCATGGCGGATGATGATGGAATGGGGCATTCCGGAAGTGGAATTGCACTCCCTGCTTTACCAGTATATTAAAAAACTTGAAAAGAATGGGGAATTCATCCCGGACATTGCTATTGCGGGCGGTTTCTCGTTCGAAGACCAACTGCTGAAAGGGCTTGCAATGGGCGCGCCTTATGTCAAACTGATAGGCATGGCGAGGGCTCCGTTGGCAGCAGCGATGGTCGGAAAGACCATCGGAAAGCGCATTGAAGACAGTGACGTCCCTGTTTACGTCGGACGGTTCGGTAACTCGAAAGAAGAGATATTCGTTACCGGGGCAAAGCTCAAGCAGAAGCTCGGAAAGAGATTCGATGAATTGCCGACCGGACCCATGGGCCTTTACACATATATGGAAAGGCTTGACCAGGGACTTAGGCAGATAATGGCCGGGTGTCGCAAATTCAAACTGGAATACATTTCGCGCGACGATATCGCCGCATTGACAAAAGAAGCCTCGGACATCAGCGGCATCAAATGGATAATGGACATAGACAAAGACAAGGTCGAGAAATTACTCAATACATAGGTCTCTATCATTTGGATATAAAGTATCGACCCAAACAAGGAGTGTGAAATGGTGATTGAACAAATAATGGAAAGCGTAATCAGCAGGGACCCGGACCAGAAGGAGTTTCATCAGGCTGTGAAGGAAGTCTTTGAATCGATCGAACCCGTGCTGAAGAAGAATCCGCAGTATCTTAAAGCCAAGATATTGGAACGAATCGTCGAGCCCGAGCGCCAGATAATGTTCCGCGTTCCATGGACCGACGATAAAGGAGACGTTCATGTGAGCAGGGGATTCAGGGTCCAGTTCAACAGTGCAATTGGCCCCTACAAGGGGGGCCTTAGATTCCACCCCTCTGTCAACCTCAGCACGATGAAGTTCCTGGGATTCGAACAGACATTCAAGAACTCGCTCACAGGCCTGCCCATGGGCGGGGGAAAGGGAGGCGCGGATTTCAATACCCGGGGCAAGAGCGATGCCGAGATAATGCGTTTCTGCCAGAACTTCATGCTGGAGCTTTACAGGCATATCGGCCCGGACACCGATGTACCGGCAGGCGACATAGGCGTGGGCGGCCGCGAGATCGGATACCTTTTCGGCATGTATAAAAAACTGCAAAACGAATTCACCGGCGTGCTCACGGGCAAGGGCAGGAACTGGGGCGGCTCTCTCATAAGGCCCGAGGCCACCGGGTTTGGCGTGGTCTATTACACCCAAGAGATGCTTAGAACCGATAAGGTCGACATCAAGGGCAAGGCTGTCGTTATTTCGGGTTTCGGAAACGTGGCATGGGGTGTGGCAAAGAAATGCGAGATGCTCGGCGCCAAAGTGATCACGCTCTCCGGTCCGGACGGGTATGTGTATGACGAGAACGGGGTGACCGGCGAAAAGATAGATTACATGCTGCAGATAAGGGCCAGCGGCAACGACCGCATCAAAGATTACGCGGACAAGTACAATGTTCCGTTTTTCCCCGGCGAAAGGCCGTGGTCTGTGAAATGCGACATCGCGATACCATGCGCCATTCAGAACGAACTCGACATCAATGATGCAAAGAAGATCGCGAACAATGGCTGCAAATATGTTACTGAAGCTGCGAACATGCCATGCACCGCAGAGGCTATAGAATATCTCCTGAAGAACGGTGTGACTGTCGCCCCGGCGAAAGCGGCAAACGCCGGAGGTGTGGCAACATCCGGCCTTGAAATGAGCCAGAACAGCATGCGTCTCAGCTGGAGTGCCGAGGAAGTCGACGCCAAGCTGCACCAGATTATGGTCAACATATACAAGAACTGCTACAGTTCTGCAGAGAAATATGGCCATAAGGGCAATCTGATCGTCGGCGCTAACATTGCGGGCTTCGTGAAGGTTGCGGACGCGATGCTTGAGCAAGGTGTAATCTGAGACAACACAATCTCACCTATTAACCAAAGAAAGCATCGCCCGGATAATCAGCCGATGCTTTCTTTCTCATCCACTTCTATGACGGCCCCGGTCCCGGTCCTTCCATCGACCTTGATTTCCAGTTCGTGCGGAGTTTCAATGTGGGTCACAAATTTGCCTTCATATACCGGTTTGATGCCTTTCAGCCTGTCCCACCGGATTACATTCTGTTTTGCATCGAGATGAACACTGAAGTAAAGAATACCCAATGACGTGATGTTATGGAAGAAATGCGTGCCCTGCGAAGGGTCAATCCGGAAATTTTCCAGGTCGCACTCGACCATTGCCCTGGCCTGTGAAATGTTGTTCCAGGCTACAGGAATTCCAAGGAACCTGTCCCGTGTGCCCCATCTTCCTGGGCCTATGAGCAGGTACTGCCTGTCCTTGAGGGTTCTGTTCACCTCATCTATCTCCCGGACAATCTCTTGGGTTTGAGTGTTGTCGAACCTATCTGGATTTATAAATACGATATCCCTGATGCCCTGCAGTATGCCGTTGCCCATGGCCCGTGTCGTGTAGATCAAAGCCTTGTCTATGCTGTCCGGGTCAATGGTGACCTTGACACGTTCCTTAACTGAGGTCAACGGTCTTATCTGGACGACATAGAATTCCGGTTCTCCGTATTTGTCGAACATCATTGCGAACTCCATTTCCACATGCCCGCCCATGCCTCTCGACCCGATTTCGAGAAGCGGTTTAATGACGTTAAGCATGGGCAGCATCTGGTATTTCAGGATGCCTGCAAATGTTATCAGTCTGGGGCCCTGGCCGGATGCGCCGTCCATCAGGCGGGAATCGTTCATGTCGAAGGTGCTTGCTACGTAATCCAAGGTTCCGTCCTCCTCAGCCTCGGAAATCGGCAGGGAAATCAAGGACATTTGCTCATTGATTTTCAGGTTGTGCTTCTCCTTCGTCATGTCGAGTGAAAAGAATTGGTTTTGGGAGTTATGCATCACCTCTTCGGGGGTCGAGAAGCCGAGTATGATTTCCTGGTGGTTCGGCGATACCGAAAGAACCTTTCCGCCGTCCACGACTATGTTTCCCAGTCCCAGGGCGGCGCTCACTATGCCATCCTCTCTCGTCAGTGGCGCTACCGGATAAAAATTGTAAGATTGTGCCACACCTGAGAATATCGGGTAAAACCGGTCCTTGTAAGTGTTGCCCACCATTTTCTGAAGGACTATGGCCATCTTCTCCTCTTCCGATGTATGGACTGTCGAGAGGATGTAGGCCTTGGCCGATTTGAAGAAAACAGAAGCATAGACCAATCTGATGGCATCGCATAACTGGGATAGCCTGACCTCGTCATCCTGGGAGTTGTTGGGAAGCATGTAGGTCGAGTAGATTCCGGCAAAAGGTTGATTCTGGCTGTCCTCCAGAAGGCTGGAGGAACGGACTGCCAGCGGTTCCCTGACATGCTTCAGATACTCGCCCAATGATTTGCAGAGGTCCTTAGGCATTTTCCCCCGCAGGAACGCAGCCTTGATGTCGTCATCCGACATTTCCGGTTTCAAGGCGGTCAAAAGATTGTTTTCGTCAAGAAAGGCATCGAAAAATTCCGTCCCGATGACCAAGGTATCAGGGATACGCACATGGCAATGGGGAATGATCTTGTCGATATTCCTCTGGGCAAACAGTGCGAAGAGGAAGGCAAGCCCCCGTCCCTTCCCACCCAGCGAGCCGCCGCCCAGCCTGGTGAAGGTTTCCTCTACCTCGAAATTCTGCTGAGAGAAATCAGTGATTATGCCCCTGCGCTGAGCCCGGTCCAGCTCTCTGAACAGTGTTGCCAGGTATATTCGTATGTCCTCGCCGTCGCTGAAGTCGTCAACCTTCTTCGGTCTCAACTTCAGCGCCAATCCTATCTCTCCCCTGGCGATGAGCCAATTCGAGAAATGATTGGCGCCGGCATGGAGCCGAATGGACTCACCGGGGACTGAATCCAGAAGCTGGAGGAACTCGCTCATGTCACTGGCTCTGCCCAGAATATCTCCGGCCTGGTTCCTGAATATGAAATCGCCGAAACCGAGCGACTGCTTGAAGAACCCGCTCAAATCCCGCAGCATATGGTTCGATTGCTTTCCTATGAAGGGGATATTGAGGGATTCGGCCCTTGCCTCATGTGCCTCGACCGACGAATGAATAAGGACAGGAATTCCTTCGTCCAATTCATCAACCAAACCGAATCCCGCCTCCTCATCCTCGCGGCCGTTCCGGTAATATGTCACGTCGGTAATGACTCCAAGAATGTTTTCTCTGTAATATTTATACTTCTCCAAGGCCTCCTCATATGTTTCAGCCAGGATGATTTTCGGTCTTGCCCTTTTCCTGAAGGTCTTCATCTGCTCGTTCAGACCCTCGGAGATGAGGGCGTTCGTTTGCATCATTATCTCTTTGTACACAATAGGAAGGAATATGGAATAGTACCTGGGCGAGTCCTCAACTATCAGGAGCACTCTTATAAAGCTATTATTTGTGTCGCGCTCTGTGTTCATCAAATCTTCGACATATTTTGTGATTGCGAACATGAGGGAAGAATCCCCGTTCCAGTAGAAAACCTTGTCAATCTCGTTATGTTCGCCCGGCCTGTGATATATCGGAATCTCGGCAGTATCTGTGAGCAGCAATATCACGGGCACATTTTTCTGGATAGCCTTGGCCTGCCTGCCAAACTCAAAAGGCTCCATGTCCACGATCCTTGGCATGGTTATAATCATGTCGTAGTGTTTCAATTTCAGTTCGTTGAGGGCATCTTCGCATGTTTCAACCCTTGTGATCGTGGGCGGGGCCGTGGAGAGGGAAAGTTCTCTGTAATCTCCGGAAATCTGGTCGGAGAGCAACCCATCCTCTTCCAATATGAACGCATCGTAGAGGCTTGAAACCAGCAGAATGTTCTGCACTCTGTGTTTCATCAACTCGGATAAACCGTAAAATGCCGACCAGTATTTCCCGTTGCGGTCATTTTCATCGTGACGTTCCCTGCCAAAGTCGGTTATTTTATCCACGATTCGGTTAATGACTGAAGGTATAAAATGATTTAACCCGATTCTTGAACCGCGGGAGACATGCCGGCCCTATTTTTTTGCAGGCATCTCGCAAGTCATGCCGTCGGGCAGCGCCTCCGGTGCCTGTTGGATCTTCTTGACGCCCATCAGCTTCTCGTGCATGTCCATTGCAGATTTCTTGCCGGCGCCCATGGCCTCGATGACGGTTGCCATGCCGGTTACGATGTCGCCGCCGGCCCAGACGCCCGGTTTCGAGGTCTTGCCCCATTCATCGGCCGTGATGTAGCCCCATTTGTTGAGCTCCAGCCCCGGGGTGGATGTCGTGAGCAGCGGGTTGGCGCCGGCGCCTATCGCGTTGATGACAAGATCGCAGTCTATGACAAATGCGGAATTGGGAACGGTAACCGGCTTGCGACGGCCAGATTCGTCCGGTTCGCCAAGTTCCATCCTGTCGCATTTCAGGCCCTTCACCATGCTGTTCTCGTCGCCCAGTATCTCGATGGGGTTGGTGAGAAGGTTGAGTTTCACGCCTTCCTCCTCCGCATGGTGTATCTCCTCGGCCCGGGCAGGCATCTCGTCCCTGCCCCTGCGGTACACAATGAATACCTCGCCGCCCAGCCGGAGCGCTGTCCTGGCCGCGTCCATGGCGACATTCCCGCCGCCTATGACGCAGACCCTCT
>DAKD01000010.1 GCA_002499085.1 Methanomassiliicoccales archaeon UBA280
AGAGGATAATACACCTCCAATAAGCATCGCCACACCCCTTGGCGCCTACTGGCGCAACACCTCCCCCATCACAATCACGGCCACGGCCAGCAACGGCCTAAGCGGGGTGAACAACGTGAAACTGTACTACCGCTTCTCTTCCAACAATGCAACATGGACCTCATGGTCACAATTCGGGTATTCAGACACAGCATCACCGTATGAATGGAGTTTTAATTGGCCGTCCGGCCAGGGATATTACCAGTTCTACTCCATAGCAACCGACAACGCCGGGAACGTGGAGGCGGCGCCAACAACGGCGGACGCGGGGTACGGGTACGATTGCACGCCCCCCGACACGCCAGCCCTCCTCACCCCCAGCGACGGCAAGTCCTTCACCACCACATCTGTCGCGCTAGACTGGAGCACATGCTTTGACCCAACGCCCGGCAGCGGGATGAGCCACTACGTGGTGTTTTTTTCCGGGGGCGGAAGTTCTTCATCCTGGACCGTGACCGACAGCCAGTATACGGTGGGTTCTCTCTCTTACGGGACTACCTATTACTGGCAGGTGAGGGCGGTGGATAATGCGGGGAAATATGCCACCAGCGGCACACGGAGTTTCTCGGTATATCAATCATCCACATATGGCACCGTTTCAGGGTATGTGAATAGCGCGGCGAATAGTCAAGGCATTTCGGGCGCTATAGTGGATTATTACTTTAAACCAATAAATGAACCAAATCCAAATCCTACTATATTGAATTCTGATGGTGGGTATTCTATAACCGCAATTACAGATTCCAATGGTCACTACACCATATATAATGTACCTGTTGATTATCACGATTTTCAGGCTACCGCGAACGGTTATTACTCTCAAATATGCTCTAATGTATATGTGAGCGCTAATGGTATTAACCTTTATTTTTCCCTTTCACCTGTTAGCGGTGGCGGTGGCGGAGGTGGTGGCGGTGGGTGCCTGTTGCCCGGGACTAAAATCAGCACACCGAGCGGAACTATCAATGTCGAAGACATCTGTGAGGGGGACATGGTGCTATCCTATGATGAATGGACTGGGTTGATGGAACCCAGGATGGTTTACCAAACTGTGGCACATGCGAATTACGGTGGGTATATCGCCATCAACAATCGCCTTAATCTAACTGCGAACCATCTGGTTTATACGACGACCCGAGGCCTTGTCGCAGCTGAGTTTCTGGCAGTAGGCGATGAGTTGATCACTATCGACGGTTCGGAGATTATCACGGGCATTCAAAGAGTTCCGCTACTGGTAACCGTTTACAATATCGACGTGGAGGACAACCATAATTACTTCGCGGAAGGAATACTGGTCCACAATGTCTGCACGTTGAAGGAAGGTTGCCCGTTTTTATATGCATGGAACGGAACAGAATTTGTGGAGGAGAACAACATACTGCCGCAAGCGACAAACCCTGACAGAAATAATCTTGAAGTTGCCGATTATTACATGATCCGGACCGAGATGGAACCACTCAACGGCTCATATTCTATCCAAATATACGAACCCGCTTTGGAAAAGACCAAATTGGACAATGCCCAGCTGGCCATAATCGACTATGACGACCCAGATATAATTCCGATTATTTCACCGGATGGCACACTTTTGACAATAGGCGACCAACTGGCTGTGGAATCCTGCATTGACAGCAGTGGGTCGGAGGTTTGTGAACTTGTCGATGAAAAGGATGACGGTTACAGAATGCAAGTGGGGCATAATGAAACTCTGACTGCCTACTTCCCGGAAGTTGCTGGATTCACTGACCTGAAACTTGTCATTGCACACAAGGCGATAATCGATTTACTCCCCTACGATGTGCCGCTCGATCCGCGTTTCTACAAATGCTCAATTCATGTTCAGACGATGGATTCATTAGGCGAATGGCATGACTTTTCATCGATTCCTGCCCGCATGAACTGGGCACTCGATTGCATCGACATCAGTCCATTAAAGGATTCAATAATGAACGGAGAACCGATCCGACTTCTGATAACAGGAACACATATCATTGATTACATCGGTATTGACTTTTCGGATAATGTGAATCTGGATGTTGAATACATACAGCCATCCGACGTATATTATAACAACACAATAGGACCCTTGAATATAAACGATTTACTGGTCCGGGATGACCAAAGGTATGCGGTTATCAATCCCAAGGAATGCATCGAAATCCTGTTTCCATATGTGGAACAGGTAAAGCCTTACAGAGCAATTGCATTTGTTCCATATGGCCATTATAATACTCTCACAGAGATTGACATCGAGCAGCCTGTAACAATAAAGGCCGATATTGAAACGGGAACTGATGGTTTTGCCTCTATTTTCCTCTGTGAAATGAATAACCAGAATGAGGCGATGGAATTAATCGGAATGAGTGCGAATGTGAGTTCCTGGCCATCTGACCAGATGATTTTAAATTTTGTTCAGAATCCCCGGGAACAATATACTCTAGTAGGGAAGTTCGAAGGATGTACCGCTGAGACAGAGATTGCCATTGAGATCACTTCGTTCAGAGGTACAAAAACTTGCTACATGAAATACTGCCCGGAGATGGGCTCCATTGCGGAGATAAAAATCCCGCTGGATGACATTCTCTGGAACGTAACCGGTGTTAAATTCAATGAATACACCAATCATTACTCGGTCCTCAAAGACACATTGTTACAGATAGACCTGAACGAATGGTACCATTATGAAACAGAACTATGGAGCAATTTCACATGGAATTTCGGAGATTGCTCTTGGACAGGGGATGTACGACCGACCCACATATATGATGAGCTTGGATCATATTTGCTGAACCTCACAGTTGATAACTCCGGTCCGGGAATGATGTTCTACTCAGATACCTGGGTTGATGTTGTCAGTTCCCTGCCAATCCCAGCCATCGATATTTACCAGGAAGTGAGCCTGGCCCTCACCATTTCAGGCAGGAAAGACAATAAAGTGACAATCCAAATATACGAAGACGGAGAACTCATCCAGAGCCAGGAAGTAATGCGCACTCCAGGACCACCCAACACAATCACTTTCAGCATGAATAAATACCCAGACAGGGAGTATTCCATCGAGCTGGTTTACGATGCCGCGCACTCCGGCGCCAATCCGACATGGCTCACCTTCAACTCAGGCTACAAATATATGACCTTCTTCAAGGACTTCAAGACGCAGAACGGATTCCATCAAACGGTAATGGCTCCAGAATATTATCTGGATAACGTTGTACAAAGCAATCCAAGCTTCTGGTTCGATGCTTCTGGCTCATACGACATTGACGGCCAGATTGTTTCCTACGAATGGGACTTCGGGGACGGCACAGCAGGTTCGGGTGAGACATTGGCACATGTTTACCAGGCTCCGGGAACATACATGGTCACTCTGACCGTGACCGACGATGACGGTCTGGCCGCAACAATCAGCAGGCCTGTCCAAGTCGGGGGCTTCAGCCACCGCCCGCCCCGGTTCCCTAGGCACTGAATCCGGTGTTGGACCGTCTCCTGCAATTCCAAATGTCCCGCAGGACTTTGGATGCTGGATAAAAAGGTCCGACGATGGCCCGGCACCAGTTTCTCGGCTAAATCAGGGCCATAAAACATAAGCTTATGCTAGCAAGCGGTGAATCCGAGAACTGAATCCAAGCAAGAAGAGGATTCGCCATGAATGAGCAATCAGGAAGCAAACACATTCAATGCATTGCCGGTAATCAGCAAACTTTCGGCGATGGGATTACCGGGTTACAATTTCCGCGCCCTCGTCATCATCGCAAGTGCGAGTATCATGGCCGCGGCCAGCAGCGCCACGGTCCATGTCTCCCTGAAACCCACCACGACCATCAGGGACATGTACAGGAGCACTATTGAAAGTGCGAACACCATTGCCAGCGTCCCCATCTGCTTGAGGACCAATCTTTTCAGGGCGCTTTCCGTGACCTGCGCTGCCCTGGGGAAATACACGGGCCTGAAGCCGTTGGCCATTCCGGCGGTCTCGAAATACGCCAGTATGAGAACCATGAAACCCATCTGCAGGAAGAGAGGCTCGGCATTCAGCAGCCCGATGAAATGGGCCGCGCCCATCAACATGCAGGCCGCGCCAGTCAGGTGAGGCCTGTACGCGTCAATGTGCTGCGTCGCGGTTCCCGCATTCCTCAGGAACAGGGATGCCAGCCCGGCGGCAAATGCAAGCGCCAGCATGGCGATATGCCTGGGCCAACCCCCGATGCCCTCATAATGGTAGTAAGAAACAAGGTGCCATGCTCCGGCCGCAGCAAGGCAGAGCACCGCCAGTACCTGGATGTGATGGCGGATCACCTTCTGTTCCGCGATGCGCCCACCCCCCTCAGCGCCGTGGCCAGCGGCTCGTCCGGATCCCAGTCCACTATTCGGGCGTACCTTCCCAGCTCGCTTATCAGGTTCAGGCGCTCCATCTCCAGGATCTTCGCGGCCCTTGACTTGGATCCGGAATCCCTGACCAGCTGCGACTCGAGCTTGACAGGTGACGGCGACAGGACCACGACATCGTAGCCCCTGGCGCACAGGTCGCCTATCGTCGTGACGATATCGGAATCCGTGAGTGCGCTGATTACGATGATCTGCGATTCCAGCGGGAAGTAACTGGTCACCATCCATCCCACGTTCTCGAACGGCAGCAGGCCCAGAGGTTTAACATCCAGCAGATGCTCGCTCAGTTTGTAGAACTGGCGCTTGCCGAATGCGGGATAGACTTCGTCGATTATGTCCCTCAGGACTATCAGCCCGACCCTGTTCTTGTCCTTCAGTATCTGCGACGCGATGGTGGTCGCCGCCCTGACCCCGTGCTCCACAGCGCAGTCCTCTATGGTCCCGACATTCGCCTCCAGCCTCGCATCCAGGATCAGCGTGGCGTCGCCGGAGCACTCTGACTCGAACTCATTCGTCAGTAGGATGTCGCGCCTTGCGGAGGCCTTCCAGTTTATCCTCCGCAGCTCGTCCCCGGAGACATAGTCTCTGAGGCCGAAGAACTCGGTGCCTATGCCCACCCTTCTGGACTTGATCATCCCGACCCAGTTCCTGGTCCTCTTCGGGGCTATGTTCACGCCCTTGGTGTGCTCGGTCTTGGCCACCACCGAGAACTCGCTCGTCCCGGAGAAGCCCATCTCCGACCTGTGCAGCCTTCCCGAGTCCATGACCGCCAGTTTCATCGACTCGAGTTTGTACCTGCCTCTCAGCGGGCATCTGAGCGTGTACCCGAAGGAGCATTCCTCTCCTTCGTCAAGGCTCAACAGCGCGCGGTTCGTTCCTTCCGATACCGCGACATAATCCGGAAGCAGGTCCTCGACCTCAAGAAGCTCCACGGCCTCGCCCCTGTTCCTGACCAGTATCTCGACCTGCACAGAATCCCCTGCCATTATCCTGGTGTCCGATACCCTGCGCTCGACCTCGAGCTCGGTCTTCTGCTTCTCCAGGAAAAGGCCCATGATCCCCAGGTACACGACTATGGGCAGCGAAACTGCAACGACCGTACCGCTGGTCAGGTACATGCCTGTTATGATGCACGCGACTGCCGCACCGGCAAGCCAGAACCCTCTCCTGGACCTCATTCTGCCTCTCAGGACCTGGCCTTCGGCACCGGCACAGTGGTCAGCACCTTGTCGATGATGACTTTCGGTTTTATTCCCTTGATCCAGGGGTCCGGTTTGAGAATCAGTCTGTGAGCCAGCGCCGGGACGGCGACGCTCTTGACGTCGTCCGGCAGGACATAATCCCTTCCGGCGACAGCGGCTTTCGCCTGTGCCAGCTTCATGAGCGCCAAGGACCCTCTCGGGCTTGCTCCCACCTCTACCTGGCCGTGCTTCCTTGTCTCATTCACTATTGAGACGATGTAGGTCTCTATGTCATTGTCCACATGCACGTTCTCCAAGGCCGCCTGCATCTCCAGGATCGTGGCGGGTTTGGAGACGCAGGATATCTGCACCTCGTCAGTCTTCCTGGTGCGCCTCCTCCTCAGGATCTCGGCCTCGCCTTTCTGGCTCGGGTAGCCGATGCTCAGCCGCATCAGGAACCTGTCTATCTGCGCCTCGGGGAGTGGGTATGTTCCTTCGTACTCGATGGGGTTCTGGGTGGCAATGACCATGAACGGCTTCGGCAGCTTATGGGTCTCCCCCTCGAGGGTAACCTGGAACTCCTGCATGGCCTCCAGAAGCGCGCTCTGGGTCTTCGGCGGGGCCCTGTTTATCTCGTCCGCCAGAAGCACATTGGTGAATATGGGGCCCTTCCTGAGCTCGAACTGGCTCGTGGCCCTGTTCAGAACGAAAGTGCCCGTGATGTCCGCCGGCAGAAGGTCAGGGGTGAACTGCACGCGCTTGAAGTCGCAGCCGATGGCCCTCGAGAATGTGTTGGCCATCAGCGTCTTTGCAAGGCCCGGATAATCCTCGAACAGGACATGTCCGCCGGCCAGGAAGGCGAGCATCAGCTGCTCTATCACGCTGTCCTTCTCGACGATGGCCTTGGCCACCTCTGTCCTTATCACTGCGCAGTTACCTGCCACTTCCTCGATATTCATGTCATCGCCTCTATCCTGTCCATTATTCCGTCAATATCAGTCATGAATCTTTCGCCCCTCTCCTTGGACTTGCCCTTGACGCTGGACTCCACTCCGGACTTTGCTCCGCGCCTGTTCTCCCTCAGGAACCCGTCCAGTGCCGCGTCCGCAAGAATTCCGGTCTTGCCGGCCTCGAGCATGTCGGTTATCTCCTCCTCGCCCATCTCCCTGGCCTGCGCCTCCTTGGATATTATGACGTCGCACAGCCTCTCCCTGATGACCTGCTGGCTGTACACATAGCCGTCAGCGGCCCTTTCGAAAGCCTCGGTGAGCTTTGTCAGTTCTCCCGTGTATTCGGTCTGCGCCGGCCGCGACTTGGAATCCCCGGCTTCCTTTGCGAGTCCCATCCGCATGATGTAAAGCGCCACGAAGCCCATCGCAGTGACCAGGCCGAGCCCGATGAGCCATCTCATTCCGTCGCTGTAGGTGCCGAAAAGCAGAAGCATTGCCGCCGGTGTCGCGCCGAACAGCACGATGGCGAAGCCCATGACCAGAATGTTGCCCGCTGTCATGTCCCCCAGTATCATGTAGACAAGGTCATCCATTGTCCGCTTCTTCCCGGCCAGATGCCGATCGGTTGAAACATCGGCCTTCACGGCGGAATCAAACTCCAGGGTTCTCGCCTCCCTGCTGCGGTTTGTAAGCTACAAGGACCTTCTTCACAGACTCGAGCGCGGCCACTGCCCGCCTGCAATCCTGCTCGCCGAGCTCGTGCTGGCTGTACCTCGCTTCCTCGAAAACGTCTATGAGGGACTTCATCTGGGCCTCTGGCACAGGAAGTCTCTCCACAGAGAGCTTCAGGAACTCTCTCGGCGTGAGATGCTCCTGCTCCTCGACGCCGTGCCTGGCCATGGCCTTGCACATGTCCGTGTAGCACCGAATCACGGTGGCGCGCGTGTCAGAACCGCCCGCCAGCGCGTCGATGGTTCGCTGGATGGTCTTGGCGACCTCTTTCGAATTTCTCTCCATGTCAGAATAGTCGAGACCCGAGTTCCTCATCTTCAGGAAACTGGACACTGCCATGATTATGACCGCAATGAAAAGGAAAACAATGGCAAAAATGCCGAAAGTCAGGATGACTCTCAGGGAATCGTGGCTCTCCGGAGGCTGAGTCTCCCCTTCTTCCAGCTCTCCCCCGCCTCCGGGCAGAAAGTCTGTGCTGCCGATGCCGCTCACAGTGCTCTCGATGTCCTCGTAGAAGAATGCGAATGCGAATATCGCGGCTATGCCGAGCAGCAGCCCGACCATTTGCGCGAACAGTCTCTTCCATTTTTTCCTGTCCTTGGAGGCCGTGAACATCATTGCAGCTATCACAACCACCACGCCGCACATTATCATGAACCCGTAATATATCCACCTCAGTGCGTTGGTCAGGGTGCTGCTCGTGGCAACGCCCATCTCCTCGGCTCCCGGGTTAACGAACTGGGGTATGCTCTCCTCCTCGATGTCGAGGTTCTCCAGGTTGTAGATGAGATTGCCCAGGCTGAACACGAATACCAGCAGCATGAAGCCCACGGCCAGTTTTCCCAGGTTGTTGCCTTTCATCTCACCTATTGATGGCTTTTTCCATATAAAGAGTCTGGCATTCCGCACAGGGGCTTCCTGCAGCTCACATATGTGTTCGAAACCGCGAACCCCGAATTCATGTAAAGGCTCAGCGCCCCGGTGGGGCTGTCCGAGTCCACGCCCAGGCGGGCTTCGGCCATGCCCCTGGCCGCGAGCTCGCGCATGCTTTTTGAGAGCAGTGCGGCGGCAATCCCGCGCCTCCTCCAAGGCCTGGACACGCATATGCTGCTGATGTATCCCCTCTTCCTGTTCAGCATATCATTCTCCTGCGATTTGATGTAGTTCCTGACGCTTCCCACGACCTCGCCGTCGGCCAAGGCCACGAACCAAAGTGACAGGTCGAACAGGGACGACCCGACAATATCCTCCAATCTCTCGTCCGACCAGTTCTTCGGGCTGTACCCCCACTGGTCTTTGAACGCATCCCTTGAGACGGCCCATGCCTCTTTCAGCCCACCCTCTGTAACCACGGTCAGAGTGATCCCTTCGGGCAATTTCACCTCCTGTAGGTCATTAAGCGGCCGCAGCATCTCGAAGAAGAACCTGGCGGGCTCATATCCCCGGGCCTTGACCAGCGAATCCAGCTCGGTCCCGGGCACTGTCTGCGTCTCCAGAAATTTCTCTCCGATCTCCGGATGCCCTTCCGAGATCTCCAGAAGCCTTGCCTCGGCCCAGTCCATTAGCCTGGCCCTCAGCCCCTCATATTCCGGAAGTGCGGCGCTCTGATGGGAGTAAAGCCTCTGCCCTTCCGCGACGTCGCGCCACCATATCAATGCGTGGCCGACGATTTTCCCCCCTGCCTCGGCTGCAACCGCGTTCCTGGAGGGCAGTTTGTCCATGAGAGGGGCGAACATGTTGCGGAACGCATCGGTATCATAAACCATGTTCATGCCGTCGGCGAGCCTGCTGACATCGGAAACCTCCTGCATGGCTCCAAGGTCCTGCTCGCCCATGAACCCGCGTATGAGCGGCTCAGGCATGGTCTCACTTCTTCGGGACCTTCTCCCAGTCTCTCAGGAAGGCGGCTATGCCCAGGTCGGTCTGCGGGTGCTTGGTCATCTGCTGCAGCACGGCCCAGGGCACGGTCGAGATATGCGCCCCTGCCTTCGCTGCCTCAAGAACATGAACAGGGTTTCGCACGCTGGCGACGATTACCTCGGTGTCGAAGGCGTAATTGAGGTATATCTGCACTATGTCCCTGACAACCTGCATTCCCTCGTGGCCAGTATCGTCGATCCTGCCGATGAAAGGGCTCACAAAAGTGGCCCCTGCCTTCGCAGCAAGCAATGCCTGGTTGGCCGAGAATACCAGTGTGACATTCGTCTTTATCCCCCTGGAAGAGAGCTCCTTGACGGCTTTGAGGCCTTCCGGGGTCATGGGCACTTTGATGTTGATGTTATCGTGAATCTTTGCCAGCTCCCTGCCCTCCCTGACCATGCCCTTCGCGTCCGGGCTCACGACCTCCGCGCTTATGGGGCCGTTGACAATGGAGCATATCTCCATGACCACTTCCCTGAATTCCCTGCCTTCCCTCGCAATGAGGCTCGGGTTTGTCGTAACTCCGTCCAGGATGCCCCAGCTGTTCGCCTCGCGTATCTGCTCCACGTTTGCCGTGTCCAGGAATATCTTCATTACCTTCCTCTCCTCTTTATCACGTCATGGGCCCCGTCGACAATGTTGTCCACGGTAAGCCCGTACTTCTCCATGAGCTCGTCAGGCTCCCCGGACTCGCCGAACGAATCCGGGATTCCGACCCTCTTCATGGGTACATGTGCATTCTCAACCAGGACGAGGGCGACAGCCGCGCCCATGCCCATCACATGGCTGTGCTCCTCCGCGGTGACAATGCAGCCAGTTTCTCTCGCCGCCTTGACCAGTATCTTGTCGTCCAGCGGCTTTATTGTGGACAGGTTGATTACCCTGGCGCTGACCTGGTGCTTCGCAAGCTCTTCGGCAGCCTCAAGGCACTTGGCCACCATTATGCCTGTTCCGACAAGAGTGACGTCATCCCCGTCCCGCATGAGCGAGGCCTTGCCTATCTCGAAGCCCTGGCAGTCCTTTCCGCCCGTGCATACAGGGACATTCGCCCTTCCAATCCTGATGTAAACCGGGCCCTCGTAATCCGCGGCCGCGAGAATGGCCTTCTCCGTCTCGGGGGCGTCTGCCGGCACGATCACTGTCATGTTGGGCAGCGCCCTCATCAGGGCCAGGTCCTCTATCATCTGGTGAGTGGCGCCGTCAGCGCCCACGGTTATGCCTGCATGGGTGGCCACCAGCTTCACGTTCAGCCTCGGGTAGCAGACGCTCTGCCTTATCTGGTCATAGACCCGGCCTGTTCCGAATATCGCGAATGTGCTTGCGAACACGACCTTTCCAGTGGACGCTAGTCCCGCACAGGCGCTGACCATGTTCTGTTCAGCAATGCCGAAGTTGAAATGCCTCTCGGGGAATTCCTCCGCGAAGGCAGCCGTTCCGACGGATGAGGAAAGGTCCGCGCTTGCCACGACCACTTCCTTGTGGGAGTTTCCCAAAGCAACCAGTGCCCTCGAGAAAGCCGGCCTCTGCGGCTCGTAGTCCCAACCGCTCTTCTTCATGCGTCTCCCCCCAGCTCAGACATCGCGACCTTGTACTGCTCGTCGCTCGGCACCTTGCCGTGGAACCCGACCGCCCCTTCCATGAAGCTCACGCCCTTGCCCTTTATCGTGTGGGCTATGATAATCGTGGGCATGCCCTTGGTCTGCTTGGCCTTCTGGAGTGTCTCGAGGAGCTCTCCGATGCTGTGGCCGTTGGCCTCGAGCACGTTCCACCCGAAGGCGCGCCATTTGTCGGCCAGGGGCTCGATGGACATGATTTTATGCGTCGGCCCATCAAGTTGCAGCCTGTTCCTGTCGATTATGGCTATGAGGTTGTCCAGCTTGAAGAAGGACGCTGCCATGGCCGCCTCCCATATCTGGCCGCAGTCGTTCTCGCCGTCGCCGACCATCACGTAAACGTAATACGGTTTTCTGTCCAGCTTGCCCGCGAGCGCCATTCCCAGGCCCATGCTCAGCCCCTGGCCCTCGGAGCCGGTGGATGCCTCCACTCCCGGTGTCTTCCTCATGTCAGGGTGGCCCTGCAGCCTGGTGCCGATCTTCCTGAAGGTCTTGAGCTCATCCAGCGGGAAATAGCCTGCTTCTGCCAGGCAGGCATACAGCGCAGGCGCGGCATGGCCCTTGCTGAGTACGAACCTGTCCCTGTCAGGCCATGTTGGCTCTTCCGGCCTGTGGTTCATCAATGCGAAATAAAGCGAGACCATGATGTCAGTGGCCGACAGCGAGCCACCGGGATGGCCCGAGCCTGCCTCGTAGATCATCCTGACTATGTGGATCCTGACCTTCTTGGCCACGGCCTCCAACTCTTTCAGCCTGTCCGCGGAAACTGGGATGTCCATGTCCTCACCCTGTATACGGCGGGGGAAAGGGTTGGAATTAATATGCATGTCGGTGGCGGCGTGCGTCGGGCGGCAGTTTGATCGCGTTCGTTCGTGCGGGATTTTGGCAGAGGGGACAGGCCCGCATCCGAAACCCTTAAAAGCCTATTTTTCAATGCAGAACGGCAAGGGACTAAACCGGGATGCCGTCAAAGGGGGATGTTCTAAATCGGTGCTGGTTCAGCCAGCTTGCCCGCTCCGGGAATTTGCCATGACAAAGATAGCAGCCAGCGCCGAGATGAACAGATACTTCCGCCTGCTTCAGGAAGAGGCGAGCAGATGCTATGCCGCCGCCTCCGAGGCCCGGTCGAAAGGCCTTGACCCTGAACTGGAAGTCGAGATTCCCAGGTCGGAGGACCTTGCCTCGCGCGTGGAGAAGCTGCTTAACCTCGAGGGCATAGCCGAGATAATCCGGGAGGCCGCGAAGAAACACAACAGGGAGGAGATGTCCATCATCGTTGCCAAGAAGGTGGCGAACGAGTTCCGCGGCCCCAAGGACAGAGCGCTGGACATAGCAGTGCGCGTTGGACTTGCCGTTCTCACCGAGGGCATCCTGGTCGCCCCGCTGGACGGCATAGGCGAAGTTAAGATACACGGCTCCGGGGAGTCAAGCTATGTTTCCATCTCATTTGCCGGGCCCATAAGGTCCGCGGGAGGCACGGGCCAGGCAATGAGCGTGCTCATAGCCGACGTTGTGAGAAATGAACTGGGCATAGGGCCTTACATCGCGACGGAACAGGAAGTCTCCAGATGGCAGGAGGAGATCCCCCTCTACAAGCGGCTTGTCAATCTCCAGTATCTGCCCTCGGAAGAGGAGATAGGGCACATCATCCGGGGCTGCAGGATATGCGTGGACGGCGAGGGAACAGAGGATTCAGAGATAACCGGCTACAGGGATCTGCCCAGGATCGAAACTAACAGGGTAAGGGGCGGCGCCTGCCTGGTGGTCGCCGAGGGCATCGCCCTCAAGGCCAAGAAGCTGAAGGGCCATGTCGGAAAGCTGAAGCTGGACGGCTGGGAATTCCTGAACAAGATTGTGAAAGACAAGTCTGACGACCCGGGGAAAGGCATTGAGCCGAACGAGAAGTTCATCAAGGACATGGTCGCCGGGCGGCCGGTCTACTCGCACCCGAGCAGCAAGGGCGGGTTCAGACTCCGGTACGGCCGGTCAAGGACTTGCGGGCTGGCATCCATAAGCTTGCATCCCTCGGTCATGTATCTCATGCAGGAGACCATCGCTGTGGGCACGCAGATCAAGATAGAACGGCCCGGAAAGGCAGGGATATCCACGCCCTGCGACATGCTCGAACCGCCGCTGGTCCTGATGAAGAACGGGGATCTGGTCCGGCTTCGCGACACAGAGCAGGCCAAGAAGCTGACCCTGGACAGGATCGACAGGATAGTGGACATGGGCGAGATACTGATCCCGGTGGGGGAGTTCCTGGAGAACAACCATCCTCTTGTCCAGGGCGTTTTCGACACGGGCTGGTACAGGGCAGAACTCGATGCCCTGGGCATTGAGATCCCAGATAATCTCGAAACAATGGACCTGGAAACAGCCCTGGGCCTGGCCAGGAAGAAGAAGGCTCCGCTGCACCCGAGATTCACGCTGATGTGGAACAACCTGGCCGCGGGCCAGGTGAGTGAACTGAGAGAGGCGGTCGGAACAAAGGGAAAAGTCTCGGGCGAAGAGCTGGAGATGCCCGACGAGGAGGAAACAAGGAACATGTTCATCGAGCTGCGGCTGCCCTACCGGATAAAGGGGGGCACGCTGAGGGCCGAGAACGGACCGGCGCTCATGGCCTCGCTCGGCCTCGGCGGGAAATCCAAGCCGTTGAAGGGCGAGTTCAAAGACACACTGGAGTATGTCTCGGCCCTGGCAGGCTTCAGAATCATGGACACCCGCGGGACATACATCGGCGCGAGAATGGCCAGGCCGGAGAAGGCCGCCATGAGGAAGATGGACCCTCCGGTTCACGGCCTTTTCCCCGTGGGAGAGGGCGGAGGCCCCCAGCGGCTCATGTCCAAAGCCTCGGAGTCCATGGCAAGGGCCGAATTGGAGCTCGAAGTGAGGAAATGCCGGGACTGCGGCAAGACCACATACATGCCCCAGTGCGAATGCGGCGGCCACACTATTTCCAGGGGGATGTCGGCCTACCAGGACGTGGACATGTACTCGACCTTCAAGCATGCGTGCATGAAGTTGGGCATGGTGAACATCCCCGAAGTCAAGGGCGTCCAGGGCATGATATCCAAATTCAAGACCGTGGAAATGCCCGAGAAAGCGATGCTCAGGGCCAAGAACGACGTATGGGTGTTCAAGGACGGGACCTCTAGATTCGACTGCACGGACGCGCCGCTGACTCATTTCAAGCCGATAGAGATCGGCACATCCCTTGAGAGGCTCAGGGAACTCGGGTACGCGGTCGACATCGACGGAAAGCCGCTCGAGTTCATGGACCAGGTCATAGAGCTCCGCACCCAGGACATTGTCCTGCCCGAGTCGGGGGGCGATTACTTTCTCAAGGTCTCGCGCTTCGTGGACGACCTGCTCACGGATTTTTACGGACTGAAACCGTATTACAAAGCCAGGAAGAGGAGCGACCTGGTCGGGGCCTCCATGCTGGGCCTATCCCCCCACACTTCCGGAGGGGTGCTGTGCCGTCTGATCGGGTTCTGCAAGGCCAGCGTGGGCTACGCTCACCCGTTCTTCCATGCCGCGAAGAGAAGGAACTGCGACGGCGACGAGGACTGCTTCATGCTGCTCATGGACGGGCTCCTTAACTTCTCTGTTTCATATCTTCCGGAGAAGCGCGGCGGCAGGATGGACGCGCCCCTGGTGCTGATGACCAGGATAGACCCGAACGAGATTGACAAGGAAGCGCACAACATCGACGTCATGCGCCATTACCCCCTGGAAATGTACCTTGCGGGAACAGAGAACCTGAGCGCCAAGTCATTCGAGAAGAAGCTGGATACGGTCGGCTCGAGGATAGGCTCCAACATCCAGTACGAGGGCTTCGGGTACACGCTGGACACGGCAGACATCTCAGGAGGCCCGACAGTGTCGGCCTACAAGACCCTGGAGAGCATGGACGACAAGACCCAGATACAGCTCCGGCTGGCCAGGCTCATATCCGCGGTGGACGAGAAGGACGTCGCGGAGCGCCTGCTCAACAATCACTTCATCCCGGACATGATAGGCAATCTCAGGACATTCTCCAACCAGAAGCTGAGATGCACCAAGTGCAAGGCCAAGTACAGGCGCATGCCCCTGGGCGGGAAATGCAGGTGCGGCAATCCTCTCACACTGACGGTGCACGTGAAGAGCGTCATGAAGTATCTGGACATCAGTAAGGCCATTGCAAGGGATTTCGACGTCTCGCCTTATGTCAGCGAGCGCATAGAGTTGCTGGAGGAGAGCATGTGCTCTCTCTTCGAGAACGACAAAGTGAAAGACTGCAAAATCACAGACTATTTCTAGGCTCAGCGGTCCAGTTTCCCGGCGATGAAGTCCTCGACCTTCTGGTAGCACACCGAGTCGGGGAACTGCTTCGGGGGATGCTTGAAGAAATACGAGGAAATGCTCTCCAGCTGTCCGCCGATGCCCCTGTCCTGGGCTATCTTGACGCAACGTATGGCGTCAACCATCACGCCTCCCGAGTCGGGTGAGTCTTCCACCTGGAGCTTGAGGTCTATCTTGAAAGGCGCGTTTCCGAATTTCTTTCCCGAGATGTAGATGTGGCAGACCTTCTTGTCCCCGAGGAACTCGACATAGTCGCTGGGACCGACCCTCATCGGAACGTTGTAGGGAATGAGCGAGCTGACTGCCTCAGTCTTGCTTATCCTCTTGGATGATAACCTTGACTGTTCCAGCATGTTGAGGAAGTCGGTGTTCCCGCCCACGTTCAGCTGGTAGCTCTCGTCGATTATGCCGCCCCTCTTGACAATCATCTCGGCCAGCATCCTGTGTATGATGGTTGCGCCTATCTGGCTCTTGATATCGTCGCCGGCGATGGGTATGCCTGCCTTCTTGAACTTGGCAGACCACTCGGTCGTGGAGGCTATGAACTCGGGTATGGCGTTTATCATCCCGCACCCGGCCTTCAGGCATTCGCCCGCGAAGTACCTGGTCGCCTTTGCGCTGCCCACCGGGAGGTAGTTGATGAGCATATCAGCATCCGATTCCCTGAGGACTTTGGCCACGTCAACTGGCTTCTGCCTCGGGTCTACCGGCACCTTCTTGGCCAGCTGCTCCCCTATCCCGTCGAGGACCTGCGACTTCTGGACGATGACGCCCTTCTTCTTGACCTTGGAGATCTCCCATGTGTTGTTCGGAGGCGCACGTATCGCATCGGCCAGATCCTTCCCGACCTTGTTCTTGTTGACGTCGAATGCGGCCACGAACTTGATGTCCTTTATCCTGTATTTCCCAAGTACTGGGTGCATTATGCCGGGTATGAATTTGACACTGTCCATCGGGCCGTAGTACTCCACTCCCTGAATGACTGACGAGCAGCAGTTTCCCACACCCGCGACGGCAACCTTGATCACCATAATGTCCACCTTCCAAGCACACTCGATTGTCCTGAATGACTGTTATATGCTGGGATATTGGGAATGGATTTAACTATATATTCTTATTGGTTTTATAAAAGTAGAATATCCTCTGGAAAACTGTCAAGTATCCCAATATGGCCAGAGCCACAATCCCGTAGGTGAGGAAGCCCAGCACTCCTGTGACGCAGAATATTATCAGCCGCTCGGGCCTCTCAACCAGGCCCCTGCCCATCATGGGCACGCCCTTGGCCTCCGCGAGCGAGCGCACGTAACTTGTGAGCAGCGCTCCGGAAAGCGCAGCCAGGCCCCAGAACAGGCCGGAGAACCCCAGGAAATCGCCGATATGGCCGCCGAGTATCACCGCGCAGAAAATGGCGCAGTCGGAGAATCTGTCGGAAACAGAGTCGAAGAACGCGCCTCCGACGGTGGCGCGCTTGGCATACCTGGCAACCAGCCCGTCCAGCACATCCGCGCATGCCCCGAAAAATATGAGCACGCATCCGACGATTATCTCGCCTATGTACAGGAAGTAAGCTGCCGCCAGGGTTATTCCCAGGCCTATGGCAGTGAGAACGTTCGGCGTGAACCCGGCCTTTGCAAGGCGCCGCGCCATGGGCCTCAGCAACGTGTCCGACCTGCGCTTCAGGTTGCCGCTGACCGTCAGCATCCCCTCCCTTTCCGGGCATGGCGCCTCTCGTACCAGGTGGCAAATTTCCAGGCGCCGAGGAACATTGTCGGGTATACAACAAGGCTCACGAGCCCGTCCACGATGTAATGCTCCCCGAGATACAGTATCGTGAACCAGAAGGCTATGAAGAAGCCCAGCGCCATCCACTGGGCCCACTTGATCTTCCTCAGCCATCCCGCGAGGAACAGAATGACAGGCGCGCCCACATGGCCGCTCGGGATTGCACCGTACTTTATTCCGATCATGCTCTCCGAGAGGGGAAACACCTCGTACCTAATGAAATCAACGCCGTTGCCCGGTATCCTTATCGGGGAGGCGCAGCCTATGGCCAGCTGCAGCGTCCCCTGGGCAATCCAGCAGGCAAGGAACCCGAGCGCCAGCTTCCACATCTTCCTCTCGGATGCGAAGGCCATGCCCCAGAAGAACATGTAAAGCAAAGCCATTCCGTAAACGTAGAAATACGAGCAGAAGGCATCCAGCGCATCGAACCTGAACTGCTGGAGGAACAGGTTCGGAGCCACTGAGAACAGGGGTCCGTGATAGTAGTTCGGAGTCTCGACGAAATTGTACTGATAGAGGAAGTAGAACCCTGCCCAGGCGAATATCAGGGCCATCACCGCCGCATTCCTGGCAGTGAAGATATCAATGCTCAGCTCCTTTTTCCTCAGCGCCGCCTCGGCCTCGCGCTTTGGCTTGAGGAACAGCCAGATTCTTGTGAATGTTCTGGTGAACACATTCCTCTCGCGCTCGAATGTGAATAGATCCTTCAGCTTCACTGGCCCACCGTTCCCGAGCTGTCAGTGCCCTGCTCGTCCGTCCGCAAATCGTCGCCGATGTATTTGGCGGTGTAGTATTTCAGGGCTATGATGCCCAGCAGCAGCCCGAACCACAGCGTCAGTATCCTGTACATGAGTATCGCGGCGACCGAGATTCCCGCATCCTGGCCGGCCATGAGCAGGAGTGCCAGCATTCCCCCCTCCTCGGCGCCTATGCCTCCGGGCAATTGGCTTATCACGCCCAGCACGGTGGGGAATGCGAAGATGAACATGGTCTCCAGCATGCCCAGCTCCATGCCCAGCCCCGTAAGTATCAGGTAGAAGGCGAGCCACTGCACGGCCCAGGACAGGAAACCGATGCCGCTCGCTATTACGAGTGATCCGGGGCTGAGAAGCGAATAAATCGATTTATAGGCCTTTCCCAGAGGCTCCTGCAGCTTCTTCCTCACCGAGCCCCTGCCCAGCCAGGCAATGCCCCTCCTGCACAGCCTCCTGGAGCGCATTATGCCGATGAAGACCGCAAGGAAACCTACCACGAAGAGTGTTGTGCCGATGTAGTACATGTTGCCCTCGAACAGAGCCAGCGCGAAGCCGGCTATGACGATCAGAACAAGCATGCCTATCAGGTCAGTCAGCCTCTCAACTATGACTATCGGGAAGCTGGAGCTTATCGGCACCCTGTGACGCGCCTTCACGAGCCCGACCTTGATGGCCCCGCTCAGCATCATGGGCGTAATGAGCATGGAAAGCCCGGAAAAGTAAAGCCACTGGCCCTCCCCGGGTCTGATGCGCACTTTGATCCTGCGGAGGTAATAGTTCCACCTGAACCCCCTGATGAGATAGGCCGCGAAGACCAGGGCCAGAACCAGCGGTATGGAGAGGGGGTCCAGCTCCGCCATGGCCGAGTAAACCCTGTCCGCGCCCGTGAACAGGACGAAGAACAGGTAGAACAGCACGCTGATGATTATCACGGCGACTATCCAATTGATCACTCTCTTGTTCATTCCGCGCCTCTCGCCGGCGAACCGCACCGGCCCATCATGTCTGGAAAGGCTGATACAATATAAATTTAACCAAGCCGATAAAAACGTCCCTACCGTCGCTAGCTGAGCTGCTGGCCCACCATGTCGTCCGCAAGTGCCAGGAACTCATCGGCCTTCTCGGGCGGTACAGTCGCGCCTGCCGCGATGTTGTGTCCTCCCCCGACCCCGCCGACCTTGTCGGCTGCGAGGCGCATGACCTCCGAGAGGTCCAGGCCGGCACTGACCAGCGCCTTGGTGCCCCTCCCCGAGACCTTGACACCGTCATCGGCCAGGGCCAGCGCGAAAATGGGCTTCCTGTCGTTTATTCGGCCCGAGCCGAACAGCATTCCCGCGACAGTTCCGACGATGGTGTCCCTGACCATGTCGCCGACATGCACGAACTGGATGTTCTGGAGCTGGGTTATGCCAATCTCCTCCATTATCTTCATGGAGTCGATGAGCTGCCTCCTGTGGCCCTTCCTGAGCCCGAAAGCCAGGTCCAGGGCCTCGTCCCGATCTCCCTTGCATACCTTCAGCCCAAGCTCGGGAGCGTCGTAGCGCCCGCACGAGTTCAGCAGGGTCGCGAACTCCTTCGCCTCATGGAGCTCGGTGCCTTTCTTCTCCATGGGGAATGTGTACACCTCGCCCATGAACTCCTCCCTGGATACAAGCCTGGAAAGCGCGGCGACGACAGCCCGCTTCTCGGATTTCTTCATGTCGGACCAGGGGCGCCAGCTCTCCCCCTTCTTCAGGTTTATCCCGAGGCCCATGAAGAAATCCATGCTGCCCTGGTAATTGTCAGTTATCCCGTCCAGATTCAGGTCGCTGGCATATTGCAGCATCTTCCACACCGGCCTTGTCTCGCGCCCGAACAGGTTGACATCCTCCTCTATCTCGAGGACTCCCATATCCTCGCCGTCAATGAGAATCTCACGGTTTGTCCCGGTCAGCCTGCCCCCATCCCTGTCCTGCATGTCGCCGACCGCGCCCACGACTGCCAGGTATGCAAGCTTCCTCAGTTCCGGGTCAAGCGCCTTGGCCACGAGATAGGCACAGCCTGCGCCGCTGATGTCCCTGCTGCCGTCCCGGCCGGAGAAGTGGGGATTCACTTGGATGAAGCCATTGCGCGGCGCATCGTCGAAATCGAAAAGCGTTCTCCTGCCGCCCGCGGGTCTGGGCCTCTCCTCCGAAGGCCTGTGATGGTCGGATATGACGCCGGAAAGCCCGCTGAGCATTTCCATCGACCCGCTGCCAAGGTCTGTGAACCACACTGTCTCCGGCTTCCTGGCGCGTATCCCGGAGACGAAAGCTTCGTCCATCTTCTTCGTGAAAACAGTCTCGTGCTTCATGCCGATATGGTCCAGTGCGGTTGATGCAACCGCAGCAGCGGAGATGCCGTCGGCGTCGATGTGGCTGACCACCAAAACGCTGCCCGAGCCTCTCAGCCGCTCCGCCGCCCCTGTCGCCGCTTCTTTCACGGAGGATGATTGCAGAACCGGTTAAAATGCATGCGCCCCGTGTGAAACTTCTTATACAGCCAACGGAATGAGGCGGGGATGAGCTTCACCATAGCCACCCTGAAGGCATTGGCCCTCAGGGGCGCGGGCCGCCAGTACATCTCAGTCTCCACGAGGGAGCTGGGGAAGGAACTGGGCGTGAGCCAGCAGACAGCCTCGAATCGGCTCATAGCGCTCGCAGAGTCGGACCTCATCAAGAGGCGCAGGGGCACGCACAGTCAGTACATTTTCGTCACCAAGACGGGCATGGGCATGCTCAGGCGAGAGCTCGCTGACTACCAGAGGATATTCTCAGAACCCAAGCCGATCGCCCTCCGCGGCACAGTGTCGAGCGGCATCGGGGAAGGCCAGTACTACCTGAACAAGCCCGGGTACAGGGACCAGATCGTCGAGAAACTGGGATTCGCTCCTTTCCAGGGCACGCTCAACCTCAAAATGACCGAAGAGGAGATGGCCAAACTGGATCAGGTCCAGGCCGCATCAAGGGTGCAGATCGGCAGCTTCAAAGCCGACGGCCGCACGTACGGCGAGGCCGAGTGCATCGGCATCACGATAAGGGGCATAGGGTGCGCGATAGTCCTGCCGAAACGGTCGCATCACACCGACGTCCTGGAGATAATCTCCGCGACTCACCTGAGGAAAACCCTCGGCCTGAACGACGGGGACATTGTGGAAATATTGATTAAACCTGAGCCATAGCCAGCACATCGGGAAAAATACTTTCGGCAAACCCATCTTCGCTTTTATATGCATCGTCCGCTTAGTGAGGTTTGTCGCCGGACACCGTTGCCGGCGGCGGAACAGACAAACGGAGGTGAAACAATAGCAACAAAATCGCAGCTGATAGGCTACGTGAGGAAGAGCAAGAGCGGCGGTGCCCTGAGAATGAGCATCGATGCCGAGGCGTTTTCCAACGCCGTGAAGTACGCGGGCAACGACGGACGCCAGTTCGTCAGCCTGATAGCCAATGCCGACAAGGTCGGCCAGATACTGCACGGAGAGCGCGAGGTCACCAGCCTCTGCCAGTTTATCGACGAAGAATAAGTTGGGAATCTTTCTTCAAGATATCCAATGGAACGGCCGCAGGGCCGTTCCCCCTTTCCCTATTTATGCAAGAAGAAGGCAATGAGATTGCCGTTATTCAGGGAATCCAGCTTCGCGAACCCGAACCTCTCGAATTGCACGGCCTTGCCCAGGTGGGCAAGGGCTGCCTTCTCCGCCCTTCCCGGGACACTCGTGCCGTCGGGCTTCATGACGCTGGCCGGAACAGAGTCCGGGCCTGCCCATTGCACTATCTTTGCGCCTGTTTTCAGCACTGCAAGGTCGTTCCCGATATGCCTCAGGCTCTCGCCGGAAACCTCGAAGTTCCCAAGGTCCTTGAGCCTCAGCACCGCGCCGTCGGCCAGGCCTTCGAGGTCGTCCCCGGGCACAAACACCATCGAGTCCTTATCGATAGCACAGTCCCTGGTGCCTAGTTCCGGCCTCTCCGGGTGGAGCGGGGCCTTGGAGCGGAGGGTCTCGGAAGCCGAGATGCGCATCCCCACAGGCTCGGGAACGAAGAACAGTCTGACAGCATCCGGGTCGATGAGTTCCCTGTTCATCGCATAGAGATTGTCCCATGAGAACTGAATGTCCACGCCTTTTGTGCCCACGTCCTTCCAGTACTGGCGTATCGCTCCCGGGTGGAACCCCCTCCTGGCGAGTGCGGCGACAGTGCCCAGCCGGCAGTCGTCCCAGCCCGAATATTCCCCTTCGGCTATCGCGGCCTTTATCTGGCGCGTGCTGAGCACCGTGTCCTCGATGGATACCCAGCCGTAATGAAGGAACACGGGCTGCTTCCAGCCCATGTGCTCGTATACGTAAACCTGGCGCAGGGTGTTGTTGAGATGGTCCTTGCCCCGGAGCACATGCGTCATGCCCATGAGATGGTCATCCACGGCGACTGAGAAATTGTAAAGAGGATACACCCTGTATTTTGTGCCGGTCAGCGGGTGCGGCTCATCGACCATGCGCATGGCCACAAAGTCCCGCACCGCAGGGTTCGGATGCTTCAGGTCAGTCTTGACAACCATGGAAATCTCATGGGCCTGGAACTCCCCGGCCAGCATACGCCTCCACAGGCCGACGTTGATGTCCGGCGCTGTGTTCCTGTGCGGACATTCCTGCGACCCGTCCTTGAGCTTGCGCCATTCCTCCTCGGGGCATGAGCACATGTAGCCCTTGCCCAGGGCCAGTATCCTCTCCGCATGCTCGTAATATATCTCGAACCTGGAGCTCTGGTTCACGACCTCGTGGTACTTCACGCCCAGCCAGTCCAGGTCCTCGCATATCATCCTGTAACCGTCCGGGTATACGGTCGGAGGGTTCGTGTCCTCCATGCGCACTATAAGTTTCCCGCCGTAGCGCTTCACGTACTCGTCGTTGAGGATGGCCATCCTGGTGTGGCCTATGTGCAGCGGTCCGGACGGATTCGGGGCCAGGCGCATGATAACGCCTCCGTCGGCATTCTCGAGAGGGGGAAGTTCTCTCACCAGCTCCTCTTTCTTCCTCTTGACCAGGAGCTCGGGCGCCAGCTTCTCCAGCTCAGCCTTCTGCGCTTCGACATCCATCCCATTGACCTGGGCGATCGCAGCCCGCGCAGCCTCCGACACTTCCCTGGCCCTGGATTTGAACCCGGGCAGCTCGTTCATTATGCGGCCTATTACAGCGCCTGGGCTGGCCTTTCCGCCGTATTCCAGCGCGTTCTGGAGGGCGAATTTCCTTGCAGCGGTCTCGAGTTCCTGCATCGCTGCTGGATTATTGACAGGGTATAAAAGAATTGGTTCATCCCGCGTCCTTTCTGAACTTCTCCGCCTTCTTTTTCTCGCCCATCCCGTCGAGAAGGTCTGCGGCATCCAGCATCCACTGCCGCCTGCTCTTTAGCATTCCGTACTTCTTGAGGAGCCCGGCAGCCTCAACGAACTCGCTGACGGCAGCCTCATTCCTGCCCATGCGGGCCAGGGCTGTCCCGAGATTGAACTTGCAGACAGCCAGCATAACAGGCTCCCCCAGGCCCGAGAAGATTCTTATCGCTTGGGCGGCCAACTCGGCAGCCCTCCTGTACTCGCCCTGCAGGTTGAGCACCTCAGTGAGGTTTGCCAGGCCCTGCGCCCTCAGCCTGTTCCTTCCCATCCTCTCGGCCTTGGCCACCGCAGTCTCGAGCGCGTCGGAGGCTTCTGCTATGCGGTCCATCGCCCTAAGCACTATTCCGGTGTTTATGCCGCATCTGACAGAGTCCAGGTCATTGCCCCCTCCGGCAAACTCGGACATGGCGATTGAGAGCCGCCCCAGCGCCCTCTCGTGGTCCCCGAGTCCGTACAGTATCATGGCGCTCTCCATCCCGCATTCGGCCCTGAGAGCGGCATCGCCGGCTTCCGTTGCCCCGGCCTCGGCCTTTTCGCATTTGTCAAGCGCTGGCTTCATCCTGCCCATTCTCCTGAGGACCGTGGCATGCGCGTAATGCCACTGGCCTGCAAGAAGCGGTTCGGCGGGGGCAGGCCACTTCAGCGTCTTCAGCGCCTCGTCAAAATTGCCCTTCTTGGCCTGTATCTTCGCAATCAGTATCCTGGCTTCCGTGCCCTCTGCAGAATCCGCGGCTTTTTCGGCCACGATGCCCGCATATTTCAATGCACAGTCCAAGCCTGCCTGGTCGCAGAGCCTGGCTGCCGTGAGCAACAGTCCGAGCGATTCGTCATCAGGTTCAATGAATGATTCAATCAAGCCTGCCAGCTCTTCCGGGTTTTCACTGCCGAGCAGTCTCTTCCCGTGTATCATGAGGAAGCTGCGTGCCCCTGCCCTGTCGCCGGATCTGACAAGATGATAAAGCGCCTCGTGCGGCTCAGTTCCTCCGCCGATGTAGAATTTGGCCGCAGTCCCGTGCAGGTTGGCCAGCATTCTGTCCGTCATTGCCGCTCTCATGATTCCCGATACTGCCGGGTGCAGCATGTAGCCCCGGTCGGGCTGGGCCTCGAAGGCCAGACTCCCTCTCACTGCCGATGCCGCCGCTATGCCCATCAGCTCCATATCGTCCGCGGAGAAAGGCCTTCTGAACACGGAGGCGAACCTGCAGGCCCTGGCAAGCTGAGAGTCCTTCCCCAGTATCTCGTTCTCGGCATATTCCATCAGCGTCTCGGAGCCCACTCCGGAAGCCAAGAATTTGATCATCAGCGGATGCCCCCCGGCGGCCGAGATGTTTTTTCCAGTTCCTCCCGATTCCCTGAAAAGCCTGAGGGCGGCCTCATCATCGAGCCCGCCGAGGCGGACCTCCCTGACGCTTTTATCGAGCGCGAGGTCCCTCGCCGAGTAGAAACCGGGTTTGCTGTCGGAAGCCAGGACCATGCCCGAACCCGAGCCCCGCACAGTTTCCTTGAGCATTCGGAAAACCGAGTCCAGGGCAGGATTTGAAATGTCATATTCGTCGAACAGGAGGAGAAACCTTCCCCGCCCCAGGCAGTCGCCGATGAGTGTCGCAGCCTCCCCGATGTCCGCTGTTCCCTGGCCCGAGCCCATGCCCCTGAGCCCGGAGAATCCCTGGTCACCGAAGAAATTCCCCAGCCTGCGCAGAACAGTCAGGGCCGAATCATTGGGGTAGAGGCGCATGTGGAAGACGCGTCCGTCCCTGTCCCGGCGCCAGGCAAGCTCGTTCAGCAGCGAGGTCTTGCCGGTTCCGGAGATTCCCAGGACCACGAGCGTGTCCGGCATATCCCCGGCAAGGATTGACAGAATCTCCCTGAGTTCGGCCCTCGGAACGAAATCCTCCTGCCTTGGCGGAAGGTGTTTCCGTTCCGACAAAACAGAATCCGGACCCGACACGACCAATACACCCTCTGACATTATCACCCTCTCGACAGCGCCGGCATGCTTCATCGTCCCGCCCTTCACGAGATAGGCAACTGCCTCCGTGCCTGACATCGGCCCGTTGCAGTCCGGCCCGGTGACATTGACGCTGAGCGATTCAAGGTGCCTGGCCATTTCGGCATTTCTCGCGAGGCCCTTGGCAGTGAGACAGTAAACCTTCCTCTTCGACTTGGCACCGCGGACGCGCGCAGTCCTCTCGGATACCATGTCCTCGCGCACCATCCTGTTCAGTTCGAGCGTCACATGCGCCCTGGACTTGTCCACGGCACCGGAAATCCCGGATTGGCACATGTCCTCCGGGCATTCGTATTCCTCGGAAAACCTGGAGTAGCCCGACAGATGTACGACTATCCTGTCTCTTACCGTGAGTCCCCTCTCTCTCATTGGAACGGGATAGCCCAGGTATTACATAAATTGATACGGCAGCGCGTGTCATTCTGTCAAATGGTGTCTGTCAATTTCTTAGTGAATGCTAGGGTCTAGGGGCTAGGGTCATAGGGTCTAGGGTCTAGGAGCGACAAAGTGTCGCGACCAAGCCGAATCTCCGATTCGGCGCAGGGGGTGCTTCAACATCGCATTTGCTGGCTTGGCCTGGACAAGCCAGCCCCCCTAGACCCTAGACCCTTTATCCCATTTTGAAAACGCAGACCCTAGACCCTTTATCACATATTAATGTCAAAGCCCCTAGCCCCTAGCAACTTGTCCCAATATCACTGAATTCTTGACACGTTCGTCAAATGATGATGCTTAAATACAAAGTAATCAATATCACACCCGTAAAGGGAGCGGAGCGGTCGGCACGGCAGATGCACGTACCGGGTTCCGAGAATTATGGCAGCAATCGTCGCGGTAGGCATGCCCGGTTCGGGCAAGGACACGCTTCTGAAGGCAGCGATATCCCTCGGTTTCATGCACACCAGCATGGGCGACGTTGTCAGGAGCCATGCTGCCAAATTGAATATCGAACACTCGGACGCGGCCATAGGCGGGTTCGCGAATTCCGAGCGCGAGAGGCACGGCCCCGCAATCTGGGCCGAAAGGGCACTCGAAACCCTGCCCCCGGGCGATGTCATAATCGACGGCTCCAGGAGCCTTCACGAGATCGACTTCTTCAGGAAGCGCTTGGGCCGCGGCCTGAAAGTGATAGCCGTCAAGGCGCCACTTGAGATAAGATTCAGGAGGCTGCAGGCCAGGAACAGGGCGGATGCGCCCAGGACGATGGAAGAGTTCGTCCGGAGGGAGGAACGCGAGCTCGCATGGGGGCTGGGAACGGCCATTGAAAACGCCGACATAACCCTGGACAATGGAGCATCACTTGATGAATTCGAATCCGTATGCATGGCCACGCTGAAACGTGTGCTTGAGGGCAACGGGAAAAGTATATAACGGGTTTCGGGGTTGCCCGTTGCCCTATTATATAAGGAGTGAGCGAGATGACAAGGCAAAAAGTTCAGGAACTGAAGGCCAAGGACATAATGACCAGAAAGCTGGTGACTGTCGAGCCGGATGAGGACGTGTCCTCGGCGCTGGGAAAGATGCAGCAGTATGACATAAACGAAGTGCCCGTGGTAACGAGTGACGGGAAGATACTCGGTCTCATCAATTACGAGACTCTCCTGAAGCGCAGAAGCATACCCATGAGCACCAAGGTGGAGAATGTCATGGCCTTCCCGCCCAGGGTTAACGAGGATATGCCCATAATGGACATTGCCGAGACCATGCTGTCCTCGGGATACAGGGCAGTGCCTGTCACCAGCAGGGATTACATAATCGGCATAATCACCAGGACAGACCTTGTAAGCATAATCCCGAGCCTGAACATACTGAAGGAGATAGAGGTCAGGGAGATCATGACGGAATCGCCTCACTACGTGCGCGAGAAGGACACGATCGAGCAGGCCCGGAATCTCATGTACAGGCTGGACGTAAGGACTTTGCCGGTTGTCAACTCCAAGGACGAACTCACAGGCGTTCTCGGCCTGAAGGACCTGGCCAAGGTCACGGCCAAGGACAGGAAGCGCAAAACCAACGATTTCACAGCGGGCCGCGGCGGAGTGGACATGGGCGTGGCAGTGAAGAGCGTCATGAAGGCGCCGCCGATAACCATCAACAAGGAGGCGAAGATCTCGCAGGCAGTCAGCCTAATGCGCAAGAACGCCATTTCAACGATCATGGTCACGGAGGACGGGAAACCCGTCGGAATAGTCTCCCAGTATGACCTGATCGAGCTCATAGCCAGCTTCAAGCAGGAGGAGCAGGTGTTCGTCCAGATATCCGGTCTCCATGAAGCCGAGCCTGAAGCCTATGACATGATGTACGATATCATCCAGAAATCCATCAAGAGGATGGCCAAGCTTGTCACGCCAAAGGTATTCTCGATTCATGTTGACAGGCAGGATGTCGGCTCTGACCGCAAGGCAGGGAACGTGACTGTCAGGGGAAGGCTCACAACCGAGCACGAGCTGTACCATTTCACGGCCCAGGATTGGGACCTGGCACTTGCACTGAGCTCAATGCTCTCCCAGATGGAGCGCTCCATCCGCAAGGACAAGGAGAAGCATAAATCTAACACAAAAAAGAGGATGAAGGCAGCCAGGTAAATCTATTCCAGCCTGACCATCACTCGGCTCAGCCCCGTGCCGCACCGGACCTTTTCTCCGACCCGGGTGATCTTTCTCTTCTGGCCGGGCTCCAGGCCCTGCACAAAGCAGAACTGCCAGTTCTCGCAGCCCCGATGTTTGCATCTGGGCCTCTCGTACGGAACGGTCGAGCCCTCTATTGCCAGCTTCGCCGGCACGGTTGCGTCCCGGGGAATCTCCTCGACCTGGACCACTGAAACGCCGCCCTCGTGCACAGGGCAGTCATGGCTCACCTTCCTGATGTTGACGACCCTGTACTTTGCGCCTTTGGTCAGATGGAAGCAGATGTTCCTGACCTTGCACTCCTTGCAATCCGCGACAGGGCCCATGTAGACGAATTCCAGCCCCTCCTTCGCGAGTTTCTTCCCTATGACGGTTAGCATGACCATCTCACACCACGCCCGTTTCCGATGCCAGTTTCTCCGCCTTTTCCTCCGTGAGGACCTCGCGTCCCAGCACAGTGTACCTTTCCGGGCGTATGTCCTTGGCCGCAACCAGGGCGCGGATCACCTCTTCCCGGGACAGGCCCGCGTCTTGGGCGGTCACGGGCGCGCCGATCGTCCCCAGCGCATCCCTGATGTCCTCCCATTTTCTCCCGTGCAGCGACATCATCATGATGGTTCCCAGGCCGCATTGCTCGCCGTGAAGCGCGGGTTTTTCCGCTATCCTGTCCAGGGCATGGGAGAACTTGTGCTCCGATCCGCTCGCGGGCCTCGAGGTTCCGGCTATGCTCATGGCGACTCCGGACGAGACCAGGGCCTTGATGACCTGCCAGGCGCTTTCCTCGACTCCCGGCTTTATCTGGTCCGCGTTCTCAATCAGCATGTCCGCGGTTATTTCGGACAGCGTCCCTGAGTAGCTGCTGTACTCCTCATTCCTCATCTTGTGGGCCAGCTTCCAGTCCAGAACAGCGGTCTTGTTGGATATTATATCGCCGCATCCGGCGGCCAGCATTCTGAACGGGGATTTGACTATGATGCCCGTGTCAGCGAAAACAGCTATGGGGGTCTGCGCGTCCAGCGATTCCTTGACGCCATCGACCGTGATGGAGGCCCTCGAAGAGACAATGCCGTCATGCGACGCGGCCGTGGGCACGCTGATGAAGGCCATTCCGGCATTGAAGGAGGCGCATTTGGCCACGTCAATGGGGCGCCCCCCGCCGACTCCCGCCAGGAAAACCGGACCCATGCCCGAGGCAATTTCCTGTACCGTGCTCACTGTATCCGAGTCTGCCTCGCGAATACTCACGCTGTCCACGGAATATCCGGCGTCTTTCAGGAGCGCGGCTATCTCGTCGCCTGCAATTTTCATCGTGATATCGTCCGCGATTATCAGCGCGGACTTGGGCAGTCCCAGCCCGGCGCAGTTCTCGGGGATGCTCGGCAGGACGCCGTGGCCCACGACAACAGTCCTGGGCAGCTCCATTTTCTTGTACTTGCTGAAATCCGACATACCGCTCACACATATCCCTCGGGTTTCTTAAACCTTTATCTCTTGGCTATGACCATTCCCACGGGATCAATCTGCTGCAGGACCTCGAGCTCCCTCTGCGTCGGGGGCTCTGTCGTGAGAACCTTTTCCGGGACCAGTATTTCGAAACCGGAGTTCGCGAGCACGTCCTCCACCTTCACGCCCGGGTGCACGGAGTAAAGCCTCATGCGCTTGCTCACGGGCTCGAAATCGAATACGGCCAGCTGCGATATCACCCTGTAGGGCCCTGTACCGGCCGGAAGTCCAGCCTCGTACCTGGAATTCCCGCCCTGCAGATAGCCCGGGGTGGTGATGAAATCCATCTTCTCCGCGAATTTCCTCTTGTCCTGCCTCATGATGAGGATGGTTCTGTGGCACAGCGAGCCGACGTCGTTTGCGCCCCCGGAGCCGGGCAGGCGGACCTTCGGGGCGTCATGCGGGCCCAGGACAGTCGTGTTCAGGTTGCCGTACATGTCGATCTGCGCCCCTCCCAGGAAGCCGAAGTCTATGTACCCTGCCTGGCCCATGGACATGGCCTCGTGCATGCTAGACGCAGCTATGGCCCTGTACACAGTCCTGGAATCCCCGACCGAAATGGGCAGGACAGGGACCTGCGGGCCTATGCCGCCGGCCTCGAAGACAATGAGCATGTTCGGCGCGTGAGTGCGCTGGGCCAGCATTCCGGCTATCATCGGGAGTCCCGTGCCCACAAAGACAGTCTTTCCGTCCTGGAGCACATGGGACGCGGAGCATGCCAGCAGCTCGTTTGTCGTGTAATCGGCCATATCACTCGCCTCCCTTTGCCTTGAGCCAAGGCGCTGTCATCGGCCTGCGGAGGAATTCGACGTCCACCAGCTCCCTCATCTTCGCCTCGCCCCCAATCAGCCCGATGTAATCGTCGAAATGTTCCGTGCCGTAAACGTACTTGTCCATGTACTGCTTCGTGCCATCATCGGTTTTGGACAGGCTGAGCCATTCTCCGATATGCTCCTCGTCGAAGAAATATTGCAGGGGCATCTGGCATGGGTGGGAGCCGTATCTCTGCTCAACCACCGCGTCCACAAGGTAGAAGGGAATCTTGGTGAACCAGGGCTTCTCCCTTATCTGGTCGTTTGTGATTATCTCCTCGGTTGTGATTATGAGCCTCCTCGCTGCCCTGGCAAGCTCGAAGTCCTCTACCATCGTGCCGTCGATCTGGCAGTTCCCGTACTTGTCGCATCTCGGTACATGGATCACAGCAATGTCCGGATAAGCCGCCGGAAGCAGGCAAATCGGCTTTCCGGAGAACGGATCCTGTATGACCTTTGCAGAGCTGTGCTTCAGTGTATCTGTCCCGAGCATTGCCCTCGTGGGCATGAAAGGCAGCCCCATCTGCGCGGCAAGGAACCTCCACTGGTATCCTGCGTTGGATATCTCGCCGACAACCTTCACGCGGCCCTCTTCCACAGCTCTGCGGCCGCCCGGGGACAGGCCCCTGAGCTCATGGGCGAAGGCATAGGCCACTTCGATGCGGTCCACGCAGCCGCCGCCGATGAGCAAGTCAACATCATGCACAGCCGTCTTTCCGGCCATTATGAGATTTTTCTTTCGCTGGCGTATCATCTCGTAAATGGCTGACATGGAAACCCTGACATGGCCGAACCCGCCCATTGCCAGGAAATCGCCGTCCCTCACGAACCTCTTCACGGCCTCGTCCACGGGCATTGTCTTGTCAGTCATCTCCCTGGGCTTGTTTGCCTCGACCCATTTCCTGTTCTCGTCAGGGTCATGCCACCCGACCAGTTCGCCCTTGCCTTCCTGCAGAATCATAACATGCCTCCGGAATTGAACTGACAATGCCATCTGCCATAATAGATTTTCTAAAAGGATGAAAATGAGCCTGCGCCTTTCGGCGCAGGCATTTTTCTGGGCACGTTCGCAGGCGATTGCACACGATACGTTCCAAATGTCCAGCAGGACTTTGGATGCGGATATTACCTGGTCTTGATGAGGCCTTCAACGACGCTCGGATCCGCGAGCGTGGATATGTCCCCGACCTGGTCTATCTCGTTGGCCGCTATCTTCCTCAGTATGCGCCTCATTATCTTGCCCGAGCGCGTCTTCGGAAGGCCCGGAGCCCAGTGGATCACGTCAGGCTGGGCGATGGGCCCGATCTCGGTCCTCACGTGCTTCTGCAGCTCCTTCTTCAGGTCGTCGGTGTAATCGTACCCGTTCTTGAGCGTGACGTAGGCATATATGCCCTGGCCCTTGATCTCATGGGGGTATCCGACCACAGCCGATTCTGCGACAGCAGGGTGGGACACCAGGGCGCTCTCGACCTCGGCGGTTCCCATCCTGTGGCCCGAGACGTTTATGACGTCGTCGATCCTGCCTGTTATCCAGTAGTATCCGTCCTCGTCCCGCTTCGAGCCGTCGCCGGTGAAGTATTTGCCCGGGAACATGCTGAAGTAGGTCTCCTTGAACCTCTGGTGCTGGCCGTAAACTGTTCTCATGATTCCCGGCCAGGCTCCCTTGAGCAGCAGCGCGCCGCTCGCAGGCCCCGTGAGCTCGTTCCCCTTCTCGTCCACAATCATGGGCTCGACGCCGAAGAACGGCAGTGTTGCCGATCCTGGCTTCGTGGGTATTGCGCCGGGCAGAGGCGTGATGAGTATGCCGCCGGTCTCGGTCTGCCACCATGTGTCCACGATCGGGCANNCCTCGGGGTTGATGGGCTCGCCCACTGTTCCGAGGAGCTTCAGGCTCTTTCTGGATGTCTTCTTGACGAAGTCAGTGCCCTCCTTCATCAACGCGCGAATTGCTGTCGGCGCCGTGTAGAACTGCGTGACCTTGTACTTGTCCACTACCTGCCAGAACCTGCTTGCATCAGGGTAATTGGGCACTCCCTCGAACATCACGGTTGTGCCGCCGTTCAGCAGCGGAGCGTAAACGATATACGAATGTCCTGTGACCCAGCCTATGTCGGCAGTGCACCAGAATATGTCCCCGTCATGTATGTCGAAAACATACTTGTGCGTGACAGCAGCGTACACCATGTATCCGCCTGTCGTGTGCAGCACTCCCTTCGGCTTGCCTGTCGAGCCTGATGTGTAGAGAATGAACAGCGGGTCCTCCGCATCCATCTCCTCCCAGGGGCTTTCGCCGGCCACGTCGCCCGCGGCCATCTCCTCGTTCCACCAGACATCGCGGCCCGCTTTCATGGGCACGTCCAGGCCTGTGCGCTTGACAACTATGGTCTTCTCGATGCTGGGGCATGATTCCAGCGCCTTGTCCGCGTTCGTCTTCATGGGCACATCCTTCTTCTTGCCCCTCAGCGCTGTGTCCTGGGTGACCAGGACCTTGCAGGTCGAATCCTGAATCCTGTCCTTGAGCGAGTCGGGGGAGAATGCGCCGAACACCACGGAGTGAATGGCGCCGATGCGGGCGCAGGCCAGCATAGAAATTGCGAGCTCGGGAATCATCTGCATGTACATGCACACCCTGTCCCCTTTCTTCACGCCGGCCTTCCTGAGGACATTGGCGAACTTGCAGACATCCGCATGCATTTCCTTGTAGGTAATCTTCCTGTCCTCGCCGGGCTCGTTGCCCTCCCAGAGGTAGGCGATCTGGTTGCCGCGTTTCTCCAAGTGCCTGTCCAGACAGTTGTAGGTCACATTGGTCTTTCCCCCCTCGAAGAACTTGATATTGCCTTCAACGAAGTCGAACTGCCTCACGGTCGTCCACTTCTTGAACCACTTGAAGTCCTCCGCCATCCTGGCCCAGAACTTGTCCGGGTGCTCGATGGATTCTGTGTACATCTTCTTGTACTCGTCCATGCTCTTGATGTGAGCTTTCTTCACGAATTCCTCGTTCGGTTTGAACATTTTATCACCTTCGCTCATAGCTGCCCCTCCGGCTTTTATAATTAATAGAGGTTAGCCGCCCAATAATGAGGCAATATAAATCAGTTGCCCATGTTTCGGTTCAGGCTCGGACAAATGCCCGCCATATGGCTGTGAATTGCCCATTATTACGAAAAAGTAACATCCGGCCACGAAATACGGCGGGCAATGCTCGGAAAACACGGAAAAACAAAGAATATGCTGCTGGTGTAACCAGCAACATTGCGCTTTAATGTAATGATGCCGAGAACTCTCAGTCCTTCAGGGCTGAGATGAATCGGCATGGGCAGTCGTCAATCCACCGTTGCATACCGTGCCTATATAATCAAAATGAATCGAAGCTACCAGGCTTCGATAAAATAGGTATGCAACTAACCCATGGTAAACTTCCAGCCCGGCAACAAACGCCAGCTCTTTTTGCTAATATACTTGGTTAGCGTTAAGACGAGGCTTTGCCTCGTCTGGTTCGCAAGACACAATGTGGCTGGCGTTTGGTTAAGGGCTGGTAGTTTACAGTTCGAATTTCCTAAGCTTCAGCAAGGGCTTGCCCAGCGGCAGAACCTCGAAACCGGCTATGTTCTTCAACACCACTGCGGCAGAGGTATAGAAGCCAGTCACCGCAACTGAAAGCTCCATGATTCCGGAGAGCAACGCAGGCCCGCCCGCGAAAATCTGGAAAAGCAGGGCGCCGAGCAGCATGTCGATGGTGACAAATATTGCCAGGAACGCCTTGTTAATCGACGCAGCCGCGTATGTCATGTATATGCTGAATATCAGATATCCCAGCACCGCGAACCCGAACTGTTCTATACCGTATCCGAAGTACCATGTCATGCCCACCGCGAACCAGAACAGCCCGAAGGCGCCGAAAGCCGTGGCCGCGAATATGTTATTCCTCTTGAACTCTATGCCGCAGGCGATGACCTGCGCGAAAGCGCCCAGGAATATCACCCAGGGCAGCAAGCCCGCAGTCCCCTCCGTGAGGCCGAGTTTCTCGGACGACGCGACAAGCGTTGCCATGCTCAGTCCGAATACACCCAGCGCTGCCGGGTCAGCCAACTTCATCTCAGTTTCGTTTGCCATATTTCCTTCTCCTGAATCTCATTTCTATTCATCTATTTTTATGAAGATAAATAGATTAATTAGGCGGGAAAGGAAATCAATATAAAAACCTTTGTCCCGGTAATCTCATCGCCACTAGACTGCAGATTACCGGTAACGCTGTGAATCTCCTCGCTTGCATAATGCGGATTCATGGCGAACGCTCTTAATTATAGGATTTAGCTAGCGCATTCACCGATTGCCAATATAATGTTGTGAGCCAGATGGCATTCGATTTAGCAATTATCTGTTGCCATGCCATTGTCGAATGCGCTGCTGAAATATGTTACGAATTGCATTCAACTTACGTTTGGCGCACCTCGACCACTAACATCTCCTTGGCAATCGCCCCATCATCGTCTGTTATCGTTAGAATAACTGTATACAATCCAGGCGCGGAGTACGTATGCTCAGTCATAATCCCCTCGGATGTGGAGTTATCGCCGAAGTCCCACTCGTAAGATACAATCTCACAGTCAATATCGTACGAGTCGGAGGCATCGAACACATATGCGGGATTATTCACCACAACATCCTCTAGATAAGACGTTGGCACCGAGACAATCTGGTTGTATCCATTATTAGTGTTAAAATTCTTGGAGAATGTCTTGATAGTTACACCTGATGTGAATATAAGGGAGATAGGATTTGCGCCTTTGTGGTTCGCGGTGTACACAAGTTCTATGTCGTAAACCCTACCAAGGTATTTATTCAATTCAATTGTTTGAGTGTTAGGTGGTCCGGCAGTTCTCATCACATCGCAACTCTGGATGAGCGTTCCATCTTCGTAAATTCTAATGCCCACGGTGTTGTCTTTCCGGCCAGAAATAGTCAGTGTCATGTTAACCTTCTGATACACATCTATTATTGTAACCGGAGGGGATTGAACAACTTTGACGTTTGTTGAGGTAATTAAAAACCGGGCATCCCCTGTCACATTGAAAATTGTGAGATTGAGCAGATATCTTCCCGGTTGCTCATATTGATGTGTCGGTCTTTCATCATTAGTCCAGGAACCATCTCCAAATGTCCATTCGTAACTTCCTAAAACAGACACTTCATATTGATAATATCTATTCAAATCATATTGGATAACTGTGTTTTTCAATACTTCGTATTGACCTGAATACCTGTTAAAGCTGGCACCAGTAGTGTTCCAAAGTATATTCTCAAGTGGATAAACAATTGGATTGCTTGGGTTTATCATCAGAGTAATTGTTCTGCTCCCCAAGACAGAAGTGAATACTAAGGGTAACCTAAACGATTTGGTTGAATTGATCAGCCATGCATGCAACTGATAATTCATCAACGGATCCTGATTGAATGACATAATGATTTCCTCTTGATGATTTAATGAAAGGTCAATAGATAAACCCTGGAGAACTGATGATTCGGAGGACACTGTTATTTCTTCCAAGAGCATGTTTAAAGTACCTTCATCAAAATTAGTGGGAATTCCTATATGAATGGTTACGGGTTGAGATATGGCAATCTCCGGTAGGTTATAATAATGGCCATGTGGAATGATTGCGAACGCTCTGTATGAAGTTGTTTGATTTGAATTTGGGAACTTGAGTTGGATGCCTTGATTTGGGCTTACTGTCACATATTGCTGATCTCTTTGCAAAAGCAATCCGGTGAGATTAATTGGTTCTGTCTGGTCAATGTACGCCACACTTGTGGGTTTGACCAAATCGATGTCAAGGGGAAGACTATCAGTAATATCCAAACCAATGAAATCAATGAAATGGGTTCCGGTTATTAAAAGTCGGATTGGTTCTCCAGCTTTAAGTCTATCGCCCAATTGTGTGATATCAACGCAATCCAAAGCCCAATTCATACGGGCGGGTAGCGATGCAAAATCATACCACCTGCCATTCGGGTTCCTCGTCTGGATGTGTATCGAACATTTGTAGAGACGTGGGTCAATTGGCACGTCATATGGGAGCAAATCAATTGTCGCTTTGTGTGAGATTACAAGTTTAGCTTCATTGAAAAACAAAACTCTCGGAAAATAAACTGTCAACGTTTCATTGTGCTCAGCCTTTAATCGGTATCCATCATTCATTTCGTCAACAAGTTCGGAAACGTTGCTTCCGGTGCTGTCAATGCATGACACTGGACCAAGTGGTTCAATTATTGTTTTAACAATACCCTCAGGAGTAATGGCCAGTTGAACATCCGAATAATTATAATCTATGATTGCTAGTTGAATGTCATCAAGATGTGTTCTTTCCAATGCAGGTTCAGATATTTGCATCAAATATGATCCATTGACCGATTGCAACTCATTTTGCAACATATAATAATCATCTACGTCAAGTTGATTTCTATCTGGATTGGTTGCTCGCGGCAGAATATTGTTCTCTTCTTCGAAACTATCACCATCCCATGAATAAACGAAAGGGCATCCCTCAGCACCTTTGTAGACATTGTGAACTAAGATTCCTTCAGCAAAATAATTATTATTGTTTTCAACCTCAATATTATAAGTCACTGTCAGAGCTGAAACTGTTGTTATACTCGACACTAAAATGTTTCCCTCTAGAGTTCGTAAAATATCTCCCTGCTGTAATTCATCCGCGCGTTTGATGTCATTGCCAACATATATCAGGTGATTAGCTGTTAGTCCCAAACAACCGTTGATTACAAGATATTCATCAGTTGAAGGATGGACTAATGTACGACAGACAGTATCTGGTTCTATGAGTCCTTTGAATAGGTTATAGGACAGGACTATGTCTCCTTCTTTGAGATCCTCAATTTTCACATCTCCATTCGGAGTGCTGATATTGGTACCTGGAATAAGACAGCCTCCGCCGCCACCGCCGCCACCGCCGCTCACGGATGAGAGAGTGAAGCCAAGATTAATGCCGTTGCTTGAAACATAAACGTTGGATTCGATTCGAGGATAATAACCGTTCGCGATAGCCTGGAAATTGTGATAGCCCGCTGGTACATTATAAATGGTATAATGACCATAAGCATTTGTAACTGCGGAGGTAGAAGAGCCTTCTCCAGAACTGAATATTGTCGGTTGTGGATTTGGTTCATTTATTGGTGTATAATAATAATCCACAACAGCGCCCGAAATGCCTTGACTATTCGTCGCGCTACACACATACCCTGAAACGGTGCCATAAGTGATTGGTTGATATAACATAAAACTCCACGTATCACTATCTTTAATATTTCCGGCATAATCAACAGCTCTTACTTTCCATGACCATGTCGCCAATGAAATCTGGGGGGTTTGATAATAGGAATTGGTAGTAGTCCATGAGTAAGACCCGCTTGTGCCTGACAAATATATCACATAATTTGCTACTCCACGATTGTCTGAACATGTTTCCCAATCCAATAAAACGGCCGTTGTGGGCAAGGATGCACCGTTGCTGGGCGTACTGAGAGTTGGTTTTGTAGGGAGGGTTGCATCGTACCCATACCCCGCATCCGCTGTTCCTGGGGCTGCCTCAATGTTGGTTGCCCTGTCGGTTGCCCTTGTGTAGAATTCATAATAGCCTTGACCACTTGCGAATGCAAAGCTGAAGGAATATGGAGAGGTTGTGTCTGGAGTACCGGTCGCTACATATGCGTTAAAGGTTATGTTGTCCACGCTGTACCTGAAGTAAAGCTGGACGCTCGCAACTCCGCTCAATGCGTCGCTGGCTGTTGCATCAACGGTTATCGGTGATGTGTTTCGCCAGTACGCGCCAGTCTTGGAAACAGCACTGGTCGGCGGAGTTATATCTTCTACACCATTATAAACGACTAATGCAAAATCCTGGTCGCTGACACCTCCGGGAATCGCATCCGCTGTAATACTTTCAGCAATCACCTCGATTTTATAAGCCCCCGAAACCAATGATGATGCTGGGAGATAAACGCATTCTACATTATTTATGTCATCAGTGTTAACCATTCCACCCGTATCCCAATCAGAGCCAATATTTGTGTTGCCCGCTGCGGCTCCAGCGACCGAAAAACCGTTAGTGAATGCGTTGCCATAATAAATTAGGCCGCTGGGTGATGTGATTTTTAAATTCAGATTGTTTTTCAATGATATACCCGCTGGGTCGGTCCAAACAAGAGTGATTTTAAGCGGTTGTGTAGCTTTATCATAGCGTACATATCTGTTATATGAGTTTACCGTCGAACTCAATGGTTGTGGATTGTCATATAAAGCGAAATTCGCAACAGGACTTACTATATCGGGTAAATAAACCCTTCCCCAGCCAATGTCTCCGTTGGGTATGTTCGGTGATGCACTGATTGGCTTGGCAGTGTTAATAAGGAGTGCCTTCACCATGGCTGGCATGGGTCTGACGCCGCCGTGGTTCGCGATCCACCACTCAATTATATCGGCTGCTGAACCTGCAACATGAGGGGTGGCCATCGATGTCCCAGAGCACCAAAGATATCTGGGATCTTCCGTGTAAACACCATCCAATGTTCCAGCACCAGTCACTGTGGTTCGTGTAGAGAGCACTATTGAGCCTGGTGCGACAACATCTGGCTTAATCCGAGTATCATCCGCCAGCCCCCGTGAACTGTATGATGCTATGTCATCAATGTTATTAGCATCGGTCGCACTGTGCAAGTCGAAATCTGTATCAGCCTGACCGTAATCGTCGCCATCTGGAAGATAGTTTTCGGTTGCACCAACGGTAATTACGTTCTTGGCGAGCCCAGGGGAACCAAGTGTTTGAGTACCGGGACCTTGGTTGCCCGCACCAACTATAATAACCATCGGTTGTAAGCCATTTGTTGAAGCAGCACTGTCCCGTACATGCAAGTCGTAGGCAAAATCAGTGGGAGGCAAGGGGATACCCCCCCAAGAGTTGGAGTGGACATAAGCATCGGCATTGTACGCATCCTGAAAGAAATCGTCCCATAGTTCTGGCGACGTCGGTATTCCAGGGTAAGCATTTCCATCGTCTCGGAGTATCTTCTGGGCGTATAGTTCTGCAGCTGGAGCAACACCCGCACCAACATAGTAATTTGTGGAACCATACTTTACACCAGTTCCGCCATTGCCATTGGCCGCGATGATTCCCGCAACATGGGTGCCATGGCCGCGAAAGTCGTACCAGTTGTAGGATTGGGTGTAGTCTTTCCCGCCCAGCACTCGGTTGCCGAAGTCCACATGTCCTGCGTTCCCGGCTTGACCGCTACCCAGACCACTATCGGCTATCGCGACCACAACGTTCGTTCCGTCCCAACCCTGCAGGTTGGCATAATTTCCAAAGCCTCCGTAAGGCATGTTGGCAGTCCAGATTCCACCTGTTATCTCACTACTGGTTTCGTCCATCAGGGTTGGGGTTTCGTACTGATATAACCAAACGACATCTGGCAATCCAGCGATGTCGGGAATATTAGAAGCATCAGTATTGATTAAGGCAGCGGAATTTTCGTTGTTTGAATCGAAGGATGAATATATAATCTGCGCCAGTGATGATAGAGTTTTTATCGTTTGCTTGGTGCTCAGGACGTTCCAGATGGATATATACATGGTTCCAGTCGTTAAATTCGGTGAGAATTTGTAAGCAGGCTGATAGATTCCCACCCACTGTACGAACCATAAGTCCCTGACTTCATTCTCGAGGTTCGAGTTCATCCGAACGAGATAATTGTAAGTGGGAATGGATTCGTAAAATTCTACTCCCTTCTCCTTCAATGCTGTGAGCCATTCATCTTTTAGCGGTCCAACGAGTTGAACTATGTAAATCCCTTCAGTATTTGGCTCGTAAGTATCTATTCGTAAATCCGATGGCAAACTGGGTTCTCCATTCATTGTATCAAATTGATATCCCCGAGTGTCTACAATCGTGCGATTCGTCATCTTTCCAACCAAGATGCCATTGCCCTCCATCGCAGCTATCTGTTCATCATTCGCGTATGCGAGAACGTAAAGACTATATTCGACAAAAGGTATGATATTATAGGTCGCCAGAGTCGCGTTCCTCTGTGGCGATGCCTCAAGTTCTATTAGCACAACCCTTGTACCCGACGGTGGATTCAGACTATTTGTGCTTAACTTGGCGTTCGCCGCTGGCATTGATAATGTTGGTATTGTCAGTATTGCAACGAGCACACATGTAAATATTATCGTGCGGGTTCTCATTTCTTCTCACCTTCCAGACCATTAGTATTTTCAATTTTCTTGCTTTTACTATGCATTTTTTCTGAATATCGTTTTAACACGTAAACAGAAGTAATTATGATCAATGCCAGAGTAATCACAAATACGCTGTAATTTAAACGGATCTGGGTATTGTCTGTATTAAGTGGGCCAGCATTTTCCCAACGATCAATCCATATTACATCAGGTAAACAGGCAATGTCGTTGATGTTCGATGAATTTGTTTGCAACAAGACAACATATCGGTCAGGAAGATACCCATAATCATCATCAATTATGGTTCCCAACATTGCTAGGGCAGATAAGGAACCGTAATCTACGCTACCATTCCAAAGCGTAATATAAAATATAGTACCAGTCACATTTTGCACGAATTTGTAAGCGGGCTGGTAGATTCCTACCCATTGTACGAACCATAAGTCCCTGACTTCATTCTCGATGTTCGAGTTCATCCGAATGAGATAATTGTAAGTGGGAATGGATTCGTAAAATTCTACCCCCTTCTCCTTCAATGCAGTGAGCCATTCATCTCTTGTTGGCCCAATGAGTTGAACAATGTAAAGTCCCTCGGTATTCAGCTCGTAATGGTCTATTCGCAAATCCAGTGGCAAATCGGGTTCTCCATTCATTGTGTCAAACTGATATCCTTGAGTGCGTACAATCGTGCGATTCGTCATTTTTCCAACCAAGATGCCATTGCCCTCCATCGCTGCTATCTGTTCATCATTCGCGTAGGCGAGAACGTAAAGGCTATATTCGACCAAAGGCGTAATGTTGTAGTTCGCTAGAGTCGTGTTCCTCTCTGGCGATGCCTCAAGCTCTATTTCCACAACCCTTGTCCCCGGTGGTGGATTCAAGCTCTTTGTGCGTATCTCGGCTTTCGCTACTGGTATTGATAGCGTAGATATTGATAGTATAGCAACGAGCACACAAGTTAATATTATCGTGCGGGTTCTCATTTCTTCTCACCTTCCAGACGATTTAAATCTTCGATAATTTTGTCTTTATCTTGCTTTTTTCTGAATGTCTTGTTCAACATATAAACAGAAATTATCAGGTTCAATATTAGGGTAATCGTAATCACTAAAATCGAAAAAAGAATGAAATTAATCTCATCTTTGTTATCGTCGAATAGATGGGCATCAGATAGAGGAGAAATAGCCTGGACATAGGGATTGGCAGCAATTTCGCTTATCGCCACGGATGATGATAAAGTGCCCTCAAACACATAACCGTCCTCGGTGAAATTAAGAGAAGTGGTAGCCCCCTCCTGCTTGATTGAAGAAAATTTCGAGTGCACTTGCTGTATTGTAGTATTCGGAATATTCTGGTCATATAGTACAACTTGAACCTCATGGCCATCAAGGTTTGATGCAATTTTATATGCCGGATGATAGAATCCGACCCAATTCACGAAGGATAAGTTTTTAGCCAATTGGGCTTGTTCAGGTGTTATTCTAACTTGGTAGGCGTAGTAGTGTAGGGGAGCCACAATCTCGATATTCAGGGCACGCAAAGCATCTACCCATTCCTGAAGTATGGGACCTACACAATTGACTATGTAGACGCCTATTACCCCACTTTTCGGGGCTGGGGCTACCAGGTCGGGAGGCAATGACGGTTCCCCCAGCATGCAGTCGAACACATAGCCATTGACGAAAATCGTGGTGTTGGTGAAGTTCGCCCTTGTTCCAATGTCGATTACAGAGCCGATTTCGGGACCGGAGAATCCGGAAACCGAATCGTTATCAAGGATCCCGGAGCAGCCAGCAATAATGAATGAGATTGCCAATACTAGTGCCAGGACTCTCCACACAGCTTTTTCATCGCGTCTTCTCATTTTATTTACCTATGCTTATATAGTATCTTCGTATATATTAATTTTATATGGCCTTGACGCTAAACTAATCGTTC
>DAKD01000009.1:0-1994 GCA_002499085.1 Methanomassiliicoccales archaeon UBA280
GGCAAACCCAAGCCCATTCCCCCCAAGCTGAAGAAGATTCTCCTGGAGGCCAAGGAATGAGCCCCTTCAAGCCTCTGGCTCCCTCGAAAGCCCTGAGCCACATCTCACACCCGGTGGCCATAATCACCGCGAACGACGGGAAGAAGCTCAACGGCATGACCGCGGCATGGGTCACACAGATTTCCATAGACCCGCCGATATTGTGCACCTCGATAAGCCCGCTGCGCCACACCTGGGACATGGTTAAGGACGCGGAATATTTTGGAGTGTGCATACTGTCAAAGGACCAGGAAAAGGAGTCGAATTTCTTCGGCTCCAGGTCCGGGAAGAAGCTCGATAAATTCAAGGCCATGGGCATCGAGCCGTTCATGGCCGCCCATGACATCCCGCTGCTGCCCGGCTCAGTAGCGGCGTTCGTGTGCCGCAAGACCCACCGGGTGGAGCAGGGCGACCACTGGGCCCTGTTCGGCGAGGTTGTCGAAGCCTGGAAGGGACCCGAGGTCCAGCCGCTGAATTATTTCAGATCAAAATACCGCACATGGTGAGGCATGACCCTCAGGGAATTTCTGCTGCACAGGAAGCTGGGCTGGCTCGCCGCCATCGGCCCTTTGTATGCGCTCGCATCGATATGGATCTCGATATCGCTTTCGCCGTGGTTCACATGGCGCAACAATGCCATCAGCGACCTGGGAGTTCACTCGGTCGCGCCGATATTCAACGCCTCGCTCATTGTCTGCGGCATCATGTGCGCTGTCTTCTCGGCAGGCGCGATTCTCCGATTCAGGTCCGTTATTCTGAAATCGGGATTTTTCCTCATCCTGTTGGCCAGCGTCTCTCTGGCCGGCATCGGCATATTCACCGAAGACTATTCTGCGCAGCACATGTTCTTCTCTGTGGCATTCTTCGTCCTGCTTCTCTTGGCATCGCTGGCGCTCGGACCCTATTTCCTGCTGAAGAGAGAGACCCTGCATCTGGGCATAGCCGGGATTCTGACCCTGGTCATAGGTCTTTTCGGATGGGCATACCATGTCGCGGTCGGCTGGGGGACAGGAGTGGCCATACCGGAGGCCATGACATTTGTCCCGGGCGCCCTGTGGTTCGCCATGCTGGGGCTCTGGATTTTGGGAACCGATAGATCCCGGGCGAAAATGTAAATGCCTGTATGCCCTTTACCAACCAATGACATCAGGGACATTCGTGGGGAGGGAGCTTGAGCTCTCTCAGATGAATTCAGCGCTGGACAATGCCGTGACAGGCAAAGGCTCTGCAAACGTGATCTCGGGGGAGCCGGGCATCGGCAAGACCGAGTTGGTCAAGCAATGTTTAGAGATGGCCAGGCAGAAAGGCATGAAAGTCCTGTCCGGTGCCGCATCCCAGGATATGTCCGAACCGTTCCAGGTATTCACAAGGGCGCTCGGCGGCCACGCCGACGCGCCGCTGCTGGATAAAACCGAGACAGTCTCTTTTTCAGGTGTTTTCCTGGCAACCGACTCGGGAGAAATATCGGCCAGGGCCATGTCCGGCGAAATGGATCCCGAGAGCATAGCAGCAACCCTGAACGCTGTCCAGTCATTCGTCGGAGATTCTTTCCAGAGTGCCGAGGGCAGCATAGGCCGCATGACATTCGGAAGCATGACCATCCTGGCCGAGCGATGCGGCGGCGCCATCATAACCGCTGTGATAGACGGGGAGGAGCACCCTGAGATGGCCAACAGCCTGAGAACTGTGGCTGCGGAAATTGCTCAGTGCGCCCTGGCTCCCGAAGATGCAGTGCAAAAAGCCGCTGGTCTGAAATTTACCAAGAGAAAGGACATGTCCGGCGTCAAGCTGGCAAGCGAGAGGAACAGGCTCGCAGACAGGACAATGGACCTTCTGAACAAAGTAACCGGCAATCAGCCTGTCCTGATGGTGTTCGAGGACATGCACTGGGCAGACGAGATTTCCCTGTTCGTGTTCGCATATCTGGCAAGAATCTCCCCGCGTCTGAGGCTGTC
>DAKD01000009.1:2027-49565 GCA_002499085.1 Methanomassiliicoccales archaeon UBA280
CAATCTGGTGAACGAAGGCTCCGTGAAAATCATCCCGCTCGTGCGCATGGACGAGGGCGCGGTCCGGAAACTTGTGGACGCGGCCTGCTCCCCGAACAGATTCCCAACTGAGTTCTACACAAACCTGGCCAGGGACTGCAGCGGCAATCCGCTGTTCACTTCCGAGCTGGTGAACCAGATGGCAGCCGAGGGCGGAATAATCCTGAGAGACGGTGCGTTCGAGTTGGTGGACATTCATCATTCAGTGCCTGAAAAAATCGAGGACATAGTCCTGAGGAAGCTGGATACCCTCAACCCGCACTCTCTCGCTGCGGCCGAGCATCTGTCATGCGCAGGCCGCGAATTTTCCGCGGGCGTTCTGAAATCCTTAAAGAACGTTATGAATCCGGAAGCTGTGATCGACGAGCTTTCATCGGCTGGAATACTGCAATCCAACGGCGACAATCTGCAATTCAGGCATGCCATGTTCAGGGATGCCATCTACAAGAACATATCGGGCAGGTGGCGGGCGGCATACCACCGGGGGCTGGGCGAGTATTATGAGAATGAATATTCAAACAATAAGGATGCTGTCATTTTCGAACTTGCAAGGCATTTCTTCGAATCGAATGAAAAGGCCAAGGCGTTTGAGTATTGCTTCAGGGCTGGCGAGACCGCGGAGAATTCGTATGCGGCGGAAAAGGCCATCGACTTTTACGGCTGGGCAATGGAATCGCTCCCCAAGTCAGGGCTGAAATCCCCAACGGAGAAGCAGATTGAAATCCTGGAACGGACGGGCGACATGCAGACCCTCGTCAGTAAATTCGCCGAAGCGATAACCTCCTATTCGGCCGCCATCTCCGAATCCGCTGACGGCCATCAGAAGGTAAAATTGTACAGGAAGAAGGCGGACGTGCTCTGGAAGATAGGGGACTACGACAGCAGCCTGGCAGAGATGTCCAAAGGCGAGGCGCTCACCGACGATATTATGGAACTTGCCCATTTCGGCCACCAACGAGCCTACATCTACATGAGGCGAGGGGAATTTGACCGGGCCATTGATCTCTCGACTGAGCAATTGTGCATCATTAAAGACGAAAAATCAGCCGATGCGCTCAGAGCTTCGATATACGACACATTGGCCAGCTGCTACCACAGGAAAGGAGAGTTCGAAACAGCCCTCGACTATTACGGGAAGTGCCTGGCCATGCAGGAGGCTCTGGGAAACCTCCGGAGGGTCGGGTCTGTGCTCAACAACATCGGCAACGTGTACGGAGACCGGTTTCAAAATGAGAAAGCCAGCCAGTACTATGATCGGAGCATGGAGATATTCAGGAAGATAGGGGACAAGCAGGCTGTGAGTGTGTTGACGTCGAATGTCGCCGCGGTTCACTATTCCAACGGGGACCTGGCCGTTGCCAAGCAGATGTACGAGGAGAGCAGGGATGTTTCCAGAGAGATAGGGGACCTGAGGATGTTCAGCGCGAACCTGGCCAACCTGGGCGTGGTGCATATCTCAATGGGACACTACAGGCAATCCATCGCGCTGTTCGAGGATGCCATGAAGGTTTGGGCGGACATGGGCGACCGGATGAGCGAATCCTGGGGACTCGCCAGCATTGGCGCTTCCCATTATGAGCTAGGTGATTATCCAAAAGCGATTGACTATCTGGAAAGGAGCGTCGCGCTTAGCGAGACGATTGACGACAAATGGAAACTGTGCAGCGCACTCATGACCCTGGGTGAAGTAAAGAGAATGTCCGGCGACCTGGCCGGCGGCAGGGCAGTCCACGGGAGGACGCTCGAGCTCGCAAAGGCCCTTGATAGCTCAGACACTGTAGTCGATTCCCTCACAGGTCTGGCCGAGGTGGACATCCTGGAGCGCGACTATCAGGCGGCTCTGGATAAGCTTGAGGAAGCCGATAGGAAGGCCAGGGATTCAGGCCTCAAGGTTGAATACGCGAACTCGCTGAGGGTATACGGAAAGCTGAAGGCTGCCATGGGCAGACCCGAAGAATCCGAAGCGCTGTTCCGGAACGCCCTGGAGATTCATGGGGGCATTGACAACAGGCCATCCAAGGCAAAGCTTCTCTTTGAATGGGGCGTCATCGCGATAGAGCGCGGCGAGAAAGAGAGGGGCCTGGAGATGGTCAGGGAGGCGATGGAAACCTTCATGGCATCGGAGATGCGGCCATGGATAGAGAAAGGCGAGAAGGTTCTCGCGGGCGTCTCCTAGAATCCGAGCCCGTCCCTGATGAACATGACCCCCCAGGCCAGGGTTATCAGGCCCATGATCGTGCTCATGACCTGTATCGGCGTTTTTCCTATTTTCTTCGATATCTTCGCGGAGAGCAGGAGTAGTCCCGCGGAAAATGCGAGCACTATCACGATGGCAAGGCCAGTGCAGCCCATCCCGTAGTCGTGCTCCGCGATTATTATTGTCGATATCGTTGCCGGGCCGGTCATGAGCGGCGTGGCGATGAGCGAGGCTATCGCTGCGGTCGAGCTCCCTTCCTTCTCCTCCACATGCACCAGCGACATGCCCAGGGACATCTGCACGCCGAATATCAGCAGTATGATTCCGCCAGCCACCCTGAAGTTGTCCATGTCAGTGTTGAACAGGCTGAGAAGCCTCTCGCCGAGCACCAGGACCAGGAAGCAGAGAACCGCGGCCACGGTGATTGCGAGAAGTGCTGTCCGGCGCCTCTCCCCCTCCTTCATGGGGTCGGTGGCGACGGCAAAAACAGCGAAGCTGGCCATGGGGTCGATGATGACCACGAACAGCACTATGAGCTGGGGAAGGTTCTCGAACATCGGACTGCTGCATGTTGGCCATCTATATATCGATTTTCTCGAACGTAGGAAAAAGAATGACGGACTCATGGGGAATTTCGCGAATAGCTCTCATTTCGGTGGGCAAGCCCACCTCAGGCGCTGGACGAGAAATGTGAAAGATTGCTACCAACCGTTTCTCGTCCGCGGCTCGATGAGCGTTTGTCCAGTTTTATGCCGCTCATCTTCGCTTCGAACCCCAGTCGCAGGCTCCGAAGGCCCGCAGGATATCCTAGCTACCCTATGAGTCCTTAAGCCCGTCAAGAACGGTGGGCATTTATCGTTTGTGGTGGAGAGACCCGTATGGTCGTATGAACTGAAATCTATCTATGCAGTTTCATTGTCGGAAAGCCCGCTGCCCCAAGAAACCTCTTGCTGCTTCGGTCCGCAGAGCGACTCGACTGCCTGCCGGGCAGTCTCACCGGCGCTCCTGTAGTCTCCCTTGTCCATCAAGGCCCTCGCAATCCTTAATTTTGTTCCGGCCTCGGTGACGTTCTGTCCGGACTGGTGAGCTTTCTGTATTTCCATCTCTGCCCGCCTGATCCCTGCGACCAAGCTCTCGTACTCGGAATATCTGGCGCTGGCCCTCTGCATGCATTCGTTGATGATATCTGCCGCGTCCGATACCTCTCCGGATTCGATGATTATCCTCGCGCCGGTGATCATGCTCTCCACTTCTGAGAAATCGACTCCCATCTCCCTTCCGCGCATGACCTGGCCTTCCAGGTAATCAAGCATTTCCCTGACATTCGTTGCTGTCCCGTCTTCCTTTGCTGTCCCATCCGATTTTTCCGCGTCCGAAGGTTTGTTGCCCAACCGAACTCCTCCACATCGGAATATGCCTCAGACATGGTAAATACCTTTTGGTCGCCGAAGCCAGTATTTTAAAATTTTGTTAATTCCGCTTCATATTATTTAGCATAATCATATCGTTCCCCGCTGGCAATCCTGGCTCGAACTAGAGCATCTTCGTCAGACTGTCCTTGAGCTTGTCCAGGTACTCTTTCTTGTCCTCGAGCGCCTTCTCCTTCCTGGCAAGCTCCTCCTCCTTGCGCTTCAGCTCGGCCTCCTGCGCCTCTATCTTGCCGCGGTCGGCCTTATGGCCCTTTTCCTTCTTTGCCAGCTCTTTCTCTGCTGCGGCCAATTCTTTCTCCAGTTTCTTTATCCGGGAAATCTCCCGCTTCAGGCTGGACTTCTCGTTCTCGACCAGTTTGCTCACTCTCTCGTTGATGATCTCCTCGATGTCAACGGCTTTGTTGCTCTCCATCTCTATCTGCTTCCAGACCTCGGCTGCCTCCTTCTTCTCGGCCATCAGCGTCTCGAAGTCTGCGTCGAGCTGCCTCCTGCGCGCCTCTGCCTCCTCCATTGTTTTGCGGTTCTGCTCCGCAAGCAGCAGCGACTCCCTCTCCCTCTTATCGACCTCGGTTTCCCTGGCCTTCAGGTCCTGTTCTATAGCGGCCTTGAGCTTCTCGAGGCGCTCGTTCTCCGAGGCAAGTTTCTTAAGGTTGTCCTCGGCACGCTTCTGCTCGACTGATTTGCTGTATTTCATGAGGGCCAGCGCGGACTGCTTCATCTCGTCCACTTTCGTTTTCTCTTCCCTCATCATATCCATCTCTGCCTGGCGCTTGTCCATCTCCTCTTCCAGAAGGCGCCGCATCCGGTTCAGGTCAGCCTCTTTCTCCCTGAGCTCCTTCTGCTGGTCCTCGATCTCCTTGACTCTCTGCGGCAAATCGCCCTTCATCCTGTCCAGTTCCGCCCGCTCGGCCTTGATGGACTCCATCTTGGCATGGAGGTCCGCCTCCATCTGCGTGAGGTCCCGCTCATGCGACGCCTGCTCATGCTCCCTCCTTGTGACGACCTCGGCCCTCACTTTGAGCTCCTCTGTCTCTTTGGCCATCTTCTCGATGTTTGCGTCAAGCTCCTTGTCGCGCTCCGCAAGCTCGTCGACCCTGTAATTGAGCTCCATCTCCAGGCGCTTGAGTTCGTCCGACCTCTTCTGAAGCTCGTCCTTCCTGGCCTCCGCGTCAGCTTCCCTGGCATTCAGCTGCTTCTGCCTGGCCTCCAGCGACTTGGACTCCTTGCCAATGTCCTTCCACACTTTCTCGGTGTCCTGTTTCTGGGCATTGAGCCTGGCTCTTTCCTCCCTCAGGTCCTTGTCCATTCCGTTGAGCTTCACTTCGCGCTTGTCGAAGCTCTCCTTGGTCTTGCCTATCTGTTTCTCTCTTATCTTCAATTCATTCTCTCTGATCTTGACATCGGAGATCTTGGCCGCTATCTCCTCGTTTTCCCTCTCGAGCTTCTCCTCCTCCTTCCCGATATCGGCGAGCCTCTCCTTTATTTCTGCCTCCTTTTCGTCCAATGATTCGGCCCTGGCCTGGAGCTCTCCCTCCAGCTTTGAATACTCAGCCAGTTGCCTCTCGGCCTCCTCCATTCTCTGCGCAGCCTTTCTCTCGCGCTCGGATACTGCCAGGTCCCTGCGGTGAAGGTCACCCGCCTCGTCCTCAAGGGCCTTGGCCCTCTCCTCCGTGCTGTTGCTGAAATCCGCGATTCTGATGGCAAGGTTCTCCCTCTCGCCGGCAAGTTCCTTGGCCGTCTTCTCCAGCCTGGCTTCCTTCTCGGCCAAATTGGACTCCAAGCCGGTAAGTTCCCTGTCCTTCCTTGACAGTTCCTTCTCAAAGTCATCCAGCGCCGCTGAGCGCTCGTCCATGGCTGCCGCGTCTTCCTCAAAGTGCTCTCTGTCAAGCTCCAACTTGTCAAGGGCGTTGTTCAGGTCAGTCTCCCTCTTGCGCAGATCCTTCTCCAGCTTGGTCAGGGCCTCGTCACGGTCGTCGGATTCGGCCATCTCGGCGTCCAGGTTCTTCCTCAGCTGCTTCAGCTCATTCTTCATCTTCTCGGTGTCAGCCTCCCTCTCCGAGACCTGCGCAGTGCGTTTCTCAAGGCTTTTCTCAAGCTTCTCCAATTCCTTGGCCCTGCTCACAAGGGACGATTTCTCGCTTTCCAGCTCGGCAGCCCTGTTCTCAACGGCCTTCTCGCGGGATTTGATTTCCCTCTTCCCCGATTCGATATCCGCCTTCTTCCTTTCGATGTCGGCGAGCACCTTCTCCAGCTTGCCCTCCTGCTTTGCCAGCGCCTTCTCACGCGACTCAACGGCATCCGTTCTCTCGTCCAGCTCCTTCATGCGGGCGGAGATCTCGTTGCGCTGCTCCAGAATCTGCGACTCCTTCTCCCCCACCTCATCCTTGGAAAGGCGTATGCCCTCCCTCATCTTCTCCAGTTCCATGATCTCGGATCTCAGGGATTTGCGTTTCTCGTCCAGCTCCTTCTCTCTTTCATTCAGTTCCTCGGTTCTCTCCGCAAGTTCGGCCTCGGATTGCTTCATCCTGCTGGCCAGTTCCTTCTCGCGTGTGCCGAGGTCCTTTTCCGCATCGTCGATGATCCTAGACCTTTCCTCGGATTCCTTTTCCAACTGTGTTATGCCGTTCTCCCGCTCATCCAGCTCGGCAGTGCGCTTCTCGCAGTCTTCGACATCCGAGTCAAGCAGCCTCTTCCTCTCCTCGAGTATCTCTCCCTGCTGTTTCAGCTCCGATTCGGAGGCAGTGAGACCTTCCCTGGCATCCTCCAATTCCTTCCTCAGGGCTGCCAGTTCCTTCTCCTTGGCCCTGTAATCCGCCTTCATCTTCTCTATGGACTTCTGATTGTCCGCCACCTGCTTCTCCAGGTCCGCGGATTTGGACTCGAGCGCTTCCTTTTCCTTGTCAAGTCCCTGCTCGAGCTCCCTGAGCTTTTTCTCTTTTGCATCAAGTTCCCTCTGGGTTTTCTTGAGGGATGCGGACATTGTGTCTATCTCGCCCTTCTTCTCGTCCAGCTGGGACGACAGCTTGGTCAGCTCCGAGTTGCGGGCGTCCAGCTCCTTCTGGAGGCTGTCCAGCTTTTTCTCGGTCTGTGACAGCGATTTGCCCTTGCCCTCGATGTCTTCCTTCTCCTTCTCAAGAATCTTCTTTGTCTTGGCCAGCTCTTTCTTCGCCTCGCTGAGCTCGGCCTTCAGCTCCTCGGCATTGGACTCGAGTTTTCCGGCACGCTTCTTCTCTGTCTCAAGTTCCGAGGCCAAACGATCCTTGTCCAGGATGAGGGCTGCGCATTTCTTCTCCTCCTCGGCAAAATCCTTCTCCAGCCTCCCGGCCCTCAGCTCAAGCTCCTTTCTGGCCTCCCCCGCATCACCGGTGGTTTTTTCCATGGCCTTCTTTGTGTTTCTCAGTTCTTCCTCGAGAGCTTTAAGTTCGGAAATCTCCCTCTCTTGGGCGGAGAGCTTCTTCTGCAGGGCCTCCAGTTCCTTCTGGGTTGCACCGCTGCCCTCGAGCTTCCGTTCCAATTCCTTGACATGCGACTCCTTCTCCCCCAGGCTCTTCTCGGTTTCCTTGAGCCTCTTCTCAAGGGATTTGGCCTCTGCTGCGTTTGCATCCCTGGCAGCAGCGATTTCCACCAGCTTCCTCTTCTGTTCCCTGTCAATTTTTTCAAGGTCCTTCATCTTCTCGATGGACTTCTGAATGTCATCCATGGCCGGGGCTGCTGTCTCCGCAGGGGCCACTTGCGCTTTTTTCTCGGGCAGAGGCTCCACGGCAATGCTGGCTGAAATGTCCACAACTTCTTCTTCGGGAGAGGCAGCATCTTCGGCCGGAGGTTCGGTTGGCTGGGCCGGAGCTTCGTCGCTCACCAGGGAGTCCTTGACTTCCTCCTCGAGTGCCTTCTTTGCCTTGTCCCTCAGTCCCATTGCTCACACCTACAGGCCCAGTTCGTCCATCAGTTCCTCGTATTCCCTGAAATCCTTGGATTTTGCGAATTTTGCCACGATCTCATCTGGCAGATTCTCCAGTAAATCATCCAGCACCTTTAATACTTTCTTTAGCTTTTTAATGTCCGAAATCACTTCCTTCTCCTCGGCCGCGATGCTCCTCTCCTCGGCGCTGGCCTGGACCAGCCTCTTCTCCAACTCCTGAATCCTCAGCCTCAGCTCCTCCTCCTTGCCCTCTATCCGGGCCTCGCTTTCGGCGGCGACCTGCGCACCGCTCTCGCCGGCCGCGACGGACTCCTGAATCCTGCTCTGCTCCTCCAGCCAGTCCTCCCTGAGTTTCTTGGATTTTCTGAGAACGCCGGCCAGCTCCTCGCTGTCCAGCACCCACTTTCCCTTTGCTTGTTTGATTCCCGCGACAGGCAACTTCAGATCGGCCAGCCCCTTCCTCTCCGCCTCCAGGGCTGCGATTTCCTCCCTCATCCTCTCCTCCGTGCTCTTGAGGCTTCCCTCTCTGTCTTTAAGGGACTCGATCCTGGCAGTGAGTTCCCTCTCCTTCTTTTCCAGGAATTCCTCCCTGGCCTTCAGTCTTTCCTTCTCCTTCTCCCGGCGCTCCATCTCGGTCTTGAATGCCTTCAGCCGACTGTTCAGGTTCTCTTCCTTCTCCTTGATTTCGGCCGAATGCCTCTTGAGAAGCTGTCTGTAGGCCTGGTCCATATTTCCAATGTTATCCTCAAGCCTCTGAATGGAATGCCTCTCCACAGTGATCTCGGCAAGCTGCCTCTCAAGATTGCTGCGCTTCTTCTCCGAATCCAGGTCCTCCTCGCTCAGATTGTGCAGATCTTCCTGGATCGATTTGTACTTGTTCTCCAACTCGTCCAGGGAGTGCTTCCTCAGATCAAGGGCCTTCCTAAGAGGCTCGGCCATCTTCTGGATGCTGTCCTCCCGCCTCTCGAACTCCTCTCTCTCCTCGGCGGACTTTTTTATCCCGATTATCGTCTCTTCCTGCAGCGGGGTTGCGGCGACGACGCCCATGACGTCCTTCAGGATGCTTGTCGCCTTATCTGTCTCCCTTTTGTCCTCCTCTATGCGCTTTGCCTCGAGTTTCTTGCCCCATTCCAGGAGCTTCGACAGGAATTCGTCGTCCTCCTTGGTCCTGCTTTCCTTCTCGGTGACAAATTTGAGGCCGCAGCTCGAGCAGTTGCCTGAATCGGATTCAACAACAGTCGCGCAATAGGGGCATATCATGGCCTGGAAGTCGCCGTCCAGGGCTTCACCACACTGCTCGCATGCAGTCATCCCGGATTCCGTAACAGAACCGCATCCGGAACAGTGAACCTTTCCGTCCTTGGTGTGCCCCCTTCGCGCCATCATTCAAACCGCCGATAGGTATTCTCACAAGCCCAACGTGCTGAAATTGTATCTGTTACTCCTTTAATATAGTTTTTCCAACCATGACCACCGGCAGACTTATGCATTGCCCGGTGATTTCATACCACATGGCCCTGTTCATGGTCAGGTACGGCGAGATAGCCCTGAAAAGCCCGGGCGTGCGAATGCGCTTCGAAAAGGCCCTTGGCCGTAACATCACCTCGAGGTTTATGAAATCCGGGAAGGAGTGCCGGATCCAGTTGGAGCGCGGTCGGATATTCCTTTGGTCCGACGATGTCGATTTTGCCGAGGACGCACTGACAAGGACCTTCGGCATCGTATCATACAGCAGGGTGACGGAATCCACATCGTCAAAGGAAGATATCTTCCGCATTGCGGCCGAAATCTCCAAGCCATGTTTCAAACAGGGCGCAAGGTTCAGGGCCACTGTGCGCAGGAACGGCCAGCACCCCTACACGAGCATGGAGCTGGCCAAGGAAGTGGGTGACGCTGTTTTCCTTGCCAACCGGCACCTGGACCCGAAGGTGGACCTCTCCCATCCCGAAGTCGAGATATGCGTGGATGTGAGGCAGAACAAGTCCTACATTTACACGGGCAGCCACCCCGGACCCGGCGGCATGCCCCTGGGCACCCAGGGCAGAGTATTGGGCATACTTGAGAAATCCAGGGACGCAGATGCATGCTGGCTGATGATGAAGCGCGGCTGCAGGGTTTTCATTCTGACTGACAATGCAGGCCTCGCAGAACCGCTGAAGGCCTGGGACCAGAACCTGAAAGTGCTGCCTTTGGAGAACCGGGACCTGTCAAAATTCGCCAGGAGCAGGCGTGCCGAGGGGCTTTGCCTCGGCTGGGATGCCGCGGAATTCGACTCGAAAGGCAATGAAATGGCAGGTTATGGCATGCCGGTTTTCCTGCCGCTGATAGGCATGGATGCGGCCGAGGTGGAAATGCTGACTGAGAGGATTCGCGGCCGGAATCCGCATCTCACGGCGTTGTAACGGGCCAGGCGTCTATTTGATCCTCTTGCCGTGGGAGCGCCTGGAGGGTCTGGCCTTCTCGTGGCCCTTGCCCTTTCCGTGCAGTGCGCGCCCGCGCTTTCCCGCGGATGTGAGACCTCTCTCGGCCCTGCTAGTGTGCTGCTTCTCGCATATCCAGTTTATCTTCGGGTCTGCCATGATGACAGGGTGGCTGGGATCGACGAGGATAACTTCGTAGAACTTGTGCCTTCCGTCCTGGCCAACCCAGTAGGAGTTGAGGACTTCCATGTTCGGGTACTTTGCGCCGACCCTTTCCTCGGCAATGCGCTGTATGCTCTTGGACATCGTGATCTTCGCGCGGCCGCGCCTCTTCGCGCGCCTGCCCTTGCGTATCTTGGGCTTGTTCAGGCTGCCTCTCCTGACCCTGGTCCGAACCACGATGAAGCCCTGCTTGGCCCTGAATCCCAGGGACCTCGCCCTGTCCAATCTTGTCGGGTGGTCGAGTTTCAGAAATACCGGGTCCCTGCGCCACTCGATCATCCTGTTCCACTGGAGCTCCTTCAGATAAGAATCGTCAGGCCTCTTCCATGCCTCGCGGATGTGGCCGTACATCCCCATTCCGCTCGCTGGCTTTGCCGGCTGGGCTGGAGCTTTCTCCGTTTTCGGTTCTGCGGGTTCTGCGGCCGCCTTTGCCTTGGGCGCCGCTGCTTTTTTTGCTGTTGCCATGGGTACACTCTCCATTTCTGGACGTTTCCGGATTCACCTTCTCGCAAAACCCGGAGGTTTCGCTCGGCACATCTCCGACGGGACTCATCCCGTGACTGTCGGGCCTTGGCCCGGTGTCCGCTTGAAATCCCGAACCCTATATAAGCGTTGCCTCAGGTTTTGCAAATGCTTATATTCGGATATGGGATTAGGGTTGTAGAATTCAGGAAGATGATTGCCATGACAGCCGAACCGATGGGAAAGAAGACGCATTTCAAGAAAACGCATGCCCGCATATCAGGTGACGAGCAGTACCTGGACCTGGGGCAGATGCATTTCACGGACGAGAACGTAGGCGGACACGCAGGCGCATCGATAAAGGTGGCCGAGATATACAGGTTCGAGGACCTCAAGCACCTCACCAAGCTCCTGTACGAGGGCCACACGCTCCTGATTGATTATTCGGCAATGTCGAACGACGAGACAGCGCTCAGACGGATATCCTCCGAGCTCCAGTCAGTCGCCGCGGACGTGAAGGGCGATGTAGCGGGCGTCGGGAAGAACCTCCTGGTTGTCACGAGCGGCGGGCTCGTGGTCGACCGCAACAAAATACGCGGTTCGTACTGATATTGCACTATTTCACTGTGTGCAAGGGCATGCTGTTATAAGAATACCTGACATTAGATGCAATCTCTGAGTCGACTACTCAGAGATCACCGAGGTGACCATGAACCTGTCCCCTCTGTGCATGAGCACAAAATATGTTCTGTCATGGTTGACATGCCGCATCTTGACGCATCTTATCCTGAGCTGGATGCCGATGTCGCCCACTTCATGGAGCTTGAGCATGATGTTTCCGTCCGCGAGGAAGTCCTCCCTGTAGGGGCCGTATTCCTCCGAGCCCACGTTCATCTCCGAGATGAGCAGGGACGTGACGCCGAGCTTCTTCAGGAACCCGAAGAAATGGAAGAGCTGCTGGCGCGGTTTATCAAGGTCAATGAGAGAATACAGTGCTGTCAGGGAGTCGATGGCGATGATGTCTATCTTGTCCTCCTTGACGCGCCTGGTCAGGTACTCGGTGATGAACCGCATCCAGTCCTGCATCTGGTCGACCTCGTCGTACTCCATCCTGAGTCTTGCAAGGTCCACAATGAACAGGTCCTTCTCGTCGAAGCCGCGCATGTTCAGGCGGTCCATCCCTACCAGGAGGCTGTCCTTCGTCTCCTCCAGGGATATGTAGAGGCTGCGCTTCTTCGCGTGCTTGTGATTCTTGTAGAGCAGGTTGAGGCACACTGACGACTTCATTGTCCCGGGAGTGCCGGATATCAGCACGGTGTGGCCTTCCGGAATCCCGCCCGCCAGCGCATCATCGAACCCCTCGATGTAGGTCTTTATCAGTTTTCCACCACGGTGGCCGATATTGTCATGTGGTTTAATAATTTTCCTAAGGAATGTTTATTAAAGCCAAGTCAATGCCAAGGCTATGGCCAAATGCCAGAAATGCGGCAGAAAGGCATTGCTCCGTATCCCCTACAGCGGCTCGGACCTGTGCAGGGACCATTTCATCGAATTCGTGGAAAAGAGGGTCCGAAAGGAGATAAAGCTCCAGGGAAAGCTTCCCAAAGGTTCCAAGCTGGCTGTCGCCGTGTCCGGGGGCAAGGACTCGATGTCCGCGCTCTCGATTCTGTCGGAGACATTCAAGCCGGGAAGCGGCATAAAACTCACAGCCCTCGTTGTGGACGAGGGCCTGAAAGGCTACCGCAGAAAGGCCATCAAGCTGGCCGAAGGCCTTTGCTCCGACCGCGGGATAGGATGCGAAGTGCTGAGCTTCAAGGGTTCGTTCGGCATCACCATGGACAGTGTGGCCGGCCTGGGAGAGGAATGGCGGCCCTGCACGTTCTGCGGCGTTCTGCGGCGCAATCTGCTGAACAGGAGGGCGAGAGAGCTGGGCGCCGCGAAGATCGCCTTCGGGCACAATCTGGACGACATGAGCCAGAGCGTTCTCATGAACGTTGTGAACGGCGATGTGCAGCGACTGGTGAGGCTGGGCCCGCACACGAAGACCCAGAAAGGCCTGGTCCCAAGATTGCTGCCTCTAAGGATGATACCCGAGTCCGAGATGGTCCTGTACGCTGACCTGAAGGGAATCCCCTACCTGGAGAAGCACTGCCCCTACAGACCGAGAGCCCACAGGCTCGGGTTCCTGGAGATCATCAACAAACTGGAAGAGGAGACTCCCGGCACGAAGCACTCGATTCTCAGCACCCATGACCAGATTGTCCCGGCGCTGAGGGAGTTCTACCCCCCGGCCAAACTCAATTCATGCAATCTGTGCGGGGAGCCGACGATGGGAGAAGTTTGCAAGGCATGCGAATTGCTGGGAAAGGCGAGGAAAGCTCTTCAACAAAATATCTAACTCATAAATTTAGGTATATTTATTCTCAATAATGTCAGTTCTGTTGCGTTCCAGGGAGCTACCGATGAATAGCACCCGCGTTTTTCGGCTGTTGCGTTGCGGGTGCTTTCAACTTCCAAACTGCTTAAATAGGTCTTGCCAGCAAGAGGCTTCACGATGAAAAGCGCGGAAGTGGGCAGGCGGTCGGCTCCGAAGGTTCGGCATGCTTACCAACAAATCGTTTTCTTGGAGTTCGACCCCCCCACAAATTCCTGGGTTGCGTGTTCCAGGCAGATATAGGAGAGGAACTGGCAGAGAACCACGATACTGCAATTTGATATGGCTGCGAAGCGTTTTATACCGCTAATCACTATTCAGGAAGCGGTAAGCATGGCGGAACAGAGTTCAAAGCAAGATGAGGAGTCAAAAGCCACAATATCCGTATTAGAATATGAGTTAGACATTTTAAAACAGGAAAATATGTTACTAAAGAAACATTTGTATGCTCGAACTTTACTTGACCAGGGGGCTAGAATAGGGCAATGGATACTGGATAAAGGCACCATATCTTACACATCAAAATGGAAGTCTTATTCTAATAGCTACATTGAAACGGATACTGAACACATTTCCATCCAATTTGACATCCCCCCATTTTTCCATCCGAACAATGATGAACGCACACAAATATTATCTAAAGCACGTGATATGAGTGATGAAAATTGGATAATAAAATGGGAACGCCCGAAGAGTACTACAGGTGCAATTTACACATTCAAAATTAATAAAGAACTCTGGAATATCATCCGATTGATTCAGCCGAGTGTCTGGTCGCAATGCTTTTCAAACGAGGTTTATAATCCAGACAAAAATGAATATGATTTAACCCTACCAGCACGCATGCAATCAACCCACAAAGCACTATCTCAACAACAAATAATTGAAATGATGCTCGGGAAAGGTGGGCAAAAAGAATTACGAAAACCACAAAAGCCAATAGACTACTCGGACATTCTTGGGATATTAAAACATTTGAATGTGGACATAATCAAAGGCTTACCCCGGCATTGTAGGGCGCGGGATTTAGAGGATTTTTGGAAAAATATTATTTACGCAAAGCGGAGTGAAAAACTAACGCAAAAGCAAATGTTAGAGCATTGTAAAAATCAGGGCCACCCATTAAACAATCTTACCTATGTAAATGAAGTTGTGAAATTCTTGCGCGACCTAGAAATATTGAATAAAGATGGTCAAGCATATATTATCAACATGAACCTATTGGATAGTTTTTGTAAATATTTGTGATTATTTTGAAATTTTGTGAAATCTTTTGTGATTTCAGGGGCAATTCGATTTTTTTCTGAACCAGTTGGGGGATTTCATATTGAATTATTTTGCTTTTATAATCATTTGCAGAGCGTATTTTATATATTTTCGTGGACAATATAGAGAATCGACAATTGAGAAGAATGTACACCCCCGAGAGACGGTGTGCTGAGTATCGGGGGCTTCTCTTTGTCACCCATTTACAATGGTGTAACAATGATAACGAGCCTATACTCCTTTTCGGGAAGCGAAGACTTATGTGGGCAGAATAATCACGATCAACTCTTCCCCACTGCAAGGGCTCCGGCTCTTGCTCCCGGTGAGGCCGCACTCCACTTAAATATTCAAGGTTTTCTTGGCGAGATACTGGCTTATAGTGCAGCTATACTAACCACCCAGATGTATGAGTCCGGCATGGAACTGGACTTTTATATTTTATGTTAAAAGTGGAACAAGTTTTATATATCTGGTGTATTATAGCCTATTTCATGCAGTAAAAGTCGGTTACTACACACGCAATCACAAAAATAGAAGATAGGACGGCCACGTTTATTGTAATTCAGTTTTTACGAGTTACTTATATATACATCATCCTCTTTTTCACAATTCAATGACGGAAGAATTAAGAATCGAATGTGAGGAAGAGGTCTATGAAGATGTTCCGAGGGCCGTTGTCACCGCAATAATGTTAGAATTAAAAAAGATAGTTGCTCCGAGAGTGAAAAAGCTTAAAGCAAAAAGCAAATGGATGGAAAACGTCACTGCCAACGGCCAAAGATACGGCGTAACCTGCCATTACGACAAAACGGTATGCGAAATCATCATTACAATGATAAAACAACTCGGCAAACCGAAAAAAATGAAACCAACAAAGGATAGAGGTGAATAAGATGGCGAACGAATGGGAGTATGTGAAAAAAGACCTTAAAACGCTAAACAACGCGGGTCAAGAAGAAATCGTGCATAACGTACAAGTAAAACGCAATAAAACAACTGGCAAAATCAGAGTTAGCCCGGAGGAAATTGAAAAGGCATGGCAAATTCAATTCGCAAAAGCACATAAATTGGAACCGCGCGATTTGCTGCTGTTGCTCATGGTTAATGCACAACCTGGCCCATTACAGAGAGGATACATCTGTCAAAAATACAAATTAAACAAAATGTTGTTTTACCAATGGAAAGAACTGGAAAAAATTGGCCTTGGCAACAGCATCATACACGACGATTTCAAAGCAGATGTGAGAGGGCCAGTCCCAATAAATTTATGGGGCGATTTGGAACGTTTGAGCAGGAATGGAATACTTAAAGTAGAAGGTGGAAATGGCAGGAAAAAAACAGTTGTAGTCACACTCGACATTGTGGGTGAACAACTAGCCAAAGAGATATGGAACAACGTATCAGACCCATATTTATCAATAACAACGAATGTGAAAAGCAGACTATTCCCACTTACACCCCAAACAATCAAAGAGCAGGTTCATGCTGATTACCCAGAGTTCAAACGCTCATATACGGAACCCGACAAAGAACAAGTAATGCAGTTCTAACGCTCAACTCTTCCCCGCTTTGGGCGGGGCGTTCTCTCTCCAACATGGGCCGATTGTGCCCATGCCCTGCCCTATATTTTTCTACTGGTACAGAAGAGATGCCAGATAAATCAGTTTACTTTATATACGTAGGCGGAAACGGGGTGTGGTTTCCAAGCATCTCTAATTATATTTGATTTTTCTCTTTCTTCTTTGGTCAATTCTCCATAATAAAGGTTTATTTCTTGACCGAAGGCCATGTGTTCTTCCTGGGTCAAATCAAGTCTACTATCTTCCAGCAATGCATAATATGATTCAATTTTCCTTTTCACATCTGCCAAGGGATTTTCAGCCTCTCTTGTCACTCCGTTTCCATGTTTAACCATTCATTAACACCTCTTTTGACAGGTAATTGTCCATGGCGTTATAAAAGGGCGAGCATGAGATGCCCGAAACTATTCAATAGCACCCGCAATGCAACAGGCTCGGGCCACGCAACAAAAAACGGGCGAACACCCGAATACGCAACAGAACCATAACATCATAAGTTATTGTACAATTTATATGCCTAATAATACCCATAACCTTATATGTGATTTTTCAATTCCCAACTGCTTCAATCTGAAGCAACCTAGGTGGAATTTGGGGTATAAGTATGAACAAAATTGTACGCTCGATGATATCCGTGGGAATTGTAATAGGAATGCTTTTATCGGCTATACAGGTAGTTTCTGCGAGCCCACCGGAAAATCATGTGCTCAATGTTGACAAGGTCAGCGACGGAACTGGTGGATATTACGTAACCTTCAATGCCGTGGATGCGGGAATAACCAATGCATATTATTCTCATGTCAGCCATAACTCTCAGGCCAATCCGGGTTGGCTTTCGAAGCATCCAAACGTCTGGACCTTAATCTCAGAAAGTGATTATGACTGCCTCAATCCCCAAATTGTCCTCGAACAAAGCCAGCAGGTCCTCCACGTCCTCTGGGGCGAGATACAGAATCCCGACCAAACGGATTTCTATTATGTTTCCAGCGATGACGGGGGTAATGAATGGACCATTCCCCAGTATGCCGAGACAACGGACTTTTTCAACTGGTGGGCCAACTTCAATATGATTGTGGATGAATACGGAATACTGTCAATATGGTGGCAGAACACCGAACAGTTATTGGTGTCCCCTGATATGGATGCCGACGGGATACCGGACGATCTGCAGCAGGTTGAGGTGGACCCGGATGTGAGTGGCGCGACGCTGCTGACGTCGAACAGGATGAGGGTCGGATTAGCCAACATTGTCAACATTAGCGACCTTCAGGTCAGCTCGACCTGGGTGAACGATACCGAGTATCAGAACCTGTCAATGCCAGGCATAGAATGGGGATTTACCAATGAAGTTGGGAAGCCCAAGCTTCCTGTGCTGAGAAAGTACATTGCCGTACCCTATGATGCTGAATTCAATGTTGAGATATTCGATTCTTCCTATATCATTGAGGAAAATTACACAGTCTATCCAGTTCCGAAAATAGTCTTACAAACTGGTGAATTTGACAATGAAACATCACCCATGGGTGTTGAAGAATTCTACATTAACGAAACTTTCTACTCTACCGACATTTACTATCCCGAGGAAATCGTAAGTTTCGAAATAGACACTTATCTTAGGAATTATAGGGTCCTTTTACTCAACATTGCGCCGTTCCAGTTCAACCCAGTAACCCGCGAGTTGAAGGTTTATCATAAAATCACCTTTACAACTGAATTCGGACAAACTGGAATAAATGCAGAACAGCCACAGGAACAGGGTGCGGACGGTGGATATTTCAATGAGATTTATTCTAACCTGATAATCAACTACCAAGCAAGTGCGGATTGGGGGGTTATCGAATCGACCAACCCGGGTCAAGGCGAGGTGCTCAGCGCCCCACCGCCGAATGAAATCAATCCTCCAGATATAGGTTATCTAATAATAACCCATGATGATTTTGCAGACAATCAAGCTCTCCTCGACTTGGCCCAATGGCGTGCTGAGCACAATGGTTTCATTGTGGGTATAATTGCAACTAGCACTATTTGCATTGATGATAATATTAACGACGATATTGAAATTAAAGAATATATCACATATGGGATGGAAAATATGGGTATTGCATATGTGTTATTGGTTGGCGATGCTGAATTTATTGTGCCCCATGAAGTTGAGGGTGGAATATTCGGTGCTGAAACAACCACATCAGATAATTGGTTTGTTGATCCAAATGATGACCATATCCCAGACATGAAGATTGGTCGTTTCTCTATTGCAATAAATTCAGAGTTAGAAGTCATTTCTAATAAAGTAATAACTTATGAATCAGAATTAGATTGGGGTGAATGGCGAGATAATATTGCATTGATTGCCGGCTCAGCCGACAGTGTTGGAATAATTGCGCATAATGAACTTGATGAGCTTTATCAAAGGTATGGTTGGAAATATGACACCACAAAGATTCAACATATGTTTGGAGGTACGGGGAATGATATTATTCAAGCATTAAACGAAGGTCAATTAATTGTAAACTATGATGATCATGGCGGATCCAATACATGGTATAATCGAAATTTTCTTACAAGTTTTGATGTTCAATCTTTGACAAATGGTCCAAAATTACCGGTAGTATTTAGCATGGCCTGTCTCACAGGCATGTTCGATTATCCATATTCTAATATGGATGTTCAATTAATAAAAGAAGATACTATAATTGCGATTGTGGGGAGTGGTAATTTAAAAATATATGAGTCTGTCACTGGGAACTTCATCCAGGATTTTAAATTTGGGATACCAATATATGGTATTGAGGAATCACCAAATGGCGATATGCTCGCTATTAAAGGTGGGGATTCGCTAATAATCATGGATATTTCTGGGCCAATATCTACTTGGAATGTAATGAATACATTTTCTTTTGCTCATACAAACAATCAAGGATTAATTTCTTGGTCACCAATAGGTTCTAGAATATGTATAGCTAAGGGCGATTATGATTATAATAATAACGTATGGATAGGACTTGGAGTCACTATTTATGATGTTTCGAATGCAGATACAAACAACTGGGTCGAACTTGGATCTTTAGAATATGGCACACAGGTCGTAGCATTTGATTTTTCTCCAGATGGAAAAACTATTGTAGTTGCTACTAATGATATTATTGATATGTGGGACATCCAAAGTTCAATTTCTGATGAATGGTTTATTCTATCTTCCACTTCTTCTCTCCTTCTTATCAGATGTATAGATTGGTCAACAGATGGATCCAAAATTGTTACGGGTTCAAACAATCCTTCTGGTGGGGGAACAATTATTATCTGGGATTCATCAATGTTAACCCAGGAATCTACAATTTATATCGATAATATCCCCCTCCAAACGAAATGGAGTAATGTTGGCGATTCAATAGCAGTATCTACTTCTTACACCTCTCCCGATAATTCAAATACTGAACTTATACTCATTTCAAATACAGGTCCAAATCCAAATATCAAACAACTATTCCATGTTGATTCTTTTCAATTTTTCTATCTCGATTGGTCAGAAGATGATACTTCCATCATTTTCGCTCCATCCGGCCCATATATAATATTAGATACAATACTTATATCTGTGGATACTAACGAAATTTTATTGAATATCGGTAGAACCTCTCTTACTTGCATAGGGGAAGAATTTCTATTAACCCCGAATGGCGGTGCAGTTGCTTTTTTCGGGGCAAGTGAAACTGCATCTTGTACCTCTCTTGAAATATTGAATGACTATCTTTTCGAAGATATTTTTGAACAAGGAATGCACATTATTGGCGACGTAATATTGGATTCAAAAATAAGGTTTTACACAAACACACCAGATCGAATCTACCAACTTGAGATGTACACTCTTTTCGGAGATCCCGCTTTTGAGATTAATCTACCAGATGATGTAGAGGTAACAGTCACAATTACTGACCCAATTCCCATTGGGGGCATAGCAGAAACTAATTATGGAGAAACAATGAAAGTCTATGCTAGTGTTAGTGATCTTTTCAATGGCCTGGTAGAAATCAACACCGTGGATTTTCTTACAAACGATATTAATCTACCAATATATGGGACTGTAATAGATGGAGAATTAGTTATTGATGGTAAAGTAATAGATGGTATATCAAACTTTATTGAAATAAATATCCCAAGTAATCCAGTAGATGCCCATTATGGTCTCGGTGCAGTTTATGTAAAAGTATGGAATGATGTCACAAAAACAAATGGAATTAATGGTGCAAAATTTTATATTCCTCCAGCATATGATTTATACTTAAATTCAAACGATATCACACTTGTTCCTATGAATCCTATTGAGAACAGCAACATTGGGATTGCTGCAACTATTCACAAGAATGGTAATGTGGGGGCGGATGCAACAATATATTGTTACTACACTAAATGTGTTCAACTTTGGAATGGAGAACCTTTTTGGCTAGATGAGAAGTACATTGGATGTACTAATTTCCAAATCTCAGAAAATCAAGATGAAATCTGTGTATTTGTGCCTTGGATAGGCGAAGAAGGGGGCAATCCATATCCAATATATCGGATAAGAATTCTAATTGCATGGGCCAATCCATCTGAAGATTCAAGTAACAATATAGCAACTAAAGATTTTTGGTTAAAAACATATGTTGATCCTTCTTTCGAGACGCAATTTGATATTAATTTCATACCCCGCTGGTCTTATGCATCTGAGGGGGTGGAGATAACTGCAAATGTACACAATTTGGGCGATGCAGATATATTATCAACAACGCTTGAATTTTATAATGGAGATCCTGAAAACGGAGGCATATATATCGGCGAGTCTACTGTTGACAACATTATGGCCAACGGTGGTTCAAGTACATCCACCGCTACAACCTGGACCACGATTTCTGGTGAACACGAGATATTTGCACGTATTATCAATTCAAATCCCCCAGAAGAATCTTCATATTTAACTAACAATCAAATATCAAGACGCATTTATGGAATGACCAGTCACGAAGTTCCTGAGTTCACCTTCTCAGATGGCCAAAATTCCAAGACAATTGAATTTGACGAAACAACCAAAGTATTTCCATCATCAATAACAATTCCCAATATGGAAGTTACTTACGCCACAATGGACATTGAGGGTCAAGAGCGTCTGTTTGAAGACGTTGATGGTACGCTAGAATTATTACTACCTGGCAACGTTGATGGAACAACTGTTCGTCCTGTTAGTATTGCATTTGATACCAATGGTCTTCTTTACTTCTTGAGTCGTGACCGTTCAAGTATACCTCCTTATCAAAGCAGCTTATGGCATCGTGCGAATGATGGCACTTATTCACAGATAGGTTCCAGTTTTACGCATATTGATATGGTGGGTCTAGAGTTTCATCCAGACGGTTCGTTATACCTCGTATCTCGTCGGGATGATAGCACTTCCAACGGAAAACTGTATCACTGTCCAGATGTAACTGCTGTGAATCCGATATTTAATTGTATTGGGGATTTTAACGGATATAATAATTTACCCCTAATGCAAATCTGGGACATAGCAATAAATGAGCTTGGGGAGGGATATATTTCTGGGAGTATTTCAATAAATACTATTTCGAAGCCTGGCATAATAAAAATTACGATTGATGAATCGGGTTGTACAGAAATAGTTCCTAAAAGAATTCTCGAACTGGATTATAATCCAATTGGAATCGCAGTCGTTGACTGGTTAGGTGTTGACAACCTCTGCGTTATCCAAACTTCCACAAACACAGGAATTATTCACCGGTTCGTTGATACTGACACATCTTTTAATCATGTTGGGATCAATACTGTAAACTACAAGGCCTGGGGTGCATGTTTTCTAGGTAGGCAGCTATACGTTCAAGAGCTAGCGGCAGCGGGATCTCCAAGTTGTATTTATAAATATGAATGGGGCTATCCAATTATGCCAACTTTTGATATAGGTAACGATGGGACATTAGACTGGCAAGTGGGTGGAGTATACAGGAACAAGGAAACAACGTTAAACTACGCGGATGCGATTAATAATTATATTTCCACTCATCAATTCGATGTTGTTGATGGATATATTGAAGTGCCAATCACATTCTATTCCAATTCCGCAGGAATTTTAAGAATTCATGAAATCGCAACTATATCTTATTATATTCTTATTCCCCTGGAAACAGGCATCGAAGATCAATTCATCGACCTTGACTGGAGCCCCGATGGAAGCACATGCTTACTCGTCGCAAATTCTGCCACTTCGCCAGTTGAGAATGTGGTTGTAAAATTCGACGGAACCCATTTCACAGAAGTATATCGCGGCAACCCCTCTGGAAATGCCTTCTTCCGGCGAATCTCATGGTGCCCAGACGGCTCATACGCCTTGATTGGAAGCATGGGCGGGAAAGTCTACAAGTATGATGCAACAGATGATTCTGTAAGCCTGTTTTACACGGACCAGATCACAGATGAGTACTTCTATGATATTTCGTGGCAACCAGATATGGACGACTCAACTCCGGGTTACCAGGGAATGGCTTTGATGACGGGTTACAGCGTTTCCACAGCTGATATTTTATTGACATACGATGGAACATCATTCACCAGAACATACACTTACACCGCTGGAATATTGCGCCATGGCCAATGGAGAAACGATGGCCAATATGCTATCATCACAGGGGATTACGGTTCTATATTTACATTCGACGGTTCAATAGTGACCTTCATAAGCTCGTCCATTGGAGAATCATCTATCCCGTATTGGTCTCCAGATGATTCGACTTGCCTGCTCATGACCCATACCACGCTCTATTCATTTGACGGCAGTTCAATCCTATTCTTGACAAATACACCGGATGCAATGCGTTGCTATGGGCTTGATTGGTATGATTTAGCGGGGTACTACACAATGACCTCTGATAATGGTCGATTAATCCGCTATTTCCCTGCTATAAATGATATCGTATCCATTGACACTGGTGTGCCTGATAAATTATACGGAATCAAATGGAATCCAGATTTCAGTTATGCACTCGTGATAGGCGAGGACGGCCATCTCTTCAAGTACCTCGGATAAAATCACTCCACGTGAATCCCCGGCTTCCCGGGGCTCGCGACATCGGCCTTGCCCTTCGGGTCGTACAGGTCAGGCTCCTCGCCGCCGAATATCGAGACAACGCATCCGAACTCCCTGGCGAGGAAGTCCCTGGCCCCGCCCAGTATGTCGAGCTCGAAGACCTTCGTGTGGGCAGGCATTCCGGCCTCCCCGAACCTCTTGATGTCCTTCATCAATTTGGAGGCGAAGGCGCTTATCTCCTTGGATTTCGATTTCAGTTCGGGATCTGTCTGCGCATGCTTCATGACCGCACCCATGTCCCTGCCCTCGAGAACCATCATCCTCTGTATGTCGTATTTCCAGCCATGGGCGGCGTAGAGACAAATCCTTGCGGGCTTTATCCCGGTCATCCTGAGTATGCCTGCTATGTCGCCCAGGATATTCTCGACGAATCTCTCCGCGTCCTCCGCGGCCCTGTCATGCCTGAACTTCTCCGGGCCCGGGTATTCCGATATCGAGACCATCTCCCTGCGGCCTGTCATTTCCCAAAGTTCCTCGGCCATGTGCGGCGTGAAGGGCGCCATCATTCCTATCCATGCATCCAGGGATTTTCCTATCAGGCCGGGATTGCACCCGCCCCGCCTCAGGTACCATCTGAGGTCGTTCACCAGGTCGAAGTAGACTATGTTCGCGGCCTCCCTGAGCTTCAGCTCGTCCATGAATACCTTCGCCTTCTGGACGTCGGAATGCATCCTGGATTCCAGCCATGCGTCCATCGGACTCTCCTTTCCCTCCTTCATGGCCATGAGCTCGTTGGCGAAGTACCATGCCCTCTCCACGCTCTTCCTGGAGTTGTTGGCGCTGGCAGGGTCCCAGTCCACGTCCACATGCGGGCTGGCTATGTGGCAGTAGTAAAGCCTCAGGCCGTCGACCGTGTAGGTGGCGGCTGCATCGGGTATGGGCTCGGCTCCGCCCTTTGACTTGCTCATCTTCCCGCCAGCCATCATGAACCACCAGTTCACGAATATGCCCCTGGGCATGGCGTCCGGCAGGATCGCGGCATGGTTGAGCAGGAAGACTGGGAAATGGACTGTCTGGTGCTCCTTGCCGCCGAGATTTATGTCCAGCGGGTACCAGTGCATGAAGTCCTTTCTCAGCCCCGATAGGACAGCGACGCCTGCGCCTGTCTGCGCGGCAACCTCATCCGGATCTCCCTTTCCCAGGAAAACGAAATCGAAGAACGCGTCGTTCAGCTTGGCGGGGTCCAGGATGCCGCCGTTCACTGCTCCCGATACGATATAGTAGGCCGAGTAAAGCGTCGAATCGGATATGGGTTCTATGGTCCAGCGCCCGTCGAACGGGAACTTTGTGCCCATCCAGTTCCCCAGCCTTGCGCATGCGCGCTCCTTGAACCATTCAAGTATTCCCGGGAGATTGTCCCTGTACTCCTGGGGCTGTATGTTCATCGAGGGAACATGGCCGAGCGCGATGTCGGTGGCCTCCCTGTTCCCGTAATCAATGAACCACTGGTCGGGGATCTGCTTGACAATGACCTTTCCCCCGCACCTGCAGATGACAGGCTCGGATAGGTCGTACATGACATCGGCAACCCACCGTTCGAGCATCATGGCCTTCACCTCGTCCTTGGCAACGGCCACCGGTTTGCCTGCGAATTGGGCGCAATTCTCTCTCATGCGGCCTGTGTGGAAGCCGGCCTTGTAAATCTCCTTGGTGGCCTCTTCCAGCTTCGGGTCCTTTTGGTCCCTGATGCCCATCCTCTCGCAGATTTCGACGCCGGGATTCGGGCCCCAGCCCTTGGAACTGATTATTGGAATTGGCTGAATCGCCCTGACCATGGCAGGGTCAAGCCCGAATTTTTCGCATGTCCCGCTGTCCCTCGCCAGGTCCTGCAGCGCGATCCAGTCGTAGGGCGCGTCTGACGGGACGCTGGTCACCAGGCCGGTGCCGTAGTCCGGGTCAGTGAACTCCGAAGGGAGAATCGGGATTTCCCTGTCGATGACAGGCGCGATCAGGGTCTTTCCGATGAGGTCCTTTCCCGGAACCTTGCCCAGGATCTCCACAGAATCCTTCTGGAAGCTCAGCTTCTCCGCGGCCTGGGGGCTGAGGATCCAAGTCTCGCCGTTCACCCTGGCCCTGACATACTCCACATCGGGGTTGGCCCAGAAATTGGTCTGGCCGAAAACCGTTTCGGGCCTCAGCGTCGCGGCCACGACGATATCGTCTCCCATCCTGAACTTGAGCAGGGTCCATTCCAGCTTCTCGGCGTTCCCGCCCTGCGAGATGTCGGTTTCCGAGGCATCGACAGCCACGGGCCCGCATTCCATGCATGCGGTTCCGTAGTACGGCTTCTGGGTCAGCATGCCCTTCTCATGCAGCTTTCTGAACTGCCACTGGATGAACCTGTTGTAACCCGGGTCTACCGTGGTCATGAACCTGTCCCAGTCCGCCAGGAAACCGAATTTCTTCCAGTACTCGTCGATGTAAACGCGGCTGAAGAATTTTACAACGTGAAGCGGGTCCTTCAGGCGCTCAATCTCACTGTCCGTGCAGCCGTTGGCCCTGAGAATGTCCAGGGTTGCGGCGTCGCCTCTCTCTATCTTTCTGGAAAAGGTGATTGCCACGTTTCCGGTGGGATGCGCGCCCACCGGGAAAAGAACGCTGTGGCCTGTCATGCGCTTGTACCTGGTTATCACGTCGCTGTAGGTGTAGCCCCTCATATGGCCGACATGCAGGTAGCCTGATACGCCCGGATATGCGAACATCAGGAAGAATTTCTTCCTTCCCGGGACTGCCTCGGCCCTCCATATCCCGGATCTGAGCCATCTCTCCTGCCATTTCCTTTCCAGGGCCGCCGGTTCGTATTCTCCGCTCATCCCATCCCTCATTTTCCGGATGCTTCCATTTCCTTGACTATGCCGTTGGTCTCCGCAGCCTGGATCTTGGCTCCGACCGACTCGTAGTAGCTCGCGGCAATCCTGAAATTGTCTATGGCGCCCTGCTTCTCGCCCATCTCCCTGTATGTGAGGCCCAGTTCGTAGTATGTCGTGGCCAGGTCGAAAGGAATGTCCAGCATTTCAAGGATGACAATGCTCTTGTTGATGTTCTCAATGGCCTTCTTCCACTGCTTCCTGAGCCTGAAAATGATGCCCAGGCACCGGTACACGCCGTTCATGCCTATCTTGTCGTCCTGGGACTCGCAGATGTTCAGGGCGCTTATACAGTAGCTCTCGGCCTTGTCCAGCTCGCCAATGTTGGCAAGCGCTTCCGCCGAGTTGAACAGTGCCCATGCGGTCATGTTCCTGTTGCCTATCCTGTCAGATGCCGCCCGGCATTTCTCGAGCGCTTCTATGGCCTTGCCCCACTCCTTCATGTGAAGGTGAGTGTCGCCGATATTGTTGTAGGCCCTTGCCAGCTCGGAATAGTCCTTGAGCTTCTCAAGTTCCTCTATGCTCTTCCCGTAATACTCTATGGCCTTATCGTACTGGCCCCAGTTGTTGTACACGTTTCCCAGTTCGATGAATGTCTTCGACATGGACGAGAGGTTGCCTGCCTTCATCGAGTAGCTTATGCTCTGGTTGTAATGCTCGATGGCGTCGTCGTTCTCGCCCTTGCGCCAGTGCACATAGCCGAGCCCGCGCTGTATCTCTCCCATGCTTTGCACGTCTTCCCGCCTGGATGCAATGTCGGCAGCCTGCATGTAATCCTTCTCGGCAAGCTGGTTGTTGCCCGCCGACCTTCTGGAATGGCCCAGGGATATCAATGCCTTGACCTCGACCGATTCGTTGCCCAGCTTCCGCGTTGTCCTGAGAGCGTCCTCGTAAAACTTCATGGAATTGTTCCAGAGGCCCAGGCCGAAATACAGGTTCCCGATGAGCATCTGCAAGTGCAGCTTCTCCCCCTCCCTGTCGAAGCCCTCCGCCGGGGTCAGCAGGTCTATTGTTCTCAGCGCCGTGATGTAATAATCCACGGCCCTGTCAAATGCAAGCGCCGCGAATGCCTTGTCCCCGGCCATGATGGCATAATCGAAAGTCTTCTGTGTGTGCTTGCCCAGGCTGAAATGCCTTGCAAGGTCGAAGGCCCAGTCAGCAAGCCTGTCCGGGTAGAGTTTCTCGATGACCTCGCCCACAGATTTGTGCATCATCCTCACGCGGCTCTGGCTCATGTCGTCGTAAATGACGCTCCTGATGAGCTTGTGGTCGAATCTGTACTCCTCGTCCTGCGAGCCTGCGATCTCCTGGATTATATCGGCCACCATGAGCCTGTCTATGGAATCCAACAATGTGTCCTCATGAATGCCAGTGACCTCCTTCAGTATCGAGAAGGAGAACGAGTCCCCGGCAACTGCCGCGAACCTCAGCATCTTCTTGTCTTCCTCGCCCAGCCTCGCAATCCTGTGGCTGATGACGTCCCTTATCGTGTTGGGTATGCGTATCCTGGAAAGGTCCACGCCGGCGTCCCATACATGGCCGTGCCTCAGTATGATGCCCTCGTCCATGAGCGACTTGAGCACCTCCTCGACGAAGAACGGGTTGCCCGAACTCTCCTCAAAGAGCTTAGCCGAGAACTGGGCGGGCATGGTCTTGATGTTAAGCATGTTCTTTATCATCTCGGAGATATCGGCCTCAGACATCCTTTCCAGTGCAATCTGGCTGTAAGTGATGCCCTTCATGGCTTGGCTGAACTGCTCGTAGAAGCCAAGGGGTTTTCCGTCCGCGCCGGCCTCTTCGGTCCGGTATGCGGTGCAGAGCAGTATCCTTGAATCTCCCAGGTTTCTGGCTATGTAAACCAGCATCTGCAGTGTTCCGGTGTCGGCCCACTGAAGGTCGTCGATGAACAGGAACAGGGGCTGTCTCACCGAGCTCTTCTCAAGGGTGGCCAGTATCTTCTCGAAAAGGCGGTCCCTCTCGGACTGCATGTCTATCCTGCTCATGTCAGGTTCGTTTTTCTGGGTTATTGGTATCAGCCCGAGCGGAAGGCCGCTGCTCGGCTTTGAATCGTCGATTCCCATCAGGCCCAGCGGAATGTCCCGCGTGTCGTCGCCCTGGTCGAGCTTGCCGGCAAGCGATTCCATGAAAGGTTGGTAAGGCTCGGTTTGTTCAAGCGACAGGCATCTGCCGGTCAGGAACTCGAAGCCCTCGGACTTGGCCAGAGAAGCCGCCTCGCCCACGAACCTTGTCTTTCCGATGCCGGCCTCGCCCTTCACAATGACGCAATGGCCTTTGCCGACGGCAGTCTCACGGATGAGCTTCGCCAAGCTCTTCAGCTCGGCCTCCCTGCCGACGAATTTGGACTCCGCGGATGATGTTGCGTCCATTGACATTTGTTCCCTGCCCTGCCCTAGTTATGCATTCACGAGATAGTATGTTATTAATAAGAGTTTCTGGTGAAAGGGAAATGCATTTTCCCATCCCTATCGAGTCTTGGCGCCGAACAGCTCTGTGCTGATGTACTTCTCGCCGCCGTCCGGCAGAAGGACGACTATGACCTGGCCGTCATGCTTTGCGCTCATCTCCGCAGCCACGTGCATTGCCGCCCCCGAGCTCATCCCAGAAAATATGCCTTCGAGTATTTTTCTTTTAATGGTTTTCTCCGCTGGCTCGGGCTGTAAAGAAAAATATTCAGTAAATAAGAAACACGCCCTCGCCTGCTCGAAAACCATATGTGGTTGGCCGGGTACCCGGGTCTGTTGCAGTAATTCCGAATCTCCCTCAGGACTTTGGATGCCGAAAAAAGCTGCTCGAAAATCTGTTTGGTTGTCTCTATATCCAAGCCCTGTTATTTTGATTGTACAGCTCGGTGCTGATGTACTTCTCGCCGCCGTCCGGCAGAAGGACGACTATGACCTGGCCGTCATGCTTTGCGCTCATCTCCGCAGCCACGTGCATTGCCGCCCCCGAGCTCATCCCAGAAAATATGCCTTCCTCGGTCGTCAGCCTCCTGGCCATGGCAAATGCGTCATCGTCGTCGACATGCACCAGCTCGTCGAGCAGTTCGGACCTGAACACGCCGGGAACGTACTGGACTATCAGATTCTTCAGACCCTGGATTTTCGTGTCCGGCTTGGGCATGACTCCTATTATCCTGATATCCGGATTGTACTTCTTGAGCCTCCCTGAAACGCCCATTAGGGTTCCTGACGTCCCCACTCCGGCCACGAACATGGTGACCTTGCCCTCGGTGTCGTCCAGTATCTCGACGCCCGTGCCGTCCGAATGGGCGAGCGGGTTGTCCGGGTTCAGGTACTGGTTGGTCCAGAAGAATTCTTCCGGCGACGAATCATGCAGCTGCCTGGCAAAATCCTGCGCCCCGTCTATTCCCTTCTCCCCGGGGGTGAGGACCACCTCGGCGCCGTATGCCCGGATTATTGCCTTCCTCTCCTCGCTGGCTGTCTCGGGCATTATCAGTTTCAGTCTGTAGCCCTTGATGTTGCATACGAGTGCCAGACCTATACCCGTGTTGCCGCTGGTCGCTTCTATCACGGTCATGCCCTTCCTCAGCCTCCCGGAGGCCTCGCCGTTCTCTATCATGGAGAGGGCTATCCTGTCCTTCACCGAACCTGTGGGGTTCACTTTCTCCAGTTTGGCGAGGATGATGTTGGAACCGTTGGGATTCAGCCTGTTGATGCGGACCATGGGCGTCTTTCCTATGGTATCCAGCATAGTTTTGGCATATCTCATGGAAAACCTCACTCTATCGAGGGCGAGTCCCTTAGCCAGTCAATATCGGAAACATAGAGTTTCCTGATGTCGTCCATGCCCAACACGGTCATGACGAGCCTCTCGAGGCCAAGCCCCCAGGCCAGCACAGGATGTTTCACTCCCAGCGGCTTCGTGACCTCCGGCCTGAAAATGCCGGCGCCGCCGAGCTCCATCCAGTTCCCATTGTAGAATATCTCGGGCTCGATGCTCGGCTCGGTGTATGGGAAATAACCCGGCCTCAGCCTCAGGTCTGTGATGCCCATCCTGGTGTAGAACTCCTTCAGAAGGCCGACAAGCATCGGCAGGTTGGCGCCTTCCTCCATGACTATTCCCTCGACCTGTATGAATTCCGGAAGATGGGTCGAATCAACCGATTCCTTCCTGAAAACCGGCTGCACCGAGAAAACCTTCACGGGCGGTTCGGGATGCTCGGAAAGGTAGCGGATTGTGTTGACAGTGGTATGTGTCCGCAGCAGGGCTCTCCGGGCCTCAGACTCCTTCCAGGCATACTGCCAACCGTCTGACTCATCATCCCCAGATTCATGCATGCGCTTGATTTTCTCGACGAGGTCGGAATCAGGCAACTCCAATGATGACGGCTGGCTGATGTAAAGTGTGTCCTGCAGTTCCCTCGCCGGATGGTCCTGGGCGGTGAACAGCGCATCCATGTTCCAGAATGCCGACTGCACATAGCCATAGTCTATCTCGGTGAATCCCATGGCGAGGAAAATGCCTCTCACTCGCTCGATGTACTGCTGGAGCGGGTGCATCTTGCCCCCCCTCAGGTCGGGAGCGAATGTGCCTATATCGTAACGTCTGATGTTGGAGCCGCGCCATTTTCCAGTCTGGATGAGTTCGGGCGTGAGGCTCGATATCTCCGGCGAAACGTCAAGGCCGGCCTCCACCAGGTCAATGCCGTCCTGCGTGATGATGATCATCCTGACGACTTCCTCCCTCACCCTGACAATGTCCTGGCGCTTCAGGAGGCTCCCGATGATGTCCTTCCCGGCATCCCTCTCGTGGATTTCGCCCTCGGCCAGGCGGTCCATCATCTCCTCGTCCAGGCCCTTCTTGGAAAGCATGTTCTTTCCGTCCTGGGTTAGCTCGAGCACAGTCTCGCCGGCCTTCTTCTCGATGGTGGCCCAGCCCTTCCTCTTGAGCCAACCGAGCGCGACCGGCACCTCCTCCGCCTTCATGCTCTTGTCTTTGCGCAGCTCGTCCACGGTCATGGTGCCGTGGGCCTTCTTCAGTGCCTTGAGAGCGCGTCTTTCCGGCAGGTCGTCCCGGCGCTTGGACATCAGCGAATAATGCTTCTCCAGGTTCTCGGTCATCTCGGCAAGCCCCTTCGCGCGGAGCCAGGAACAGGCATTCATCACCTCCACGCTGCTCACGGAGGTTCTGTCCCCGGACAGGGCTATCTCCCTTAGTGAACTGACTATGGCCGGGATGCAGTCCCCGAGCATCTTGCCGACCGTGTTTCTCTGGCCCGGGACGTCCTGGGCAAGTATCATCCCGGAGAGCTGCCCGACCAGGGTTGCAAGCACCTGGCCATTCAATTCCTTCTCATCCTCCGAGACGCAGTCCCTGAGAAGGGTCTCTATCAAAACCGCCCTCTGATGCTCGCTCACCACCAGGCCAGAATCCCCGAATGCCTCCCCCAGGCATTTCCGAAGTCTCTCGGAGAGCTTCGCTACCTTGTCTGGAAGGAGAGCCTGCTGCAGCTGCTCCGGGGTGCCGAACCCCTTCAGCTTCACAAGGGCAATGAGAATCTTCTTCTCCGTCAAACCGAGCTCGCGGTCATCGGGCGGACACATGCGGTGGGCTATTCAACGATTGGATAAAAGTGTTTGGAGAACGGGAATGCGTCTGAATGCTTAATCAAACACAGAAACATTTATATCCCGGAATGGAAAATCTTTAAGTATACAAAACCTTAAATAAGTATTTAATATTCCAAGCCAATAAAATTAGAGAGAGTTTCATGAACACTCAGGAATACAATCAGCTGGCCAACAAATTATGCTTTCCTTCTGATATAGGAAAAATGGCCAGGGACCAGAGTCTGAACAGGGAGCTGCTTCTGATCATCTACACGCAGCGCGTCACCCGGGACTCCACAAGGCGGTACTACCAGGTGAAGAACCGGGCAAACCAGCTGCTGGCCCAGTGGAAGCGGGGCTCCACCCTTGTCCAGCTCGCGAGAAAGGAGATGTTTCCCCCGGTCCTCCTGAGCCTCATCCTCATGCAGCAGAACGGCATGCCCAGAAAGGAGTTCTGGAACTACATACGCAACCCCAAGTCCATAGAGGACCAGAGGCTGAACCACGAATTCACCGACGTGGTCCGCGAGGACATCATATACTCCCCGGCAGGCATGGACGTTCAGTACCAGAGAGGCAAGAAAGGCGAAGCCAGATTGGCCGAGTGGCTGGACAGGAACTGCCTTGAGTACCGGACCGAGAACGACCTGAAGGGCGAGTTTCAGAAAACACCGGACTTCCTGCTCAACGAACCCGTGACGATAGACGGCCAGGAGATTCACTGGTTCGAATCGAAGGCCAATTACGGCTCGGCTTTCGAGGTCAAGCGCAACAACAAGAAACAGGTCAAGCCGTACACTGAGATATTCGGGCCAGGCATCATAGTCTACTGGTTCGGGTATGTCAGCGACTACGAGAGACTGGAGAATGTCCGTGTGGTGGATGCGTCGTTCTTCAACAGAAGCCTCGAGCAGATGAAGTGATCAGAAAGCCTTTTCCGATTTCATTTTGGCATCGTCACACAGAACCTCGATGTCGACTGTCACTCTCTCCTCCCATTCCCTGTCCCCGACCAACCTGAAAATCCTCTCGGACCGAGCGAAACCCAGCATCTTTCTCATCCTTTCCCTGACCATGGGTTTCAGACGGAGCTTGTCGAACAGCACCCTGCCGCAACCTGCTTTTTCAGCAGCGTCGATTACCGCAGCCATCTGTTCGCATGAATCGTTGATGCCGGGAATTACGGGCCCCAGGAACACCCACGTGCGGATGCCCGCACCCGACAGTTCCTTGAGTGCCGCGACCCGCCTGGCAGGTTCTGGTGCGCCTGGCTCAAGCTGCCTGGCGAGTTCCTCATTCACAGAGGTTATGGTGATCCCGACCTCGGCATTCCCCATCCCGGAGATGATGTCGATGTCCCTTGTAACGAGGTCTGACTTGGTCTGCACGCAGACAGAGCATTTGGCCTTCGCCAGCTGCTCCAGGCAGTACCTTGTCAGCCTGGTCCTTTCCTCAGCGGGCTGATAGGGGTCAGTGACTGTCCCGAGGCCGACAACCCCCGAGCATGCCTTCCTCTCCCTGGCGAGTAGCACAGGCAGGTTCTTCCTCACCTCGACGAAGCTTCCCCAGGGCTCTGTTTCCTTCAGTCTGAGCACGTCCGGCGAGTAGCAGTACACGCATCCGTGCCCGCACCCCCTGTACGGGTTCAGCGCCCAGTCCAGACCAGGCAGCCTAGACGGGCTCAGCGCTGTGCTGGCCCTCACTTCCGTGACCTTCATCCGCAGCCTCCATTTCCGGCTCCGCCCTTCCGCCCAGGTAGTCCTCTATCCTGCGCTGGTGGAGCATGTCCTTCAGTATCCCGCTCGTCCTTATCCATCTGGCCATGGGTATGTCCATCTTTGTCTGGATGTAGGCCAGTGCCTCGGAGAGTGTGGGGAATTTCCTGGGCTCCTTCTTCACCGCATCCCTCACATTCTCCCTGACGTTCCAGACTCCGACGGGCATGATGTACCCCGCATGAGCCTCCCTGAATATCACGACGCCGGCCTGGCGGTTGCGCGCAGTGAGATTCTCGTTCACAGCCAGCCTTGCGGAGTAATAGCATCCCCCTATCTTCGCGTAAGTTCTCCGGGGCTTGTAGAACTCCCAGTCCGAGATGATCTCTATTCCCTGGCCGTAGGGGTTCCACACGCTCCTCGGGTACCAGGCCTCTATGAGTTCGTAGCGCCAGGTGCAGGGCATCATGAGAACTGCCCAGCGGTTGTCCAGGTGCTCTGTCTCGTACACCTCGAAATCAGTGATCAGCGGCGCGTCCCTCGTCCTCAGCAGGAGGTTCTTCCCCAGGGTGTCGTCTATTGCGGTGATGGACCATCTGGTGGGCACGAACTTGCGGTTCTTCCCGATGCCGAAAGCGCCCACGGAGAAAGCCCTCTGGAGGCGGGAGAGCATTATTCCCTGGCTGTACAGATTTATCACAGCCTCGGCTGCCCTCAGGTCTGTATCCGAATACGCCCTGTCGATTCGCTGGTCGATCTTCAGGCTGTTTATGTCGAATGACTTCAGCGGCGCTGAAGGCCCGAAGGGTTGGGTCGAGTCGTCGAAGCTCAGCCTGCCCATCGGTTTCCTGTGGAACACCGCTTCGGTATCGGCTGTCCCGTGGCCCATTGCCAACTCCCTTGTCTGGTCCACGATTCTGCCGCCGTTCTCGACATTGTGGATTTCCACGGCATGCATGCCCCTGACAAGGTTCATCCTGTACCCCAGGATGTCGTCGATGGACTTTCCGAGCCATGCCTCGGGCATGTCCATGATCTCTGTGTCGCCCATCACGGGGGGGACCATCGGCCCCACCATGACCTTCGGGTATCCGTGCCGCCCGATGAAGACGCTGGGCGGGGAGGAACCGGCCATGTTCTCGGAGAATTTTACCTGGGCCTTCAGGTGTGCGTGATACCTTGTCACGACCGGGCATCTTTCCTTGCCGCAAAGAAGCCTTGAGCCCTTGCAGACAGAGCAGAGCGCCGAGTCGGCGCCGCCGCTCACCGTGCCCTTCATCGAATCGAATTCTGCCTCGCTGGCATTGTGCCGCGACATCCATCCCTGTGCCATGCTGAGCATGTAACGTTTTCCGTGGGTATAAAATATTGGCCTGTGGTATCCGAAAGTATTAGGAACGCCGAACCGATACCCGGGCGGTGGCCTTATGGACAATTTGGAAATATTCTTCCGTGTGGCACTGCTGGGTTTCTCACTGATACTGTTCGCGATATCGGCAGTGACATACAAGAGGATAGGGAGCAGGAGGCTGCTCCTTGTGAGCCTGGCCTTCGCCATGTTCTTCGTGAAGGGACTGCTCCTGACGCTCGGCCTGTTCGTGGACAGCATCGGGGACAACTTCGGCAGCTCTGTGCTTGTGACCATGGTGGATTTCGCCATAATGGCGTTCCTGTACCTTAGCGTAGTCAAGAAGTGACGGAAGTCGGCACATGGAAGAGGATGTCCTCGAGCTTGAGAACCGCAGGAAGATATACCAGCTGCTTACCAAGTACCCGGGAATGTACCTCCGGGAGATGGAGAAGGAGCTCGGGCTGGCAGTGGGCGTCCTCGAGTACAACCTCAACTACATGGAGAAGAAGGACCTCCTCATGGTGGAGAGGGAGGGCAACCGGAAACGATACTTTGTCAGGGAAGGCTTCAGTTTCGGGGACAAGGCCACTGTGGGGCTGCTGCGCCAGGAGATACCCAGGCGGATTGTGATTTTTCTCATGCTCCATGAGAATGCCAGCTTCCAGGACGTGCTGGCGCAGTTCAAGATCTCCAAATCGACTTTATCGTTCCATATCAAGAAACTCACGGACGCCAATGTCGTGGGGGCTGAGAAGGACGGCCGCAGCACCAACTACCGGGTCATAGACCCGGAGAACACCGCGCGCGTCATTCTCACATATAAGGCCAGCTTCCTCGACAGTGTGGTCGACCGGTTCGCAGAGGTCTGGGGCGACATGGGCAAATAGCGGTATCCAAAGTCCTGCGGGACATTTGGACGTTCTTCCCGGTGTCCAGCCCCAACTTTCAGCGTTAGCTATGTCTGAATAGTGAATCTACTGACTTCATAAAAAAATCAGCTTATGATCTCTTCAAGCCTGCCATTCTTCAGGCCATCCTTTATCTCGCGGGCTATGCGCTGGCCCGTGGACATGCCCGGCTCGATGAGGTCCGAATACGGGGAGCCGGAAATATTCAGGTTCGTGCCCGCGACTATCCTCCCGGATATCTCGAACACATAGAACTCCAGCTTGTCGTTGACTATTGTCTCCAGGCAGAACGGGCCAATCATGCCGCCGAAGAGCTCGATGGATCTTTCGACGACTTTCTCGCCCATCTCGAAGACCTTGGGCAGGAGCGATTCCCTGATGACCAGCGGTATGTTGCCAGTCACGACAAAGCTCGGGTATATGTCCAGCCGCTTCAGCTCCTCCTGCGCCCCCAGCTTGTAAATCTCGTCGATATTGGTCTCGTCCCGACGGTCCATGCCCATCAGCTCCAGCGTGCCCTTGGAGAGCCTGTAACCCTCCGCCTTTATCGGGGAATAGAAGTAATGCAAATAATATCTGGTTCCTAATATATATTCCTGTATATTAAATTTCTGGGTTAGGTCTATCCCCATCTTGAAATCCTTGTAGTCCTTGGCTATGAAGAACCCGCGGCCGCCCTTCGCGCCGTGGTACTTCACGAGCACAGGCCGGTCGATGTCCCTGGGTTCCTTGATGAGCGCGGGCATCTTGCATCCTGCGGACGTTAGCCATTCCCTCTCGATGTCCCGGTCCGACTCCCATTCGAGGACCGCCCTGTTGCCGTAAGTGGGCAGCGGTATCTCGGTAAAGCGCCTGGCTCCGAGGTATTCCACGAACGAGCCGTGGGGAATCAGAATCACGTTCTTCTTGGCCAGCTCGGCCGCCCTGGTTATGATGTCCTCGTACTTATCGACAACGAAGAACTCGTCCGGCTTGGCCAGGGGAAAAGCGTCGTAGAACTTCGGGGCCTTGCCGATTGCGATTCCCAGCGTCCTGAAGCCTTCCTTGCGGGCGCCCGCGAAGATCTGGAGCGAGCTGTGGGAGCAGACCGTGGCTATGGTAATCTTGCCAGAATCGTATTTCGACAGGATTTTCGATATCTCGGCCTTCGAAACCATACCCGAGGAAAACAGCCCTCCGATAAAAGGATTGTGGTCTACCAGTCCACAATCCATACCGTGTCCGCGGGCACATGTATCCAGTATCCGGCGCCGGGCATCATCATCTCCGGCGGGGCCATCTCCCGAATGTATGGGGATGCAGGGTCGAAGCATTCCACTCTATCGTAAATGACGCCGACGAGGGCGTTCTGGACTGGCATCGGCACGAGGCTTGGATAGCCGACCAGGTTCCAGCCGGCATAGAGCATTATCTGAGTGGTTGCAGGCGCATGTCCCGACGCCATCAGCGTGCACGGCTCGGTCGCATGCACCCAGAATCCGAGGGTGTTGTCCATTGCCAGGAGATCATTTTCTGTCCCGCCCTGCCTGTAGGACTTCCATGGGTCCATGAAATCAAGCGTGTTGTAAGCCTTCACGGAATCGTATTTCCCGGAGATGCTTGCCAGCACGTCTGTAATATCTGTAATCTCAAGGTCCAGAGGGATGGATATCAGGTTCCAACCGATGTTCAGGGAAACGTTGAAGAACACCGGCGGTGGGGGCGTCCAGGGTGCCATGAGAGGATATTGGTCCACGGCTCCGGTGCCGCCCTGGATATTCATGTAGGGCACGTCGCCGATGCCGTCGGGGCCGGGCATGTTCTGCAATGGGCCGCTCATGAGATCGGGGCCGAGATAGTCCGACCAGTAGTTGCCGCCGGAAGGGTATCCGTCGTCCCAGGAATTCTGGCCGGTGTCGTCTGATGCCTGGATGCCGTTGTTTATGAGGTTATTGTGATAAATCTTGATGTCAGAGCATCCGCCAAGCTTGATGCCGGTCTTCTTGCTGTCCCATATCCCGTTCCCGAACACGCTGATATTGTTGCACTGGGTGAGGTTGACAGCGTCGCCCCTGAAACCTTTCACCGTCGAATTGGCCAGGGTGCCGATATCCCATCTGTATGATTCCAGGCCCTCGCATGGCCGTTCCGGGTCTGTGGAGTTAGTCCCATCCAGGTCTATTCTTTCAAGACCCACGTTGGTGCTGTTGATGAGCCTGATGCCGGTCGCGTTCGTGGCTTTGACCATTATCCTCTTCATGTACAGCCATTCCGAGCTCCACATCTCTATGCCGGTGCCGTTCCCGGAGACTGTGACCGTGGTGCGCTCGCACCCGCCCCGGGCGATTGCCTTGAAAAATGTTCCGTGGCCGTTGTATTTCAAGTGGGGTATCTGAATGCCGGTATCGTTGACCGAAACGCCTGTCCCGTTGGACGCGCTGACTCCGGAACCGTTCACGGCAAGGATGTTGCACGAGGCGATTTCGAAATTGTCTACGTGGTCCAGGTAAACGGCATCAGCATTGGTTACGGAGATATTGCATCTCTCAAGTGATTTCTTCTCGGAGGTGTGGGTGTTCGTCTGCTTGAAGGCGAAATTCCCGGAAAGGCTCGGCCCCGGGCAAGTGACGTTGATGCTGGTGAGATTGAGCCGCAGGAAGGGACCACTGTTGACAACCAGGCCGTTTCCGTTCGTGACGTTTATGCCGCACCCATCGAAGTTTGTCGCCGAGCTGTTGAAGATGTCCGCGCCGGTGTTGTTGACACCCGTCAAGTTGTACAATACATCGAAGAATGATTCAACGAACTGAACGTTGGCGCAGTTTCGGACCTTGGCCTTCGCGCCCTTCAATGTGCCGTTGAAAACAGTGCAATATGAGGAATTATCGCAATCATAACTGTATTTCCATGCAGATGCATATTCACTGCTCGGAGAATCTTTCGCACCCCAATCCATCTCAAGGCCGGCGACGTTCACCTCTTCCGAATGATTCACATATATTCCGATATCAGGCTTGTAAATGTCTGTCCACCACATTTCCATCGAAGTGTTGAATACTGTGATGTTGCAGGCCCAGTTCATCACAATCCCGTTGCCGTCGGTGATGTTGAACTCCAAGTCGTCCAGCGATATGTTTCCTGATTTATGGAAGACCATCCCGGTGGCATTGCTGGTCCGTATGTCTGCGCCTGTCAATGCCAGTCTGTCGCAGTTCTCGATCACGACGCCGTCAATGCCGTTCCTGCCTTCAAAGTCCCAGTTCTCGTTGTTCCCGGTGCTGCTGGAACCGGTAGCCCTGACCAGGTTCCCGCTGTTGGCCTTGGAATCGGATATCCTGATGTTCCTCAGTTCCCAGTCCCCATCGCAGTCCTCGGCCTCGACCACGGACCAGGAACTCCTGCCGGCCAGGTCGGTTATGTGGAAACCGTCGCATCTGACCAGTCTGATGCCAGCTCCGCCGTGCTCTGCGACGGACATGCCGGGCCCGCATGCCCCTCCGGCGACGTCGCCGTGGTTCCTGACATCCAGCCTCACGTCCGAATCGCAGTCCTCGATGCACATTCCGTGGCCCCCTCCGCCGCAGCGACCCGTCGGGGACATCGCCCCGCCCCCGTCCCCGCCTGTGACCAGCGTGTTCCCGGACGCCAGCATGCTGCCGCGGTTGTTGTCGTCGTCCACGCAGACACCGTGCCCCCCGTGGCCGGCATACCCCCCGGCGCCGCTGAGGTCGTCCCCTCCCCTTCCGCCGCAGACAAGGGAGTTGCCTGAAATCCTGACGGCATGGTTGTCCGATGCCGGGTCGCCCTCGTCCGGCAAACTGCCCACGCAGACACCGTGCCCCCCGTGGCCGGCATAGCCCCAGTCGTCCATGTTGTGGCCGCCGTCCCCTCCCCTCAGAATAAGGTTGTTCTCAATAATAGTGTTCTCTATCTGCGGGTCGTTGAGCGGATTTCCGCTGAAATCCTCGATGTGGATGGCATGGCCGCCGGAGCCGGCTTCATCGCCGCGCCCCCCGTAAATCCTGTTGTTCGTGATGTAGTTCTGGCCCCATTCCACCGACCCGTTTATCCGGACACCATCCCTTCCGCTTTCCGCGGAGCCAGCGGTGGCGTTCCATCCCCAGATGTCGTTGTTGTCCATCATGATGGTGGAGTTGAGGACGGCCACGGCATCCCCGCGGTTCTCGCGTATCACGTTGCTGTTCAGGCTGAATGTCGTGTTCTCGGCGCAGATTCCGTGGAGGGAATTGTCATGAATTCGGCTGCCCGAAACCAGAGGACTGGCAAACCCCTCGACCCTTATTCCGATGCCGCACATCGAAACATCGTTGTTCATGCACTGGGCTGAGGTGTCCTTCAGGGAAATCCCTGTGGGGCAGCCGGTGATTACATTGCTCCCCACCATCGGGCCGCCCATCGTCCCAATCATGGTAATGCCGGTGCCGGCAGATGTGTGTATGTCGCAGCCCATAATCTGGACCATTCCGAAGCCCGCAGAATGGTCTATGTAGATGCCGTCCTGCGCGTCCAATATCGTGAAGCCGTTGGCCATGAAGGTTCCGGAGTCGTGCACCCATAACCCCCTCCATGTACCCGGGCCTCCCGAGTGGAACAGTGTTCCCGAGCCCGTGTTTCCGTCCAGCATGCCAAGGACCTCGATGGCGATGTTCAGGCCCGGATCCATCTGCACAATCAACCCCGCGGTAACGACCAATGTATCGCCCGGAAGAATAGTTATCGTCTCGTGGACCTGGTACATGGACATGCCTCCTGTCACAGCGCCGCCCGAGAACGCCACCAGATCGTCGAAAGTCCACGTGACGCCCGTTCCCGGGGTCGTGTAGCCCATAGCGTTCTGCGTGCCAAACGGCAATACAGCTAATACCCCGGCCAGCATGACAGCCGCCGTGAAAACCGACATCCCTTTCCTCAGCCCATTTCCCGATGATAAAACTGACATTTCCGCACTTCCTAACCTAGGCTGAGAATCCTTTTCGAAATATATAAACCATTTCATCAAGAATATATACCCCCTCCGAATATCAGCGTCCCGATATTCATGGACAGGGAACATGCATGTGCCTCTTGCGGCACCAGGCTGACAGGTAAAGGCGACGTGGTATTCAAGTGCCCGGGCTGCGGAGTGAAGATGCTGGGCAGATGCGCCCAGTGCAGGGACCAGAGCGTCGAGTACGCCTGCCCGGACTGCGGGTACGCGGGGCCGTGAGGTGGGACGATGGGACAGGTTCTGGTGACATTCGAAATAATGCCCGACGGTCTGGAAGTGGACCTGGGCCAGGTAAGAAAGGAAGTCGAGGCCAAGGTCAAGGGCACCGGCAAGATAGAACAGGTCGAGATAAGGCCCATAGCCTTCGGGCTCCAGGCACTGATGATAAACATCGTCGTGGAGGACGAGGAGGGCATGATGGACAAACTCGAGCAGCTCATCGGTTCAGTGCCTGGCGTTCAGAATGCCAGGGTCTTTGCCCTCAACAAGATTTGAGAATCTCTCGGCTGAAGGTGGCAAAGGCATTCAGGTGGCAGCATGCCCCGCCTATACGAACGCGGTAACTCAATAGCATATGTTAGCATCCGCGTGAGCAAGACGAATGGCTCGCCATTCGTTGACGAGGGCGGGGTTTCAATTTGATGGCTGTATGGGTGACCCGTTATATTGGCTATATCCTGGAAAACCCCGGCTGTCAGGCCGGGGATGTCGGGTACTTGAGCTTTGTAGCTAAATGGTAATTAATTACATCAAAGCGAAAGAGACGAATCGCGGGCGATTCGTTGCTCGCCCCACCTGTGTCTGTGGGGTGAAACTCATTTGTCGGCTCTTGCAAGGCCGCTATTCTCTCATCCTTCACATTGCATATTATCCCAAAGCTAGAGAGAAACGATCCCACGCCAGAGTTGATAAAATGCCTCCCCGGGCTTTGCCCGAGGCTTCCCGCGATTAAACGCCTCAGAATGCTTTGAACAAGCGCACTCAGGCGCTAGCATAAGAAACCCCGCCCTAATTGATTGCATTATGAGCCAGGCGGGGCATGCTGCAGATATCGCGACAAAACGCATCTATCTATATTTCCGTTTCAGTTTCCGCGCCAGCCCCTCGCCGATGCCCGAGATGTTCGCCAGGTCCTCCGTCTCCGCCTTCCTGATCTTGGCCTCGGTGTCATAACCCGCGTCAATGATGAGGCCGGCCTTGGCCAGGCCCACACCGGGTATCGTTATCATGTCCTCGATGAGGCTCTCCCTGGACTTCTTGGCCGGCTTCCTCTCGGGCTTGGGCTTCTTTTCCTCGTCGAGTATATGTTCCAGCTTCTCCCCGGCCGCATCGTCCTTCATGTCCACAGTGAATTTCTGACCGCATTTCTCGCAGAAAACGTCGTCGAGAGAGCCGAGCGCGTTGCAGTGCGGGCATCTGAACTCGTCCGTCTCGATGTCCTCGGCCTCTAACTTCTCGGCCTCCTTCACCGCGTTCTCGAACTCGGGCTTTCCCCTGATCTTGGTCGTGGGTTTGGTTTCCTCTGTATCGGGCTTCTTCCCTGTGGCCTGCTCTATCCTTCTGGCCGCTACGTCCCTGTTCTTCTTCGCATCCGTAAATCCCGGGGCAATGGCCAGCGCCCTGTTGAACGAGTCAAAGGCCTCTGCAGTCTCTCCTTTCCTTGAAAACGCAAGCCCCCTGTTGTTCCATGCCTCCGCATAGTCCGTGTCCATCGAGGTTGCCTCGTCGAAGGCCTCTATGGCTGCGTCAGGCCTGTCGTCCGACAGAAGCGCCCAGCCCCTGCTGTTCAGCGTCTCCTTTCTCCGGCTGATTGAAAGCGCCTCGTCGAAGCACTCCACTGCCTCGGCGAACCTGTCCAGGTTGCACAGGGCGCAGCCCTTGTTGGCCCAGGCATCGGCATTCTCCGGGTCGATGTCAACGGCCCTGTCGAAGTACTGGAGGGACTTCTTGTTCTGCCCCGCCGAGACAATGGCCGCTCCCTTGTTGTTCCATGCCTCAGCGAAGTCCGGGTCTATCTGAATGGCTCTGTCCAGGCACAGGACGGCATCATCGAACTTGTTCAGGTTCATGAGAATGGCGCCCTGGGCGTTCCATATCTCAGCAAGTCCCGGCGCTGTTTCCGAGGCCCTGTCCAGGCAGGCGACTGCCTCTTCATGCCTTCCCAGCATCGAAAATAAATTGGAGCGCCTCAGCCAGGCCTGGAGCCAATCCGGCTTCAGCCCGGTTATCAGCGAGTTGACTGCCAGAGCCGCCCCGGCCTCGCCGACCGCGGCAAGGGCGACCTCCTTGTTGCTGAGGGCCAGGAAATTTTCCGGCTGGGCTTTCAGGACCCTGTCATAGGCCTCGACGGCATCGTCCCACCTGCCCATGGCCGCGAGCACGTTTCCCATCTCCAGCCAGTTATCGGCCTTCTCGCTGATTCCCAGGGCCTCCTCCATGCTGCGGTGAGCTTCCTCGGCCCGGCCGTTGGACCTCAGGAACCTTGCCCTCTCCAGCAGGTACTCCTCCCTGTCCAGGGCCCTCTGCAGCGCCTCCTGGTCCTCTATGGCTTCCAGCTGGGGCGGCTTTCCCGCAGGCATGAAATCCGCATCGGTATCGCCGATCCTTGTTCCGCACCCGGAGCAGAATGCCGCTTCCGGGCCGAGCTCCGTGCCGCATTTCCCGCACAGCTCGCCTACTTCGGGCACGGGTTCCGGTATGGGCTGTGGCGCAGGCCTGCGCCTTTCAGCCTCCTCCCGGGCTCTCAGGGCTTCGGCGGCTTCCGCCTCCCTCAGCAATGCCTCTGCCTTCTCCCTCTCCTCGATGGCAACGGACCAGTTCGGTTTCAGTGCAAGCGACTCGTCGAAGCTCTGTATTGCCTGGCGGTACTGACCGGCCGCTGTCTGGGCCGTGCCTTTCTGGCACAGCACTTCCGGGCTCTTCCATCTCTGCAGGGCTTTGTCGTAGGACTCTATGGCCTCCCTGTACCTTCCGATGTCCTGGAGCAGGATGCCCCTGTTGAGCCAGGCATCTGTGTAATCCTCCCTGTTCTTCACTGCCCTGTCAAAGGACTTCAGGGCCTCATCATAATTCTTGAGCCTCTTCAGGGCCACGCCTCTGTTATTGAGCACGTTGACATTGTCAGGCTCAGTCCTCAGGACGCGGTCGTAGCACATAACCGCCTCCTCGTACTTTCCGAGCTCGTACAGGGTCGCGCCCTTGTTGTTCCATGCCTTGGCGAACTCGGGCCTGAGCTCAATGGCCTTGTCATAGCATGCCAGCTCGTCCTCGTACCTGCCCAGGTGGTAGAGCGTCGCACCGAGGTTGTACCAGGCCTCCTCGCTCTGCGGGTTGTACTCCAGCACCTTCTTGAAGCACTCGATGGCTTCGTCAAAGGCGCCCATGGCGCTGAGCGCGTTCCCCTTCATGAGCCAGGCCAGGTCGTACTGTGATTTGAGCCGTATCGCGGAATCGTAATATTCTATTGCCTTCCTGTAATTTCCGGAATGGTAGAAATCATTGCCCCAGCGCATGCTGTTCTCGAGCTCGTCCATGCTGGGGAGGAACCTGTCCCCCTCGCTCTCGACAACCCTCCGGTTCGCGCCTTTCTCAATGTCCTCGGCCATGTTGAACTTCTGCATGAGAAGCATGAGCTTGTCCCCGTCAGCGACGCTGATGTTCAGCAGTTCCGCATACTTGCTCGCCTCCTCGGTGAATCCGCCGGTTGAAATGTAAACAGGGCTCATGTCCCTGTTTCCGCTCTTCTTGCCGACCGTGGCCTGCAGCTCCTCGGGCGTGACTCTCTTCTGGCCCCTTGCCGCCCTGATGAGGAACACCCTGTCCGGCTCCTCGCCCTCCCTGGTGGCCTCGAACTCCAGGAACTTGCCCGTGGATTTCGCGCTCGAGACCCTGAACCTCATCTCCTTCAGCAGCCTCTCCGTGACGGCTCTGAACTCGTCCTGGGGCATGTCGTTGATTATCGACACCAGCCTGTTCGGTGCAGGGTTCCAGCCTTGTGTCATCGTACCTCCTTCAGGAATCTCTTGGCGCTGAGCTCGCGCCATTTCTGCGCTTCAGCATGTCCGGGTCTGAGCTTCAGAACCTTCTCGAAGCATTCGATGGCCTCGGTGTACCGTCCCGCATCGTGAAGCGACATTCCGTACGTCATCCAGTTATCTGGAATGTTGTCGCCCAGCTCCACTGCCATCTCGAGCGACTTGAGCGACTCCCTCTCCCTGCCCATCTCCTTCTGTGCCTCCCCGAGGTACCTCCAGACCGACGAGATGTCCGAGTCGATGTCTATGGCCTTCCTGAAAAGTTCGACGGCCTCGGAGTATCCCCCGTTGTCCATCATCAGCCTGCCCTTTCCCACCAGGGCCGTGAAGTTATCGGGATCCATGGCCAGGGCCGTGTCATATTGCTTCTTGGCGTCCGCAACCTTTCCCTCCTCCCTGTATGCGTCGCCCTGCAGGGCCCAGGCCGTGGCATTGTCCGGATGCTGCTGCAGCAAGTTCCTGAGCGACTGAAGCGCCGCTCCCCACTTTCCCTTCCGTATCTGGATTTCGGCCCTGCCGTTCAGGGCATCCGGGTCCGTGGGATATGTCTCGAGCAGCTTCATGAAAACCTTCTCGGCCTCATCCAGCATGTTCCGGTTCATCATCAGTTTGGCTTTTTTCAGGTATGCCTCGGAATGCTCCGGGTCGGCCCTCACGGCCCTGTCGTACATCTGCAGGGCCCCGCCCCAGCGCCCCTTCGCGACAAGCACGTCCGCCATCCTGCACCAGCCCTCCGGGTTCTTGGGTTCCAGGTTTGTAACCTTCTCGTAGCACTTGAGGGCGTCATCCTCTCTCTCCAGACCGAGGAACGAATCGCCAATCCCGATCCAGGCGTCAGTGTTTCCCTGCTCCAGCTCGATGACCTCGTTGAAGGAGAGTATGGCATCGTCGAATTTCTCCATTGCGAGCAGACACTCGCCCTTGCTCTGCCATGCCTCTGTGTTGTCCATCTCGATCTTCAGGGCGCTCTCGAAGGATTCCAGGGCCTTGTCGTGGACCTCCATGTCGCAGTAGGCATGACCCCGGTTTATCCAGGCCGCGACATTCCTCGGGTTTGCCTCGATTGCGCCGCGCAGGGCTTCCAGGGCTTCCTCGGCCATGTCCATCTCCAGGAGTATGTTCCCCTTCAGCGCCAGGGCCTCGGAGTTTTTCGGCTTGTCCAGGAGCATCCTGTCCACGCGCTTCAGAGCCTCGGTGTAGTCGCCGTTTTCCATGAGGGACCGCATCTCCTCGGCCGGTGTAAGTTCCTCATCCGCAGCCCCGCCCATTCCCTGGCTGGCCTCTATCTCCTCTATCTCGCTCAGAACGTTCTCGACCTCGTCATCATCTTCTCCTCTGCTCTGGGGAATTCCGAGCAGAGGCGCGAACACAGGTTCGTCATGGCTGTTCCCGTTGTCAGGCAGCTCGACCTCGTCCGGCAGGCTGGGCCATTCCTCCTCCTCCTCTTCAGGCTCGGGTTGGGGCTCCTCCTGTGGAATGTTGAGGCCGCCTGCGAACATCTCGGCCAGGGACCTCGGCCCCTTCTTGGCCGGCTCTTCGGGCTTTGGCGGCTCGGGGGCCGGCGCCTTCGGCTGCTGCCGCTCTTCCGGCGGCTCTTCGGGCTCCGGGGGCGGGCTGATTTCGAGGGCTGCCTCCAGCTCCGCTTCCATCTTAAGTTCATGCGGCTCCTTCGCCATCTTCTCGGGGGGATGCTCAACCGCGGAAATGGCAGGTTCCGGCGGAATATCATCCAGTTCTTTCTCCAGCCCGTTCAGCACGGCCTGCTCCTCGGCCTGCGCCTGAGGTCCAGGGGCCTCGGCGTCCGGTAACTTTGCGGGAGACTGACCGTGCGGTTCGGCCACGTCGGTGTAGTCCGGAACAGGTCGGCGGCTGACGAATGCGGGCCTCGCCACCATGTTCTTCGCCCTGTCATAGGCTTCCAGCGCCATGTCGATCTTGCCGGTTCTGGTGAGCGCGTCCGCCTTTGCGCTCAGAGCTTCCGGGTTGCGCGGCTCCAGCCCGATGGACCTGTCAAAGCAGGCCACGGCCTCCGGATACCTCTCCAGGCTCATCAGCGCATTGCCCTTCTCCGTCCATACCTCGGAGCTGTCCGGGTCAAGCCTGAGCGCGCTGTCGAAACACCTTATGGCCTCATTGCAGTCCCCGGTTCCGAGATGCGCCTTGCCCTTGAGGTGCCAGATAGCCGGCACGTCAGGTTCCAGCATGATCGCCTTCTCGCAGGACAGGATGCATTCCCCGTGCAACCCGGCCGTGTACTGGAGCAGCGCCCTGTTCCTCATTGGAGCGGCATACTCCGGGTCCTGGGAAATCGCCCTGCCGTAATGTTCCAGGATCGGCAATGACTCCGCGGAAACCGTCTGCATCCTTGACCTGGAATCCACAGACCTTGGGCCGGAGAAAACCGGCCGGCTGAGCCATTTCAGGTTTGCCAGCATGTTCTCGGACTTCGGGGAAAGTTTCCCTGTTTCGCCGGCTATGCCGTCGCCCAGGCTGATGATGCCAGCTGCGTTCTCGGAGCATTCGCGTGAGAACAGCCTCTCGCCGGCCATCATGTCCTCGGGCATGCCAGTGTTGACCATTATCCTCTCGAATCTCCGGCACATGACCTCCGGTTCCGTTCCCGTGCCGAGCTTCCCCTCGAGCATCCTTACCTCTTCCGCAAGGGGCGGGAGCGGGCCGGTCGCGGGCCTCCCCGGGGCGCCCGGTCCCAAGTTCAATGTGATATTGGCATGCAGCCTCGTCTCGGTGAAGGCAGAGAGGCCGACAATGTTGAAAACCGGTACCGTGGCATTCTGGCCCGAACATCTGGAGCAGAACAATCCGTCCCCGGAGTGGCCGCTGCAAGAAATGCACTTCACCTGAGTTTCACCAGATACGAAATAGGGAACAATGGATAAAAAGCTGTGGGTTTATCGTAAGCATTCAGTGGAATGAAGGTGTGATTATTGTAGATTACCAGGTCGGGAAGCGGGAATCAGATTGGTTAT
>DAKD01000009.1:49574-50059 GCA_002499085.1 Methanomassiliicoccales archaeon UBA280
TTATTGAAGCTAAGGGAAGCGGGAAGCGGCGACGGAACCAATGGCTGTATTTGACAGCCATTTTGCACGGTTCCCCCTTCCCCTTTCCCGAGTCCCGAACTCAAGAAAGCAGAACTCTTCCGGCCTTACGTTGGCATTCATTGAAATGAAGCTGTGATTGTTGTAGGTTGCAGAGTCGGGAAGCGGGAAGCGGGAAGCGGCGACGGAATCAATGGCTGTTTTTGACAGCCATTTTGTACGGTTCCCCCTTCCCCTTTCCCGAGTCCCGAACTCAAGAAAGCAGAACTCTTCCGGCCTCACGTGAGCATTCATTGAAATGAAGCTGTGATTGTTGTAGGTTGCAGAGTCGGGAAGCGGGAAGCGGCGACGGAACCAATGGCTGTATTTGACAGCCATTTTGCACGGTTCCCCCTTCCCCTTTCCCGAGTCCCGAACAATATGACAGCGAAGCAGCCATTCCGTACGGTTCCCCCTTCCCCTTTCCC
>DAKD01000015.1 GCA_002499085.1 Methanomassiliicoccales archaeon UBA280
TATGCATGGATGAACATCATGAGCAGGTTTTGAGGCAGCTCCCCGAAAGCACCCGTGAAATCGTCAGGCTTGCGAACCAGGTAATTCAACAGCGCTTTTTCAAAGCTCAGCTCTTTCGGGAAGTAATGAAGGGCCCGGGCGAAATCCGAATCTTTCGCCAACTGCCTCCTTGCTTCCGCGGCCGCCTCGCTCTCGTAATCACCGGGATGGCATAGGTAAGAAAGAACTGCCTCCTTCGGCTGCCTTCTGGTCATGAGCTTTCCCACCGTGTGGGTTATGGGCCTTGCAGTTCCGAACCTCTGGACGCCGAAGAAATTGGGGAAACCGCCCAGGGCCCGGAGCCTGGCATGGACCGAGCCGCATATCTCCGATGACTTGCGCGCATCGACATCCATCTCCCTAAGGACAATCGAGAAACTGTTCCCGAGCAGGTCGCCCAGGCCTATCTGGGCTGATGTTGGGTACAATTTCAGGAAATCTACATCCGCCAATGATATATTTCTGACTTCGGACACGGGCGCACTGAAGACGAAGAGCTGGGTGGTCACCGCCCTTCTGTCCTTTGTGCCGGCGAACATTACTTTTTTCCGGCTGGAGTGCAGCCTTCTCGCGAATTCCCTGACCAGGCGGTTTGTCTCCCAGTACCTCGAACGGACAACGGCGGCCGTGTTCTGTCCCGCAGGATCCTCCGGAGGCATGATCGAGAGCTCCTGGACCACAAAATCCTCCGGCTCGGAGCGCAGCTTGCCGCCCAGCCCCCTCTCGTTGGTTATGAACAGCTCCATCCCTATCTGATGTTCTGCCTTGCCGGCCTTGACGTATTCAATATCATGCATGTTTATGCCTGCTTGCCGAAAAATGCTGGCGGCTTCAGAGTTCCTTCTCGAACCCTGTCCTGAGCTCACTGTAGGCTTCCATAATGGCCTTTGCGGCCTTCTTGATGGCAGTCTCCGGTTTGCCGGTCTTTGTCCTCACATGGAGCACGGTGCTGTCAAGCTCCGGGTGACCCAGCTTGTATTCCGCAATGTCCACGGTCTTGTCCTTCAGAAGCTCCTCGACAAGGGGGTGGAGCAATGTCATATCCGTAACGTCAATCTCGATGTGCAAATCCTTGTCATTCTTTTCCTGGATGCTGATTTTCATGGATATACCTCGCCTGTTCGCCTGTAACATCCGCACATAAAACCTGCTTGCCTTTAAAGGTTTTCATCGGTATCCCAAGTGGAACTGCTACTAAAATTTTACATATTTCACATTGGGAACGTTGAGGTATGTTCTTACTCAGTCTCTCTGGTGGAATTGAAAGAGCAAAAGATAAATTCACGACCGTGAATAGAGGGTTGATGGCGGCTCACTCACCCCCAGCTAAACTAATTATTAAAAAAGCTTTTCCAGCGCTTCTCGTAATATTGTGTATTTTCATCTCTCTGATGTTCCTGATCCGTTACACGGACGCATTCTTCCTTGTCATATTGGCATGGATATTAGTTCCTGTGCTTCTTGTCAAGCTCTGGCGCTGTCTCCGTTCAAAGCTTGCTAAGCCTTAGGTGGATTTATTTAGATGGTATCAATCCACATCCGATGGACTGGCGTTTGGTGGATTCGGATCTGTGCGATCCCGCGTATTCCGTGGCTGCTGACGAGGCCATGGCCTTGACCCGTTCCCGGGGCGAGGTACCCGACACGCTCCACCTTTACCGCAGGAACCGCCCGACCGTGTCTCTCGGATACTTCCAGAAGGTCAGCCAGGCAGTGGACCTTGATTTTTGCAGGGAGAGCAATGTGGGAATAGTCAGGCGGGTAACCGGCGGAAGCGCAATATACACCGACATGAACCACCTGATATACGGTCTGGCTGTCGGCTCCGACTCTTTGCCTGCGGACCGCGAGGGCTCCTTCAGGAAGGTTTGCTCGGCAATTGTTGCGGCTCTGTCAGCCCTCGGAATCGATGCACAGTACAAGCCCATCAACGACGTGCTTGTGAGTGATAGGAAAATATCGGGCAGCGCGCAGATGCGGCGCTGGGGCATAGTCCTGCAACACGGCACAGTGATATTGGAAAATGATGCCTCCAAGATGGTCAGGGCCCTCAGGATGGATATCCGCAAGTTAAAGCAAAGGGGCCTCGAACCCTTGACATATGTGACCTCCCTTGCAGAGGTGCTGGGTGCGCCTCCCGATATTAATAAGATCAAGGCGGTGCTAGTCGCTTCGTTCGAGGAAGAATTCAGGGTTAACCTCGTAAAATCAGATTTTACCCGGGCAGAGAAGGAACTCATCAGGGAACTGATAGAAAGGAAATACGGGTCGGAATCATGGAACCTGAGATTCTGATCAGGCGATCCTTTTCCTGCTGCAGATGGCATTGGCGTCCCCGTCCCAGAAGACCTCGCGGTCGGGGTTCTTGGCCTGAATCTCGGTTATCTTCTCGATGACTTCCCTCAGGCTTACTGTCTCGTCATTGCGGTCCACCTTGAGGTGCACTATCTTGTCCATCCGCTTTCTCCAAGGCATCCCATCTCGGATATGCCATTGTATTAATCATTATCTTGATATTTATATCTTTCCATATCCGGAAATCAAAACAGAAAAGTGAAAAGGAGCGGCTGGCATAAGCCAGCCGCATTCTTGTCCCGATTATCTCTTCTTGCGCTTCTCGCCCGTGTCCTCGGATTCGGTGCCGCTCCTCATGAAGTACCTCATTCCAAGGAAGACAATGATGATGACCACAACTATTCCGATGATGATTGCGGGCATGACCCATGCAGCCTGCTTGACTGTCACCTTCTGAACGTTGAAATCGTCTATCTTGTTGTCCCAGTACTGGGAGCTGTGCTCGCCCGGGCAGGTTGCGTTGGCCCAAATGGAGTAATCGCCTTTCTTTCCGGGTGTCCAGGTTATGGAGACTGTTGTGGTGTTCCCGATGCCGAGGAAACTCGTTGAGGCTGTTCCTATGGTGTCATCTTCGCCCTCTGAGTTCCTTATGTAGAACGTAGTCTGGATGTCTGTGGCGTTAGCAGCCCCGTCGTTGGTAATGTTCACGGAAATCGTCATTGCCTTGCCCGCTGTTCCGGGACTGTCGCTGAAGACCATGCTCCCGAGCTTCATCAGGATGTTTGGCCTCTCTGCGAGGTTGACATGCACAAGCGTCGTCTTGTTCAGGTAATTGCCTGCCCTGTCAGTCACCTTGAGTGTGACATTGAAGTCGCCGACATAGCCGAAAGTGTAGTTGATTGCCATGCCGTTGAAGGTGTAGTCCGTGCCGCTGATGCTGATTATCCACTGGAATGTCAGGTTCTTGTTCTCGTCGAAGTTGTCTGTGGTGGTAGATGCATTGTAGGTGAAGGTCTTGTTCTCTGTTACCTCTGTGACAACTGCGTTGGCTGAGTTTCTGATGACGAATGCCGCAGTCGGGGCTGTGATGTCGCGGACGTTCACTGTCCATGTTGCGTTTGCGCTCTTCCTGCCGACAACGTCGGTGGCAATCATGTTTATCGTAAACTGGCCTGGCGTGCCGAACGCGTGGGTGATGTTGTTGCTGCCATCCTTTGTTATGGTTTCATCGGAAGCATCTTCCTCGCCCCATGACCAGTACCATTTCTCGATGATGCCGTCGCCGCCGTCGCCCTGTGTAATCTCGTCCATCGAGGCAGCTCCGACTATTGTCTCGGACCCCATGCCCTCGGCGTCAGTGAATTTCACTCCGCTGAATACAACGTTCATGTCCTCGTTGACAGTCAAGACTCCAGGCGCGTAGGTTATGTTCTCGGAATCGGTGACCACTGCGCTTATGGCCGCTACAGGGTTCCGGCTGTCCACAAATACAGTTATGTTCCTGTATGTGTGGTTTCCTCCGGTCTCCTTCACGACTAGTCTGACAATCACTTCGCCTTCCACGGCCGTGAAGTTGTGCTCAACCTCGACTCCGTATCCCATAGTGCCGTCTCCGAAGTTCCATGTGTAGTTTGCCTTGGTTATGTCGCCGATCTTGTCGGTTGACTCCTGGGCGCTGAATTTAACCTTGGTATCATCGCCGGCGGATGGGCCCTGGGCTACAATGACTGTGTAATTGTCGTATGAACTGTTCATAACGTAGTGTATTCCGCTCAGCAGTTTGGCCTTGGCCGTTCCGTTCTGCGAGAGCTTGACAGTCATCTCGATTTCCTCCGAGTCATCATCGAATACAAGTGGGTCGATTGTCACTGGATTGTTGTACCCAATCACCTCAACGTTGTTTGTTTCGGTTGTGTTGCTTGTGACCTCGTACTTCTTGGGCGTCATGGGAAGGAAAATCTGGTTGATGTAGTCAACCGTTTCCGTGTCGTAAGTTGCGTTGAAGCCCATGGTGAAAACTGTCGAGTTGACGTTCTCAAGGCCGCTCGTGATGTTGTAGGAGTATGTGCTGTTGATGAAAATCGTGGCATTCTGGATTACAGGGCCGGCCGCGCCTTCAATGGTGACAATGTAACTTGCAGTGTTCAGTTCGTAGAATGTGTTGTTGAGCGTCAGGAAATCCTTCGTGTCCCTCTTCTCGACACCCTTGGCGGCTATGCTGTCGGCCCATTCCTGGACCTCCGCAGGGCTCAGGTCGCCGTTGTTCAGGGTCAAGCCGACCGGGTCCATGCCGAATTTCCTGTCCATGCCGAACCTTGTGGTTATGTTATCAACGACGATGACACTCTTCCTGCTGACCTCGATAGTGTTCCAGTCTGTGAAGGTGTAGGATGTTGTCACCGTGTCAGTGGTCGAGGTGTGCAGTCCCACTTCGATGAACCTGTTTGCAATAATGTCGTCAGCGTTGACAATCTTGGATTGGTAGCCCTCTGCGTCAACCGCGACGAAGAAATCGGCGTTGTTGTAGACACTGAACTCGTAATACCCGTTTGCCTTGGTCTTCGTTGTGAGCGTGTAGAGATAATTCTTGCTGTATATTGTCACAGTTGAGTTAAGAAGCGGCTTCTCGTTGTCGATGTCGAATATGAATCCCCGCAGCGTGTGGGCATTGACTATTTTTGTCAAATTGACATTTCTGTAGCAGGATGCTGTAATGACATTGGCCGAGGCATTGGTGAAGTATTCGTTCATCTTGACCTCAAGTATGAAATTCACTCCTGCAGGCGGAAGGTAAAACTTCATCCAGTATTCTCCCGTCGTCGCATTTGATGTCGTGTGGTTGAGATACTTGCCGTCCGAGCTGTGCAGGTAGATGTCTGCGAGAGCCAGCGGTTTGGTTCCGTCCGTGATGTTGCCCTTCAGCCACTGTGTCTCCACAGGGGTCTTGTCCAGGTAAATGTCCTTCTTGACACCCTTTGCCGGGTCGTTCGGCACGGTGAACCAGACAGGCTCCGAGTTGTTGTATCCTGTCCTGGATGCCTTTATCTGGAAGTTGCCCGGATAGGCAAGCATCTCGTAGTACCCGACCTCGTCGCTCACAGCCGTTATCCACTTGTCGTCTCCCGCGGAAATCGAGATAACAGTGCTGTTCAGTGTGTCAGTGGTCCCCTTTTCGAATACTATGCCCCAGACCTTTATCGTCGGCGTCGGAATAATCTTCTCGAGGTATATCTCGCCCAGGTTTGTGTTTCCGTATGTGGCCAGTATGACATCGTCATTGCTGTTGTCGTAATATCCGTCCTTCTTGTAATACACATCAACAATGGGTGCGTTGACCGGGGCGGTGAATTGGCCGTTGACGGTCATAACCTGATCGATGACATCTCCGCTGGCGCTGTCCTTTATCGTGACTTCCACACTGTTTATCAGGTTGGACGTGCCCAGTTCCTTCAGAATGCCCGATATCGAGGGCAGGGGCGTTATGAGCTGTATACCCATGTCCGCCTTCATTGACGTCCCGTTGAATGTTGCATTCAACAGTTTGACCTGCTTTTTCTCGTATGTAGATTTCTCGAATGTGACGTTGTAGTCTGCGCGCTGTCCGACCGACAGGCTGAACTTGCCATCTGCGGTGCTTGTGACATTCTTGTTCACATCGAGCGTCTCATTGGTTATAGTAACCTTTACGCCGCCCACATTGGCGTCTGTCACATCGTCCTTCAGTTGGCCGGTGACAGTGAATGCACCGGAAGCGTCCGTGCTTCCTGGCAACATTGCTATCCCTGTCGCTATCATTGCCATGACCATGATTATGGCCATTGTCTTTCCTATAACTTCGCTTCGCATGTGTATCACTTTTCCGTTTATGGATTCACTCGACCCTTGAATCAAAGGGTAAGTCCCCTAAAATTCGGGTGATTCGCTGGGAAGGAATCCTTGTATATAATGTTGATGGTTGCATCCAGATGAAAATTATCCGCAATTCTGCAAATCCATGACTGAGGAGAGGACTGCATTCGCATCCCGCACTCTCATCAAGGGGCCTCCGTCGGACGGCCAGCTGCCATCCTCCTCCTGTGATTCCGAGAGCGCATCAATGAACTTGTCCCAGAGCGGGGAAACTGGGTTGACGCCCCCGTGCTTCAGAGAATCAAGGCACCAGGCAATGCAGGACACATCCCAGTCGCTGATATCCGCCCCCTCGAGGAACCTGATTGCTCTGGTTCTTACGGTCTTTTTCCCTGCATCGTTGCCCCGGAAAAGGAAAACGGCTATCCAGGTAGTGTGATAGAACCCCCTGAACCTTCCGTCCGGCCCCTGCTTTTCGGCTAAGTACTCAAAGGTGGCCTTCGGAACCTTCCTGCCGGCTTTCCGGAGAATCTCGGCAGCGGCCGCTGTAAGCCAGGTAGTTGTGTCCTCGTCCCCGGGCATGTCCCAGAATGGCGGTTCCAGCGGCTTGATTTTCGGGTTTTCCTCCCATATACCGTTCCTTTTCCTGGATTTCAAAAGAAAGTTTATGCCCTGCGCAGCAGGTTCAGTGTCCAGAAGCTCCATCTCCAGCAAGGTGTGCAACGCCATTGTTGTGTTGCTCATGCAGCTGGGAAAACCTTTCTTGTCCCCGTACGGGAATCCGCCGTCCGGGTTTTGGAGCGAGGCAAAACCCTTGAGGACCCCGTCTCTGTCGAATTCCCTCCCGAGGGTGCAGTTCAGCCTTTCCAGCTCGAACTTGCTGCCGTTGGCCCTGACAAATTCAATTGCATTGTCGATGTTCATCCGGAGTACTCCCTGAGGAGTTCCTCTGCCCTGTCCATCCTGACCTTCTTTTCTTTTATGAGGACCTCGGTAATCCTGTCAACCATCTCGGTTGTGACCTTGATGCCTGCCTTTTCCGCAGCCATTGCAATGATGTTCCTGGCATGCAGGGACATGTGGCCCCTCTGAATGCCCTCGGTTGCAAGAGCCCTCATCGCCGCGAAATTCTGAGCCAGCCCCACGGAGGCTATGATCTCTCCCAGTTCCGCCGCGCTCTTCACGCCGAGTATCCTGACACAGGCCTTTGCGGTCGGATGGACGGCTGTCGCCCCGCCAATTAGCCCGACTGCCATGGGCAGTTCTATGGTTCCGACGATGTCTCCGCCAATGTTCTTTTCGTAATGGGTGAGCGGTGTATAACCTCCCTTCTTGTAAGCGGCATAGGAATGGGCGCCTGCTTCTATGGCCCTGTAATCGTTGCCTGTGGCCAGCACAACGGCGTCAATTCCGTTCATTATGCCCTTGTTGTGGGTTGCCGCCCTGAACGGGTCTGCGGCAGCGAAGGCATAGGCCTCTAGGATTGCATCGGCCACGTCCGGACCTCCCAGCGACTCGGCCGAAAAGATTGCCTCAGCCCTGGCCAGCCTGTATATGGCCAGGTTGGAGATTATCCTGAGGTAGACTTTGCCCCCTGTCAGCTCCTCAATCCTTGGGGATATGGCCTCCGCCATGGTGTTCACTGCATTGGCACCCATCGCATCCAAGCAATTCACAATCAGGTGGTTTATCAGCATCGACCCTCTTATGGTCTCTATTATCCGCACTTCGATGTCCCTTGCGCCGCCGCCCAGCTTCACAAGCATCGGATCTTTTGAATTGGCCAGTTCCAGGAGTTCGGCCTTATGGTCAAGAATGGCCTTCATCGCCTTTTTCGGATTTTTGGCATGCGTGAGCTGGATTTGCCCTATCATAATGGGTTCAGTCATCGAGGCTTTGAAGCCGCCCTTCTCCCTGGCGAGTTTGGCCGCATTCGAAGCGGCCGCGATGACAGACGGTTCCTCCGTGGCCATCGGAACAAGGACATCCCTGCCGTTGACTTGGAAGTTTGTGGCAATGCCAAGGGTGACCGGAATGGAACCGATTACATTCTCAACCATCCTGTCCGCCTTTTGCGGGTCGAGAATGCCCGTGCTCGCCAGAATCTTGACCTCCTCGTCGGTCAGGCCGGCAAATTCCTTGACCATGTCCAGCCTCTCCTTCATTCCCATCTTGTAGAATCCGCTGATGTTGGACGATCTCATCGTATCACCATTGCCATGGGAGAATATATGCGGCGGATAAAATCTTTGGCATGTCGGGTGCATGGCAATCTTTAAAACCGGCCGAGGCATTCCGTTCGCTGGGCAATGTCCGACATCGGACGCGGCGCCCCGAAAACGGTGCAACGGATGCAGAACAGAATCGGGTTTGACAACGAGAAATATCTCCGGAAGCAGACAGAAGCCATCATGAAGAGGATGGACGAGGTGAGCAGCAAACTGTACCTGGAGTTCGGGGGCAAGATAATTCACGATATGCATGCCTCCAGGGTTCTCCCGGGTTTCGACCCGAACGTGAAGATGAGCCTCCTTCAAAAATTAAAGGACCGCGCAGACATCATACTTTGCATATATGCCGGCGACATCGAACGGCGGAAGATCAGGGCAGATTTTGGCATTACCTACGATGCCGATGCCATGAAATTGATAGACGATCTCCGGGGATGGGGGATTGACATCAGCGCAGTTGTCATAACGAGGTATCAGGACCAGCCTGCAGTCAACCTTTTCAAGAATAAACTGGAACGGAGGGACATCTCCGTGTTCACCCATACCCATACACTGGGATACCCGAGCGATGTGGATGTGATAGTCAGCGATGAGGGCTACGGCAAGAATGAACCCATCCCCACAACAAAAGGTCTGGTCATAGTAACCGCCCCAGGTCCGGGCAGCGGAAAGCTGGCAACATGCCTGTCCCAGATGTATCACGATTATCGCCGCGGCATCAAGTCCGGTTATGCAAAATTCGAGACCTTCCCGATATGGAACATACCGCTCAAACACCCAGTGAACGTGGCTTACGAGGCTGCAACCGCTGACCTGGGTGACTTCAACATGATAGACCCCTATCACCTGAAGGCCTACGGAAAGGAAACTGTGAATTACAACAGGGACGTTGAGGTATTCCCTGTCCTGAAACGAATACTGGAGAAGATCACGGAGGCAGAATCCCCCTACAATTCGCCGACGGACATGGGCGTCAACATGGCAGGCTTCGGAATAGTCGACGACGGCGCAGTCCAGGAAGCGGCCAAGCAGGAAATAATCCGAAGGGTTTTCAGATACAACAGCGAATATATGATGGGCTTCATCAGCAAAACAACAGTGAAGCTTGCGGAGCATCTGATGGAACAGACCGGAGTCATGCCGGAGGACCGGGCCGTGGTCTGTCCCGCAAGGAAAGCTGCGGAGGAAGCAAGGATAAAATCCGGAACAGATGCAGGAATCCATGTGGGAGCTGCAATCAGGCTTCATGACGGAAGCATTGTCACAGGAAAAAGCTCAGACCTCATGAGCGCATCTTCCAGCATGGTGCTGAACTCCATCAAGAAGTTGGCTGAAGTCCCGGACCGCATCCATATAATCTCGCCGAACATCCTCGGCTCGATCGGTGTGCTGGAAAGGCAGATTCTGCAGGAAAAAGTCCTTAGCCTTGATCTCAACGACACGCTCATCGCGCTCAGCATCAGCGCGGCCCACAACCCAACAGCCCAGGACGCCATGGAACGGCTCAGGGACCTGAAGGGCTGCGAGGTCCATCTCACACATATGCCAAGCCCGGGCGACGAGACAGGGCTCCGCCGGCTATCCGTGAACCTCACCACCGACCCGCAGTTCGCTTCGAAGAACCTTCATTCGATTTGACGTAATTATGCCGAGATAGCACCGAGGCAGAGCCTCGGCTTAGTCGCAACGAAGTATCGTTGCTCCACTCTCCGTCCTTCAGGGCCGAGATGAATCGGCATGGACAGTCGTCAATCCACCGTTGCATACCGTGCCTATTTAATCAAAATGAATCGAAGCTCCCAGGCTTCGATAAAAATAGGTATGCTCCATTTTGACATTTCAAAATGGGTTTGCCGAATCTCTGATTCGGCATATAACTAACCCATGGTAAACTTCCAGCCCGGCAACAAACACCAACCCTTTTAAGGGCTGGTAGTTTACGCCAAGGTAACCTTTAAAAACAGGTTAGGCTATCTACCACGCCCGTGAGATAAATGAAATACATAATAGTCACGGGCGGCGTTCTGTCAGGGCTTGGAAAGGGAATCACCGCATCTTCAATAGGCAGGCTGCTCAGGGGCAGGGGTCTGAAGGTCACGGCAGTCAAGATTGACCCGTACCTCAACTGCGACGCAGGCACCATGAATCCCTACCAGCACGGCGAAGTCTATGTTCTTGAAGACGGCGGCGAGGCAGACCTGGACCTTGGGAATTACGAGCGTTTCCTCGATGTCGAGCTTGGCAGCAACCACAACATCACCACTGGAAAGGTTTACAAGACCGTGATCGAGAGGGAGCGCAGGGGCGATTATCTCGGAAAGACAGTTCAGATAATCCCCCATATCACCAACGAGATCAAGGAGCGGATAAAAAAGGTCAGCGAATCGACCGGCGCCGATGTCACCCTTGTTGAACTCGGGGGCACAGTGGGAGACATAGAATCCATGCCATTTCTCGAGGCCGTCCGACAGCTTTTCAGGGAATCGGGTGGAGAGGAGAACTGCATTTTCGTCCACACCACGCTTGTTCCGGTCATGGGTTCAGTGGGCGAGCAGAAAACGAAACCCACCCAGCATTCGGTGAAGGAGCTCAGGGCCATCGGCATAATACCCAACATCATAGTCGCCAGGGGAGAGAAGCCCCTGGACTACGACATCAAGCGCAAGATCTCCCTGTTCTGCGACGTTCCGCTGGAGGCTGTAGTCAGCGCCCCGGACGCCGAATCCATCTATCTGGTTCCCAGCATACTGGAGAAACAGGGGCTGACTGAATATCTCCTGAGGAAGATGAAGCTTGACTGCCCGAAGAAGGACATGAAGAGGTGGAATCTGTTTGTGGACAGCCTGCTCAACCCCAAGGGAGAGGTGGAGATCGCGGTTGTGGGCAAATACACTGAACTGAAAGACTCTTACATCAGCCACATCGAGGCATTCCACCATGCCTCGGCCGATGCCGGGGTCAGAGTCAAACTGAGGTGGCTCGAGGGCGAGGACCTTGAGAAAAGAGGCGCGGAAAAATTGCTTGCGGGCGTCGACGGCATACTTATCCCGGGCGGCTTCGGCGACAGGGGAGTCGAGGGCAAGATATTCGCTGTGAAATTTGCCCGCGAGAGGAAAATCCCGCTTCTGGGTGTCTGCCTCGGTTTCCAGTTATGTGTTGCCGAGTTCTGCAGGAATGTCATGGGTCTGAAAGGAGCCAACAGCACCGAGTTCAACCCGAACACCAAATACCCGGTTATAGACATCCTGCCCGAGCAGAAAGGCGTGAGAGACATGGGAGCCACCATGCGGCTGGGCGCGCATGAGATAACCCTGGCCAAAGGCAGCAGGGCAAGCAAACTTTATTCAGGCAGGGCAAAAATATCCGAGAGACACAGGCACAGGTACGAAGTGAATCCGGAATTCATCGGAAGGATTGAGAAAGCCGGCCTCAGGTTCACAGGACGCTCGAAGGACGGCGTGAGGATGGAGGTGGCGGAGCTTCCGGACCATCCGTACTTCATCGCAACCCAATTCCACCCCGAGTTCAAGTCGCGCCCGGGGAACCCGTCCAAGGTCCACCTGGGGCTCGTCGAGGCGGCAAAGAAATATCGCGCGGGAAAATAAGTCTCAGGGCCGACGCAGATCGATTTAACGCCAATAGCTGCGCAGAAATCGCCAACCGGCCTCAAAGCCTTTCGGCTTTGAGAAATAGGTCAATGGCCTACGGAAATGAACTTTCAACCAAAGGTTGTAAGTTCAGGATTTCGTTATCGCGAGGAGGAACATGCCTATTGCGGCAAGGGCGCCTACTATAGCTGCCCCGAGGTATACCAGGCCCGGGAAGATAATGTCGCCCCAAAGCCAGATTGCCCCCTCGCCATCGCTCGGTATCAATATATTCTTGTATGCCATTAGGAAAATCAGAAGGGCAATGACTATTCCGCCGACCAGCAGTCCGGCGCCTATCCCGCGGCTCTTCCCGCTGCCGAAGTAAACCGTGAATACCCCGGCGATGAGCAATCCCAATCCGAAAATCATGAGGAATACCAGTATAAATGTCCAAAGTACGTCCATAGCAACACCTCAGAATTTCATGCCCGTAAGCGTCTTGGTGTCGATGACACCGGGTATTGATCTGACCTTGTCCACTACAACCTGTCCGAGGACATTGAAGTCGTCCGCCTCTATCTTGGCGATTAGGTCGTATTCCCCGAACAAGGGATGAAGCTCGACAATCTCCTTGACTTTCAGGAGTTCATTGTAAACCTCATGCTCCTTTGCTGGTGCTGTCGAAATCAGTACAAAGCCTACAGCCATCTGTTCACCTATCACCAATATTGTGTTCTTACTATTAAATGTTTCTACCCTTTGCATATTATGTCATGCATAGCCAATGAATTTGCTGAATTCGGCCCTTGGATTGCGCATCATAGGGCCACAATGTCGGCTATGACCATATACTCATAGACGAGTGTCATGACAATCAATGGCAGGACCAGCATCAGGAAATCGTCGTCTACCGGGATTTTCGGCTTCTCTACGGCTATGGCCCCGAGGCTGCCTACCGATGCAAGTATCACAATAGCCAGCCAAGGTATGTCTGAGAAAAGGACAAGGCAGCCGAACACGATCAGGAAATAGAAAAGAAGGGGCATCCAGGGATAATACGTCATTCTCTTTCTCTTCCTCAGCTCACCTATTATCGGGTCTGTCCAGCCCAGGCCAACCACCGCGCAGATCACGAAGGGCATGGGAAAAGCAAGCAATGCGATTGTCACGCCCATGCCCGCCCAGGCATAGGCGGATATCTGTGTCTTCTCGTAATCCCGCATACCGAAGAAAACCTTGCCCCGGAAGAGCCTGCCCGCCTCAAGGACGAGAAGCAGGATGAGCCCGAGGATGAGCCAAGCCTCCTTCGAAATTCCGAGGAAGGTGCCGGGGAAAAAATAATACACAAGTATTCCGGGCGCGCATAAGTGGAACATCCTCCTGAATACATGGCCGCGGTCCATGACCGTGAATGTCATCCTGATATAAACTACCTTTCGTCTTTTTTCACTGAACTCTGTCTGTTCTGAAAAACATTAAATACGGAGGCAGTATCAGCTTTGTTCCTGGCATTATATTATGCCAACATTCGCAAACAAAATGCCGTTGTAGCTCAGACTGGTGCGCTAGACGAATCGCTGCGCGACTCGTCTGCGCCTCGATGAGCCGCATAAGATTTATAGAGGCTCATCTTCGGGAGGACAGGATAAAGCTTTCATTCGCAAACAAAATGCCGTTGTAGCTCAGACTGGTGGAGCGGCTGACTGTTAATCAGCAGGCCTCAGGTTCAAATCCTGACAACGGCGTGGTTTTTTATTTGCCTGACGGCATAAAAAACCAGAAAATAAAAAATTCGTCGAATTCTGAATGGTTCATATTCTGTTCGGAAGAATTCGACAGAACCCCCGAACTAGCGACAATAATTAATTGCCAGAATAGTCTGTTCGGGGGCTTATTTGCCTGACAGCATAAAAAACCAGAAAATAAAAAATTCGTCGAATTCTGAAAGGTCCATTTTCTGTTCGGAAGAATTCGACAGAATCGCCAAACTAGCGATTCATTACTATATCTCATTGTAGTCTGTTTGGCGATAGGTCGAATCGCAAGCACCGCAAAGGATTCGACCGTATCCCAAACTGACAGCGTGAATCATATGGGAACAGAGTCAGTTTGGCGACAACAAGCTCTAACCCTGGAGCGTTTCTCTCATCCTTCGCATTGCATATCTATATCAAAAATATGAAATATGCCGGGCACAAATGCCCGGCATTTCTTTTCAATACGTGTACCCTTCAGGCAGATCCTTGGCAGGCCAGTCGGCCGGCACCCACAGCATGTCGGTTATGATGTAATCCGGTTTCTGGGTCTTGAATATGGGGACCACGCGCATGCCTATCTTGGGTTCGCCGCGTATCAGCGCGCCCATCAGGATCGTGCAGACGCCCTCGAATTCGACGTTGACGAACTTGATGGGCGTCGGGAGTGTGTTGAATGCCCCGGTCCTTTCCGTTATCATGAAGGAATGGACTGTTGCGTTCTTCTTGGCCCTGTCTGTTATGTCGACATGCGCATTCCTGAAAAGGCAGTCAGGGCAGTGTATCCTGAATGGCATGAATATCGACCCCTTTGACTCGCAGGCCGGATTGTCGCATCTGGAGGCAATGAGCTTGCCCTTTCCGAGGCTCTCGAAGAATACGGCCTCGCCGCCGTAGGAATGGATGTAGGTCATGTCCCTGGGGTTGGTAACGCCCATCAGCCTGCCGGTTTCCTCATCTGTTATAGGTGTGTTTGGCGATATGAAGTGAAACAGGCCGCTGGGCTTGTAACGACCGTTGGATACTGTCACCGTTCCGCGCTTCTCGTCTTCCTCTTTCGATGCCAGATGTTCCTTTTTCATTGTAACGTGCCTCCTTCAAGGATGTTGTCCGGATTCTGCAGTACTGTGCAGGTAACGTGGGAGCCCACGCCGGCATGGCTGATGGCCAGTCCGCGCTTGGCGCCCTGAACCTGGAGGTTCTTCCAGTCCTTCGGCTTCTCACGGCCGAACCTCTCCCACTTAGCCTCGTCGCCGTGCATCTCGCCCCACCGGTTCCACAGGTGCTGGGCGACCTCCGTGACCTGCATTATGCCCGTGGCTCCGACCGCATGCATGCAACCTATCAGGCCGCCCGAAAGGTTGGCAGGGAGCTTTCCCGGCTCGCCTGTCTTGGGATTTGTATGGTAGCAGTCCCCGGATTCCACATACTCCCTGCCTTGGCCGTACGGCCTGATGCCGATGTCCTCGTAAGTCTGTATGTCGCTTATCGTGAAAGCGTCATGCAGCTCCACCAGGTCCAGGTCCTCCGTGGGGTCCATTATCCCTACCATCCTGTAAGCGTAGTAGGCAGCCATCCTGGCCGCCAGGAATCCCGTGAAACCGGGATATCGGTCGCCGCCCGGGAATCTCTGCCCCAGGTCAGCGTACTGCTCCTTGGTCTCGTTGGGCAGCAGCGGAATCTCCATGTGGCGCCTGTCGGCAACCCTCAGGGTATGGCTGGCAGCGGAAACATCAATCCTGAGCGGATTGTCAGATAATTCGTAAGCCGTCTTCTCGTCCGCCAGTATCCCGCAGGCCGCACCAACGCTCATGAGACAGCAGTCCAGTGCCCTGAGAGGGTATGCCACTATGGGGGAGTTGAGAACATCCTCCACCGTGATGTCCATAGGGCCCTGGGCATGGGGGTTCATCCTGGCGTATCCGCGGTTCTTGACGGCAATCTCGGCCATGGTCTTTCTGAAGGACTCTTCCTCCTTGCCGAACACCTGCCAGTACTTCTGTGCCATGACTGCGTAGTAACCTGTGTAAATGTGTCCCATGGGAGTTTCCCAGTCCTTGTCCGCGGCGCATGATATCAAGTTATTTCCTTCATCCGTGGGGACCTCGTCCATTCTCTCCCAACCCATGGCAAGCACGCAGTCCGAGTAGCCGGAAGCGATGGTCTTGTATGCTTCCCAGAGAACAGAGCCGCCGGTTGCCCCTCCTGTCTTAATTCCGATGTTGCCCAGGGGGTCAAGGCCAAGCCTGTCGTGTATTACAGCCTCTCCAAGAAGCTGGTCGCCGAAATGGTCCGCGAAGTGCCCGTAGTAACATGTGTGTATGTATTTCTTCAGTTCGGCCGGCGTCATGTCTATGAAATTCGCTGCCTCTGTCAATGCGTCGATGCATATCTCCTCGGTCCTCTTGTCCGGAAAAGCCCTGGCGAATTTGGACATTCCAGCCGTTACAAGATAGACGGGTTTGGTCATCTTGGGTATCTTAAGTTGTCTGTCGCTAAAGGTTATCATTCGATGTCCTCCATGCGGGTAATATCACCTTCACAAGGCGCATTTACCCCCCTTGGCACGGGTGATGTGGGTGCTTCTATTAAACTTTTTCATGCCGCGGGACTTGACATATTCATAACGTCCATCATCTCGGCCAACAGGTCTGTGGGCAGGCCCATCACATTGTTGAAATCGCCGTCCAGCTCAGCCAAGAATGTTTCGGCAATCTCCTGTATCCCGTAAGCCCCGGCTTTGTCCAGAGGTCTCATTTCATTGACATAGGCCTGGATTTCCTCAGCGTCAAGGTTGCGGAATGTCACATCGCTGACCTGAAAATCGGTTATGCGACTGGCTCCCTGTACAACTGCAACCCCTGTGAATACTTGGTGCGTCCTCCCCGAAAGCAGCCGGAGCATCCTGGCGGCATCTTCCATGTCCCTCGGCTTCCCCATCACAATTCCATCCAGGACGACGACCGTGTCCGCGGCGATGACAGTCGCATCCGGATACCTGGTTCCAACTTCCAAGGCCTTCCTGAGAGCATTGTCCATGACCTGGTCCGCCGGGGAGGAATCGGACACAAGGGATTCCTGAATGCAGCTGGGCACGCAATCGAATTCTTTCAACATTCCGGCCAAGAGCTCCCTGCGCCTTGGCGAGGCAGAGGCGAGGATGTATCTGTGGGTGTCCATGAACCACTGTAAGGGGAATATTATTCATAACCCTTATCTAATCCGAATGCTTAGCGTTGGGCAAGGATTGATATCATGCATCCCGTAATCGGAATAAGAAGGGAGGATAAGAACGAATGGGAGCGGCGCGTGCCGCTCGCTCCCAGGCATGTGAGGGACCTCGTGCACCACGGCATAGAGGTTCACATCCAGCCGTCAAGGATAAGGGTGTTCACCGACGAGGATTATATCGAGGCGGGCGCAAAGGTTCAGGAGGACCTTTCGGGTTGCAATGTCGTTTTCGGCATCAAGGAATTCCCCGAACATTTCTTCCACGAGGGCCAGGCGAATCTCTTCTTCTCACACACGATCAAAGGCCAGAAGTACAACATGCCCATGCTCCGGAAGCTCATGTCCAAGGGCTGCACGCTCCTCGATTATGAAAAGATAACGAACGATAAAAACCAGCGGCTTATCTTCTTCGGAAACTATGCTGGCCTCGCAGGCATGCTCGAGACCCTTTACACCTATGGAAGAAGACTCGACTGGGAGGGAATAAAGAACCCGCTGCTCGGAATGAAGAGGCCCCTGCAGTACAACAGCCTGGACGAGGCCAAGGCCGCACTGGAGGTCGTGGCCACATGGATAGAGACAGAGGGACTCCCTGAATCCCTGGGGCCTCTGGTTGTGGGCTTTGCCGGCTACGGAAATGTCTCGAAGGGCGCCCAGGAGATACTCGACATACTGCCCGTCGAGGAGATAGAGCCCGAGGAGCTGGCTGCCTTCATGAAGAATGGCGAATACTCCAGGCACGTGGTGTACAAGGTCGTCTTCTATGAGAGGGACATGGTCGTGCCCAAGGACAAGGGCCAGAAATTCGAGCTCCAGGATTACTTCAAACATCCGGAGAAGTACAAGGGCGTGTTCTCCCAGTACCTGGACAATCTCAGCATATTGATGAACTGCATCTACTGGGCACCGCAGTATCCGATGCTGGTCACGAAGGAATGGGTCAGGAAAAGCTGGACCATGAAGTCCAGGCTGAAGGTCATCGGGGACATCACCTGCGACATCGAAGGCTCGATCCAATGCACTGTCGAGGCCACAGACCCGGGAGTGCCGTCATACGTATACCTGGCGGACAAGGACGATGTCGTTTACGGCTGGGAGGGCGAGGGCCCGGTTATCATGGCAGTTGACACCCTGCCTTCCATGCTGCCGAGGGACTCGTCCACGTTCTTCGGGAACCAGCTGATGCAATTTGTCGCGGCTATAGCGAAGGCTGATTACAATGAGGAATTCGCCATGCTGAAACTGCCTGCAGAAATAAAGAAATGCATCATAGTCCACAAGGGAAAGCTGACCCCCGACTACGCATACATTGAGAAATTCCTGTAACATTCCGATGCTGAAACCCGAATATTATTTCCGAATGTCAGCGCGGCCGGAACAGGTAATTATATCTTTTGATGGGTAACGCTTATCTAAACGGAGCAATATCCGTTGCCGCCCCGGGACGGGGCAAGGTGAGTGTGAACATGAAAAAGGTATTGGTGCTCGGCGCGGGACTGGTCGCAAGGCCCATGGTGGTCTACCTTCTGGAACACGGGTTCCAGGTGACTGTTGCCAGCCGGACTGTAAGCAAGGCGAAGGCATTGATCGGGAAGCATAGGAACGGGAAGGCCCTCGCATTTGACGCGGATAGGAAGGCCGACCATAAAATGCTGGACAAGTTCGTCAGGGAGCATGACCTCTCTGTCAGCCTGCTGCCGTACATACACCACCCTCTGGTGGCCGAATACTGCCTGAAGCACGGGAAACACCTGGTCACGACATCCTATGTCAGCGACAGGATGCGCGCCTTCGACGCCGCAGCCAGGAAGTCGAAGCTCGTCTTCCTGAACGAGGCTGGCCTTGACCCGGGCATCGACCACATGTCTGCCATGAGGATAATCCATGATGTCGAAAGGAGGAAAGGAAAGGTCACGAGCTTCAGGTCCACGACCGGTGCGCTGCAGGCCTTCGAGGCCAACAACAACCCGTTCGGCTACAAGTTCTCCTGGGCGCCGAGAGGCGTCCTTCTGGCCTCCAAGAATCCATCCAAATGGCTCGAGAACGGGAAGATACGCGAATACCCCGGGGAGCAACTTTTCGAGAACTACAGGATTGAGAATGTACCCGGTGTCGGCGCCTTCGAGAATTACCCCAACAGGAACTCAGTGCCGTACAAGGACATATATGGCCTGAAGGACGCCAAGACAGTTTACAGGGGTACGTTCAGGATGCCTGGCTGGTGCGAAACCATGAGGAACGTTGTCGCCCTGGGCCTGCTCGAGGAGAAGGTTCCGAAGGGTTTCAAGGGCAAGACATACGCAGACCTGATGAGGCACCTTGTCAAGGCAAAGCCCAAGGACGATCTGGCCAACGCCACCGCGAAATTCCTCGGCCTCAAGCCCTATGCCACGGTCATAAAGAGGCTGGAATGGCTCGGCCTTTTCTCGGACAGGCCGCTTCCTAAGGAAAAGGACAATCCCTTGGACTGGATGAACGTACTCACCCTTGAGAAGATGGCCCTGGGCAAGAAGGACAGGGACATGATAGTCATGCACCACGAGTTCATCGCCGAGTTCAAAGGCAGGAAAGAACTGATAACATCGACCCTCCTGGACTTCGGCGTAGTCGGCAAGGACACGTCCATAGCGAGGACTGTCAGCCTGCCCGCCGCCATCGCGGTGCGCATGATACTCGAGGGCAGGATAAAGGAGCCAGGTGTGTCCATACCTGTGTCACCCGGAATCTACGAACCGATTCTTGATGAACTGTCGGAAATAGGCATAGATTTCAAGGAAGAGATCCGGAAGCTGTGATGCGGAAATGCCCCGCCCCCGGGCGGGGCTCAATTATATTTGTTGATTAATATATATTTTTAATTTCCCCACATTTATATATCCGATGGATTTATGCCATGCCAAGGCTCTGAACGGGCCCTGTAACGGAGGAATGAATATGCCGACATCCGAGGAATATATGGAGATAGAATCGACCTATGGAGCGCACAACTACCATCCGATACCCGTGGTCATTTCCAAGGCGAGGGGTATTTACGTATGGGACCCGGAGGGCCGCAAGTACATGGACATGCTCTCCTCCTACTCGGCGCTCAACCAGGGCCACAGGCACCCGAAGATAATAAAGGCCGTCAAGGACCAGATGAAGCTGGTCACTCTCACTTCAAGGGCCTTCTACAACGACAGGCTCGGACCTTTCCTCAAGCTGCTCACCGGGGTTTCAGGCATGGAAGTCGCCCTGCCGATGAACACGGGAGCGGAAGCCGTTGAAACGGGCATAAAGCTGGCAAGGAAATGGGGCTACAAGAAGAAGGGCATACCCGCGGATAAGGCGGAGATAATCGTCTGCAGCCAGAACTTCCACGGGCGCACAACAACAATTGTCGGGTTCTCGTCGGACGAGGGCAGCCGCGACGGCTTCGGGCCCTTCACTCCCGGATTCAAGATGATTCCATACAACGATGCGAAAGCGCTGGACGCCGCAATCACCCCCAATACCGCGGCATTCCTCGTGGAGCCTATCCAGGGCGAGGCCGGGGTCATCGTCCCATCGCCCGGATACCTCAGGGAGATAAGGCGCATCTGCACGCAGCACAATGTGCTTCTGATGCTGGACGAGGTCCAGACAGGATTCTGCAGGACAGGCAAGATGTTCTGCTTCCAGCATGAAGGTGTGAAACCTGACATTCTTCTGGTGGGAAAGGCCCTGGGTGGCGGGATAATGCCTGTGTCGGCAGCCATAGCCTCCAAGGACGTGATGTCGGTAATGACGCCGGGAGACCACGGCTCCACATTCGGAGGCAATCCGCTGGCCTGCGCTGTCGGAACTGCCGCGCTCGAAGTTCTCCTCGAGGAGAAGCTGGACCAAAGGGCCGAGGAAATGGGCGCTTATTTCAGGGAGAAGCTGAAGGCGATAAAGAACAAGAAGATATGTGACGTGAGGGGCATGGGGCTGCTCATCGCGATACAGCTTGCGCCCGAGGCGGGCCCTGCGAGGCAATACACGGAAAAGCTCAAGGAGAACGGACTCCTGGCTAAGGAAACGCATCAGACAACGATCAGATTCGCGCCGCCGCTGGTCATCACCAAGAAAGAAGTGGACAGGGCCGTCAGAACTATCAAAAAGGTCCTGAAATAACGGGACCTTTCTTAATTCACTCCACAATAAGGTAATATTAAATACTTTGAATGCAGGAAATCAGATATATTTAAGTAAATAGGATTCCTTATTGTTCCAGATGTTTCAAGTCGGAGGAAGAACCATGGAATCACATGTTTTGAAGAGTTTGACTGCCGCAGTGTTGGCATGCCTGATGGCATTGCCCGTGGGTATGGCCGTGAACGGAATGGCTCCGGATGGAGAATCTGAGATGGCCAATTCGCCCGGCTATGGACTCAGCGAAAATGCAATAGTGTCATTGGGCGGTTCCCTGTATCAGGTTTGGGTCGAAGGGCCCCAGCATGGCTCCAGGTTGATGCTCTCGATGAGCTCAGATTCCGGAATACGTTGGACCGAGCCCGCAGCCCTGACAGGCGCCGATTGCAATCCCATGAATTTCCAGATTGTTGCCGGAGCGCAGAAAGTGCATATTGTCTGGCAGGACGGCCTGTCCAAGCTTCTGAGAACAGGTTACATAGCCGTTGACACAAACGGTGCAGCGACCAAGATATCCATGTTCAACGGGGAGAACCCCTCAATCGCTGTAAATGAGGGAAATGTCGCGTTCACATATGTGTGTTCCGGGATGATGAATGTCCAGATTAGCTGCGATGACGGGACAACGTTCAGCCCGAGAACCGCAATGAGCGGCCTTGCCTGTCAGGACAATCGGCTGGCTTATTCGGGCGGTCAACTTGAAATGATTGCCAGCGCAGGCGTCAGAAATCCGGAGACCGGCGTCATAGAGTCAAGAGGCCTCTACTTCGAGTGCCTCAGCTCCGCTTGGTCCATACCCCGGTTACTGGCATCCGCGGGTTCTGTGGATAACCTGGGATTCGGAGACGGCCTGGTGACCTGGTCCGAGATCGAAGGCAATGTTATGAACACATACCAAATGGCAGAAACGGAATCCGGCGTATTCAGCGAGAAAAACCTAATTGCCTCCGAGGAAATAAAGAACCAGCCTAATGAAATTGCAAGGGCTCCTTCGAGGCTTCCGCCGAAGAAGTGGACATACATCTGCTACCTGGATGCGGACAACAATCTTCACAGCTACGGGCTCGAGGACCTCGGCGAAATGGGGCTGATAGGCTCGGACGATGACATCAACATCCTTGCACTCTTCGACGGCCAGAGCTCGGGAGACAGCGTTGCATACTACGTCGAGTCCGGTTCTTCGGCAGTCATTCCCCTCACCGATATCAATCCGGGCTGGGGCACGGAGGTCAACATGGGCGACCCGCAGACTGCCATCGATTTCGTCAATTACGTTTACACGAACTACCCCGCGGACCGCTACATGTGGGACATGTGGAACCACGGCGGAAGCTGGCGTTACGGCATGTGCTCGGACGATACGAACGGCGACGACCTGACCATGCTGGAAGTCCGAACGATATACGAAACGCTAAGGGCCGACACCGGCAAGATAAAACTGTTCGACGTTGCAGGCTATGACGAATGCCTGATGTCCGATGTGTCCAACGCCTATGACGAGATACCATACATCGATTACATCTGCAACTCGGAGGACAGTATAGCCGGTGATGGTTGGGAGTACAACCTTGTGCTTGGGCCAATCGCTGCGAATCCGGACATGGGCGGGGAGGAAGCTGCCTGGTGCATCTTCGATGCATACGTTGACATGTACGGCACCAGCGGTGGCATGACAACGATGTCAATAATCAACTCCACGATGTTCTTCCTGGAACTGATTCCTGCCATCAACAACCTGGCCCAAAAGGGAATTCATGATATCACCGCTCACAGGGCCAATCTTCAAACGGCTGCAAATGCTGCCGAGGATTGGCAGGGATATACATGGCAGAAGGACCTCATCCATTTCTGTGAGAACATTGTTTCCGGGCTTCCTGCCTGTGAAATAAGAACAGCTGCCCAGGAAGTTATAAACGCCGGCCAGGCATGTCCGGCTGGAACCCAGTACGGCGGCGCAGCCTGGGACGGTGAGCGTGCAATAATAATTCACAATCAGAATACCAACGAAAACGGAATCACGATATATGCGGCCAGCCCGCCGTACGACACGCTGTACGACACCATGACTTTCACCGAGAACAAATGGGACGAATTCTACAAGGTTCTCTGGGGCAGTGATGCCAGCGACCCGAACAACGAACCCGGCGTGGTTATAACCAGCCCCTCCGACGGTGGCTATGTGGTGGTTGATTCGTTCGTCACGGTCACGGGCACGGCAAGCGACTCTGACGGCTCAGTCTCGGCAGTCGAGGTTGCAATAGACACGGAGCACTGGGAGCCGGCCACAGGCACGACAGCATGGACATTCAGCTGGGATACCACGGGATTCGCGCTCGGCCCTCACTTCGTCTCCGCAAGGTCATATGACGGCCAGGACTACAGCGCACCTTACACAATAATGGTCAACATGGTGGATGTTTCTTCCAACGGAACTATCGACATTCAAATGCCCGAATACCCGCAGGAGGCTTCGGTGAAAGTCACAGTCAAGGACACCGACCTTAACACCGACGGCGGCGTGCAAACCGTGACAATACCTATCACCAGCGTCAGGGAACCGGCAGGCGAGAACCTGCTCCTTACCGAGACGGGCGGAGACACCAGCGTGTTCGAGGGATACATGACAATCTCAGCGACAAACGCAGCGGGAGTGCTGTGGGTGAACGCCGCAGACACCATCACGGCAACTTATGTTGACGCTGACTACGGCGGCACAGGCCCCAACACCCTCACCGACACGGCAGAAGTGGACGGCACGCCCCCGGGCTCACCGACCGGATTAACCGTGGAATGGTACGGCCTTGTCCAGGAAGAATTCTTCCTCGAGGACTTCGAGGGCGACGGCAGCCCGACCTTCGGGGAGCTGGGCTGGACCACCGGCGGAGCGAGCAATGACTGGC